>CAZAGJ010000034.1:0-27658 GCA_964484605.1 uncultured Roseburia sp. | reverse complement strand
TTCATTACTTAAACCGGACGTGAGAAACGGCATCATGAAAAATGAGCAGGCGGAAAAATTTTCATTTCTTGCTGTACCGGAACATATCGGGATAGAGGAGTTGAAGAGAGATATTAAGCTGGGAGCTGTTCATTATAAAGAGCTTTTGAAAACGATTGAGAAGGAAAAAGATTCCAAGTATGTAGTTGTGACGGCTCAGAGTACAGAGATGGGTTATATGGCAATTGCATATATGGCGGCATGCTATAATGAGAAAAATGGATATTTTTACGACAAAGATATTATAAATGATGAAAAGTCAGGTGTGGAGGAATGGTCGGAAAATAATTTCCAAATTCCAATTATCAGGGAAACAGAGATTAGTATCTTTAATAATAGTAATATTAATGATTCGTTACCGTTTGGTAATGTTTTTGGACAGGCAAATTGTTTTGTAAAACCAAACAGACCGTATTGGCTGGACTGTACTGCTTCACAGGTGTGCGTGGTAGTCAGTGATAGCTGTTTCTTCTATGGAGGAGAGCAGAATGCGCTGGCTGATAATTTAGACATATTTAAAAATAATGAAAGAGTATATATTCTGGTAGAGCAGCAGGATATCGGGGATGATTCGGAATGGGATACCGATGAGAATCATACAAAGAAGTCTGAGGAAGAGTGGTATGATGACGGCAGTATGGAAAAAATAAAATATCTCATTTTAAATTATGCGGCAGATGATGTTGTTGTCCGGATAGAAAAAGAATTCTGCAAGGCATATTACAGACAGGTATTGAAGAGTTTTTTTGACGAGAATCATATTACGGTTAATAAAGGATTTGCATATCGAAAAATTGTTGATATTATTGTCGCAATGAATGACAAAAATAAGTGTGAACTTATCGAAAAAATAGTAAAATATGCGATAAAAGACAAAGACCCTGATGAAACAAAGGAGCTTGTTACAAAAGATTTTGATTTTATAGACAGATTTGTGAAGGTAAGGATAAAAGCAGATGATAAAAAGTCTTCAGATAAGAGAATACGCAGTGAACTTATTGGTATGGATTCTGTGAAAGAGCAGGTATTTGATATTGTGAATTTGATGAAATACAATAAGATAAGACGAGATATGAAGCTTAGCGGTTCTGTATATCATAATGTACATGCAATGCTAGGAGCACCGGGTACAGCTAAAACGACCATGGCAAAACTCATGGGACAGATGATGGTCGAGCAGGGACTGCTTAGAGGGAATCGATTTATCTGCGTGAATGGAGCAGAATTAAAAGGTAAGTATGTAGGACATTCAGCACCGAAAACAAAGGCTTTATTTGAAAATTATGACATAATTGTTATTGATGAGGCATATTCACTGGTAGACAGTCGTGGCGAGACAGACAGCTTTGGCAATGAAGCAATCGCGCAGCTTATCATAGAGCTGGAAGAACATTCTATGGATAAGCTTGTTATATTTGCAGGATATGGAGGGAAAAATGTCTCATCCCGGGATAATAAAATGCTCGATTTTTTTGAAGCAAATCCGGGAATAAAGAGCCGCATTACATCTACGATTTATTTTGATTCGTATTCAGCAGAGGAAATGGTAAAGATATTTTATAATATGGCAAAAGTGCAGAATTTTATTGTGGACGAGCGGGCGCAGGAAGAAGTTTACAAACACTTTGTGAAGCGTGTAAAGGATAAGAACTTTGGTAATGGAAGAGAAGCGAGAAGCCTGCTTGAAACATGTATTCTTTTTAGTGCAAAACGTCTGATGACAAATGAGAAGGACAAATATACCAGAAATCAGATGCAGACATTAATTTACGATGATATAATCAATGCAATCGCCAGGATAGAGCGGGCACGGATGGAAAATGTAATTGAAGCAGAAAAGGCGATAGGATTCCGAGTTTGAAATTTTATATATGCTGTGATATTATGATGGTAAACAACTTGGTTGTTGGAGATGTGATAAAAGCATTCAAACAAAGGAGAAAATAATGGCAGACCCAATGAAGATAAACTATAAGATTTTTTTGGAGGCAGAGGATGTAGCACAGACCAGAATTATGTCCTGCACATCCTATGTGAAGAATATACTTGCGAATCACAAGAATCCGTATATCAGCCGGGCAGTCGTGGATGATGAGAGCGACATGGATGATTTTGTGATAAGACTTTTCGTGGAGGAGACGATTGAGGAGGCGGACTGTGCGAGTCAGGAAATGGCCGAGGCATTTGTTGATGATATGGCAGAATTGGTAACAGAACTGGCGCAGGCCCACTCATTTCTGGATATGGAAGGCAGTTTTTCCATAGCGTATGAGGGAGAGTCTCTTGCCTACGCATACACTTCCTCAAGTGGGGATGGCGGCTGTGATTTCCAGTTAATGGAAGATACAGAATAAATTAATACTTTTTTTGGTTCCCAAATTGTGAATAGTCTGGTATAATGAACGCATAATATCACTTAGGAGGCATTTAGCAATGGGTGAGGATCGCAGAACATTTAAAATAAAGGATGGTAATTTAGGAGAAGTGAAGATTGCAGATGAAGTTGTTGCCATCATCGCAGGACTTGCCGCTACTGAGGTGGACGGAGTAGGTTCCATGGCGGGTAACATCACAAATGAACTGGTAAGTAAGCTTGGTATGAAGAATCTTTCTAAGGGCATTCGTGTAGAGGTGCTGGACGGAACCGTGAATGTGGATGTTGCATTGAATATCTCTTACGGATATTCCATTCCGGAGGTATCTGCCAAGGTACAGGAGCGCGTGAAGAATGCGATTGAGAATATGACCGGATTAGAGGTTTCAATTGTGAATGTTCGTATCGCAACGGTGGACATGGGTAGCAACAAATAGTAGCTTTCGCGCTGAATATCATAAAGGATGTCCCTGTGACATCCTTTTTTCCGTGTTATGCAATAGGAATAGTGAGCTATTGTATGAAAGATTAAAGAGAGGACATAAGCTATGACAAGAAGACAATTGAGAGAGTTGGTATTTAAGATGCTGTTTGGTGTGGAGTTCCACGACGTATCGGAGATGCCGGAGCAGATGAAAGTATATGGCGAAGCTGAGGAAGCGTGGGATGTGGCAGATGGCACATATATCACAACGAAGTGCAATGATATTGTGGCACATCTGGAAGAGATAGATGCAGCGATTAATGAAGTCGCTGAGGGATGGAAGACCAGCCGAATGGGCAAGGTTGATTTGACACTGCTTCGACTTGCAGTATATGAGATGAAGTATGACGAGGATGTGCCGGAAGGTGTTGCCATCAATGAGGCGGTTGAACTTGCCAAAAAATATGGCACAGATGAGTCCCCGGCTTTCGTGAATGGTATTTTAGGAAAATTGGCATGATGAAGAATGTTTATTCCGTGGGACAAGTTAATACATATATTAAAAATATGTTTGCCCAGGATTTTATGCTAAACCGCATCAGTGTGAAAGGTGAGGTATCTAATTGTAAGTATCACACATCCGGTCACATTTATTTTACGTTAAAGGATGCGACAGGTACGATAGCGGCAGTTATGTTCGCCGGAAACAGACGTGGAATTAATTTTACCATGAAAGAAGGCGACAAAGTCATAGTGACCGGAACGGTGGATGTGTATGAGCGTGACGGCAGGTATCAGCTCTACGCAAAGGAGATTGAACTGGATGGTACGGGAAATCTGTATCTGCGGTTTGAGGCGTTGAAGCGAGAATTGGAGGAGATGGGGATGTTTGCCCCGGAGTATAAAAAGCCGATTCCACGCTATGCGAAGCGTATTGGTATTGTGACAGCACCAACCGGAGCTGCGATACAGGACATTCGCAATATTTCAACACGCAGGAATCCTTATGTGGAACTGATATTATACCCGGCGTTGGTGCAGGGAGAGGGCGCAGTTGCCAGCATTGTAAATGGTATCCGGGCTTTGGATGCACTCGGTGTGGATGTTATGATTGTGGGACGCGGCGGCGGCTCGATAGAGGACTTGTGGGCATTCAATGAAGAGGCGGTTGCCAGAGCTATTTTTGAATGTGAGACGCCGATTATTTCGGCGGTAGGTCATGAGACGGACACTACTATTGCCGATTATGTGGCAGATTTACGGGCACCGACACCTTCCGCAGCAGCAGAACTGGCGGTATTCGACTATTGGCTGGTAAAGGAACAGATGGCATCGTTAGAGAGTCAGATGGTGCGTCAGCTTCGCAGACAGGTGGAAGCAGCGCGTATGCGCCTTGCACATGCACAGACGAAGCTTAAGTACTTAAGCCCTGAGAATAAGCTGCGTGAGAATCGCAAGTATGCAGCGGATTTGCAGGAGCATATACAGAATCGCATGGTGCAGATATTAGAACAGAAGCATTACAGGCTTGCATTGTTGTCGGAACAGATAGAAGGAATGTCTCCGGTAAGAAAGTTAAGTCAGGGATATTCTTATGTGTCAGACAGTGAAGGGCGTGCAGTGACTGATGCAGCAGCTGTTGCTCAAGGAGATGTGTTGGATATACATCTGCTTCACGGTTCTCTTAAGGCGGAAGTTGTGGATATTGTGACGGATGAACAGTGATAAGCTGTTTGGAAATGAGGTATAAAATGAGTGAAGTGAAAGACGAAAATAAGCGCTCTTTAGAGGAGACATTTGCAGAAATAGAAGCTGTGATAGAGCAGATGGAACAACCGGATGTATCCTTGGATGAGTCTTTTAAGCTTTATCAGCGCGGTGTGGAAGGACTTAAGGCCTGCAACGGGCTTTTGGATGAGGTTGAGAAGAAGATGCAGGTGCTGACTATGGATGGCAGCTTAGAAGATATGTAAGAGAGGAATGAATAGGCGATGGATATCAGGATGGAAATCGACAGACGGACAACAGAGATTGAGACAATCATTGCGTCTTATCTGCCAAAAGAAGAAGGCTATCAGCAGACGATTATGAAAGCAATGAATTACAGTATGCTTGCGGGCGGCAAGCGTTTAAGACCGATGCTGATGCAGGAGACCTATCGGCTTTTTGGAGGCAAATCCCGTGTGATTGAGCCATTTATGGCAGCTATCGAGTTGATTCATACCTATTCGTTGGTGCATGATGACTTGCCGGCGATGGATAATGATGAGTATCGCAGAGGCAAGAAAACGACCCATGCCGTTTACGGTGAAGCCATGGGAATTTTAGCGGGCGATGCGCTATTGAATTACGCATATGAGACGGCAGCGCTGGCGTTTGATATGGAGCCTGAGAATACAGGAATTGCCCGTGCGTTTCAGGTTTTAACCAGAAAAGCAGGTATCTATGGAATGGTAGGCGGACAGACGGTAGATGTGGAATCAGAGGGAACATCTGATATGTCACGAGAGAAGTTAGATTTCATTTATCGTTTAAAGACAGGCGCTTTGCTCGAAAGTTCCATGTTAATCGGAGCAATTTTAGCTGGTGCAACGAAGAATGAGCAGAAGCTGATTGAGGAAGTTGCAGGAGAAGTTGGTCTGGCGTTCCAGATTCAGGATGATATTTTAGATATTACGAGTACGATGGAGGTGCTCGGCAAGCCGATTGGAAGTGACGAGAAGAATCAGAAGTTTACGTATGTGACTTTTGAGGGACTTGACAAAGCCAAAGCGGATGTTGAAGAACTGTCAGAGCATGCCATTGCACAGATGGATACACTTGTAGTGAAAAATGAGTTTTTGACAGAGTTACTCAGATATCTCATTTCCAGAGAAAAATAATGTCTGGCAAGTATATTTGGGGCGGATTTTTATAGAAACAGAGGTGCTCTGTATGATGTTAGAGCGAATACAAAAAGAAAATGATATTAAATCACTCTCGGAGGAAGAACTGAAAATTCTTGCTGATGAGATACGTGAGTTTTTAATTGAAAAAATATCTGTGACAGGCGGTCATCTGGCATCGAATCTTGGGGTTGTAGAGCTTACTATGGCACTGCACAGATGCTTGGATTTTCCGAACGATAAGTTAATCTGGGATGTGGGTCATCAGGCATATACACATAAGATTTTGACAGGAAGACGAGATGGTTTTGATGAACTGCGCAAGTATGGCGGTATGAGTGGTTTCCCGAAGCGCAAGGAAAGTGATTGCGACAGCTTTGATACGGGACATAGTTCCACATCGATTTCAGCGGGGCTAGGATATGCACATGCCAGAGAGATTACCGGAGAGAATTATAAGATTGTGTCAGTCATTGGCGATGGAGCATTAACAGGTGGTATGGCGTATGAAGCGCTTAATAATGCGGCACAGCTTAAGTCTAATTTTATCATTGTGCTCAATGACAATAATATGTCTATTTCTGAAAATGTCGGTGGAATGTCGCAGTATCTTGCAGGATTCCGCACAGCGGATGCCTATCTTGACCTGAAGCTTGGTGTGATGAATTCACTAAAAAAGATTCCTGTGTATGGAGATAAGGCAGTTGAGAAAATCAGACGTACGAAGAGTGGTATCAAGCAGTTGTTGATTCCGGGGATGTTCTTTGAGGAGATGGGAATTATCTATTTAGGCCCGGTGGATGGCGGAGATACGAAGGGTATCGAGAAGCTGCTGCGTGAGGCTTCGCGTATAGAAGGTCCGGTATTAGTACATGTGATGACGCACAAGGGTGCAGGATATGCTCCGGCGGAGCGGCATCCGGCACGATTCCATGGTACGGAGCCATTTGAGATTGAGACAGGATTGCCGAAGAACCCAAGAGTTACAGCAAATTATACGGACATATTTTCGACAGTCATGCGCAAGCTCGGTGACAGGGATGAGAAGGTGGTTGCAATTACTGCGGCGATGTGCGATGGAACAGGATTAAAGAGATTTCACAATATGTTCCCGGACAGATTCTTTGATGTGGGAATTGCGGAGCAACATGCGGTTACATTTGCGGCAGGACTTGCGGCAGGCGGATTGAAACCGATTTTTGCAGTGTACTCGTCCTTTTTGCAGAGAGCCTATGACCAGATACTGCACGATGTCTGTATTCAGAATCTTCCGGTTGTATTTGCGATAGACCGCGCAGGGCTTGTCGGAAGTGACGGAGAGACACATCAGGGGATTTTTGATATATCATATTTATCATCAATTCCGAATATGACGATTCTTGCTCCGAAGAATAAGTGGGAGCTTTCGGATATGATTAAGTATGCCGTTAATTTCGGAGCGCCGATTGCAGTGCGCTATCCGAGAGGTCAGGCGTATGATGGTTTACAGGAGTATCGTGAGCCGATTTGCTACGGCAGGAGTGAATGGATTTACAGGGAGTCTGAGATTGTACTCTTTGCGCTTGGCTCTATGGTAAAGACAGCAGAGGCAGTGCGAGATAATCTAAAACAGCAGGGATATGCATGCAGTCTTATTAATGCGCGTTTTGCAAAGCCGTTGGATGAGGAGACGCTGCGTGAGGTGACGAAAAATCATAAGCTGATTGTCACGATGGAAGAAAATGTGATTAACGGCGGATTCGGCGAGCATATCACACAGTTCTATAATGAAGATGGAAGTGCGATAAAAGTGCTTAATATTGCGATTCCGGATGCGTATGTGGAGCATGGAAATGTAGAGATTCTGCGCAGGGAATGTGGTATTGATGCAGACACGGTTACGAGCAGGACGGTAACAGCATATCGCGAATTGCTGGCGAAGGAAGGATAGACGATTGAAAGAACGATTAGATGTACTATTGGTAAATAGAGGGCTTGCACCTTCGAGAGAGAAGGCGAAGGCGATGATTATGGAAGGCAATGTATTCGTGGAGAATGAGCGCGAGGATAAAGCCGGGACTATGTTTGACACCGAAGTTTCGATTGAGATAAAAGGAAATACCTTAAAGTATGTGAGTCGCGGAGGACTTAAGTTAGAAAAGGCGATGACGCACTTTGGTATTACATTAGACGACAAGGTATGTATGGATATCGGGGCATCTACGGGTGGATTTACAGATTGTATGTTGCAAAACGGAGCGTCTAAGGTGTATGCGGTAGATGTAGGATACGGACAGTTTGCATGGAAGCTGCGTCAGGACCCTCGTGTTGTGTGTATGGAAAAGACCAATATCCGCTATGTTACACCGGAGGATATCGATGATGCATTAGATTTTGCTTCTGTGGATGTGTCGTTTATTTCTTTGACGAAGGTGTTAGGCCCGGCGCGTGAACTGCTAAAGGATGGCGGTGAGATGGTATGCCTGATTAAACCGCAGTTTGAAGCGGGCAGAGAAAAGGTTGGTAAAAAAGGTGTTGTACGCGAGAAGTCCGTACATGAAGAAGTCATTGTTAAGGTCATTGATTTCGCAGAGGAACAGGGATTTTTTATAAAAAATCTGGAGTATTCGCCAATCAAGGGACCGGAGGGGAATATCGAGTATCTTGTATATATCAGAAAAGAAGCCTGTGGCGGAAGAGAGGAAGCCGTAGATGTCCATGCGGTAGTAGAAGCAGCGCATGGTGAGCTGGATAAATAGCATGAAACATTTTTTGATTATTACCAATAAGCATAAGGATACAGACAGAAAGCTGACAAAGGAGCTTTCGGCATATATCGAAAAAAAGGGTGGCAGTTGCCATTGCTTTTTCAGTTCCGGGGATAATGCATTTGAGGCAGCGCCAAAAGCTTCAGAAATACCGGAGGAGACAGAGTGTGTGCTTGTATTAGGCGGCGATGGAACGCTGATACGGGCAGCATCCATGCTGGTAGACAGCAGAATACCGCTTATCGGAGTTAATCTTGGGAATCTCGGATACTTGTGCGAATTGGAGTCAGGCAATGTATTTACAGCGATTGACCAGCTTATGGCAGGTGAGTATGTGGTGGAAAATCGCATGATGTTAGAAGGATACGGCGTGACGGCAGGGAAGAACTCCGAAAAATGCATTGCTTTTAATGATATTGTAATTCACAGAGTTGGTTCGCTCTCAGTGGTGCGCTTGAGTGTTTATGTCAATGGAGAATTTTTAAATGCATTTCGCGCGGATGGCATTATCGTATCCACCCCGACAGGTTCTACCGGATATAATATGTCAGCGGGAGGACCGATTGTTGACCCGAAGGCGCAGATGATATTGATTACACCGATTAATCCGCATACCCTCAATGCCAGAAGTATTGTTATCGGCGCGGATGATGAGGTTGTGGTCGAATTAAATGAGAGACGTTCGCAGAGGGATGAAGCGGTAGAAGTCAGCTTTGATGGAGATAACGCCGTGCGGTTAGAAGTGGGTGACCGCTTTGTCATTCGTAAGGCAAAGGAGACTGCGCGTATCTGCAAATTGAGCAAGGAGAGTTTTTTAGAGATACTCAGTAAAAAGATGCAGGCATATACATAGGTGTGCCGGAAAGGATTTGGTGAACGGATGAAGACAAGACGACAGGCAAAAATCCTGGAATTAATCAGCAAGAATGATGTTGAAACACAGGAAGAATTGTCCGATTATCTGGAAGCAGAAGGGTATCAGGTGACTCAGGCGACTGTATCAAGAGATATTCGCGAGTTGAAGCTCACGAAGCTCCCGATGAGCAATGGAAAGCAGAAGTATGTTGCACTGGTTGAGACGGATGAAGATATGTCTGAGAAGTATACGCGCATTTTCAGAGATGGATTTCTATCGATGGATATGGCACAGAATATACTTGTGATAAAGACCGTTTCCGGCATGGCGATGGCGGTAGCAGCAGCGCTTGATGCCATGCATCTGCATGAGATTGTCGGCAGTATAGCTGGAGATGATACGATTATGTGTGCAGTGCGCAGTTACGAAGATACGATTACGGTTATGAGCCGTTTGAGAAAGATTGTAGAAGAATAGAACGTGTGCTTCTGGGGAGAGTAAAAGGAGATTCTATGTTACAAAGTCTACATGTAAAAAATCTGGCATTAATTGAAGAAACGGAAGTTGATTTTACAGATGGATTAAATATTTTATCCGGTGAAACCGGTGCGGGAAAATCCATTATCATTGGTTCTATTAATCTGGCACTTGGCGAGAAAATACAAAAAGAAATGCTGCGTGAATGTGATGCGGAAGGCGGAACGGCACCGGCACTGGTGGAATTGATTTTTCACGTGACAAATGAGAGACAGCGTGCACAATTAGAGGCACTTGATGTATTTCCTGAGGATGACGAGGTTATTTTAAGTCGTAAGATTGTGAATGGCAGAGGGGCAGCGAAGGTAAATGCGGAGACTGTACCAGCGTCTAAGGTAAAGGAAATTGCAGCGATTTTAATTGATATTCACGGACAGCACGAGCACCAGTCACTGCTCTCTAAAAAGAAGCATTTAGAGATTTTAGATGACTATGCCACAGAGCGTCTCGCGGAGCCGAAAGCAGTGCTTTTAGAGTGCTATCACAGATACCGCAAGCTGTCAGAAGAATTAAAAGAAGCAGATGTGGACGTGGAAGAGCGTCTGCGGGAAATTTCTTTTTTGGAATATGAAGTAAAGGAAATAGAGGAAGCTGCGTTGAGTGAAGGAGAGGACGAAGAACTGGAAGCAGATTTTCGCAGATTCAGCAACGGACGTAAGATTGTGGAAGCAGTAAACAGCGCTTACGGAAGCACCGGAGCCGGCATGGACAGCGCTTCTGATATGGTTGGAAGAGCTCTGCGGGAGTTGTCCGGAGTTTCTTCTTATGATGAAAAGCTGGAAGAATTAGAGCAGGAACTTTTAGAAATTGATAATCTGCTCAATGATTTTAACAGGGAAATCTCTGACTACGCCGGAAGTATGGAGTTTGACGATGAAACGTTTTTCCAGATTGAAAAGCGTTTAGATGAGATTAACCACTTAAAGTCCAAGTACGGAAGTTCAATTCCTGAAATACTTACAGCACTCGCAGATAAGCAGGAGCGTCTTAGCAAACTAAAAGACTACGATGGTTATCTTGAGGGATTAAAAGCGGATGCGGCAAAGGCAGAAAAGCAGTTAGCGAAAGCTTGTGCTACCGTGTCAGAAATTCGTCAGGAATATGCAGTAAAGCTGACGACTGCGGTGACGGAAGCTTTGAAAGATTTAAATTTTCTGGATGTGCGCTTTACGATGGAATTTGGGCGTACGGCAGATTACACGGCAAATGGATTTGATGATGCCGAGTTTCTGATAACGACTAATCCGGGAGAGCCGTTAAAGCCGCTTGGGAAAGTGGCATCCGGCGGAGAACTTTCCCGTATTATGCTGGCAATCAAGACAGTTCTTGCGGATGAGGATGCAGTAGAGACGTTGATTTTCGATGAGATTGACAGTGGAATCAGCGGACGCACGGCACAGATGGTTTCTGAGAAGATGAATGTGCTCGGAAGGAATCATCAGATTATCTGTATTACACATTTGCCGCAGATTGCCGCCATGGCAGATTCGCATTATCTGATTGAGAAGTCTGTGCAGGATCAGAGCACGGTATCTACTATCCGCAGATTGAAGGAAGATGAGAGTATCGATGAACTTGCGCGTATGCTCGGCGGGGTAGAGATTACGGATACTGTGCGAAGCAGTGCGCGGGAGATGAAAGAGCTTGCGGCGCATAAAAAAATGTTTGAAAACTGAAAATATCCATATAATAAGGGAAGATACGTCAGGTATCTTCCTTTTTTGTGTAAAACTTTTAAGAAAAGTAATAATAGATGACGATACAGCAAGGAGAGTATATGGAGAATAGATTTCATCAGATGATACAGCAGATAACTTGGATTGGCGTGTTTCTTGTAGCGGCTTTTTCTGTGAAAACATTTTATCAGGCAATTCCGGATGAGATGTATGTAGTGGCAGGAAGACAGGCTTCTTATGATTTTGATGTGCCGGTCAGCGTGGTATTAAAGGAAGACAGCATGGAAGTGTTTGAAAGCTCTGCGCAGACGGGGGTGGTAGAGGAAAAGCCTAATTATACAGTTACGTGTAAATTTTTGGGACTTTTTCCGGTAAAAGATGTACAAGTCATGGTTGTGGATGAACAGGAAGTTTATGCAAGTGGTCTGCCGATTGGAATTTATGTCAAGACGGATGGCGTTTTGGTGCTTGGAACATCGAAAGTGGTGGATGCTGCCGGAAAAGAGTGCTATCCTTCACAGAATATTGTAAAAAGCGGAGATTATATCGTAAGTGTCAATGGTGAATCGGTAAATGAAAAAGAAGAATTGACAGACAAAATTAATGCGTATGGTAAAGACAGAGAAATCTTAGGAATAGAGCGCGACGGGGAGTATATCGAAGTATCTCTTACACCGGTGGAAAGTGAACAGGGGAGGTATCTGTTAGGAATCTGGGTGCGCGATGACTTGGCAGGCGTGGGAACTCTCACATACCATACCAAAAATCAGACATTTGGTGCGCTGGGACATGCAGTGAGTGACAGTGATACAGGAACACAGATGAGCGTTTCAGAGGGATATATCTATGATGCAGATATTGTGGGAATAAAAAAGGGAGAAAAGGGAGTACCGGGAGAACTTACAGGGGTAATTAATTACAATAAGAGGAATTGTCTTGGAACTATTACCCTGAATTCCTCGCTCGGAATTCAGGGAAAACTGGACATGGAAGTGACAGAAATGAATGCTGACAGGATGTATCCGGTGGCTTATAAGCAGGATATCAGACCTGGTACGGCATACATTTTATCCTCGGTATCGGGGGAGAGCAGACAGTATGAGATTCAGATAGAGAGCCTTGATTACAGTGGCGTGGAGGAGAATAAAGGAATCTTATTTCGAGTGACAGATCCGGAACTACTGGAACTGACGGGGGGAATTGTGCAGGGGATGAGCGGCAGTCCGATTATTCAGGATGGGAAAATTATCGGGGCAGTCACACATGTATTTGTGTCGGATGCATCAAGAGGATATGGGATATTTATTGAAAAGATGCTGGAGCATTAAGTCATGCAGAAAACGTAAGAATTTGTGAACGTGAATCAGGGAAGGTTGTTCCGGTGCTTCCGAATGAAGTGGATGAGATTTATGTTATGAATTATGCGTCGTATCAAGAAATAATTTCTGAATTTTAGTATGAGACGTGCTATAATTGGCTTAGTAAATCGGAATTTACGAGGATGAACATTTATGAAAGAAAAAAGTAAAAGTGAAGTTTCAATAATAGGAGGTGCAGATGGTCCAACAAGTATTTTTATAGCTGGAAGAACACAGAAAAGACCTCTAAAAGTAAGGATACGAAATACTATCTATAGATTTAGACGTAAGCTGATAGAGAAGAAAGTGGTTGCAGGCGAACATACTCTTGATGAGTTAGTACAATATGCGAAGAGCAACTATAATTTCATTGAAATTGATTCATCTGAGAGAAAATATATTGAACAACACAAAAATCTAAAGGAAAGTTTGATTTTACAGAATAAACCGGAAATTTTAGGTGAAATGAATATGAACTTCCATCTATATGAAATAAGAATCGGTGATGATTCTCTTGAAATGGCTATAGATTATATTTGGAATGTATTTGGTATATCGTATTCTGGAAACAAGAGAGTAGTAAAAAGGTTTCAAAAAATTTCAAAAGATTTGTATAGCTATTATGGCGTTAGTGAAGATGATATTAAGAAAAAGACAGAAAGGTATTTATCATTGATAACAGCATTGAGCTCATAAACCCCAGTTTGTCGATAGATGAATATGTTGTCCTTAATGACAATCACTTGTGAGCGGCAGTCAGTCCATTGTTTGTAGTGACAATGCGGAGTATATCTGGTTTATAATATTGATTAAATCAATAGGATCTATGCTTGACTTGCTGGTCAATGAGTGATATGCTTTGTATGGACGAATTGACTTACTGGTCAATCCTATGGAAATAGTTAAGGAGGATTTATGTCATTTGCAACATTTGAAAAGCTGCCAAAAGATAAAAAAGAATATATTTTATCAACTGGGATAAAAGAATTTTCACAGAAATCTTATAAGGATGTAAGTACAGATATTATCACTCAAAAGTGTCATATTTCAAAAGGTATTTTATTTCATTATTTTGGCTCTAAAAAGAATTACTATCTGTATTGCTTAGAAAAATCATTGGAACGCTTAACTTTAACTACAAAAGAAGAGATGGTGATAGAAAATGATTTTTATGAAATTCTGTTTGCAAGTATGAACCGTAAAATATCTATATGTATGCAGTATAAAGATGAGATGCATATGGTAAATATGGTGTCTCGTGAAGTGTCTGCAGAAATTGCACAGGAGAAAACAGAAATTATCAGAAGATACCTGGCAGGTGTTCAGGCAGAATCGGTACAAACAATAAGAAGAGCAGTTGCTACATTGAATTTAAAAACGGAAGAAATCAACCAGGCAACCATAGAAGGACTGCATATCTATATCAATGCTGTGTTGAACAAATATTTAGTGCAGTATCAACAGACGCCGGATGAGTTTTTTGAAAACAGTGAGAAAATCAAAGCGGAATTAAAGGCATATCTGGATGTGATGTTATATGGAATTTGCAAATAAGGGGGAAATATGAAGAAAATAGGAATTTTTAAGGCGATGAAGCTTTGTATGGATTATGAAAAGATGAGTGTGGAGAAGCAGCAGGAAATTCAAAAAAAGAGATTGGCTGAAATCGTGGAATATGCAAGAAAAAACAGTCCTTATTACAGGAAACTTTATGAGAATGTGCCACAGTCATTTAGTTTGACAGATTTGCCACAGACAGATAAGAAAAAGCTAATGGAAAACTGGAACGACTGGGTTTGTGACAAGGAGTTAACGTTAGAAGAAGTAGAGAAATTTATGGAGGATACAGACAATATTGGTCGTAAACTAAAGAAGAAGTATTTGGTGTTTACCACGTCAGGTTCTACAGGAAATCCATTGGTTTCTGTCTATGATAACACGGCAAACAATGTAATGGGAGGAATTTGTGCTTGCCGCAGCTATGCAAGAAAAGAGGATTTAGTTGCGTTTATGAAAAGAGGCGGAAAGAGTATTGGAGTTTTTGCAGATGAAGGTTTCTACTTGGGAAATAGCAGTATCCGTTCCAGATTAAGAAGTATGCCTTGGAAAAAGAAGCAGCTTGCAGTATCCAGCGCCTTGTATCCTGTTGCAGAAATTGTGCAACAATTAAATGAATTTCAACCGGATATGTTAGGAGGATATCCATCTAATCTGGAACTTTTGATCGATGAAGCAAAAGAAGGAAGATTACAGATTTCACCGGTGCTTATCATGACGGGGGGAGAATATTTGTCGGACAGATTAAGGAATAGGCTTGCCGAAACCTTTCATTGTTATGTGCAGACCTCGTATTCCTGTACAGAGGGTGGAACTGTTGCGTGTGAATGCAGGAAGCAACATTTCCATGTGAATAATGACTGGCTGATTGTGGAGCCGGTAGATGTGAATGGAAATCCTGTGCCGGACGGTGTGCAGTCTGACAAGATTTACCTGACAAATCTTTACAATTATACACAGCCTTATATCCGTTATGAGGTGACTGACAGGGTAATTATGCATCACGAGCCTTGTGGTTGTGGTAATACGTCTCCATGGCTCGAACTTGAAGGAAGGGCGGACGATGTTACAACTTTTATCCAGGAAGGAAAAGAGATAAAGATTGCACCATTATCTTTTTATGCAGTATTGAAAGAAGTACATAGTCTACGACGTTTTCAAATGCTTGTGTATCCTGAAAACAGACTGGAGCTTCGTATTGAAGAAAAGGATGGCGTAAGTAAAGACGCGGCATTTAAAGATGCAAAAGAATGTTTGGTGAAGTTTTTGGAGACTCAAAATGTAGTTCAAGCTACCATTGTGTTGTCAGAGGAAGTGCCCAAGCAGAATCCAAATAGCGGTAAGTTTAAGCATATAATAAATATGCAAAGGTGATGCAAAAAGAGGTGTCAACACAAATGAAATTATACAGACGAAAGACTTTTATAATCCAATCGAAAAATTGAAAAATGGAAATTATAAAATGAAAGCAGGTATGGTTTATCTATGCTTTTAAACAGATTTTTTGATTGAAGAAGCGATTCATGGCGTGGTGAGTATAGTCCATTGAAAACCTCTCTTTTTCGTGCAGATAATGAGAGGAAAAAGATTAGGTTCATAAGTATACTTATGTTGATGATAGGAGCAGATAAAATGGAATGGATTGAAAGATTAAATCAAGCAATCGACTATATTGAAGAGCATTTGAAAGATGATATTGATTATGAACAGCTTGGAAAAATTGCTTGTTGTTCAACGTATCATTTTCAGAGAATGTTTACCTATATGGCAGGTATTACTTTGTCGGAATATATTTCGAAGAAGAAAAATGTCATTAGCTGCAGTAGACTTACAAGCTGGTAATAAAAAGATAATTGATGTTGCAGGTGAGTATGGATATCAGTCGCCAACCGCTTTTAACAGGGCATTTCAAAGTATTCATGGTATTGCACCCTCCGCAGTGAAAAACGAAGGAGTATCTATAAAATCCTTTTCTCCTATTACATTTAAGATTACTGTTAAGGGAGTGGATGAAATGAATAATCGTATTGAAAAGAAAGATGCATTTCGTATTCTAGGTGTATCTCAGCCGCTTGATAAAGAAATTGAGAATAATTTTGCAGTGGTTCCCAAAATGTGGCAGGAGGCAGCTGTTAATGGAACAATTCAGAACTTAGCAAGTTTAATGAATGCTGCACCTATGGGACTTTTAGGTGTGAGTGCATGAAATGATGTGGAGCAATGGAAATACTTCATTGCTGTTTCAAGCACAAAGGAAAATAATAAATTTGAAGAGTATATTGTACCTGCGGCTACTTGGGCTATTTTTTCAGAAACAGGTACAAATCTGTCAATTCAGGAATTGGAACGACGTATTGTAACGGAATGGTTGCCTACATCAGGATATGAATATGCTAACGCCCCTGATATTGAGGTTTATCTAAATCCAGACCCGGAAAATGCACAGTATGAGGTATGGATACCTGTAAAAAGAAAAGGGATAATGGAAATAATTCAATAATTTGGAAAAAAGTAAGTTGTAGAGGAGATGTAATATATGTATCATCCAAGATTAAAGGGAAAGCATTATGAAATGGGAAAACATTATGGTGATTTATTGTATAAAACAGGCGAAGGAGTAAATATAATGAGAACGAGAGACGAGGTATTACAATTTGGTTTGACATTTTCGGACACATATATAGATGCTCCGTTTCACGATGATAATTGGCAGCTTGTCAGGGTTCGAGGGAGTAAAAAAGCATTTCTATGGACATACGAAAAAGATGCAAGGCTTTGTATTAATGTTAAAGTTGATCCGGAATGGCGAGATTTGTGGAGAAATACTTATGCTGCAGTTATTCCCGGATATCATCAGAATAAAGAGCATTGGAACACGATTATTTTGGATGGCACTGTACCGGAAGATGAAATCAAAAGAATGATAGCAGAGAGCTATGACCTGATAACAGGGAATTGTTAAGTTTTTTAAAATGTATATTGACAGTGCTGAATAGCATGTAAGATAAGTTAAGATAAGTTTTAAGTGAAAAAGAAGTTGACATTTTGCAATTCGATACTTATAATATGCTTTGCATTCTGAGGACGAGTTGTTCATAGGAAACAAGGAGTTAGAGAAAGGTGTCAGGTGAAAGTCCTGTTCAGTTTTCTCCAACTCCTTTTTTGTATTTAAGGAGGACATTTTTATGGAAATGACAGAAAAACCAATCAAACCGTTATATTTTGAGTATCTGCTGGCTGCCTTTGGCAGCGCCCTAGTAGGTGCTGTTTACACTTTAGTGGATATGGCTGTGATTGGGCAGTACGCCGGTCCTACGGGAACGGCAGCAATCGCATTGGTAATGCCGGTGTGGTCTTTTATTTGTAGTCTTGGTATTCTGACAGGAATCGGTGGAAGCGTGCTTTACAGTAATGCAAAGGGCGAAAGTGGTGTCAGAAAATCCAATTCTATGTTTACTGCCGCCATGGTGGCAACGGCTGGATTAGCTGTGGTTGTCTGGCTGCTGATGATTTTCTGCGACAAGCAGCTTCTGCACCTGCTAGGCTCAGAAGGAGAGTTGATGGAAATTGGTCTTACCTATTTGAAACCTTTGAAGGCGGCTATTCCCGTGTTTATTTTCAGTCAAATGCTGGCGGCGTTTTTGCGCAATGACAACGATCCGGGGCTTGCAACTTTTGCGGTGGTGTTTACCTCGATTTTGAACATTGTAGGAGATTATCTGTTGACCTTCACCTTTGATATGGGTGTGTACGGTGCTGCACTGGCAACGGCATTGAGTAATCTGATTTCTGTGGGCATTATGTTGACCCACTTTCTGAAAAAGAAGAACACTCTGCGCTTTGTTAAGCCGGAACGCTTACTGCATACTTGCGGACAAATTTTTTCTATCGGATTTTCGGTGTTCTTCGTGGATTTGGCCATGGGTATTATGACCATGCTGTACAATCGGCGGATTCTGCAGTTGCTGAATAATGATGCTCTGTCCGTGTTCGGTGCCATTGCCAGTCTGACCACAGTAGTGCAGTGCTGTTCCTATAGTATTGGTCAGGCAGCGCAGCCTATTCTTTCTGCCAACTTTGGCGCAGGGAAAATGGACCGTGTCCGTAAGGTGTTAAAATACGGAATTGTGACATCTGTGATTTTCGGTGCATTCTGGATGGTTGTCACGCTGGCACTTCCTACCACCATCGTAAAACTCTTTATGGATGCCACGGACAGTGTTCTTGCCATTGCGCCTGCCATCTTGCGTAAATATGGAATAGGGTATCTTTTTGCGCCGTTTACCCTGTTCGCGACCTACTATTTCCAGAGCATCCTAAAAGCTCGCATCTCTCTGGGAATCTCTCTTTCCCGCGGTCTAATCATCGCTGGAGTGATGTTGTATGTTCTGCCTGTCGTATTTGGCGCAGATAGCCTGTGGTTTGCCATGCCTGTGGCGGAAATCTCCGTGGCAGTGGTTACAGCAATCCTTATGTGGAAATTTACCCGGAAACTGGCGGCAAACTCCTGACAGTGTTAATTTTATGCGCCTTTTTATGGGATATTTATTGAGAAGATGCCAGAGCACAGTGAATCCAAGCGTTGAGTCTCTGGTATTATCTATGGGATGTGTTATAATGAATGTATCAAATCGGAATTTAGAGAGGAGTTGATGCTCATGAAAAAGCACAAAATTGCGTCCATATTAATGTTTATACATGGGGCATTTATGGAAGTAGGAGGGTGTTTATGCCTTATTCCTATATTTGTTATAGGTGGTGATAAATTTGATATCAATCAGTATATTTCTTTTATAGTGCCATATTTTATAGATAATATGAACTTAATGCTTGTAATGGGAGCAATTTATGGAGTTGTAAGAATCATAGGAGCAGTTGGTTTATGGAAAAATAGAATGTGGGGATTGGTATTATCGGTAATAAATTGTGTTATTACAATGGCTTTAATGATGTTTATGCTGCCAGTTGGGATAATGGATGGAATACTTGCAACCACTGCCTTAATTATAATCCTGACACAATATTTTGGGGACAGAAAAATAATAGAAGAGCATGCAGATAAAAAAGAAGCAAATGAAAATCTGATTAACTTATTGGCGGGCAGATTATATGATAGTGATTGTGGAATTACTTATGATGAGTTTCTTAATGCTTTAACCAGAATGTCAGAAGCAAACGGTTTTTTATCCAAATTCAATACAAAGGAGGAAGCGGTTGAGTATTTAATGAGTGGAACTCAGCTTTCATATGAAGAATGTTCTAGAGCCTATGACTGCTATGTCCATCTAAATCAGAAACGATAAATTACAAGTTATACAATAGAGACGAATTTTTTTGTTTGATATAACGTATCATTTGAATTGAGAAAGAAGGTTGAAATACACCTTCTTTTTTGTCGGACAAAAACGACTTTTTGTTACAAAATTAGACAAATGAATTGAGATGTTTAATGCTAAAAAATAGAAATCGCAATATACTTTACAAAGTGATTGAAAAACAGAGCGGAAAGCAGAATTAACATTTTGTAAATATTTCCAAAACATTAGATTAAAAATCCTGCGTTAGGATAACACCATCAAAGGAAAGAAAATGTAATGATGAAGAAAGGAGATACTATAACAATGGGTAATAGTATTACGAATGCAACTCATTCCATGCAGAGGAAGATGGTTGAAAAGATAGTTGATGTTGCGATATCAAAAGTAAATAAAGACAGAGAAGAGAGTTTTCTTAAAATTGTTGACATTGCAGAGCATTTTTACGGAGATGCCGTAAATCCGGAACAATACGAGAATGCGAGAAGAGCCATTAAGGACCCGGATAACCGCTGGATGAAAGTTATCAATCGCGTGTTGGATGAGACAGACCCGCATGTGGCAAAGATGGCGATTATGAACCTTGGATATGAGGCGTTTTTCCGCGGAACGAAGACCATTCGTGAAAATCGTGTGAAGTATCAGTGCAATATTCCATGGTTAATCCTGTTTGATCCGACATCTGCATGTAATATGCATTGTGCAGGCTGCTGGTCGGGCACTTATGGTCACAAGCACAATTTGACATACGAAGATATGGATAAAATCGTGACAGAGGGAAAAGAACTCGGCGTTTATCTGTATATGATGACAGGTGGAGAACCTTTAGTCCGCAAAAAAGATATCATAAGACTTGCTGAGAAGCACAATGATGTAGAATTTTCTATTTATACAAATTCCACTTTGATTGATGATGAATTCTGTAAAGAAGTGGTAAGGCTTGGAAACATTACATTCCAGTTGTCTATCGAGGGAACACCTGAGACAAATGATGCGCGCAGAGGTGACGGTCATTATGAGGCAGTTATGAATGCGATGGATTTATTGAAAAAATACGGTATTGTATTTGGAACATCTATCTGCTATACGAGAAGTAATCTTGAAGCGGTTACCAGTGATGAATTCCTGCGTATGATTGCGGATAAGGGTGCAAGATTCGGTTTTTATTTCCATTATATGCCGGTAGGAAATAATGCAGTTCCGGAATTGATGCCTACCATGGAGCAGAGAAAATACATGATAGAGCGCATCCGCTATGTGCGTTCTGATAAATGCGACATTCCATTCTTCCCGATGGATTTCCAGAATGACGGAGAATATGTCGGCGGCTGTATCGCAGGCGGAAGAAACTATTTCCACATCAATTCTGCCGGAGACGCAGAACCATGTGTATTTATTCATTACTCGGATGCCAATATTCACGATAAGTCTATTTTGGAAATTTTGCAGAGTCCGTTGTTTATGGCATACCATAAGGGACAGCCGTTTAACAGAAACCATTTGCGCCCATGTCCAATGCTTGAGAATCCTCAAATTCTGCAGGAAATTGTACATAAGACAAATGCTTCAAGCACAGACTTAGAATCACCTGAGACTGTAGAGCATTTGTGTGGAAAGTGTACGCAGTATGCGGCAGACTGGCAGAAAGAGGCGGATGTAATCTGGAGTCAGGGAGAGCATAAGGTACCGGGATATCAGAATTATGCACCGGAAAACCGAGAGTAACACATATTCTATTTGGACAAATGACGAAAGTTGTCCCAAGAAAAAGTGTCAAATTTTGTTGAGAAAGATTTTTTTTAGTGATATTATCATGACGAGGCTTGCCCGCAACAGCGGGGAGGTCTTGTCTTTTTTGATTTAGATAAACTGTTTGCAGACTTTAAAAAAGTTTGGGAGGTAACCGGTATGTCGGATTCCAACATAACAAAACGTGCATTAGCGGAAGCACTGAAAGAATTGATGGAAGAGAAGCCTTTTGAGAAGATTACCATAGGAGACATCTGTGAAAGATGTGAGATGAATCGCAAGAGTTTCTATTATCATTTCAAGGACAAATATGATTTGGTAAACTGGATTTTTGATACAGAGCTTACGGCAACGGTACATATGAAGGAGTACGATGATACATGGCTGCTGTTTACAGATGTCTGCCGCTTCTTTTATGATAACAGGAGCTTTTATCGGAAAGCGCTGTGCATCAGGGGACAGAATTCCTTTTTTGAACATTTCAGGGAGCTGCTATTATCTATTATCGCGGATATTTTGCAGGATATGCTTGGAGGCGAAGAGAAATCTGAGTTTCAGATACAGTTTTTTGCGGATGCTTTTGTGATAGCATTCAAGCGGTGGATATTAGAATACAATATAATGTCACCGGAGGAGTTTGTTGAACAGCTTAAGTTGTGTATTAAATATGTGAAAATAAGATATGAGGATATGGATGAGTAGCGAATCACGGTAATTTTTAAGTCAGGAGAATACAGTTATGTTTAATAAACAGGATAAATCCCGCAACACCTGCCAACTGTTTGGTGCACAGTCAGAATGTGGTTACGATTGGTGGTGGCATTCCTTTACGGCACATCACGAAAAAACAGGAGAAGAAAAGGCATTTTTTGTAGAGTACTTTCTCTGCAATCCTTCAAGTGGAAGTGATAGACCGGTCCTTGGACAATTGCCGGAAAATAAGAACAAAGGTGTAAAGCCTTCGTATTTGATGGTAAAGGCAGGTGCATGGGGAGAAGATGCAGCTCAGTTACATCATTTCTGGGGATGGAAGGATATAGAAGTATCCTTTGATGCTCCGTTTGTTGTGAGAGCGGAGGACTGTTATTGTACGGAAACAGAGATGCGCGGAGCAGTGTGTGTATCGGAGGAAGCAGCGAATGCGCATCCTGAATGGATGTGCCAGTCTGGTGCTATGTCGTGGAATTTACAAATTGATAAGCAGGTGGCATTTAATGTAGGTTATGGTGCGGGCAAGCTGTTTCGCAGGCTGCAGCTATTTGAAATGTTCTGGCATGCAGAGGGAATGAAGACGGCATACACAGGTGAAGTATTCTGGAATGGGGAGAGATATGTTGTTTCACCGGAAAACTGTTATGGATATGCGGATAAGAATTGGGGAAAGAATTTTACATCTCCGTGGGTATGGCTATCCTCTAATCATCTGACTAGTAAAATAACAGGAAAGAAATTACAGAATAGTGTATTCGATATTGGCGGCGGATGCCCGAAAATTGGTCCGGTTGCACTTAAGCGCAAGTTGTTGTCTGCTTACTGGTATGAAGGAAAATGTTATGAATTTAATTTTTCTAAGTTCTGGACATTTACCCGTACAAGCTTTTCGTGTCAGGAGACAGAGAATGAGATTATCTGGCATGTGGAGCAGAGAACATGGTTGAATCGAATGGTAACAGATGTTACCTGCGAGAAGAAGGATATGCTTCTTGTAAATTATGAGGCACCGACAGGAGAAAAAAGACACAACCGTCTCTGGAATGGCGGAAATGGAACAGGTACGGTAAAGCTTTATCATTGTGGCAGACTGGTCGATGAGGTGCTTGCCGAAAATATAGGCTGTGAGTATGGGGAGTATTCTCAAGAAGATTAAAAATGGAAGGACCTAAAATTAAAAATAGAAGGACCTAAAATAAAAGATTGAATCGTCTGTAAAAACATGATAGAATGACTTGAATTAAATATGTAACAATCAGGTGTCGGAGCAGCTATGCGTTGTGTGGCTGGCTCCGGTGAAAAGGGAAACAGGTGCGAATCCTGTACGAACTCGTCACCGTAATTAGGGAGTAGAGGCCGATATATCACTGGGAAACTGGGAAGATGGCGGATGCGATGATCTATAAGCCGGGAGACCTGCCTGACTGTTGTACAGAAACGATAGTTTCAAGCCACGAGTAACTGGTTGTACGTTTGAGAGTATGGGAAGTTTAGAATTGAATTTCCTGTATGTTTCTTTTGTGTGCAAACCCTTTACCTATATGTAAAGGGTTTTTTATTTGTGTTGCTTAACTGACACTTCTGACTACATATTTAAGATATTTAAATGGCAGAGAAGCTGCCGAAGGAGGAAACATGAAGAAGAGAGTAGTAGCATTATTAATGGCAACACTGATGGTAACAGGCTGTGTAGCTGGTTGCGGAGACAAGGAAGAGAATGTCGCACAGACAGATACAGGTGCAGATATTGCAGCAGAGACAGTTGCAGAGACAGAGGTGTCTGTAGATGCAGACCAGGCAGCGGCAGATGAAGTGGCAGCACTTATCGATGCAATTTATGTGCAGGAGAGAACAGAAGAGACAGACAAACAGTGTGCAGATGCAAAGACTGCATGGGATGCGCTGACAGATGCGCAGAAAGAGCTTGTAGAGGGTGAGAATGCTGACTCGGACTATTTTGGCAGAGATACTGGAGATGCTTCACTGGATGATTCACGCAATCAGGATGAAATCGGTGAGAATGAGATTCTGGTAGTAAGCTTTGGTACATCCTTTAATGACAGCCGTGTTGAGGATGTGAAGGGAATCGAAGATGCATTACAGGATGCTTATCCTGACTGGGCTGTAAGAAGAGCATTTACAGCACAGATTATTATCAATCATGTGCAGGCACGTGATGGCGAGAGCATTGATAATGTCGAGCAGGCTATGGAGCGTGCTGTTGCAAATGGTGTTAAGAATCTTGTGATTCAGCCAACACACCTGATGCATGGAGCAGAGTATGATGAACTGATGGAAGTTGTAGCGGGCTATGAGGGACAGTTTGAAACATTGCAGATTGCTGAGCCTTTGCTTGGTGAGGTTGGAGATGATGCGACAGTTATCAACGAGGACAAGCAGGCAGTTGCAGAGGCACTTACTGCAGAGGCAGTCAAGGATGCAGGCTATGAGAGTCTTGAGGCTGCAAAGGAAGACGGAGTTGCATTTGTATTCATGGGACATGGTACATCTCACGCAGCAAAGGTTTCCTACAGCCAGATGCAGACACAGATGACAGAACTTGGTTATGATAACGTATTTGTCGGAACAGTAGAGGGTGAGCCGGAAGAGACTTCCTGTGAGGCAATCATAGCAGCAGCTTCAGAAGCTGGCTATACCAATATCGTTCTTCGTCCATTGATGGTAGTAGCCGGAGACCATGCAAACAACGATATGGCAGGTGAAGATGAGGATTCATGGGTTAGCATGTTTACTGCATCCGGCAAATTCGAGCGTGTGGAGACACAGGTGGTAGGTCTTGGACGAATTGAGACTATCCAGCAGATGTATGTAGCTCACACAGCAGATGCAATGAATCAGTAGGAGATTATGATGAAGAAAAAACGGATTGCAATAGCGAGCATACTTTTATTGATGTGTGCCCTGTTAGTTGGATGTTCTGATAAAAAGAGTGAACAGGTTCGTGCAGTGCTTCCGGATGGTATATACACGGCTGAATTTCAGACAGATAACTCGATGTTTCGTGTCAGTGAAGCCTGCGAGGGCAAGGGAACGCTTGTCGTTGAAAACGGTGCGATGAACATTCACATATCCTTAGGTTCTAAGAATATCGTAAATCTCTATCCCGGACTTGCAGAAGATGCAAGGAAGGATGGGGCAGAGCTGTTAGAGCCGACAGTAGATACGGTTACATACAGTGACGGCTGGACAGAGGAAGTATATGGCTTTGATGTACCGGTTCCTGCGCTGGACGAAGAATTTGATTTGGCGCTGATTGGAACAAAGGGAAAATGGTATGACCACAAGGTCACTGTTTCAAATCCGATATCTGTAAGTGAAGAGAATGCACAGACAGTAAGCCTTGACGAACTGGAAAATGGCAGCTATACGGTTGAACTTACCTTTGAGGGTGGAAGTGGAAAAGCAGAGATCCTGTCTCCGGCAACCATGAATGTTTCAGATGGAACTGCGCTTGTTACGGTACAGTGGAGCAGTCCTAACTACGATTACATGATAGTAGGTGGGGAGAAATATCTGCCGATAAATACCGACGGCAATTCAGTTTTTGAAATTCAGGTGACGACCTTTGATACACCGTTGGATGTGATTGGCGATACCGTGGCTATGAGTACACCACATGAGATAGAGTATACGCTTACATTTCATTCTGGCACGATAAAACCGTTAGAATAAGGGGTATCGGGACATGAGAAGCAGAAAAAAGAAAAAAATTGCAATAGGTCTGTTTTTGATAGGACTGCTGGGACTTTTGGGCTGCGGCAGTCCTTCTTCCGATTGTACAGATAGTGAAGAGAATATCACAGAAACCGCGGAGATTAGCGGACTTGTCTATGAAAGCAGTATGGAACTGCAATATGCCGAAGAATTTTCTGTGGACTATTATCAGGGTGGATATGCACTTCTTACAGTAGCAGACGACAGAAGTTATCTGATTGTTCCGGAGGACAAAGAAGTTCCTGAGGGGCTTGCTGAGAACATTACAATATTACAACAACCATTAGAGCAGGTGTATCTCGTGGCAACAGCAGCGATGGATATGTTTTGTACGTTGGATGAACTGGATAGCATTCGATTCTCAGGACAGAAGACAGATGGATGGACGATAGAGGAAGTCCGGCAAAAAATGGAGCGAGGGGACATTCTGTATGCCGGAAAATACAGTGAGCCGGATTATGAGTTGATTTTAGCAGAAGGTTCATCACTTGCAATTGAGAATAATATGATTTCCCATACTCCGGAAGTGATAGAGAAATTAGAGAATCTGGATATTCCGGTTTTTATTGATTTTTCCAGCTATGAGAGTCATCCGTTAGGACGCGTGGAGTGGATAAAGGTATATGGTCTTTTGCTTGGAAAAGAAGCGGAGGCGCAAGAAGCGTTTGCCGAGCAGTGTGAGATGGTAAATCGCGTGACACAGGATGCATCATCCGAAAAAACGGTTGCATTTTTCTTTATTACATCCAATGGAATGGTAAATGTCAGATGCTCGAATGATTATGTACCGAAAATGATTGAACTGGCAGGCGGCAGATATATTTTCAATGACTTAGGGGAAGACAGTGCGCGCTCTAGTGTCACAATGCAGATGGAAGAATTTTATGCGGTGGCAAAAGATGCGGATTATTTGATTTACAACAGTACCATTGACGGGGAATTGGAATCAGTGCATGAACTCTTGCAAAAAGAGGAGCTTCTGGCTGATTTTAGAGCTGTGCAAACGGGAAACGTATGGTGTACGACAAAGGATTTGTATCAGCAGTCTATGTCTATTGGTGGCATGATAGAAGATATACACAGTATGGTTTCGGGTACGCCGGAAACGGAAAATGATATGAAGTACTTATACTTATTGAAATAGGAGATGTGAGACATGCAAAAAGAACGGCGCAGCATACGATATATGATAATATTGCTTGCCATGGTAATCGGCAGTCTGCTTTTGCTGTTTGCAAATATCTCATTTGGCAGTATTTCGATTCCAATGGAAGAAGTGTTGCAGATTTTCATGGGAAAAGGAATGAATGATATTTATGGCAGAATTATCTGGGATATTCGTTTCCCACGGGCGGTGTCAGCATTTGTGCTTGGCGGAGCATTGGCTCTGTCCGGGTATCTGTTGCAGACATTTTTTCACAACCCGATTGCAGGACCATTTGTGCTTGGAATCTCATCCGGCTCGAAACTGGTAGTGGCTCTGGTGATGGTGTTTTCTCTTGGACATTCCATAAGCGTGGGTTCTGCCGGGCTGATTCTGGCAGCTTTTATAGGCGCACTTATTGCCATGGGATTCGTACTTTTGATGTCACGAAAAGTAAACAATATGTCAATGCTTGTAATCAGTGGAATTATGATTGGATATATCTGTTCCGCGATTACAGATTTTATTGTGACCTTTGCGGAGGATGCAGA
>CAZAGJ010000033.1:0-27988 GCA_964484605.1 uncultured Roseburia sp. | reverse complement strand
GGTATGTGGCACTTATGCGCACTTCGGCGCGTATAATGTCTATCGACATTATACCCTATCTTTGTTTTCTTTGTATAGTTTTTTCTCTTCCATACACTTTTATCTGTGACAATGCAGGAAATGGAGAAGGATCATCCGCTTTTATCATGTCATGCATTTCTATCCACTCAATCTGTTTCTCTTGAAACAACCATTCATGGGGACGTTCACTTTTATCCATAGAAAATGTCATGCTGCTGCCATCCGAACAAGTAAATGACACATTTGTCCACCAGTTGTCATGCGGGAAATCCGCTCTTGTATATAAAACAATTCTATCAACACATACCTCTCTGCCAAAATTAATTCTGATTTTTGCATCGTCCTGTCGGTTAATTCCCCATGATTCATAAGGCCACTCACCATGAGAAGCATTCGCCGTCACACCATCAATTGCATTCTGTGCTGCAAAAACAGATTCTCCTCTTGTCTCGACATTCGCTACTACATGCGGGTACAAATTTTTAATTTCATGCTGATCGCATACATTAAATGCCAGATTATGATAGCCTTCTATCTCATAATTCATTGCTTCCGCTGCAGTCAGCAGATGTCTCTTACCTAAAAACGCTTTCGGCGAAAGATTCAATCTTTTTTCCTCAAAGGGAATCTCATATTTCACTGCACCTGTTACATACACGAGTGACTTTCCAAGTGCATCATCCCACTGAAGCCACAAATAATTTCCTGCACCTGCTCCCTCCAGCAGAATATAGTCGCCCAGCCGGTACTCCTTTTCATAACATAGATTTATTTCCCTTCCATAAGCCTCCGCCAATATTTCTCCGGAAGCATTTATAATCTTCATACACAACTCTGCCATCTATTCTAATCCCTTCTCTTCAATATATTTATCAAAAAAATGATTCAGTATCCACGCGTCCAAAAAAGCCAGCAGTCCAATGCTGCACACCAGGAGCGGAGCGAATACAAAAATTCCAACAACAAACACACAAACCGATGCCACAACCATAAAAAACGTCCAGCTTATATTCTGTAATGCCATAACAAATGCAATGGCAAGCAGGTTTTTGGTGGAATCATCAAACCTTGCCAGCACAGGAAATATATAATGCAATATCATGACAAGTACTGTGCTAATCACAATTAATACAATCATAAACACCTTTGAAAATGTATTATTCCACTGATAATAGAACCAGAAGTTCACAACAAGCACACCTGTCAACAGCAACGCGATAAGCCAGATAAGCGTAGCCTGTTTAAAATTCTTCTTAAAAGAATGGAAAAACTGTTTTGTAATCCCGCCTTCTTCATCCTTCATTACCTTTAATGCCACATAACTTGCCGCTGTCGAGGAGGCGCCAATCGTAAAAACCGGAAGAGAACACACCGTCCACAAAATGGTCAGCCAGATAGCATCCCATATTCTCCCCAAATACTTCCACACAGGATTATCTATATCAAATAATTTTCCAAAATTCATAAATTCTTCATTCCTTTTCTATTGTTTTTTTTTACATTCTGCTGTAATATAACTACTCATCAGGTTTGTGTAGTTACTGTTGCATTCTGAGCAATTACATTATATCGCATTTTCTTTTGATGGAGGTATTTTTTTGAAAGTATTAAAAAACATGTCCTATATCTGGGAATATTACAAATTCTATATCATCAGTATCCCACTTGCCGTTTTACTGTTTTTATATATCATTTTTACTTTCAGTGGTTCCAAAGACATTCCTTTTTCCATATACTTTATCAATCAGAATCTTTTAATTGAAGACGGCGAGAATTTAAAAAAAACACTTCGTGAAACAGAGCTTATTACCGCGGTGGCAGAGGATGTCTATGTTGACACTTCTCTTACCATCACACCGGATACTCCTGATTTCGACAGCCAGATGTCTTTTACTACCGCTATATCCGGTCATACGATTGATATTATGATTGGCGATGAAGCATTTTTTTCTTATTATTCCGGCATGAACGCATTCGCCGATTTAAGAGAATTTCTTCCTGCTGATTTATACGAAACCCTGACTCCTTATATCATTGAAGCAGAAAATGAAGAAGGTCTCATGACACCTTATGCCATAGACCTCTCCCAGTTTTCTTATTTTGACGGGCTGTCCTTAAATACTCCGCTTCTTACGATTGCGAAATACTCCGAACACCCAGAGGCATGCATTGCCTTTCTCCGTCTTTTATGCGATTAACCGATTTCATAAATATCTTTTTCTGTGATAAGATACTTCTTTCCTGCATATACAAATTGCAATCGAAACCGCCCTGCTTCCTTGGGAATATGCGGTTTCCATTCATAAGAAAGTTCTCCATTTTGCTGCACCGGATGAAATCCGGCAATATCTTCTATTATCAGCGGAATCGGTGCGCTTGCCCATGGGTGGCACAGACTTGTGTTCCATTTCTGTTCTTTTCCCCATGCTTCAAAACAAGTTGTTGCACCTTCACGCAGCATGTTTATCCATCCATGCTCTGATTCATTCATCAGCAGCCGGTACATCACATCATAATATCCCGTTTTTGCCAGACCTTTTAACAAGAAATAACTTACAAAAACTCCACAGCAGAGTCCTTTTTTCTCTAACCACTGTACAACTGTTGGTGTTTGTTTTTCATCCAAAAATCCAAAATACAGCGGATAGACATTGGAATGTACTGCACTGTGCACGCTTCCCTCTGCATCAACAAAAAGTCCTGACTCTTTATCATAAAAAGTCTCCATAAACGCTTTCCTGTATGCTTCCCACGAATAACTCTGTGGCAATTCTAACACTTCTTCTATTTGCGACAACATTCGCATTGCTCCCACATAAAGTGCATTTACCACATTATGGCATCCCGAAGCTACAACCGGACGGCTTAGCGTAAAATCATACGAATCGCGCAAATTTTCCGGCCAGTCCACCAGATTCCATTTATCCGATACCCGATACAACATGCCATCTTCTCTCTCATACTGTCGGAAATGCTCGATGACTCCTTTTGCTACCGGATAGTATCGCTGTAAAAATGCTTTATCACCGGTAAACTGATAATCCAACAGCAGCATCTGTGGCCATAGCAATGAAAAATCTGCAATTTCCTGCATAAATGCACCCGGTGCAACCGCCATGAGTCCCTTACATATTGCAGAAGTTTCCGCGAACTGCGCGATACACTTCCGAAGCATTTCTGTAGAACCACTCAGCCAGACCTGCGCATGTGCCGTCACAATCGAATCTCCCAGATATTGTCCTTTTTCTCTGGTTGGACAATCAAGATACCCTTCCTGTGTGCCATATTTCACTGCATTTTTGCATATCATAAATATATCCTGCAATTTCTTTTTATCACAGGTAAAGCTACAGTTTTCCGGCATTGGATAATGGCGTACCTCGACCCATATCTCTTTTATCTGTATCTCTTTATCATACAGAAGTTCCACATAACGGAATGCCTTATAATCAAACTGTTCCAGCAGACATTCTCCCTCTGCCAGTCTCCATTCCTCTTCATACCGGCAACCACAACGCATATCAAAGCGGACACGGTTTCTTACCCTGTCCGCAGTAGTGTTCATCAATTCTTCTCCACAGTGTATCACTACTTTCGCACCTTCTGCTCCTTCTGCCCGAATCACCAGTCTTCCGGTCAGTTCCTCTCCCATATCAAGAAGCATATAACTGCTCTGCTTTTCAGCAGCACACGAAAATTCCATCGACTCTGCATGCAAAATCTTTTGGGGGACTCTGCGGTAGACAGAGAGCATTTTGGTAGGCTGTAAATAAAACTGATAATCTGCCCAATCCGCTTTCACCATGGGTCGAAAATCTTTTTCCTCATAATCCGGCATCGCCCAGTCCGCATCCCATTTACGCGAGTCGAAATTTTCTAAAAACTGAGTTTCATACCCTACAGAAACACCCGTGTAAGCTTCTGAAATACGATATTTCCAGTACAATTCTTTCACATCTGCACTTTCACCCGAACTGTGTGTTTCCTCCACACACATCAATTCCGCTCCGACACCAAAACGGTTATCTCCACTGTTCCACACTCGGTTAATCAACCCTTGATAGTAAAGATGAAGTGCAAATACATTTTTCCCTTCCACCAGATACTCTGTCACATCCAGCTCGTTATAGTAGTAATGTTCTGTATATGCCGGAGCCGGTCCCTGTGCAACATACTTTCCATTTATATATAGCTTGTAATAATCATCTGCCGAAATGTACAGAATGTACTTTCTTTCCGCTTCCCGTAAATTTTCAGCAAAATAGTCCGCTCTCGCCAGCACATGCAGATTTCTTACTCCGTTATTTTCTATCTGCACTGCTTCCTGTTCTTTATGATACATGCAAACCGGCTGTATCTCAGCAAATTCTGCAACTGTATACCAGTCTGGATCAAATTTCCTTCTTTTCTTCATAAATCAACCCTTTAAACCGGTAGACGCAACACCTTCTACAAAGTATTTTTGCAAAATCATAAATACAATCAATACCGGAACCAGTGAAATAACTGAGCCCGCCATAATCAATCCATAATCGGACGAATACTGACCGATAAACATCTTTAAACCAAGCTGGATTGTTTTCTTTTCCTGACTTTTCAAGTAAATCAATGGTCCTAAATAGTCATTCCATGTTGCGACAAATGTAAAAATCGTCAATGTGGAAAGCGCCGGTTTGGATAAAGGGAGCATAATCTTAGCGTAAATTTTATACTCACTCATACCATCTATCCGAGCCGCCTCACACAGTTCGTATGGTATGCCTTCATAAAACTGTTTCATCATAAATACACCAAATGCTGAGAACGCCTGCAGACAGATAATCGCAAGCAACCTGTCATTCAAACCCATTTTTCGCATCATAATGAACTGCGGAACCATATATACCTGCCATGGCATTGCGATGGTTGATAAATATGCCATAAACAGTAAATTTTTATATTTAAAATTCAGTTTTCCAAACGCATATGCTGCAAATGAGCTCGTCAGCAACTGCAAACAGGTTACAACAATTGTCAAAAACACCGTATTTTGAATGAATTTTGCAAACGGAATTCTCGTCCATATATTGGTATAATTCTCCCATTTTGGTGTCTCCGGAATCCATACAAACGGATTCATCTGAAACACCTCGCGGTCACTCTTTATGGATGCAGACAGCATCCATAAAAACGGAACAATCATTGCCAGTGCAATAATAATTAATATCACATAAATAATTACCTTGGAAACCACTGCTTTTTTATGTGCTGATTTCATATATTTTCTCCTTTCTCCCTACTACATGATTATTCTGCAAATTTCTTCTGTCCACGGAACTGGATTAACGTTACGACTAATACAAGTAAGAACAATACCATCGCAACAGCGCTTGAATATCCAAGATCCCAGTCGATAAATGCTTTCTGGTATATGTAGTAAACAAGAACGGTAGCGTTCAATGTCAATTCACCGCTTCCACCACCTGCAAGCATAACTGCCACATCATAAATCTTAAAGCAGTTGATTGTCAGCATAACTACAACAAAAAACGTAGTGGAACTAAGTTGCGGCCATGTTATGTAACAGAATTTCTGCCATGTGTTCGCGCCGTCTAAGCTTGCGGCCTCATACAATTCGCCTGAAATTCCCTGAAGTCCGGCCAGATAAATTACCATATAATAACCCATGAACTTCCATACACTAAACAAAATCATAGAGAACATTACAAGACTGCCGGAAAACCATTGTGGAAGTTCTTCCTGCGATACTTGAAAAACGTTCAGCAAAATATTATTAATAGGTCCCTTTGAAGGATGAAATAACATCTTCCATACAGATGTGATTGCAACCAGAGATGCTACATATGGGAAGAAAGAGACCGTACGGAAAAATCCTCTTCCGATTACCTTCTGGTTTAAAACAATCGCAAGTGCCAAAGATGCAATCATTGTAAGCGGTACTGTACCAACGCAGTAGACAATGGTATTTTTCAGTGCTGCTGCAAAGAACTGGTCATCCGCCAGTTTCTGGAAATTACCAAATCCCGCCCATTCAATCGGATTAGAGCCATCCCACTTCATGAAAGCAAGGAGAAAAGCAAACACAATCGGTATTAAAGTAAATACTGCGAAGCCGATAAAGTTCGGTGCGATGAAGGAGTATGCTACTAAATCGCGCTTTGTCTCACGGCTTACCTTGCTGCCGGAACGAAATGCACTGATTTTTCTTTGAAGCAGGTCAATTCGTTTTAAATTTTTCTTTTTTTGTTTCTCATCTGCCTCTGTCCTGATGCTGACAATCAAAGATGTCAACTCATTTTGATAGGTATCAACGTTTGCTGCTGTAATTTTTTCCATAACAATCTGCAAAAAAGCCTACGGCTTTTCTCCTTCCTCAAATCTTCACAAAATCTGTTTCCTGACCTTATTGTCAAAACAACAATCCCACTCTTTAAAATCGGGAACTGGAAACCAGTTCCCGAAATATAATTCTTAGTTAATTTCCTGTACAGCATCTGTCATCTCAGCAATACCCTGCTCAACAGTAGTCTCGCCACCCATAATCATGCCATGGTATGTATCAAGAATAGAGTTGATTTCTGATACATTATCTGCATATGGTACTTCCAGATATAAGTTTGCAACGTTCAATGCCTCTTTGGAGTTTTCATCTGTCGGGAAGCCCTCCATACCTGTAATCTGTGCAATTACATCATCGGTTATAACTGCCGGGAAGTTACCTGTAGAAGCCATAACTGCCGCACCTTCTTCACCACTTGCCCAGTTTACAAAATCCCACGCTGCATCCTTTGCATCTGATGCATTAGTTACGGCAAGACCTGTAATTGTACCCAGTGTAGAACCTGCTTCAACACCTTCTGCGTGTGGATATTTCACAATACCCCAGTTGCCGCAAAGCTCTGAATCGTATTCACCACTTGAAAGGCTGCTCATCAATGTAGGAATGTACCATGAGCCCATATTCATCATAGCTACGTTTCCATTGGAGAATGCTGCTGAGTAATGCAGACCTTCTGTCTTTAAATCAGAGTATTTCATGCAGACACCATCTGCTTCCTGTGCCAGAACCATGTCATAGTACTCTTTCATAAATTCATAATCGCCGTCCAAGATTGTATGTTTGCCATCTAAAACACCCATCAGACCGATTGTAGATCTCCATGTATGATAATGCGCGCCATACACCTGTGAACCAAATGTTGTATCTGTAACTTTTCGTGCTAATTCATCATATTCTGCCCATGTCATATCATTGGTAGGATAATCAACACCTGCTGCATCAAAAATATCTTTGTTATAGAACAATACCCAGAAGTCATTACGGAATGGTAATTCATATAAGCTTCCGTCTACAGTAACCTGATCAGTTGCACCAGCGAATTTTGCAAGGTCAACTCCATCAGCTGCAATGTAATCATCCAATGCAATGATTGCATTTTTCTGAACTAATGTAGCATAACCCGGTACATCTTTAATAGTTACTACATCGAACTCTGTACCCTCACCAGATAATTCCGTTGCAAGAACCGTCATATAATCAGATGAACCTAAGTCTACCATTTCGATTTCCACATTGTCGTGTGATGCCTCATAAGCTTCTTTCATAGCACTCCAGTATGTCGTGGTCGCTTCATCCCAGATTGCCCATGTCAAAGTCACCTTCTCGTCAGTGGATGCCTGCTGTTCTTCTGTACTGTCTGTCTGTGTAGAAGGGGTGCTGTCATTTGCAGATGTGTCTGAACTGTCAGAACCGCATCCTGCGAAAAGTGTAGCTGTCATAGCTACAGCCATAAAGGCACTTACTAATCTCTTTTTCATTTCCAATTCCTCCTGTTTGAGTAAATGTGTTAAAACAGCATAACTTACTGTTTCGTTGTATGTTCATTTTATTGCATTTTTTTCTTGTTTTGAATAGAATATTTTGGAAAGAAAATATAATTTTCCTCGTTTTGCATATGTTTAAATTTGCATAATCATAAAATTTTACATAAACCTCTAAGTTTTTTACATTTATCTCTGTCGATTTTACAATAAAATTTTATTTTGATATAATAATTATCAAGGTTATTCATTGGAAAGGCAGTTTTGAATATTAATATGAACTTAAAAAATAAACATTTACGCAAAGTATCTTTGCGCCATCGAATCTTATTTTTAACGTTTGCGTTCTCACTTACCATTGGCATTCTTATCTCTGCAGCCAGTTACTGTGCGTATTCTTCTTATTTAAAAGAAAATCTGATTCACTCTACTGATACAAATCTGCTTTTTTTGGCAGACTATATTGACAATGAATTATATAATATCGACCAGTTAATTACTTACTGCCAGCAGAACTCTGATATCGGAAGATTCGTGGAATCCCAGACAATAAATGTACACAATAAACTTGATGCCTATGATGCACTTTCTGATTATTGTATGAACAACGCATCATCCAGCTATTTGGAACGTGTCGTCATTACCAATCTCTCCGAAAACTATATTCAGGTTGTTCCTGCCTCCAGTTCAAGTCCGACAAATATTGCTCTGGAACTCCCGGAACAGGATTTCTATGAGACACTGCTGGATATAGAGTATACTGACTACCATATCGGCTTTATGACCGATGTCTTCCATCCAGGAAAAGGTCATACGATTGTACCGCTTTTACGTCCGATTACATACAAATTCAATTCCAAACTGGGAGGTTACATCTTTATCGAAGTAAATGCACAGCTTTTTGCAGATGCGATGAACAATAATTATCAGGACGAATCCGGAGAACTTTATTTAACACTCGGTGAGCACAGCTACCTATACGATAACGGGACTTTTACACCCGCCGGTACGACATACACTGAATCAAGCGACGGCACAACCATCAGTGGAAAACCAAGTGCACACGTGAATATCATTACCCGAACTGATGGTTCAGAATATTATGTCGTGACAGAAGAATTATCACATACCGGCTGTTATGTATCACAGATGATATCTATGGAGCATATTTACTCAGGTTTGTCTGTCTTTTATCTGCTGATTGTCTTTTTGTTCGTTTTACTATTTTTAATCAGTATTCTGCTCAATCATTTTCTGGATCAGCTTATTACCACTCCGGTACAGCAGATTCAGAGCCGCCTCCTTGAAATCGCAGATGGCGATTTTTCCAGAGACGCTTCCATCGAATGGGAACATGAATTAGGCGATATTGGAAAAGGTGTCAATGACCTTGCTTCCAATATAGAATCACTGCTAAAAACAACATTAGAAGGTGAAAAGCAAAAAAGAGATCTGGAATATAAGGTGTTACAGAGCCAAATCAATCCGCACTTTTTATACAACACCTTAAATTCCATCAAATGGATGGCTTCCATACAGGGGGCAACAGGCATTACAGAAATAACCACAGCACTCTCCCGTCTGTTAAAAAGTATCTCAAAGGGCACTAAGCTTTTAATTCCTTTATCTGAAGAATTAAGTCTTTTACAGGATTATTTTACTATTCAGCAGTACCGCTACGGGGGAACAATTTCCATGCAGATTTGCATAGATGATGACGCACTTATGAACTGCTCAATTATTAAATTTACGCTCCAGCCGCTGGTGGAAAATGCTATTTTTCATGGCATAGAACCTAAAGGTCTGCCTGGTACCATCAGCGTACATGCTTTTTCTGTTTCAGAACACGATATGCAGATTGATATTACCGATAACGGTGTCGGTATGTCAGAAGACATCATGTCAAGACTTTTATCCGATAATTCTGTAAACACTTCAGACTTTTTTAAAGAATTAGGAGTCAGCAACGTGCACCAGCGTCTTCAATATGAATATGGCACTGCATATGGCATTACCATCGACAGCAAGCTTAACGAATACACAACCATGTCTATCCATATTCCAAAACAGCCGGCTGCCCAATAAAACATTTTATATTCAAGAAGGGATTTCTTATGTATAAACTTTTAATCGTAGATGATGAACCTTTAGTACAGGTCGGTATCAACTCCATGCTTCCATGGAATAGTATGAATATTGAAATCTCCGGGATTGCCTCGAATGGTCAGGCCGCGCTTTCCCTTATCGAAGAAAACATGCCGGACATCGTTATCACTGATATTAAAATGCCAATCATGTCCGGCTTAGAACTCGCAAAAACCTGTCAAAACCGCTATGAAGAAGACGGACCGGCATTTATCGTTTTAACCAGCTATGAGGATTTCTCGCTGGCAAGAGAAGCACTTTCCTGCCAAGTATCTGATTATCTGGTAAAAATTGATTTGACACCGGATATGCTGCGTGAATCAGTCGAAAAAATTATACAGCGTCTGGAGCGCGACAGCAAAAAAGCCGCTTCTATCAGCAGTTCTTTTTCCATGACGTATTATTATGATAAGTTTTTTATCAGTCTTCTGCACAACCTGTTTGAAGACCGTGCCCAGTTTGATTTACATAAGCAGGAACTGCAATTAAAGTTTGACAGTACCGGTTATATCTGCTGCTATTGTGAAATCATTACCAATATCTCCGGTGCTCTGACCGATGAGCATCAATTGAATCTTTTTCATACAGCATTTCAGATGAGTAAGGAATTATTTTCCAAATATAAAACTTGCTATGCAGTCACACTGGATTTGCGCCATTTTGCAATTATTTTTTGCTACACGCAGGATAAAGAAGATTTTGCTGCGGGATTGAGCAACATTATAAGTTCTGTCAACATAACTCTGCACAATTACTACAATGTATCTCTCCTTACCGGTATCGGCACTTTAGTCAATGACCCGCTCGCCATTGCTGAATCCTACCAGTATTCCCGTGACGCATTCAGCAACACCGACAGCACGCATACCACCATATTCTTTGACGACTGCGCCAAACAGAAAAATTACAAAAAATCCTTCAATTTTTCTATTTTCAAAGATGCTCTGGCGAGGGCTTACGAAGAATATGATGCCACGCTGCTTTCCGATACAATGACAGAAATTATTACATTATTTAAACAACATCCAGGCAATTATGTGCAGGCGATGGATTGTGCAAGCAATATTTTATATTTATCTATTTCCCTCTTACAGAACGGAGAGGAAACTGTCTCTGCGCTATTCTCTGAAAGCACTGACAGTTACCGTACTCTTTACAAAATGACTACTACCGAACAGATTGTCAGCTGGCTCAGCTATTTTCGTGACAGTCTCTGCACACACTTCAACGAACATCGCAGGGAAGTCCGCAAACCGATTGTATCGCAGGTGCGCAGTTATATAAAAGAACATGTTACCGAACGACTTTCCTTAAATGAAGTCGCTGCGGTTTTTGGCATTAGTCCGAATTATTTAAGTCAGCTGTTCAAAAAGTATAATGATGTCGGATATAACGACTTTGTTACCCAGTGCAAAATTGACGAAGCCAAAAAACTCTTAGGAAATGGCGATTACAAAGTTTATGAAGTGGCAGAAATGCTGGGATTTGAAAGTGCTTTCTATTTCAGCAAGGTTTTCAAAAAAGTGGTAGGTGTACCTCCGACAGAATATATGCAGAAATAGCGTTTGCTACCACATTAGAGTATGTCCAACATTTGTACTCTCCTCTTTATCAAAAACAATAACCTTTCCAAATCCGAGGCATCCGTCTGCTTCCACCAAATCAGTCGGGGAGTTCACCTCCTGATGGCATATTACAATGACATATTCCCTGTCCTCCAATGTCAATTTTACTGCTTCTGCCATGCTGTTCGGATAAACAATTTGCTTTAAGCAGGATTTTACCGGTATTTTCTGAACAGCAGCCCGTGGCATTCCACCCTTTTCGCCTGTAACGATTACAGTGAAATTAGACGAAAACGCTTTCCCATTCCAGCTGATTTTTACTGTTTCATTCTCTTCCTCATGATTGTATTTTCTGGCAATATGAGTCGCAGTTATCTCAGCCTCCACTCCTTCACTAATAAAATAAAAATCTGCCTGTGCTTTTTCTCCTTTATAAACCGCCCGACAGTCTCCACTTTCCGACGGCACAAAAAGTTGTACCGTTCCGTGATTATTAAAATGCCAGTAACTCTCATATGTGTGGCTGTCATTAGTATAACATTCATCCGCAATAACATATACATTTGGTCGCAAATATATAATTCTTCGATTTACAAATACACCCTTGTCCATGTATCCCAGATGTCCACCCTGCACATACTCATAGTTATCTCCGGTAACCATCCGCTGATTCACTGATTCGGATAGTTTACTGCATTCCCATGAATCTTTGCAGATTGTAAAAAAATCTCCGTCTACCGTTATCGTATTATGCATATCCGGGTCTTTATATTCTCTTCTCTTCTTACCATATACATAGGTATATCTGCCGCCGTCCATAAGCACATCTTCGCCTTTTACCACAAGGTCAACATGCAACTTATCCGAATGTCCATGACCTGCGCCAAGTGTACCACAATGAAAATGAAGCACATTAGCATCTTGCTCCCAGTCCGAACGCAGATAATAGTTTCCACTTTCCGGCAATGCCTGTGATGTAAATTCAGGTTTCACAGCATCTAGTGCAAGATATGTCTCCATACCCTCTATACCGATTTCCCAGCTTGTCTCATAATCCGGCTCTGCACATGCTCCATACTTAAATATGCCATCCTCAAAGCAATACGCTGCACGGCACAAAAAAGGACTTATATCAAAATCATCGCTGTCCCCCATCATAAATTGATAGTGATTGGGCTTCTGCCAGACTAAATCTGCATATGCCATACGTCTTGCACAATCAATGATTGTTTCAGGCAGGGAAATACCATGTTCCTTTGCCAGCATAACTATATCCAGAAAGCATTTAAGTACCTCATTGTGATACATAGGCGACTGCTCCCACTCTACACCATCCGGCATAACTGCCATCCGGCTTAAGATTTCCAGATGTTCCACAGCATTTTCTAAATAGTATTTTGATTTCATGCTGTCTGACAACGCAATTGCAATACAAAAAAGCCCATGATTTTCAATAACACCCCAGTTACTAATCATACGATACGGTGAATGCATGGAAATAAGATAGTCTGCATGCTCGTGCAGACATTTCTTATACAGTGCACGCACTTCATCTGTCACCTGCACACTATCCTTGAAATAATCAAATGCTTTCGTCCAATAATCTCCACGAAAACCCGCCTCCAAAATGCGCCAGCTTGTATTTTTTTTCTCTTCGCATAATGAATTCTCTCTAATCCAATCCATCAGCATCTCTACATAGCATTTCGCATATTTTTCATCACCAGTAAGCTGATATGCCTGTCCAAGTGTAATAAAATAGCGGTGTCGGTTAAACTGATAAATATATTCCTGGTCATCCCCCGGCTTATACTCCCAATCAATTTTTGCACCATAACAGATTGGCTCATCAATCTGCTCTAAATCATTTTCTGTATTAAAAAGGAATTCATGTCTGCAAAACATGTCTGCATAAGAAATGATTTCCTCTACCTTTTTCGGATTTTTCTGTTTCCAATACTCTGCAACATATTTTTTTGACATATGGATGCCATCCTTTCTACCAATATTGCTCCCAATTTTTTCTCATTCTGGTCAATGCCTCCATAAAGAAGTAATCTCCCCAAATATTGCATTCATCTACACCATAATGATTGCAGGTGTTGTATGGCGAATGATTCGAATAAGTACTGTGTAGAACTAATCCATTCGATATACCGCTGTCCTTTACTGCATAATTATCATATACAGATTTCATTATTTTCTTTGCAATTGAAGTATAATGCAATGCTTCCCCTTCCGAGAGATATTTGCTCATCTCCAGCATGCCACAGGCTGCAATGACTGCTGAGGAAGAATCCCGCGGTTCTGTTGAGCCATCATTAAATTCTAAATCCCAGTAAGGCACTAAATCGTTTGGCAGATGCGTCAGGAAATATTCCGTTACCCTGCGAAACTTTTCGATATAATCCGCCCTTTTTGTATAACGGTAAGCACATGCCATACCGTATACCCCCCATGCCTGTCCTCTTGCCCATGCCGAGCCGTCACGATATCCCTGGCAGGTTGCACCATGATGCGGCGCGCCCGTTTTCATATCAAAGAAAAAGGTATGCCATGTAGATGCATCCTCGCGAATAACATTTGCAACGGCTGTATGAATATGCTTTTCTGCAATTTCACGATATTTTTCATCTCCGGTTTCTTCTGTCGCCCAATATAACAACGGCAGATTCAAAAGGCAATCGATAATCAAACGATAATTCTCAGGCTCATCCATTGGTCCCCACGCCTGAATAAATTCTCCCACCGGATGAAAACGGCAAAGCAACTGGTCAGCCGCTAAAACTGCCGCTTCTTTTGCCTGTGGTGAACCGGTAAGCTTGTAAGCTGCCACACAGGATGGTGTATACAAAAAACCCATATCATGATGGTCAACCGCTATTTTTTCTTTGATGCGTTTTTCAAACGATGCCACCTGCACCATTGCAGCCGCTTTCAACTGTTCTGCCTCTTCCCTGCGCTCCTCTTCTTTACAATATTCATACGCCAGCCAGATTTCACCTGTCCAGAATCCATTTGTCCAATCCACATTGTCAATTGGTGCATAAAAATTATCTACACTGTATGCATTCTGAAACTTATTTGTAAACTCCGGAAGATTATTTAAAATCTGTCCACAGGCAAATTCCAATGCCTGTGACATCTCCTTCTCTGTTATTTCGCGATATTCCTTCAATTCCAGCATTGTTCTTTCCTCATAAACTTATTTAATATAAAGTAATTTACTTAAAATTCTCTATTTTACTCCAGCGTTGGCGAATTGCATGCGCAGACAGTTTCGGTTTACGTTCTCTTGTGAACAGACCTTTTTTATTTCCATCTGCCCGCATCGGTCCTTGGATTGTTCCAAAATCTGCAAAATTCCACATCTGTTCACCTACGATAAAATCACGTTTATCAAAAGCCTCTCCATAGTTCAATAAAAACTGTGCCTGATATTCTTCAGAGAACATCTCCGGTACTGTAGCGTGCATACCTGCAACTGTGTCCGCGCCATATTCAGTAAACATCAATGGTTTGCCTATCTTTTCCCAAAAATCCAATTCCAAATTTAATGCATACATTGCCGCATCCAAATCACCGGATAAATTGTACCAGCCATAATAACGATTCAGGCACACTACATCCATCGTGCGTGTTACGATATCTTTTGTGTAGTCATTCTGGCAGCATACCATCGTGACCGGACGCTCCTGTGGGTCAAGCGCATGCGCCAGTTCATAAAGCGAATGCCAGTATTCATAAGCTGACTCCGGGAAATGTTCCGTATCCGGCTCATTTCCCAATGACCACATTACAACACAAGGATGATTTTTATCTCTTGCAATCATGTCACGGATAACTTCTTCATGATGCTCCCTAATCTGATATGTCTTATATGGATCAAACGCACCTCCCGCGTTAATTCCGACGGCTGGTGTCTCATCAATAATTACAATACCCTCTCTGTCACACAAGTCATACATTTCTTCTGCATACGGATAGTGACTTGTACGGAAAGAATTCGCATGCAGCCAATGAATGAGTCCGGCATCCTTTACATCCAGACATAAATCCATACCTCTTCCATGTATCATAAAATCTTCATGCTTACCAAAGCCCTTAAAATAAAACGGTCTTCCATTAATCAGAAACTGCTTGCCTAAGACCTCTACCTTACGAATACCAAAACTCTGCTCATAGCAGTCCATTCCATATGTAACATATGCCGTATACAGATATGGAATCCCCGGTGCCGGCCACCAGAGGTTTGCTTCTTTCACTTCCAGCTCACCCTCCGTGCCTTTTCCTTCCGCTACAATCATTCCATCTGCATCCTTTATTTTTATACAAACCTCTGCGGAATCTGCGTCGTCTCCCACTATCACTGTCTGGTAACGTACCAGTCCCGTTCTGCCATCTTCAGCCAAATCCGTAGATATTACAATATCTACAATATATATCTTTGGTGTGCTGTATATCCGTACCGGACGATTGATGCCTGCATAATTAAAGAAATCAAAATTAGGCAGATTTATTGCTTTCTGATACTCTTTTCCCGCTTCCACACTTGGAATACCTGCATTGTCCGAGCCAAAAAATGCAGTACTTCCTTTTTCATTTCCAATGGGCAGCGTCGAATGATTCACACGGTTGTCCACAACCACCGATAAAAGGAGTTCTTCTTCCTCTGTAATATTCTCATTCAATTCCACTTCAAACGGCAGATATCCACCTTTATGTCTGGCGATTTCTTTTTTCCCAATATAAACAACTGCAGCATTTGCCACCGCATCAAAGCGCAATACGAGACGTTCTTTTTTGTAAAGTTCCGGTATCACAACCTTTCGCTGATATACGGATAAACCTGCAAATCTACGATAATCCGGGTCTTCCTTCTGGTCATTGTAAGATGCAGGAACTGCAATCCATTCAAAATCTTTTAATTCCTCTCCCGGTACAAAATCTGTTTCTTCTTTTAATAGTCTGAATTTCCAGAGTCCGTTTAAGTCTATGACCGTTCTGGATTTATTTGTTTGTGGATATAACATTTTGCCCTCCGTTCTAACTTTATAAGTTGCATTTTTACGACTTCCCACGTTCATCTTAGCACGGGGATATACGATATACCATGTGTTTTTTTTTACGAAATCTATCAAATTTTACGATTTTCCATATAATTTGTTTGTTAATAAACAAACAGCTAAAAAACAAGAAAAAATAACTGTATTGCTTGTCCAATCATTCCATAATATGGTATCATTAAATATATAAATGCTGCTATCACAGTGACATACCGAGGTGATTTCTATGAAACAAATACTCACTGCTGATTTAAAACCGGGAATGGTTACCGCATCACGCGTTTACTCGCCAAAGGGACAGTTTTTATATGAAGCAGGAACTACCCTGACCGCACAGTTAATCGCGCACCTGACATACTACTCGATTCCATCCGTACAGATTGCAGATGAACCGGTGGAATCAAAGTATTTCAAAGAACGTTTCCGGCAGCAATATCCACCAGCAGAGACACGCGCACAGAAAATTCAACACAGCAAAGAATACAAGACATTCAGAAAGAAATTTGACCAGAGCATCTCATCTTTACACTCTGCACTGAATGACTGTATTTTGCGTTCCAAAGAATTGGATACGAAGCAATTACTGAGTGAGACGCGAACTCTTTTTTCCGCCCACACTACTACCATTTCCATGTTCGATATGCTACACAATCTGCGCCAGATTGATGATTCGACATATGCACATAGTATCAATGTTGCTCTCATATCCCGCATGATTGGAATCTGGTTAAACTATTCGGAAGAAGATTTGGATTTGCTGACGCTCTGCGGCATGTTACACGATATCGGGAAATGCTGTATCTCCAATCAGATTATATCAAAGCCGGCAAAGCTGACACCGGAAGAATACAGTGAAGTCCAAAAGCACACACTTTTAGGATACGAACTGTTAAAGCCGATGCATCTCAATGAGCATGTCAAAAATGCTGCGCTGATGCATCATGAGCGCTGTGACGGAACCGGGTATCCCCTACAATTAAAATGCTCTGACATTGATGATTTTGCCGCTATCGTATCCATTGCAGATGTCTACGATGCCATGACAGCGAATCGCTGTTACCGCGCAGGATTATGTCCCTTTGAAGTCATTGCTCAGTTTGAGCGCGAAGGTCTGCAAAAGTATAAACCGGAGTTCATTCTTACTTTCCTGAACCGTATTGCAAGCACCTATATCAACAATAATGTGCGTTTAAACGACGGAACCATTGGCGAAATTGTTTTTATCAATAAGCGGCTGACACGCCCAACCATTCGCACTGGTTCGGAGAAATTTATTAATCTGGAAGAACGTCTGGATTTATACGTTCAGGCTATTATTTAATATTTTATATAAGAGAGGTAACAAATATGGCAGATAACCGCCCATTAAACGAAGACGAAGATATCATGGTAACCCTTGATTTAGACGACGGCAGCCAGGTAGAATGCGAGATTCTCACGATTTTCACGGTAAATGAACAGGACTACATCGCATTGCTCCCACTTGATGACAAGGGAGAGCCAAACGAGGAAGGCGAAGTATTCATTTACCGCTACTCTGAGGATGCCGAAGGCAATGCCGCCTTGGACAATATCGAAAGCGATGATGAGTACGAAGCAGTCTCTGACCGCTTCGATGAACTGCTTGACGAAGCAGAGTTTAACGAGATGGAGGACTAATACTCTCCTGTGACTCTGTGATAAAGCGGGAAATATCTGCATCTTTTTGATTCAGCTGCTTGACTGAGAAAAGATGCAGATTTTTTTTCGCCCTAGTCATTCCTACATAAAACATTCTGCGCTCTTCCTCAATATCCGAATCTAAAACAGCCTTCTTATATGGCATAATCCCCTCATTGACATCAATCAGATATACCGTTTCATACTCCAATCCCTTCGCACTGTGCAACGTGGACAATGTTACGCACTCCCCTGCCTCCTGCTGATTTTGATACAGTCGTTCCAATTCCTTCGTATATTCCTCCATATGATGAAACCAGCCATCATAATCTTCAAATCCTTTGGAGCTCTCCTGAAATTCATCAAGCACATCATAGAGGTCATCCACGCGAATGCGCCGATAATCTGCATACTCCTCCAAAAATTCATCGTAGCCGATTCCTTTGCGGATATAATTGATTGCCGCATAGGGATTCATTCGCTCCAAGCGCTTGACATCCGCCTCTAATTTTCGGATTCGCTCTGCCACCCATGGCTGTTCCTCGAAAAACCACTCCCATACGTCAAACGCCACATATTCTTCATCTAACGAATCCCTGCTGATGTAACGCTTTGGTCGATTCATAATCTGTAGGAAATCTCTGCGTTCTCTGCTTCCCATCGCAATGCGCACATAGGCAAAAATATCCTTGGCAATCCAGTGCTCATAGAGATTTGGCACTCGCTCTTTCGTGCGAAATGGCACATTGTACTCCATCAACTGTTCCATCAATAACCTTGGCTGTGTATTCGTGCGGAAAAGAACCGCAAAATCTTCATAGCTTCCGCCACGCTCTTTTGCCTCTGCAATGTCTCTGATAATACGCATATTCTCCTGTCTCTGGCTTTCAAATATCGCACACTCCACATCCGCACCAGCTTCCCGCGATGCCTGAATACGCTTTCCATAACGTTCTTTATTGTGAGAAATGAGGTTTAATGCACTATTAACAATCTTCGCCTGTGAACGATAGTTTATATCCAAAAGCACTGTTTTCGCCTGTGGAAAGTCATCCTTAAAGCGCAGCATAATCTCCGGCTTTGCCCCGCGGAAACGATAGATAGACTGGTCATCATCCCCCACCATAAATACATTCTGACACTCCCCCGCCAGAAGCTTCACAATATCATACTGAATTTTATTAATATCCTGTGTCTCATCAATCAATATGTATCGGTACTTATTCTGCCACGCAGCAAGAATGTCTTTTCTCTCACATAGTAGCTCCCACGTATAGATAAGCATATCCTCAAAATCTATCAGGTGATGCTGATACAGATACTCATGATACTCACTGTAAATTCTGCGGAACATCTCCTCCGCACAGTTCTTGGAATAGTAATGCGCGATGTCAATTCCTGTATTTTTTACCAAACCAATCTCGCCCAAAATATTCTGAACGAACTCCATCTCATCCTCATACTCCAGGCGATGTCTTGCAACAATTTCACGTATACATCCGATACGCTGTTCCTCACGGATAATATTGTCTGCGCTATAGTGATATGCATGTTTTAAGACAGCAAAAAACACAGCGTGAAATGTACCGAAGGTTACCGGATAATTTTTCCCATTCATCAACCGAAAAAAACGCTCCTTCATCTCCGTCGCTGCAGCTTTTGTAAATGTGATAACCAGAATATTCGACGGCGAAATACCGCATTCCTGTATCAAATATTTTGTTCGTTCTGTAATAACAAGGGTTTTGCCCGAGCCGGGACCGGCTAAAACAAGCATGGGACCATCCTTATGCCGGATGGCCTCACGCTGAGAAATGTTAAAGCTCATAGATACCTCTGAATTATTTCTGTAACATAGATATGCCTTTTTTGATTCTTGCAATAGATTCCTCTTTGCCAAGGACTTCCATCAACTCTGTTGCACCGCCCGGTGTCATCTGCTTACCGGAGACTGCGGTACGAATCGGCCACATCACATAGCCATTTTTCACACCCTTCTCAGAAACGTATTCACTGAGCATCGTATAGAGTGCATCATTACTGAAATCCTGCTGTGCCTCAAGCAGTGGAAGAACCTCTGTCAGCACCTCAAGCGATGTCTCCGCATTGGTTTTCATCTTCTTGTGTGTATACATTGCAATATCATACTCCGGAAGCTCCTCAAAGAAGTCAATATGCTCTGCAATATCCGGGAACACTTCAATACGTGTCTTTACCATATTTGCAATTTTCTTTAAATCTAAATCTTTTGTAATGACTTTGCGGATTTCTGGCTCTGCCTTCTCATAAAACGCATCAAAATCCATCGCTTTGATGTATTCGCCGTTCATCCATTTTAACTTTGTATAATCAAATACCGCCGGAGATTTGCTGATTCTATGATAATCAAACTCATTTATCAGTTCGTCCAAGGTAAAGATTTCACGATTATCCTCAGGGCTCCATCCGAGAAGCGCGATGTAATTTACGACTGCCTCTGCAATAAAGCCTTGTTCAATCAAATCCTCAAAAGAAGAATGTCCGCTTCTCTTAGAAAGTTTCTTGTGATTCTCGTCTGTAATCAATGGCAGATGGATGTACTTTGGTGACTCCCATCCAAATGCATCATACAGACGCTGATACTTAGGAGAGGAAGAAAGGTACTCATTACCTCTTACCACATGGGTAATATTCATTGTATGGTCATCCACAACATTTGCAAAATTGTAAGTCGGGAAACCATCGGACTTAATCAGAATCATATCGTCAAGTTCTGCATTTTCAACGGTGATATCTCCGTAAAGCTCGTCATGGAATGTAGTGGTTCCATCATTCGGAATGTTCTGACGAATAACAAACGGCTTACCGGCAGCAAGATTTGCTTCCACTTCCTCTTTGCTGAGGTTTAAGCAATGCTTGTCATACATCATGATTTCTTTGCCTTCCACTACCTCTGTACGAAGGGTCTCTAAACGCTCCTTGTCACAGAAGCAGTAATATGCCTCTCCCTTCTCTACAAGTTCTTTGGCATATTTCATGTAGATACCGGTTGCCATACGCTCACTCTGTACATATGGGCCGTATCCGCCATCCTTATCCGGACCCTCGTCATGAATCAGTCCTGTCTCCTCCATTGTACGATAGATGATATCTACTGCTCCCTCTACAAGACGTCCCTGGTCTGTATCCTCAATACGAAGCATAAAATCTCCACCTTCATGCTTCGCAATCAAAAACTCATATAATGCAGAGCGCAAATTTCCTACATGCATTCTTCCTGTCGGACTTGGTGCATATCTTGTTCTTACCTTATCGCTCATGTCTAATCTCCTCTTCTCTGCCGAATGGCAGACTTTTTATACTCATTTGTCGCAAATTGCGCCACACGCAATTATATAACAAAATTGCGGTTCTGGCAAGATGCCGAAACCGCAATTTCATCGTTCTACCTATTAAAGTCTGGTAAAGATACTTGTCTCATTCTTCAATTCACCTGCAATCGCAAAGTTCTCATCCATTCGCTTAGAGATATTGTCCATGTCTCCAACAAGTACCTGTGTACTCTCTGCCGCACCTGTTACACCATTTACACCTTCATCAATTGCACAGGTAATAGTATTGATAGATTGTGCAATTTCTTCCATTACACGCTTTAATTCATCCGTCTTCTCTGCGAATTCATTCATTACACTTTCGATATATGTCGCATCCGCTTTATACTGACCACCGGTTGCAACAAACTCCTCAAACTGTGGAAGAATGGAATCATTCATATATGTAACCAGATTATTGGCATTCTCTGCCAGATTGTGGACTGCCTCCGTGACAACCCCATTAATATCCTGAATGCGGTTTGCTGTATCTCTGCTGGAATTTGCAAGCTGACCAATTTCCTCTGCGACAACTGCAAAACCTCTTCCCGCTTCTCCCGCTCTTGCCGCCTCAATAGAAGCATTTAATGCAAGAAGGTTGGTCTGATTAGATATACTTAAGATTTCATTTGTCAATGTGTTGACCTGATCAACACTATGGCTGTCTTCAATTGCCTGATTCAAAACACTTAAGATTTCATTTACCTTTTCACTGATAGAATCACTGTTCATCTTTGCTGCTCGTTCCATCTCATCAGCACGCTGTTTCATCTCTTTGGAATATCCGTTGATATCATCGGATCTATCTGCAATCGCCACTACTTCCTGACTGATTTCATTTGCTCTGTCATTGATAACTGCAGTATTATTTGCCACTTCTGCCATTGTTGCAGAAAGTTCTTCTGTCAATGCTGACAAATCAGATGCACTGTCATTTGAGGTTCTAACGCTTCCACGAACCTCATCAACAACCCCCTCCATTTTGCGGGAGTTATTCGCAATAACACCAAAGATATGCTGCAGCTTCTCCATGAAGCTGTTAATACCACCTGCTAATGCCGCAATTTCGTCATTTGACACAATGGAGATACGCTTTGTCAAATCGCCATTCTTCGCATCAATACTGTCAATGATTTCCATAAGTTCACGTTCTGTTTCTTTTACAGGTCTGACTACACGTTTCATGACACTGAGTACCACAATCAAAAGCGTCGCTATACTCAGAATAATCGTAACCGTATTAACAACCAACGAACTCTGATACGTCGCTGTAAACTGTTCTTTTGCTGTATTGATTTCTGCATTAATCACTTCGTTTAATGCGTCCATATTCGTAGTCATTCCCTGTACAGCTGTCGCCAAATCACCATTTGCGCAGGCATAAGCATCCGCATCCTTACTGTTTGCACTAAATGCCATCACACTGCGGGTCGCCCGTTCAAGATTCTCATAATTCTTAAGCAAACTGTTGTACAGCGACTCACTCTCGGCATCTTCTACATACACTTCATATTCTGCCAGATGCTGTTCTAAGACCTCTTGTGTCTGCTTAATAGATTCTACAAGAGCAATCTTTGTATTATAATCCGTTGCAATAATATGAGAAAGTGCAAGCTGATGAATGCTGCTCGTCTCATTTTGGATTTCATTCAGTTTTGTGACGCTCACCATATATTGTTCCGTAATAACCGTCGCATTTGAATTAACATTTTGGATATTCTGTACTGCAATAATATTAGAAAGCACAGACACCAGACCAAGTATAATAACCGGAAGCATAATCGCTGTTCGGATACTTCCCTGTTTCCTTTTCTCCATCTCTTACTCTCCCTTAAATTACATTTATTTGGAATTTGACTGTGTTACAGATTCTACCATCTCATCGAGCAGTGTCTGCAAATCTTTGCCGGAAGAATTTCTTCCCGCCATCTCAAGTCCGAAAGATGATACCGGATCCCAGTAATTACCGCCGATTCGCTGTAAGCTTCCATGCTCTGCCTGTGCCAGCAATGCCTGTATCGCAGGTGACGCCTGAATCTCCGGAGTTGCTGCGGCGTTAATATTCGAAGGACCCTGTCCTCGCGACTGGAAACGCAGTGTCTGATTCTGCTCATTGGCAATCCACTCTGCAAGCTTATTTGCCCAGTCTGCATGCTCGGAATACGCGTTCGCGCCCACCATCTTATATCCTGTAAAAGAAGTCATCTGTATCTGCTGATCTGCACAGGTATATGTAGGAAGCTTTGCCGCACCATAATTCTCTCCCCACGCTTCCTCAACTACCGTAGAATTCCATACGCCGCTGATTCCGGCAATGACACTGCCATCCTGCACGCCTGCCACAAAATCTGAATCCACTGCATTCAAAAATCCCGGATTCGCAGCAATTGCCATCATTCCATTTGCCACATCAATTCCCTTAATGCTGCCATCTGTTGCATTCCATGTGCAGTAATTAGAAATTCCATCATCATTTAAGCCAACTTCCATGCCGGTTGAACCAAAAAACGTGTAAAGATACCAACCCGAACTGAAATCAATCGTCAGTTTCTTGCCATTTTCTGCTGCAACTGCGAGCATTCCATCCAATGTCTGTATATCTTCTTCTGAAAAATACGCTTTATTATAATACATAAAATATCCGTTATCTGCCGTCATCGGATATGCATACAGAATTCCATTCACGGAAGCTGCCTCCACGGCCCCCTCTACATTCTGTTCCGCTATCTCTTCTGCGTTCGGAACAGGCTCTAATACGCCTGAGGCAACCATACTCATTAACTGATCATCTACAAACGCAAACACATCTGCTCCGTTCTCTATATCTCCTAACAAGGTATCTTTACATGTTGATTCACTCTCCGCTGCAATCGTAATCTCGAAGTCTGCAGCACCTGCGTATTCCTGTTTGAAGCTTTCAACTATCTCTGCAAGAAGTGCCTGATCCTCCTCTGCACCCCAAACTGTCAGTGCTACTTTCCCGCCAGACAATTCTTCTGTCTGTAACTGTGTGGATTCTTCTTCCATCGCGATACTCTCAGTTCCCTCTACGCTGTCCGTCTGACTTCCTCCACAGGCAGAAATCAACATTCCGAACATCAGAAATACCGCCGTCAAACAACCTTTCTTCCTCATGCATTTCTCCCTTCCGGCAAATACCTCACATTTACTATTTTACTTATATTTTACATTAGTTTCCATCGTTTGTCTAACCAGAAACAACATATGGTCGAAAAGGAGCCGAAACCGGCTCCTTTTTGGCTATTTATGCACTTTTTTGTCGCATATCATACAATTACCACCACTGCACCCAATGCAATGACCGGATTTTTTCTTTTTACAAAGAGAAAAAAGGACGAACGCAAGCCATAAAAATATCAATGCCATCAATAAATAATCAAGAATTCTCATATTAAAACAGCAAGCCTCCAATCTGATATACAAGGAAAGCAGCAAGCCATGCCACTACGCACTGCAATGCCACAATCAATCCTGCCTTGGCACCGCTGTTCATCTCGCGCTTTACCGCTGCCACTGCAGCTACACAAGGTGTATACAAAAGTGTAAACACCAAAAAACTTGCTGCAGACACACCGGAGAACATCATTCCGAGCACATTGCTCAAATCCGCCATCGCCGTTCCAGTCAATACGCTCAGTGTACTTACCACCGCTTCTTTTGCCGTAAATCCTGTTATCAGCGCAGTGGAAACTCTCCAATCGGGAAATCCAAGCGGTCCAAAAATCGGCGCAATCCACTGTCCCACCAGTGCAAGCAAACTGTCACCGCTGTCTGTTACCACGTTAAATCTGGTATCAAAGGTCTGTAAGAACCAAATCACTATCGTAGCCACAAAAATAATCGTAAAAGCACGTTCAATAAAATCCTTTGCTTTGTCCCACATCAACTGTCCCACGCTCTTTGCTGAAGGGAAACGATAATTCGGCAGTTCCATTACAAACGGGATTGGATTTCCTCTGAATGCTGTATGATTTAGAACTAATGCACTGATAATACCAACTATAATACCGGTTCCATAGAGTGCAATCATAACCAGAGCCTCTTTCCCCGGGAAAAAAGCGGCAGCAAATACCGAATAAATCGGTATCTTTGCAGAACAACTCATATATGGAGTCAGCATAATTGTCATCTTGCGGTCACGTTCACTAGAAAGCGTACGTGTTGCCATTACCGCAGGCACTGTACAGCCAAATCCAATCAGCATCGGCACAAAGCTTCTTCCCGAAAGCCCTATCTTACGGAGCGGCTTATCCATGACAAACGCTACGCGTGCCATATACCCGGAATCCTCCAGAATAGATAAAAAGAAAAACAGTACCACAATAATCGGAAGAAAGCTTAAGACACTTCCGACTCCTGCAAAAATGCCATCAATAATCAAACTATGTACTACCGGATTAATGCCATAAGCAGTAAGCCCTGCATCACACCATGCTGTAAATATATCAATTCCCATTGCAAGCCAGTCACTTAGTGCTGCCCCAATCACGTTAAACGTCAACCAGAAAATCGTAATCATTATCAGCAAAAACATTGGAATTGCCAGATACTTGTTCGTGAGCACATTATCAATCTTCACGCTTCTGATATGCTCCTTACTCTCCTGACACTTTTTTACTGTTTTCGCACATACTTTTTCAATAAACATATAACGCATATCTGCCAATGCGGCATTACGGTCAAGATCGCAGTCCTTTTCCATCTCTTCGATACTGTGCTGCATCATCTCGAATTCATTTTGAGAAAGTTCCAATTTTTCAATAATGTCTGTATCATCTTCGACAATTTTCATTGCAGCAAAACGCGGAGACATGCCGGCTGCCACTGCATGATCCTCGACCTGATGTGATACTGCATGAATGCAACGGTGTACAGGTCCCTGTTCACAGAAATCCGTCACTTTCGGATAAATTTTCTTCTTAGAAACTTCTACAATTGCCGCGATAAGGTCTTCTATTCCCTCATCCTTCGCAGCACTAATCGGAATCACCGGAATACCAAGTTCCTCTGACATCTTCTTATAATCAATCGCTCCACCATTCCCACGCACCTCATCCATCATATTGAGTGCAAGAACCATAGGAATATGCATCTCAAGCAGTTGAAGTGTCAGATACAGATTGCGCTCGATATTGGTTGCATCCACAATATTAATAATGCCATCCGGCTTTTCATTCAAGATAAAATCTCTGGTTACAATCTCTTCGCTTGTATATGGACGAATCGAATAGATACCCGGCAAATCCACCACAGAACAATTCTTTGCCGAACGGATTTCGCCCATCTTCTGATCCACCGTCACACCCGGGAAATTACCCACATGCTGGTTAGCGCCGGTTAACTGATTAAACAGTGTCGTCTTTCCACAATTCTGATTTCCTGCCAATGCAAATATCATAACTCCGCCTCCGTAACCACTTCAATTTCTTTTGCATCATCCTTACGAATCGTAAGTTCATATCCACGAAGTCTGATTTCTATCGGATCTCCCATCGGTGCTACTTTACGCACTTCCACCCATGTTTTCGGTATCAGGCCCATGTCCAAAAAACGACAGCGAAGTGCACCTTCGCCACCAACACTTTTTATGATTGCAGATTCTCCAATCGGTAATTCTTCTAATGTCATAATACACCAGCTTTCTCTTATTGATAGTTATTCTCAACTAACACCATACTAATACCCGCGTTCTGCAATGTCAATGCCATCATAATATTTTGTGGAATATACCAAAAAGAGGATGCAAATTGGCATCCTCTTTTCTAATTTTAACAATATTATTTTCCACATCCCGGATCAAATCCCGGATTACACATATAAAAGTTATTGCTGTCAAGTTCATCCTGAATCAGTCGAAGTCCTTCACCAAAACGCTGGAAATGCACAATCTCACGCTGTCTTAAGAATCGAATCGGATCACATACCTCCGGGTCTTTAACCAGACGCAGGATATTATCATACGTGGTTCTTGCTTTCTGCTCTGCAGCCATGTCTTCAAACAAATCGGTTATGACATCACCCTTTGACTGAAACTGGTTGGCATTAAACGGCACTCCCCCCGCCGCCTGCGGCCAGATTCCCACGGTGTGATCTACATAATAAGGTGCAAACCCCGCCGCCTCAAGCTCCTCAGCGCTAAGTCCCTTGGTAAGCTGTCTGACAATCGTTGCCACCATCTCCATGTGGGCAAGTTCTTCCGTACCGATATCAGTCAAAAGTCCTGCCACCTTGCGGTTTGGCGTTGCATAACGCTGCGACAAATATCGAAGCGATGCTCCAATCTCACCATCCGGACCTCCATACTGGCTTATGATAATCTTTGCAATCTTAGCATTCGGCT
>CAZAGJ010000032.1:28354-30008 GCA_964484605.1 uncultured Roseburia sp. | reverse complement strand
TCAAACTCAATCGTTCCTGGTGGTTTACTCGTCAAATCGTACATTACGCGATTCACGCCCTTCACCTCATTAATAATTCGGCTCATAACCTTCTGGAGCACCTCAAACGGAATCTCCGCCGCCTCAGCAGTCATGAAATCGATTGTATTTACCGCTCTAAGCGCTACCGCATAGTCATAGGTTCTCTCATCACCCATAACACCCACGGAACGCATATTCGTCAATGCAGCAAAGTACTGGTTTGGCATCCAGGATGGCGCCTTGCCGTTCTCCTTGGTGTATGCTTCTGCCGCTTTATCCACTTCCTCGCGGTAAATTGCATCTGCGTCCTGCACAATCTTAACCTTTTCAGCCGTTACTTCGCCAATAATACGAATGCCAAGTCCCGGTCCCGGGAATGGCTGACGGAAAACAAGCTTCTCCGGAATACCAAGTTCTAAACCTGCCTTGCGCACCTCGTCCTTGAACAGATTACGCAGCGGTTCGATGATTTCCTTAAAATCAACATACTCCGGCAGACCACCAACATTATGATGTGATTTAATCACTGCTGATTCTCCGCCAAGTCCGCTCTCTACCACATCCGGATAAATCGTGCCCTGCGCGAGGAAATCTACTGCGCCGATTTTCTTCGCTTCTTCCTCAAATACACGGATGAACTCCTCACCGATAATCTTGCGCTTCTGCTCCGGTTCTGTCACACCGGCTAACTTGCCATAGTAACGCTCCTGTGCATTGACGCGAATAAAATTCAAATCAAACTGTCCATTCGGTCCAAAAACGTTCTCAACTTCATCGCCTTCATCCTTGCGAAGCAGACCATGGTCTACAAACACGCAGGTGAGCTGTTTACCGATTGCACGTGACAGAAGTCCCGCTGCAACGGAAGAATCCACACCACCGGACAAAGCGAGAAGAACTTTTCCGTCTCCCACTTTTTCCCGAATTTCTTTTATCGTATTCTCTACAAAAGAATCCATTCTCCATGTGCCCGCACAGCCACACACGCCACGAACAAAGTTATGAAGCATCTTTGTGCCTTCCTGTGTATGAAGCACTTCCGGATGGAACTGAATCGCATACAGATTCTTCTCCCTATTCTCGGCAGTCGCAACCGGACAGTCTGCAGTGTGTGCCACAATCTCAAAGCCCGGAGCCGTCTTGGAAATATAATCAAAATGGCTCATCCAGCAAATCGTAGTTGAAGCAACATCAGCAAACATCGGAGAAGTCGTATCTACAAACACCTCTGTCTTACCATACTCGCGTACCGGAGCTTTCTCAACCTTGCCACCCAAAACGTGCATCATCAACTGTGCTCCGTAACACAGACCAAGCACCGGAATACCCAGTTCAAATAATTCTTTTGAATATGTCGGTGCACCATCCTCATAACAGCTATTCGGTCCGCCGGTAAGAATGATTCCCTTTGGATTCATTGCTTTAATCTGTTCAATATCTGTCTTGTAGGAATATATCTCGCAGTAAACATTGCATTCTCTGACACGTCGTGCAACCAACTGGTTATACTGACCGCCAAAGTCAATGACGATTACTTTTTCCTGATTCATGAAACCATTTTCCTCCTAATTGTATTCATTCTGCATACGCCCTTGCGGACGCAACGCACGAACTTATACTATTATAAGCTACG
>CAZAGJ010000032.1:5069-28254 GCA_964484605.1 uncultured Roseburia sp. | reverse complement strand
GAACTCTGCCCGCCGGAGCAGAACCATATCGCAAATACAATCTCCGTAGAAATATTTTTCTTCTTTCTATGTTCTATTACAGGTTTTCTATGGGAGATTCTTTTGATGTACTATCTAAACAGAAGTTATGTCAACCGTGGCTTTTTCTACGGACCATGGCTGCCCATCTATGGTGTCGGCGGTGTATGTTTTCATCTGCTCTTTGGTTCAAAAAATCTCTCGCCACACACAGACTGTTCCGGAATACATTCCCCAAAATGCACTTCATTTGTCGCATATATTCTTCGCACATTTATTCTTACAGCTCTCCTAGGAACAACACTCGAACTCGCACTTGGATGGTTTTTAGATACATTCTGGGGCTTGCATTACTGGGACTACACCGGATATCCTTTTCAATTTCACGGATATATCTGTCTCTGGTCCGCTCTCGGATTTGGAATTGCCGGAGTTCTCTGGATTTGCATACTTTCAAGCCTGTTCTATCACTTTTGGTTTCGTATTTCCGCAAAAAACAGGCGCAGTCTGAATGCATTTTTATTATTACTCTTTGCACTCGACTGCGCCGCCGCTCTTATTATTCCAAATACCGGACATGGCATTACGTTTCCATAAACTGTCCTTCTGTCAGTCTCTCTGAGTTTCTTATTTTGCGAGATAACGCTCCATCTCTGCGCGAATCTCTGCAAACTGTGCCATCGTCCTTACATTATGACTCTGAAAATTCATCAATTTATCTAAATATCCCTGTTCCTTTGCGATACGTGTACTCTCCGCAAAGACAAGTTCAAATACCAGCGAAATGTGCCCAACGATATGATCTGCGACCGTTTGACGTATGCCCTTTTGTATAGCTGTGTGCTCATAAAAGCTTTTCATAACCGCTTCGGACACCTCTGCATTGCGAAGTTCCTCCGTTGTAACATTGTAGATTTCTTCAATAGGAACCTCGACATTAACTTTTAAAATGTCTATCTTGTCCGCATCACGCAGAATATGTGACAGTTTTTCCGTGCGTGGCGACATATCATTCGGAACGCGATACATATTATGAACACGGATTGACGTTTCTATCAATTCATCCTCCGAAGCATCCGTCACATAGTCACGGATTCTGCCGTCCACAAAAAGAATATCCGCGCCAAACTGTGCGTGATCAATTGACTCCGCATCATTAAAAGTGCCATATCTTCTAAGCTGTTCAAAACGTCCCACATCATGTAGCATTCCAAGAAGCCATGCCAGTTCCACATCCGCATCTGCAAGCTGCTCTGCTCTGGCAATCTGCTCGCACAAATCTGCTACGCGGTAGGTATGGTCGATTTTTAATTTTACTTTTTCATCGGACGCATCATAAGCATCCGTATATTTCTTAAATGTCTCTACTACCTGTTCACGATTTATCTGCATATTTCTTCTTCCCTACACCTGCGGTCTTAACCACTCCTTCGCGAGCACCGCCTGCAGATGCGCCCTTGTCTTGTTCCGATTTTCGTCTGTTTTTTTATTTCTTGTATTAATCTTTAAATTCGTGGTTTCCGGGATTGCATGCATTAAATTTACATTCTCCTGCGCACTTACCTCACCAATTCCTGTTTCTGCCTTTGCCATCGCATCAGCTAAATCATTAAATACAGCATGTACAAACTCCGGTTCATCTATCCGGTACGGATTTTCTTTTCTATGGGAATCTACGTGCTGAAACGTTACCGCTTCTTCTCCGAAATTCTGTTTGATTTTCTCACACAACTCACCATAAAAATAAGCCGGATTTTCCATTTTCGTGCTTTCTGATTTCTTTCCCAGATGGTATCTCTCCTCGATTGTCTTGGAATCATATACAAGCACTGCTTTTTTAATATTCTTCTCCTCAAAGCAGATTTCAAGTGCTCTTCTGGCTCCCTCAAACTCGCCCGCTTCATTCCAACCCGATGCAACAAAACCTTTTTTTGCGCCTTCCAAAGAATGATATGCAATCGTTTTCTCCTCTGTCAGCTCGCCATTTATGCCGTAGCGTTTTGATGACATTTTTCCATCTTCCAAATCGCACAACTGTGCGCTCTCGCAGAAAACTTCTCCTGTTTTGAAAAAAATAATAATTCCATATCCGCCGAGCAAATTCTTGTCATTACTTCCATCTGCGTAAATCACTGCATCCGCATCTGTTAAAAAACGTGCATAATGCTCCTTCAAATATTCATTCCACATTCCCTTCCGGAATGCATCCGCATCTTCTTCCGTGGAAAATGCGACAGGGTATATATTCTTCATTCCCTTTTTTACAACTTCCTGATTTGCACTGTTATAATCTGTATAAATGCCTTCCAAGCCCAGCCATGTATAATACTTTTTTGCTTTCACGCTCATCCCATACTTTCTCCTTTTGTAACACACATATTAGAAAGAGTATAACATACCATAGCCGACATCTGCAATCCACCAAAACTTTGAGTTCCCGCAACTTATCCACAGATACCTGTTTACGGAAACTCAAACTGCTGCTTTTATTCTGCATTCCTAATGCTGGTGCAGATATTTCTCCTTTGTGGCAAGGCCTCCGCGGATATGACGTTCGGATTTATTGATATCAAGCACTTTTCTGGTTTCCGCCGCAAGTGCCGGATTTACCTGCACCAAGCGCTCTGTTACATCCTTATGTACCGTACTCTTGCTGATTCCAAAATGCTTTGCTGCCTGACGTACCGTCGTATTGTTATCGATGATATATCTGGCAATCTCCATCGCTCTTTCTTCTATATAACTTTTCAAACGAAATCCCCTGCACTACTTGTTTTTACATTGTATGCAGGGGATTTTGGGGATATACGTTTAATTACACACTTCTACGAGTTCGATTTTAAAGTTTAATTCTTGTCCTGCCAATTCATGGTTTGCATCGAAACGAATCATTCCGTCCTCTTTTGCAACAACCTTTACCGGGAATGGCTGTCCCATTGCGTTTTGCAGATAAACCTGTTGTCCGACTTCCAGTTCCTCCGAACCCGGAAGTTCACTGATGCTGATATCAAAAATTGCATTCGGGTCCGGCATACCATACGCTTCTTCCGGTTTCAGATGAACATCCACAATCTGTCCGGCTTCCATGTCTGCAACTGCCTGGTCGAATCCCTTAATCATCATTCCTGCACCACAGACAAAATCTAATGTCTGTCCACGGTCATAAGAAGAATCAAATTTTGTTCCGTCACTAAGCGTTCCTGTATAATGTACCCTTACTGATTTTCCAACATTGCGTCCCTCTATTGTACTGTGTCCGCCGCAGCCATGGCAGCCACCATGTCCACAGGAATGTCCCTCTTCGTGATTACCACAGCTATGTCCTTCGCCGTGGTCATGATGACTGCATGTTGCTCCTGCATCCACCAAATCTCCGTTCAAATAATCCAAAACTGCTTTGTCTGTATCTCCTTGGGCTCCGGCACATACCTCGATTCCTGCTTCTGCGAGTGCATTTAATGCACCGCCGCCGATACCTCCGCAAACCAGTACATTCACCGCGTGTTCTGCGAGAACGTCTGCTAACGCACCATGTCCGCTTCCATTAGAACTAATGACTTCACTGGAAACAATCTGATTGTTTTCCACATCATATATTTTAAAATTTTCTGTTTTTCCGAAATGCTGAAAAATCTCACCATTGTCATAGGTTGTTGCAATTCTCATTTTCTTTTCCTCTCTTTGTAACATGATTTTATCTATGCCTGTTCATTATATACGATTCAGCAACCGAAAACAATGGATGGATTACTTGTTTTCTTCATTGTGCACTATGCTTTTTTCGTATATACTATTTTTATAAACCAAGAAGGGGGACTTACCTATGCCGTTTATCAACACGAAAACAACTGCAACAATCAGCAACTCGAAAAAAGATGCTCTCACAGCAGAGCTTTGTACGATTACCAGAGAATGCTTAGGAAAAGGTGAAAACTGGGTCATGACCGGATACGAAGACCACGCTTACCTCACATTTCAGGGAAGCAATGAAAACGCCGCTTATGTAGAGGTAAAGACTTTCGGCACACCTTCTTCCGCCGAAGCAAGCCAGATGACCGCCAAAATCTGTGCATTATTTGAACGCGAGCTCAACATTCCTGCTGACCGCGTATATGTCGCATATTTCCCGACAAATGCCTGGGGATGGAATGGAAGTAATTTTTAGGCGGAAAAAGACTTCGGAAATTGCTCCGAAGTCTTTTTTATTTTTATCCTTTCACGCCTCCGGCAACCAGACCATTCTGGATAAACCGCTGCAGACACATAAAGACAATCATGATTGGCAGAGAAGAAACTACTGCCGCAGCCGAGAACAATGTCCAGTGTGCCGCAAACTGGTCACTGATAAATGATTGCAGCCCCAGTGCCAGAGTCATTTTTCCCGGTGTCTGTAAAAAGATGGATGTAATCACGTATTCACTGTATGTCGCTATGAACGAGAACAAAAATATGACTGCCAGCTGCGGCATTGCCAGCGGTACAATGATTTTGTAAAATACCTGAAACTGATTTGCCCCATCTACCATCGCCGCTTCATCCAGTTCTACCGGAAGTCCGTCAATATAGGACTTCAACAACCAGATATTATAAGCACTTCCACCTGCCAGTACCAGAATAAGCGCAACGCTGTTATCAACCAATCCAAACTGATAGATTAAAATGTAATAGCCCGCTACTGCCATGCTGTTTGGAAATACCTGTAATACCAGCAATGACATCAGCCCATATTTTCTTCCGACAAAGCGCAGTCTGGCAAACGCATATGCAGCCAATGACGTAATAACAAGCTGGATGATTGCAACTATAAAACAAAATTTCAATGAGTTTAATACCCAAATCGTAAAATCTGTCTCTTTAAACAATGTTACATAATGCTCTACACTGAATTTTTCCGGGAAAAGCGAGGACAGGAAAAAACTGTCACCTGCCGAAAAAGAGGACATCACAATCCATGCAACCGGAAACATTACAATAAGTATGGTAAACCAGATAACAATTCGACTCCCCCACAAAGTTCTCTTTTCGGAGGCTGTCAGTCTCTCTTTATATTTCATTTAATCAACCTCCTTAAATGCGCCGGATAGATGCATATTAATCAGTGTAAAGGCACCTACGATGATAAAAATCAAAACGCTAAATGTCGCCGACAGTTCATATCGATTCGACCATGTTGTCATTTTATATGTCGTACTTGCAAGAATATCTGTATAGCCTGCAAACTGATTGTCAACTCTTGCCGGACCTCCCTGTGTTATCATATAGATATTTCCGAAATTATTGAAATTCGCAGCAAAGGAAGAAATAACCAACGGAATTGACAGCTTTGTTACCATCGGCAGCGTAATGTTCTTAAAGCATTGGAATTTCGATGCTCCATCCATTTTAGCCGCCTCATAGTACTCTGTTCCGATTGCCTGCAAACCGCCCAGACATACATTCATCATATATGGGAATCCAAGCCATACATTTACAATAATCAACCCAATCCTCGCCCAGAGCGGATTTGTAAGCCATGGCACATTCTGCGCAATCCCGATTGCATGTAAAAGATTATTGATACCTCCATACTGCTCATTCAATAACCCCTGCCACGCCAGAATTGCAATGGTTGACGGCAATGCCCACGGAACAATCAGTATTGCACGATATATTTTGGACTCTTTCATATGTGGATTATTCAATAAAATTGCAAGTATCAGCCCCATTGCATAAGATCCTGCTGTGCTGAATATCGCAAAGCATACCGTCCATCCAAGCACCGGAAAAAATACATTTTTTATACTTCCGGAAAACACGGTCAGGTAATTCTCCAGTCCTACAAAATTATAATCATTCAGGTGATACATATTATAGTTTGTAAATGACAAAATTACTGTATAGATGATTGGCAGGCACGTTACCAACAGTATGGATATCAGCGCCGGCGCCAGATAGGCGTATGCCATACCATTCTTTTTCTTTCTCATATCATCACTACTTTCCTGAATTCATCAGCTCAATTGCTTCTATCAACTGATTCACCATATTGTCTGCCGCCTCCTGCGGTGTCTGTTCTCCGGACCACATAGACCTGATATTGTTAGTATGAATGGTCCATAACTGTCCCATCTCTGAAACTGTCGGCATCGGTTCTCCATCCTGAATTTGTGAAATGAATGCCTGTGTATATTCATCACTTTGTATCTCATCTAATTGCTGTTCCGCAAGCCTTGCAGGGATTCTATCTCCCGCCTCGTACATTTCCAATGCACCATTTTCAATCAGATACTTAATAAAATTCCACGCCTGTTCCTGATTTTCACTGCTATTGCTCACAAAACTGACCTGTGTTCCAACCGGTGTTACAAAAGGCTGTCCCTGAAAAGTCGGCATCTTGGATATTGCAAACGGTGTTCCGGCAGAAGTAAAACCGTCAATATCCCATGGCCCGCCGATGTAATATGCACTTTTTCCATTTTGGAAATTACTCCTTGCAATATCGGCTGTAATATCTGCGTTGAGCAGATTATATTGATTGCATAAGTCATCGATAAACTCATACGCTTTCACTGCGCCTTCGTTTGCAAGACCTATATCGCTCGTATCATATGCCCCATCTTCGTAATTAAAAATATAGCCTCCACACGCTCTCACAAATCCAAGATCATAGTAAATACTGGTTGCATCAAACTGCACGCCACCGCTTGCAGCAGCATCCTCCACCAATTCTTCCCATGTAGCCGGAACTTCTGAAACCATATCTGTATTATAGAATAACGCCGTTGTCTCTACCGAAAGCGGTGCCGCATATCTTTTTCCATCCACATAACAAGCCTGAATCGCCGCCTCCGAAAAATCTGCATCTGCATAAAGTCCCTGTGGCACTTCTGCTGCAAGATTGGCGTTCACATAATCAGCAAGCTGGTCATTTGGAATACCGACAACTGCATCCGGTCCCGAAGTGCTCTGTACCGCCTGTGCGAACTGCTGAACCGACGGCGACTGGTGGATAACCTCCACCTCATATCCATTTGCTTCTCCCCATTCATCCGCATATTTCTGGATAGTGTCCACTTCCACGCTCATATTCGTCCAAATTACAAGCTTGGAATTCGTCTTTCCCAAACCGCCGCAACCGGACAAGAGCCCCGTCGCCACAAGCATTGCTGCAATTACTGCCATCATCCTTTTTTTCATGAAATCCCCCTCCTTACATTGTCTTCATATGTATCAAAGCTTTATTCGCATTTCCATTCTCATCAAACAAAGCCATATTTGCCATTGCATTCCCCGCTGCCATCTTATCCTTCATATACAGGCTTCCGCTCTGGCTCGCCCAAGTGCAATCCGGAATCGGCAGCCATGCCGGCTCCCAGTAAAACACGCCGATTCCACGTGCATTCTTTACATTTCTTACCGTCGCAAATAAATCCTTTAAGAATGCCTCCTGTCCTTCCTGCGTCGCCGGATATCCTGTCACTTTTTCGTGTTCCTTAGAATACACAATCCCTTTACAGCCAAATGTTTCTGTTGTATATCCGATTGATGTTTCCGCAACAAGTACATCTTTGTCATATCTGCTGCTGATATCATTCATATTGTCCAGTAAAAGTGCCAGACTTCCGTTCCAATGCGGGTAATATGACATTCCGATTACATCAAAATCCAACTTATATGGAGTTATCTGGTCAAACCACCGACGATACATCTCATTGTCTGTGCCAAAATCAAGATGCAATACAATCTTTGCATCCGGACATTCCTCGCGCACCCCCTTAATACCTGCGTTAAGAAGTCCCGCCATGCTTTTGGTTCGGTCCACATACCCGTCCGGCCAGAGCAGTCCTTTGGTAATTTCATTTCCCACCTGCACCATCGTCGGTACAAGCTTTTGATTTTTTAACGCTTTCAACGTATCAACCGTATGCAAATAGACCGCTGTCTCAAGCGCCTCACCGCTCAAATCCTTCCATGCTTTGGGCTTTACCTGTTTTGCAGGGTCAGCCCAAAAATCACTATAATGAAAGTCTAACATAAAATCCATTCCACTCTCTACTGTTCTTTTCGCAATCTCAATGGTTGTCTGTAAATCATTACTGCCACCACCATAAGAATTTCCTTTCTCATCATATGGGTCAGACCATATCCGTATTCTCACAGTGTTCGTTCCGCATTCCCGCAGCAAATGAAACAAATCCTCCTCTTTCCCATGCAGCCGATAGGATGCTCCATACTGCTCCAATTCCTTAATCATGGAAATATCCATGCCTTTTATAAATTCCATAACTACTCCTTCACAAGTGTGATATCATCAATGGTTCCCCATCCACCCGGAGCTGTCGAAACCCGGATACCCACTGTAATCTCTCCGTCTGTCGGTGTAATTCCGGCAAGTTCAGCCGTGTACCAGTTGACATAACCATTTAACTCAGCATCTGCTTTCACTTCTTCACCATCAACAATCGCATAAAAATATACTTCGGCATTTTCGTCTCCTGCCGCATCACCCTGAATGTGTGCAGTCAATTTGTAAGAGCCATCCTCAAGTCCGCTTACTGTCTGCTCTGCCGTAAAATCTACATTACCGGCTCCCGAATAAAAGTGCAGCGACTGTACGCCCTCAAAGCAGTCTGTCTCACGGTCATACACATCCAGTTCTTCTGTGACATCATCAATATTTGTCACTGTCCAGCCGTTAAAATCTGCCTCCTCAAAGCTGCCGTTTACCAGATAATTTCCGTTTTCATCTGCGGCTGCCGTCTTAGCCGAATCTGTTCCTCCGCAGCCTGCCAGCGCAGCCAGCATACCTGCTGCTAAAATTGCCCCCAATAATTTCTTTTTCATGTGCTTTCTCCTTTCAAATCAAAATCAATTATTTACTCTCTACTTAGTAAATTATTTACTTGCTCAAAATGTAACACCGCAAGCACATATTGTCAATATACTTTCTGACAGTTTTTACTATATTACCAATTTGCACTGTCAATTTTTGTGTATTTTGACAACAAGCAATCAAAAGGGCACTAAAAAAGAGATGTCATGCTCTTCATGACATCTCCATATCTTCTAACAGCTTTTACGAAAAACCGGAATTCCGTTTACAAAGACCAGTTTTGTTACACGTGTTCCGTACAACACACGATTTCTAAGCAAATCCAGTGCCGTCTCACAGATACACGGAATATCTATATGAATCGTGGTGAGCGGCGGCGACAAGTATTTTGCAATATTCACATCATTAATACTGAATAACGCCATCTGCTCCGGAACCTGTATACCGCCTTCATTTAACGCCTGCAGCACACCGACTGCCAGCGTATCGCTCGCGATGCAAAGTGCCGATGGCAGCGATTTATTTTTTAGTAATTCCTTTCCCATCCGGTACCCGTCATCTACGGTAAATTTCTCCGAAATCAATATATATTCTTCGTTCAGACATTGATAATACGCTGCGCTCTGTCGGAATGACCATTCCCTGATATCCATCGATGGTTGCCCCGTATCAATGTTTCGGTCGCTCCCACCAATAAATCCTATTTTTTTATGTCCTTTTTCCACAAAGTAATCCACCATCTGCGTTACAAACGAATCCATATTCGGCTTGACCGCATCAAAAAGCTTCTCGTCCGGTGATGTACCGATAAATACACCTTTTTTGCATATCTTATACAGCTTATTGATTTCTTTTCTTGTAAGCCATCCCACTGCAATGAATGCATTCAATCCCTTCGGAATGGAATCCATCCCATCCTTCCTGTCATAAATACTCAGGTGAATATTCATCTTCTTCGCCTGCTTCACAAGTTCTTCTCTTACTCCGCGATAAAAAACATCTTCCAACTCATCCTCATTATCAGTAAAATATAGCAATGCGACATTTTCTATTTTGGGATATATGACCCGCTTTTTATATCCAACCTTCTCCGCTGTCGCAAAAATCGCCTCTCTCGTTTCATCACTGACCGATATTCCTTCATCATAATTCAGTACCCTGGAAACCGCTGCACTGGAAACTCCGACTATCTCTGCAATTTCTTTTATTGTTGCCATATCAACCCTCCGTATTCAATAAGCACCTAGTAATTATATTACATAAATATTTTACCTTGTCAAATGAGAGTTTTAATTTCTATATTATTTCATCGCCTCTGCGATTATCTGCTCCGCCTCTTTTTTCTGTTCCTTCGTAAGCTGCGGTGTATCTTTCAGCACATAGTCCATTCCCAGATTCTCGTACTTTACTTTTCCAAGTGCATGATAGCCAAGTACTTCCACCTTCTCCACATTAGAAAGCGTCTTTACGAATTTTCCGAATGCTGTCAGCTCTTCCTTATTAAATGTAATTCCCGGCACAACCACATGGCGAATCCAAACCGGCTTATTCTTCTTATCCAGATAACGTGCAAACGCCAGAATATTCTCATTGGCATGTCCGGTCAGCACTTTGTGTGCGTCCGTGTCAATATGCTTAATGTCAAGCATGACAAGGTCTGTCACTGCAAGCAGTGCATCCACCTGTTCCATACGTGTCTGATACTCCTTCATCGACACATTATCTGTATTGGCATTCTGCTCATTCGGGAACATAATTCCAGAAGTGTCTAAGCATGTGTGAATGCCGCGTTTTTTCGCCTCAGTAAAAAGCTGTGTCAAAAACTCTAACTGCAGCATCGGCTCACCACCGGTTGCCGTGATTCCTCCCGTCTTATAAAACGGCTTATTGCGCTCAAATCGGGAAAGAATCTCCACCACTTCCATGTCCTGACCATCTTCTAACTTCCATGTATCTGGATTATGGCAATATTGGCAACGCATCGGACACCCTTGAAAAAATACTACATAACGCACGCCTGGTCCATCTACTGTACCAAATGTCTCAATTGAATGAATCTTTCCCATTTGAATCCTCATTTCTTACATTAACTCATGGAATGTTCTTGCAATAACCTCATCCTGCTGCTCTTTTGTCAGCTTGATAAAGTTTACAGCGTATCCGGATACACGGATTGTAAGCTGTGGATATTTCTCCGGATGCTGCTGTGCATCTAAGAGTGTTTCCTTCTTAAGAACATTGACATTCAGATGATGTCCGCCTTTCTCTACATAACCATCCAGAATAGAGATTAAGTTATCCTTTGCACCCTCATCATCCTTGCCAAGTGCTTCCGGCACGATGGTAAATGTATTAGAGATACCATCCTGTGAATCCATAAACGGCATCTTAGCAACAGATGCCAAGGAAGCGATTGCTCCATGTGTATCACGTCCATGCATAGGGTTTGCGCCCGGTGCAAATGCAACACCTGCTTTTCTTCCATCCGGAGTTGCTCCTGTGTTCTTACCATAAGAAACGTTTGAAGTAATCGTCAGGATAGAAGTTGTCTGAACACCACCGCGGTATGTGTGGTTACCCTTCACATATCCGATAAATGTATGAAGAACCTCTTTTGCAATCTCGTCTACACGGTCATCATCATTACCATATTTCGGGAAGTCCCCCTCAACCTCAAAATCAACTGTGACACCATTCTCATTACGGATTGGTTTTACTTTTGCATATTTAATTGCAGATAAAGAGTCTGCTACTACGGAGAATCCGGCGATACCTGTTGCGAACCAGCGGGTAACTTTCTTATCGTGAAGCGCCATCTCCAATTTTTCATAGCTGTATTTGTCATGCATATAATGGATGATGTTCAGTGCATTTACATATACACTTGCCAGCCACTTCATCATATCCTTGTATGCTGCCCATACCTCATCATAGTCTAAGTACTCAGAAGTAATCGGACGATACTTCGGTCCTACCTGCTTGCCGGACATCTCATCCACACCACCGTTGATAGCGTAAAGAAGGCACTTTGCAAGGTTGGCTCTCGCACCGAAGAACTGCATTTCCTTACCGATTCTCATAGAAGATACACAGCATGCGATACCATAGTCATCCCCATGAACTACACGCATAATATCATCATTCTCATACTGAACAGCAGAGTGCTTGATAGAAATATCCGCACAGAACTTCTTGAAGTTTTCCGGTAATTTTGTAGACCAGAGAACTGTTAAGTTTGGCTCCGGAGCTGCACCGATGTTATTTAATGTATTTAAGTAACGATAAGACATCTTTGTTACCATATGTCTGCCATCAACACCTACACCTGCGATAGACTCTGTTACCCATGTCGGGTCGCCTGCGAAAAGTGAGTTGTACTCCGGTGTTCTTGCGAACTTAATCAGACGAAGCTTCATGACAAACTGATCGATAATCTCCTGAATCTCCTGCTCAGTAAATGTACCCTCTGCAAGGTCACGCTCTGCATAAATATCAAGGAAAGTAGAAGTACGTCCCAGAGACATTGCAGCACCATTCTGCTCCTTAACTGCTGCAAGGTATGCAAAATATACTGCCTGTGTAGCCTCTAATACGTTTGTAGCAGGTTTTGAAATATCGCATCCGTAAATCTCAGCTAACTTTTTGAGCATCTCAAGTGCACGAATCTGCTCAGACAGCTCCTCACGCTCACGAATTACGTCAGAGTACATAATAATACGAGTTGTATTAAGCTGCTCCTTCTTGTCCTCAATCAAACGGTCTACACCGTAAAGAGCCGGTCTTCTGTAATCACCGATGATACGTCCGCGTCCGTATGCATCCGGAAGACCTGTAATAATGTGTGCAGAACGGCACGCACGCATCTCCGGTGTATATGCGTCAAACACTCCGGCATTGTGTGTCTTTCTGTGTGTTGTAAAGTACTCAACAACCTCCGGGTCAACATGGTATCCGTTGTCCTCGCAAGCTTTGATTGCCATACGAATTCCTCCGTAAGGCTGCAATGCACGCTTAAAAGGCTTGTCTGTCTGAAAACCTACAATCTTTTCTTTATCTTTATCCAAATATCCAGGTCCGTGGGAAGTAATGGTAGAAATGGTCTTTGTATCCATATCCAAAACTCCGCCTGCTTCTCTTTCCTGCCTAGAAAGTTCTAACACCTGATCCCAGAGTTCCTTGGTATCCTGAGTCGGTCCCTCTAAAAAAGAATCATCTCCATCGTATGGTGTATAGTTTTTCTGGATGAAGTCTCTTACATTAACTTCATTCTCCCATGCTCCACCAACAAAGCTTCTCCATTCATTCTGCATAATATATCCTCCTGTTTTTCTTTCATCCGGCAAGTTAGTCTCTTCTAACCCTTCGGACGATAAAAATATAACATACGCCCCAAACACTGTCAATCCATGTACTTAAAACAATACAATGCATTTTCCTATTGCACAAAAAAACCGACAGTCCGGGTACCTTCGCCCAGACGGTCGGCATTCAACTCGTTATACTCCATGTGGTTTTCCCACTTGCTCCGTCAGTCATATAACGTGTTCATCATACACTGAATTAATTTATTTTGCAATAGTGATTATTTATAAAATTTCGTAGATTGCAACTCCGTTTTTCTCTTCGTTCTTCACTCGGTATAATGCCACATCTGCTCTGTGATACAGTTCCTGAAAACTCATCCCGGCTTCCGGTGTAAATGCAATACCGATACTGAGCGTAGGCGCAATCCTAAGTCCTACCTCATCCTTCAGTTCACGCAATTCAGCAAGCACCTGTTCTGCCTTTACATAAATATCCTCTCTCGCCTCTACATCCCTCACAAATACCGCAAACTCATCGCCGCCCATGCGCGCCAGCACAGCTTTTTGCTCAAACACGCGCCTCAGCAGTTTAGACAATTCCATAATCAGCATATCTCCCATATCATGTCCATATATGTCATTAATACGCTTAAAATTATCTACATCCAATGCGATATATGCACACTGTGCCTGTCTATCAGCAGATAGTTCTTTTTCTACCAGCTGTTCCATCGTTCCTCTATTATACAGCTTCGTAAATGAGTCCCTTGTTGCCTGTTCACGCAATGCTTCCTGTTCCCGGATACGCAGATGTTCCTTCTCCACATTTTCGGTTACATCCATATAACTCACATAGCACAGCGGACCATCCTCCATGCGAACTACAATCTGGTTTAAAAGCCACTTTTCCTCGCCACTCTTTGTCTGTGCCTTGGCAAGTACCTCGAAAGGCTCTCCCTTACGAATCTTTTCATGATTATCACGAATGACCTGACGCATATTTATGTCCATGAAATGCGCCCATCCTTTTTCAACAAGCTCTATATACTCTTCCTTCGAGTAACCCATGGCTTCGTGCGCCGTTTGGTTTACATAGCATACCCTTCGCTGTCGTCCTTCTTTGCTGACTACTATACCAAACGGAATATTCTGTACCACACTCTGAAGGAGTGTTTCTTCCGTTTCTTGATTTTTCATCGTCTTCCCCCCAAAGACACTCCCATTTCACACACTACCACACCAGTATAATACAAAGTATCTTTTTTAGGAAGCCTTTTTTACGAAAATACCCTTAGGATAAGCCTTTTTAGTGCTTTGGTACTATCTGCTTTTCTTTTAATGCACATTCTCGAAATAATGCATCTATCACAATCTCATAATCACGAATATGCTCACACTTTCTGATTTTCTTCATATACTTTTCCGGTGACACAAAACGCTCCGACAGATAAACCCACAGTTCCTTCATCTTAAAGAGTGTTGGCGAATCTCCATACATTACCTCCGCATAACCTGACAATATATCATCATGATATGCGCGAAGCCGACTCTTTGTTTTCTCCGTCTGCCCTGTCCGAATCTCTTCCCCCAGAAACGGATTCTTTAAAATCCCCCGTCCTATCATGATGCGCTCCACATCCGGAAACTGTGTGGAAATCCTCTCGTAGTCCGCCACCGTACAAATGTCTCCGTTATAGCAAAGTGTATGTCTGCTTTGCTCTGTCGCAAGCGTAAACGCTTCCAGATTTACCGTATTCCGGTAAAAATCCCGCTGTACACGCGGATGTATGATAAGCTCCTCCATCGGGTATTTCTCATAAATCGCAAGCAACGCTTCCCACTCATCCGCATCTATCTTTCCGATACGCGTTTTTATGGAAATCTCAATCGGACACTTGTCAAAAATCTCAGCAAGAAACGTGTCCAACTGCTCCGGCACTCCAAGAAATCCCGCTCCGCGATTCTTTGATACCACAGTTCCCGACGGACACCCCAGATTCAGATTTACCTTTCCGTAACCATACTGCTGCAATTCCTTTACAATGCAAAGAAAATCCTCCGCGCGATTCGTCAGTATCTGAGGTACAACCTCCATACCTTCATTGTGCTCCGGCAAAATATCATTGATTTCTTTATAATTCAATTTCTTGTTTGTGATAAACGGTGTGAAGTATCTGTCTACACCGCCGAAGTTTTTATGGTAAGCATTGCGCCAGACATAACCTGTCAATCCCTCCATCGGTGCCATATAAATCAATCCCATGCTTCCAGTATCTCCTCATAAATCTCTTGTGTTCCTGCGTCATCTGCCGCGCTCATATAATAGGTATATTCTGCCGTATGAATTTCCATAAAAACAGCATTCTGTGGATTCGCGAACACCTTGCATTTCTCACCTTCCACGCGAAATGTTCCCTTACAGATATTATCCATACCGGTACCATTTACTTTTTTCCAGTTTGGCTTTTCATCTATCAGCATTATGCTCTCTATGGAATCCAATGGTATCTCGTAATCCGCTTTAAGCTGCTCCGCCATCAGCACATTTTCTTCTACCGCAAGCTTTATCGGCGTAAACTCCTCCAGCATCATCCAGATACAGCATCCCGGAAGCACAATCAAAAGTATCGCGATACCGACAATATCCCAAATCATTCCCGCAGGAGTTGCCAGATTAACTGTCGTGCCAATGCCAAGACGCTGCGGCACCATGGTGCACTTATCCTTCTTATTATAGTAGATGATTCCGCCAATCCACGCATCATCATCGTCATCAAAAATATTTTCCCGCTTTTCCACATAGCGTATCTCTATTGCACGCATACGCTTTGCAAACCAGATAAGCACTATCAGTGTCAGTACACTATATCCGATACTGCCCCACAGCACCCACTCTGTCGCAATCAAATCCACAGCAAACATCATTGCCATTACTGCCATGTATACAGTATTCATCCAAGCTATCCACAACCATAAATTCTTCCACAGGTTCTTTTTTGCACGCGCATAATTTAAATTCACATCACTGTCACTGCTGATAACCTGCGTTTTCTGCTTATCCATCCAGACTGCAATCCCATAGAACATAACCGTAATCACTGCAAACGTCACAATCATGCCGGCATATACAGCCAAATCCTTTGTACAGAAATAGAATATGCTAAAAACTGCCATTCCTGCTGATAACAACATCGGAGGAAGAAACGCCGACAGTTTCACTCTGCGCACGCCGGAAGCACTCTTCATTTCCGTATAAACCATATTCGTCTGCTCAGTTGCAAGTCCACGTTCACGTTTCCACTCTTTCAGCTTCTCATTCGCACGCGCCAACGGAATAAACGGAACGATACACACCGCCACAATCCAGAACATCCAGACCGTAAATGGAATGGAAACCGTGGGTAGCACCAGTGTCACAAATGGTATCAGCGCCAGAATCTGCACAATCCGCTTTAATTCTTTCTTATAATTCTCCTGCACCGCTTTTATGGTATCCGTTTCGAGCCACTCCTTTTCGATATGAACGGCAAAGCAACATCCGTCCTGTAGTTTTCCTGCATCTTTCATCATAAAGTAAAGGATAAACAGGACCGGGTACATTCCCACAAAAAATATAATCGCAAGCATCCAACTCATCGCACTTCCTCCTTTTTTATGTATCTGTTTCACGAGGACATTTGACAGGCATAAGTTCTGTGTGAAACAGATACATCAAAAATATCGACTGCAAACCGCAAGGAACTCTTCCTCCGTCATCCCTGCAATTTTCGCTTCGGAAATAATACGTTTCAGCGTCTCCTCTGCCTCCGACGAAAGGCTTCCTCCTCCGGCAAATTCCAACCGCACCTTCGCACCGTTTCTGCGGTCTGTCACGATATACCCCTCCTGCTTTAACACCTGATAAGCGCGGTTGACAGTCATCGCATTTACACCGATTTCCTCCGCAAGCGCACGCACTGTCGGAAGCTGCTCGCCCGGCTTTAGTCTGCCATCGGAGATTCCCACAACTATCTGATTCCTCAGTTGCTGATAAATGGGAATATCTGAACTATCGTCAATCGCAAGTACCATGCCACATGTCTCTCCTTCCCTTGATTTCTTCTTCCATATTCTTCATCGCGTTTTTTGTATTAGTTATATTAATACAAACAATACATATTGTCAACCGCCGGACAAAAAATAAATTTTAAATATGACACAGGATGTCAGGTTATCTGTGCTATAATGAAGAAAAAAATTTAGAGGAGAGAACAAATATGCCAAGACCACAAACAAAAAAGGATTTACTTGAAGCAGCTACATCAAATTACGAAAAACTATTAAAGCTTATTGATTCTATGACGGAAGAAGAGTTAAACACCGAATTTGATTTTTCATCGGATGTCAAAAAGAAAGAGGCGCACTGGGGAAGAGATAAGAATTTAAGAGATATTCTGATTCATTTACATGAGTGGCACAATCTGATGCTCGCATGGGTTGCTGACAATAAGGCAGGCGTGTGTAAGCCGTTTCTGATGGAAGGCTATAATTGGAAAACCTATGGCGCGATGAATATTGTCTTCTGGAAGAGAAACCAATCCGTTCCCCTTGACACCGCATTAGCACAGTTTCAGGAGTCCCACCAAAAAATAATGGACACTATTCAAACCATGTCAAATGAGGAATTGTTCCAGAAAGATGTGTATGACTGGGTAGGCGGAAGCACTATCGGCTCTTACTTCATCAGTGTAACCAGCAGTCATTATGATTGGGCTCTGAAAAAGCTAAAAGCACATAGGAAGATGATAAATGCTAAATAGACTATTTCAAATTGTATACTTATTAATGGAAAAACCACAGATAACAGCCAAAGAATTAGCGGATATTTTTGAGGTTTCCGTAAGAACCATATATCGCGATATTGATAAGCTTACAATAGCCGGAATCCCCATTTATACAAGCAAAGGGAAGCACGGCGGTATTTCCTTATTACCTGACTATGTTTTAGATAAAGCTGTCCTCACCACAGCAGAGAAAAACAGAATCATGGAATCACTCAATGCACTGAATGAAGTATCTCTTACGGTTGATAATGATTCTATGTCCAAGCTCCATTCCTTTCTTGGAACTCAATATCAGGATTGGATTGAAATTGAGTTCTCCAGTTGGGGAAACAGTAGTGGGGACGCTTCTACTTTTGAACAGATTAAAAATGCCATATTGGAGCATTCCTATCTGGAAATTGTTTATTCAGGCAGTCAGGCGGGCTTCGTTTCAAGAAAAATAAGACCGCTCAAATTATGTTTTAAAGATCAGGCATGGTATCTGTATGCTTATTGCTGTCTCCGAAACGATTACCGTTTTTTCAAATTGAAACGCATCTCTCAAATTGATGTATTAGATATCCATTTTGAACCGGAAACAGTTGGAAAAGTGCTGTCAAAAGTGAATCATGCATATTCAAACAACCTCCAAAGCATTCCCGTAACGTTGGAAATCAGTCAGGAAATGGCTTTTCGGGCTTATGAAGAATTGTCAGACATTGAGGTTACGGATAGGGGTACTTTGCTGTGCCATATTGAAGTTACAGACATTCCATGGTTTACAAGCTATGTGCTCTCCTACGGTTCACACCTTCTAATATTAGAGCCTCGCGAAATAAAAGAAAAAGTATTGCTTGAAATTGAAAAAATGACACAATTATACAGCGATTTATAACACCTGCTCTCCATTCACATAAAGATGATATCCGTTTGCTACAATATTATCTGTGTCTCCGTCAAAACTTGTCACATAGCTGTCTGCGGTGAGTGTCCATGCAGAATTCTCGTCCAATGTCACATTCACCGTACCGGCTTCGCCGTCCGGATTGATTGCACCCTCATAGCTAGTAGCATTTTTCAGCGTAAGCTTCAGTGAAGAAATCTCATCCACCAGAATATTTCCCGTCAAATTCTGTGCATCCGCTGTCAGAACAACATCTCCGCCATTCGCCCCTGCGGTTCCCCATCCACGTGAGGAGGAATTGCCCTCTACGCGAAGGAATACATCATTTGCCAGTGTAAATGCAACATCCTTTAAGCTGATTTCACAATCTGTATTTGTGATATAGAACATATCGCCTGTCAGAGCGGTAATGCTTCCGCCCTCCGCAGAAAAAGAAGCCTCGCCGACTGCTGCATCTCCCGACATACTCTGATAAATCATGATGCAATGAATGTTCTCATCAGAATCGCCGTTATAGGTATTATCCATATCGCTTATCACATCACAGTCTTTTAAGCAAACAGAGTTCTTCCCCTCCACAACAACACCTTCACTGGCATTCGCTGTCAGCACCGCATCCGTCACGCTGATGTCCGCCGTACAATATACGGCCGGGCTTCCCGTTCCGTTTGTCACATAGCTGCCGCCGTCTACCTCCACAGTACCGCCACCACGGTCACTGCGAATCGCCGCTGCGGAATTTCCCTGTGTCTCCACATCCAGATTGCTCGCTATCATTGTACCGCCTCCGGTTGTCTGGATTCCACCGGAATTGTTTTGCGTAGTACGGATTGTGGAATCAGAGATAGTCACAACCGTTCCCTCTCCATAGCTGAATACACCATTTCCGTTTACAGCACTTGTATTTACCGTTGCGCCCTTAATTGTTACCTGTGCCCCATTCAGTGCCAGAAGTCCTGCATTCTGTCCATAGAAATCACCATTCTCCGTATTGGAGGATTCGCCACCGCTCTTTTCTACTGTAATGTCTGTTAAGCTTGCTGTCACACCGTCCACACGCAGGGCGTTCTCATCATCACCGGTGGATGAGTATGTCTCTCCCTCTGCCTTGGTATCTTCATCCATCGTATTTGCCGAAGTACCATTTGTTACCTCACTGCTGCCGCCAAAGCCACCGCCGGCATTCAGATTCTTCACAATTACTGCTGTTGCGTTGTCTTCCGCATCTAATGTAACCTCTAACACCGCTCCTGCCGCAATATCATCTGGTGTACCCTCGCCGCTGCCCTGCAAAAATTCTAATGTAATCGCTGTAGTGTCTGTCAACGTAAACATAATTGTTTCTCCTGCCCCTTCAAACACACTACCTCCTTCCGGCATTTCTCCTTCCGGCTTCTCCGGTGCTTCTCCACTCGGCGCGTCTCCGTCCGGCTTCTCCGGCGCATCTCCGCTCGGCGCGTCTCCGTCCGGCTTCTCCGGTGCATCTCCGCTCGGCGCATCTCCTTCCGGCTTCTCCGGTGCTTCTCCACTCGGCGCGTCTCCGTCCGGTATTTCTCCTTCCGGCTTCTCCGGCATACCACTTGTCAGTGTTCCGACTTCCGCCGTAATCGCATCTCCCTCTACCTCAGTTACCTGCACGGTCAGCGTCCGTGTTTCTGCGTCCGTGCTCTCTTCTGTGGAAGTTATGCTCTCCTGCGGGGTTGATGCTTCGTTACCGCATCCTGCCATAGAAGATACCGTCATCACAGTCGCGCATCCCAGTGCCAATATTTTTTTCCACTTCATAGTTAATCTCCTTTATTCTGATTAATTTTAATATTTTATTTGACAGTGAAAGTATAAAAAGCGAATGTGACAGCTGTGTGTTCATCTCGTTAATTTGTTATGAAATAAATGAAATTGTATTCTTTTTCATCATTTTTGTTCACAACCCAAAAATTGTGCAAAAAATACAGAAAATCGTCTATAACTTTTTTTTGCATATCACACTATAATATAGACATAATATACGAAACCTTTCACACAGGTCTTGTGTCTGCGCACACTTGGCACAAACCTGTCATGTCAAAAACGTGTGCAGAAATGGGGAACATATGCGTAACGTAATTAACTTAAATCAGGATTGGAAATTTATTCAGAAAAATGTCGGACTTCCAACTGCTTATCCGGCAGACTGGCAGACTATTGATTTGCCACATACTTGGAATGCCGTAGATGGCAATGACGGAAACGGCAGCTATGACCGTGGCAACTACTGGTACGCCAAAACTTTTGCAACACCAAAGCAGCCTTTAGCAGGCGGACGCGTTTTCGTTGAAATCCTTGCAGCCGGACAGCAGGCAAATGTCTATGTAAACGGCACAAAAGTAACTTACCACGAGGGCGGATACTCCATATTCCGCGCAGATATCACAGACTTCTGCAAAGACGGAGAGGACAACCTCTTGGTTGTAGAGTGCAGCAATGAAATGAAGGACAGTGTTTATCCACAGAATGCGGACTTCACTTTCTATGGCGGACTTTACCGCGGTGTCAATCTTATCAGCGTTCCAAACGCTCACTTTGATTTAGAGTATTATGGCGGTTCCGGCATCAAAGTTACACCAACGCCAACTGACTGCGGCGGAGCTACTTTCGAGATTGAAACTTTCGTTAAAAATACCGATGAAAACTTCACTGTTCTTTACAGCATAACGGATGCAGATGGCAAAGAAGTCGGCTATGCATGCCGCCCGGCAGACGAAACAAAAGTAACCGTTTTTGTTCCTGACGCTCACAAATGGGATTTTGAGAATCCATATCTCTATACAGTAACAGCATTATTACAGAGAAGGAATGAAGCATATGACGAAATCAGTGCCCGTGTCGGCGTGAGAAGCTTCGCCTGTGACCCGGATAATGGCTTTTCTATCAATGGTGTAAACACTCCTTTGCGCGGTGTCAGCCGTCATCAGGACATCGTATACAAAGGCAATGCCTTAACCAGAGAAGAGCATTACCGCGATGCCGAGATTATCAAGGAGCTCGGTGCAAACACAATCCGTCTTGCTCACTATCAGCATTCACAAGACTTCTATGATGCGTGTGACGAACTCGGTTTCGCAATCTGGGCTGAGATTCCGTTTATCAGTGTCATGAACAAAGATCCGGAAGCACATCAGAACTGCTTAAGCCAGATGAAAGAGCTTGTGATACAGAATTACAACCACCCATCCATCATGTTCTGGGGCATTTCAAACGAAATCCTCATCGGTGGTATTTCAGAGCAGTTAGTTGAGAATCACAAGGAATTAAACGCTCTCACGAAGGAGTTAGACCCAACCCGTCTGACCACCATTGCACATGTAACCATGACACCAATCGATGGTCCGATGCACCGCATCACAGACATCGAAAGCTACAACCATTACTTCGGATGGTACATGGGCAAAATGGAAGAAAACGGTCCTTGGCTTGACAACTTCCACAAGACCAATCCTGACATCTGTCTGGGTGTATCCGAATATGGCTGCGAGGGCATCATCACATACCACAGTGCAAATCCAAAATGCAAGGATTACAGCGAGGATTATCAGGCACTCTACCATGAGCATATGGCAAAAGTATTGGACGAACGTCCATGGATCTGGTCCAGCCATGTATGGAATATGTTTGACTTCGGCTGTGCAGCCCGTGATGAAGGTGGCGTATCCGGACGTAACAACAAGGGTCTTGTTACCATGGACAGAAAGACGAGAAAAGATTCCTTCTACATTTATAAAGCATACTGGAACAAGACACCTATGGTTCACCTTTGCGGCAAGCGCTATGCACAGCGTGCCGGAGAGACAACCGAGATTCGTGTATACTCAAACCAGCCGAGCGTTGCGCTCTACTTAAATGGTGAATTGATAGAAGAAAAGTCCGAGAACAAGGTATTTGTTTTCACCGTATCCTTAAGCGATGGTTTCAATACATTGATGGCTGTTGCCGGCGATGTGAAGGATACCATGACCTTAGAAAAGGTTGCCGAAGAACCATCTATCTATGCGCTTCCTGTTTCTGATGATGACAGCGAAGGCGTTGCAAACTGGTTCACACAGATGGGTGATTTAGACCTAGCTCCTGAGATGACTTTCCCGGAAGGAAAACTCAGCATTAAGTCCACGATTTCTTCCATCTATGCAAATCAGGATGCATGGAATATGTTTAAAGAGACAATGCAGTTACCGGATATGCTCTCTCCTGAAAATGGTATGTGGGGTATGATTTCCAACTTCACGGTAGAACTCATGCTCTCCATGAGCGGTAAAAATATTCCGGAAGCAGCTCTTGCCATGCTGAATGCTAAATTAATTGAATTTGA
>CAZAGJ010000032.1:0-4969 GCA_964484605.1 uncultured Roseburia sp. | reverse complement strand
CAAAGTCGGTCCTCCTGAAAAACAGCACTCTTCTTTACCCCTTCCATGCCCAGAATCTCACCGGAATCTGGTCTTTCAATTCCCATAAGCATGCGCAGCAAAGTCGTCTTACCTTCCCCTGACGGCGCCATAATTCCTGTTATCACGCCCTCCTTAAATACTGCCGAATAATTGTCATATATAATTTTCCCATCATATGCCTTGCATACATTTTTCAAAATGATATCCACAGGTATCACATCCTCTCCAGACAGCTTGCTGCTTTCCCCACTCCCCATAGGACAATTTTCTCAAAAAACAGACTGAGCACCACAATCACAAGTGTCCACGCAAATAAATCCGGTGTATCCAGATACACCTTTGCCTGCTGCATCCGTTCGCCAATTGAGCCTCGTGGCATACCGATTACTTCAGCTGCAATTCCTGACTTCCAGCATAGTCCCAATGCCACCGTACATCCCGCCTGAAAATACGGCAGCACCTGCGGCAGATAAATATATCGAATCCTTCTCCTCATTGGAATTTCAAAGACTTCCGCCATTTCAAGAAGTTCCTGATTCGTCTCTTTGATGCCATTTAAAACATTCGTATAGATGACGGGGAACACCATTAGAAACGATATAAACACTGCCAGATTTCTTGAAGAAAACCACACCAGCGCCAGTATGATAAATGACGCCACAGGCACTGTCTTAATCGCCAATACAAGCGGTCGTAGCAATTCGCGGACTATCTCCGAATATGCAGAAAGGGCTGCCAACAGACAGCCACTTAACACTGCAAGGAAAAATCCTCCTGCGATACGAACCCATGAAAACAATATCGATTTCCAAAATATAATCTCTGTCGAAAGCTGCAGCAGACGAACCACTACATTTATTGGCGAAACCAACAAAATGTCACTTCCCACTGCTACGCTTGCAAGCTGCCACACAATCAGCCAAAATGCCACAGCCCAGATTCGTATATTCTCTTTTTGTCTCATAAAACTCCTAATTATAATAAAAATCGTCTGCCGGAAGTGCACCGCCTACTGCCTTCGGATTCTGCTCATACAGCACCTCCAGATATCCGGATAATTTTTCCTGCATCTCCTCTCCTGCAATAAACGTAATATTGCAAGCCGGAAGTGCCTTCTTTGCTACCTCTACTGTGACAATTTCATAGTTTCCTACAAGTTCCGCAGCCTCATCCACATTGTTATTTACAAAATCAACAGATTCTGCATAATGCGCCATAAATGCCTCAACTGCTGCCGGATTCGCTTCTGCAAATTCTTTGCGTACTACCACAACTCCGGTAAGCAGTGCAGACGGATTCTCACTATTCTCCTGCAACTTATCCCACTCTGCCGTAAGGTCCATCAACACATTCAACTGCTCACTCTTTGCCTGCGCTGTGGTTACAAATGGCTGCGGCAGCATGGCAACTGCATTTTCATCCGCCAAAACTGCGGACAGGCACTCCGTATGCTCGCTCTTCCACTCTATCGTCACATCAGCTGCCGGGTCGATACCGTTTGCACTTAAAATATAATTCAAAGCATACTCCGGTGTTGCGCCCTTACCACTTGCATATATCGTCTTGCCTCTTAAATCCTCTGCACCAGCAAATTCTTCACCTGTGCCTACAATATAAAGAACACCTAATGTATTTACTGCCAGCACCTGCACACCACCCTCGGTATTGTTATACAATACTGATGCAAGGTTTGCCGGAACTGCTGCAATATCCGCCTCTCCTTTTACAATCATCGGCGTAACCTCGTCCACTGACGCCACAATCGAAAACTGATACCGGTTATCTGTAATTTCTCCTGAATCCACCTGATTCATAAAAGAAACCATACCCATTGCTGTCGGTCCCTTCAACGCAACGACATTCATCTCCACCGGGTCAGCAACATCCCCAGACGCAAGTTCCGTTGTTTCCACACTTTCTGTACTTTCCGCAGCTTCTGTATCTCCCACTGCTTCTGTGTTCGTTTCCTGCTTTGTCGGCTCCTGCGCCTCTCCCGCGCATCCTGCAAATACACCCGCCGTCAAAGCTAAGGTACACAATACTGCTAAAAACTTCTTCATTTTATATTTCCTCCGCCAAACCTTTTTCTAACATCTCTCCTATTATCCTTCCGCTCCGGCAAAAATGCAAGCAATTTCCCACGGAAAGACTCTAAAGCACATTTTGTAGCATTACTTTTGTAAACAAAAAGGCTGCGCTCACGCGCAACCTTTTTACTGAAATTATAATGGCAATATGTTCCGAAGCACCCCAAATACCACCATCACTATAATGCTCACATAAAAAATACAATTCTGTATATGTCCCACTGACCATCTGCCTGTCTTCACATAGCCCGCCGTATCAACCAAAAATATACTTCCCAACACTGGTATCAAAAAGAACAATACCTGATTATAGTGAAATGCACTCTCGAAATCCAACCGAAGCAATGCCATACACATCCGCGTCACTCCACACCCCGGACACCTTAATCCGGTTATAAAATGAAACAAACATGGCACTGCCAGACCAGTCTTCCGCACCCATACTCCATAGCATATCCCAAATACCGCAAAGCCTGTTGCATATCTTAAAACCTTCCGCAGACGCATCCGGCGTATACCTGCCTCTGACATTATGCTGCCATCTTATTTAATTCATCCTGCATCAAAGCCCATGCAACAATGGACAATCCAAAGATTGATAAAATCAAATACAAAATACCGCTGTTGCTGGACGGAATTCCACGGCTACTTTTTGCCGCATCAATCTTCTCTCCCTGCTTATAAGCCCAATAAAGCCCATAGATACCACAGGTGATAAGAGTCAGCAAGATTGCCATACCTCCGGAAGTACCATAGGTATTAGATGCTGTATTCGCATCATCATTTAACTTGATAAACCAATAAATACCATAGATACCGCATGTCACAATGGACAGAATAATACATACTGCAATGTTTCTCTTTTCAATCATAACTTAAACTCCTCCTGTTTATTGTTTAGTATTAAGAAATAGTATATCACATTGGAAGAGTTTGTCTATACACTCGCGCAAATTATTTGAATGTCAAATCATTTCTCTGCCAGGCTTACATTCATATAATAATTTCCACCCGCTGTTATCTCAAATTCAGTCGATAACTCATCAGCACTTACATTTCCCGGCATTTCTCCATCTTCAGGCATCTCCGGGTGCTCTCCATTCTCCGGCATCTCCGGACGTTCGCCCTCTGCTCTCTCCGGCATTTCCGGCACCTCTCCATTTTCCGGCATCTCCGGATGTTCGCCCTCTGCTCTCTCCGGCATTTCCGGCATCTCTCCATTTTCCGGCATCTCCGGACGTTCACCCTCTGCTCCGTTACCAGGTCCCATCATTCCGGGACCGCCCATCGCACCCGCAGACATCGCACCGGATAACTGTGTATCTCCCATCCAGACAGAATATGTCCCCTCTGTCAATGCTTCTCCTGATACAACCAAATAGGTAAAATCATTGAACGGCGCGCACTCTGCAAAAACGAAATCATCCGCATCTTTTATACTATAAGCTGTTCCACCCTTTTGCGATGATGCAAATCCTAACACAAGATAATTCTGCCGGCTGTCCTCTGAAATCTCATCTAACATATTTCCGCTTGCGATTACAGTTCCACCATTGATATAAATTCCCATATCGGAATCAATACCTGCATCCGCACTTACCGCACAGGCAGATGCCGTCACACTTCCTCCGTTGATAACAATCCATCCATTAGAATCAATTCCATCACCCTCTCCGGTTGCGCCATCTACCACAACATTCAGATTTCCTCCATTGATGGTTGTGACAGATATGCCATCCTCATTTGTATTAATGCCATCATTACCGGAAGTAATGTTGATATTTCCTCCGTTGATAGTCAAATGTAATTCAGAATCCAGTCCTTCATTGTCCGCGTTGATATTTAAAATACCTGTGCCCCTTGCACCACCGTTCACATTCATGGACATCTTAGAATAGAAAGCTCCATCATATTTGTGCAGCTTCTTACTATCCACAACCTCTGTCTCATCCTCATTCAGTTCCACGGACTTATATATTTTCGCCACATATGAGCCCGAAATATTATTGATGGTTCCGTCTGCAATAATCACATTGGCACCTGCTGCAGTCGTATCAACATCTTTTACCGCCTGCTCTTCATCCGTGCTTCCGCACTCATATACATTATAAAAAATAACTGCCGGAGCCACAGAACAAGTCACCTCTGCGTTGTCTAAAATCAAGGTCACAACCGCTTCCGGGTCTTCTGCTGCGTCTTCTCCTAAATCTACTGCAATCTGTCCTGCCGACAATGTTCCACTTATAAGGTAACTTCCCGGCTCCGTAATGTGAACCACAGTATGCTCCGCTGCCTCATCCGCAGAATGCTCATCTTCTTCTGTTCCCGCTCCATATGTAAAGTCCTGTCCCTCTTCATAATATATAATATCATTCGCAGTATAAACTGCCGCTGTATCTTCTGTGGAAGCCGGATTTCCATCCACGGTAATACCATCATCGGACAACATAATCTGTGCTGCATCAGCATATGTTTCTGCTGCCTGAGCGTTAGCATCTGTCTCAGCCTCCACTATTTCTGTGGACACATTCTCTTGTACGTTTGTCGGCGTTTCTTCCTTTCCACAACCGACTAAAAACATACTGCAACTTATAAAAACAAAACCTAATTTTATCAATTTCTTGTTTTTCATCTTTTTCTCCCTGCTTTCTATTTTTCATTATCTTAGCATGGGTATGTGATGAATATATGAAGATTTATAAAAAATTTTATTTTACCACAGTTCGCAAAAAACACCCCAGAACAAAAGTCCTGGGGTGTAATACACTTTTCTGAAACGCCATAAGACGCTCTGAAATCTGAAATTGATTATCTCTTTGAGAACTGTGGTGCTCTACGAGCTGCTTTGAGACCGTATTTCT
>CAZAGJ010000031.1:0-30307 GCA_964484605.1 uncultured Roseburia sp. | reverse complement strand
CCTGTTCTTCACGGAAAGCAGTAAGTACAATCCAAAGAATTGGGAATAACCAAATTACGCTCAAAATGACAAGTACAATGTACCCCGGATTCATTTTAGCCGTTTTCATCGTAAAAAATAACCCAACAAAAGAAGCTGCCAAACCAATCCAATATCCGAATCCAAAATTTTTTACCAAAAATGCTGCACTTAAAATTCCGGCACCATCAACCATACTTTTTGTGCCAAACATCAGTACTACCGTAGCTGCTGTCCAAACTGCTCCCACTGCAATCCATACTCTTGTCATCAGAACCGATGGTTTTATGAAATTAATACCGGCAAGCAGAATTACTGCCACTGCAGCCACAATACTTACCAACAAAACAATGGTCATTCCGCCGTTTTGTCCTGCATTCATCAATTTCATCAAAACTGCTACGCTTTGCAGCGCCTCACCTTCCACTTTGAGGAAAGGACAAACTAAGCTTAACAAACCCAACACACTTGCGAAAAATGCCGGTTTAAAATATTTACGGTTTAATCCGATTACCGTTTTCTCCATTATTGGAATCCCTCCTCGTTTTTCAAAGATTTGGATCTTGAATACGAAATCCAAGAAGTTGCTGCCGAAATAACAAATATCACAATACCAATAGTTGCTGCAAGATTATAATCTCCATTATCCTTTGTCAGTTTATACAACCATGTTACCAATAAGTCCGTTTTTCCGGCTCCCTTATAGTAATCTAATGTCAGCGGTCCGCCGCTATTTAAAAAGTAAATAACAGAGAAGTTATTAAAGTTACCAATCAGGTTAGAAATCAAATATGGCGTTGTAATGAACCACATATACGGAAATGTTATTTTTGTAAACTGAACAAATTGATTTGCTCCATCAATTTTAGCACTTTCATATAATTCTGCCGGAATGTTCATCAAAATACCAGTTGTCATCAGCATAGTAACCGGAATACCAATCCACATATTAACTACAATAACTGTGCACTTCGCCCATGTACCATTAGTCAAAAATGGCAATGCACTTGTGGTAAATCCCCACTGCTGCAATAATATATTTATAATACCCTTCTCACCCAGCATAGTTGACACTACCAGCAGTGAAATAAACGCCGGTATCGCCATTGTAATGACAAAAATTGTTCTCCATACTTTCTTTCCGTAGATTCCCTTGGAATTAATCAACATCGCAAGAAACATCCCGCCAAAATAGCAGGTAAACGTTGCCGCAAATCCCCAAACAATCGTCCAACCGAGAATCGGCCAGAAAGTCGCTGACAGTGTATCTGCGGATGCAAACAATTTATAAAAGTTTTGTAATCCAACCCAGTCAAACAGATTTCCCGGTGGTTGATGTGCACCATCATAATTGGTAAATGCAATCAATATCATGTATATCAGCGGCATTACTGTAAATACCAGAATCCCTATCGTCGGAAGGGACAAAAATAATCTATGTATATCGGTATCAAATAGGTTTTTAACCTCATCAATAATACCAGGTACTTTCTTATTCTGTAATTTCAACTGTCTCGCTAATTCCCCCGAGCGAATTGACACATATCCTACTACCAAAACAGCAGCGGTAATTGATAATGTGATAACACCATACAGGAGTATCAACATGGAGTTGTCTCCCTGCACAACTTCATAAATGCCCAATTGTGTATTTAAAACCGTTTCCTGCTCTTTCGTACCTAAAGTGACAATATCCCGCAAATGTCCGAAACCAGATTGAATCATATATGAAATATACGCAATCTCAATTACAAAAAACATCAGTCCTTTTATAATCTGGCCTCTTACTATATTAGAAAGTCCCCAAATCAAAAAAGAAAGTTTAGAAAAGATATCTCCTTCCAGGAAAATGGGTAGCAAACCAATTTCCCCTTCTCTTTTCTTGGCATTTTCTTTCATTCCACACCTCCAACCATATCCCGCTCTGCAAACTTCCGAATTATTTTAAAATGGACTGTTTTAAGAGCGAGATATCATTCATTCTACAAAACAGTCCATCTATTATTACATTATTGTGTCAGCAATTTATGCATTTAAAACTATTCTGCATTTGTTACCGTTGTAATAGCTGTTGCACACTGATCTAATTTTTCCTGAAGATTAGTCTCTGTAATCTCACCATTGATAATACCCTCGCCAAGTGCCTGTGCCGGTGTCCAGTATTCAGCAATTTGTGAAATCGCCGGCTGTGGTGTTGCATATTCTGTCTGAGCAAGCAACGCAATCGTTGCTACGTCTGAAGAAAGTTCCGGATTATCCTGCAAGCTTAAGCAAGAAGGCACTGCTCCAGCTTCCTTATATCTCATCAACTGTGCATCTTCATTTGCCAGCCACTGTGCAAACTGCTGTGCAGCAAGAGGATATGCCGTGTTGGATTTAACAGCAATCAATTTGTAATCTGCAAAATTGCTTAAGTGTGCATCTGCACCATTAATATTGATTGTAGGAAGTGCCACTGCACCAAGGTCATCGCCAAGAGTTTCCTTAAATTCAGGATATGTCCATGTACCGGAGCAAAGGGCTCCTAATTTTCCTTCTTTGAAAAGGGAACCTGCGATGCCGTCTTTATCTTCAATATATTTCGGATTACTTGTTAAGTCAATCAAATACTCACCTGCTGCCAGACCATTTTTATCATTCCATGTACATACTGTAGCTTCCATACCATCCGGTCCGAAAAGCTGAGCACCTGCTGCGTAGAAGAATGCTTCAATATACCATGCGTCAGAAATCTTGCAGGAGAAGTTGTATACATCTGCACCAAGGTCTTTATCCATCATAGTCTCAAGAGATTTCACTTCGTCTTCTGTATACAGACTCTTATTATAATACATAAACCAACTGTTTGGTGTGTAAGGTATGCCATACAGCATATCATCTCTTGTCGCTGATTCAATTGCGCCCTGACCATAAAGGGATTTTATATTATCAAGGTCATATCCAATAGGCAAAAGATATCCTGCTTCTGTCAGTTCCGGTACAGCACCTGAAGGAATATGGAACACATCAGCTGCCGTATCTGCATCCGTTGTCAAGTTATTACCGGATTCATCAATACCTACCACTGCAATATCCCAAGTAATTTCATACTCCGGATGAGCTGCCTGAAAAGAATCTGCTAACTCTTGTGTCATCTCCATTTCTTCTTCCGGACACCATACTTTTAAGCTAATTTTCTCAACCCCAGCTTCTGTACCTGCTTCAACATCACTACCGGTACTGCCGGATGCCGAAGCATCGCCTGATGCATCACTGCTTCCGCACGCTACAAGCGTACCTACGGAAAGAACTGTCGCCATTGTTAATGCTAGTGCCTTTTTCATGTTCATATTTTTTCCTCCTAAACAATACAAATAGTTGCTTATCGTTACCACCTTCCCCTTTAGTTAAGCGGTTAACTTATATTGATTATATTCCAATCTATTTCCTATGTCAAGTGTATGTGTAAAATAATTCACAATTTTCTCTTAATACTCCCCCTCTTTCTTCGTCAATTCACCAATGCACATGACATTTTTTCGTCCAGTTCGGAACAAAAAGCCCATTTTCATTAGGTTTTCCAATCCTTGTTTAACATTTTATCCAAGTCAGTTTTCTTTCTGAAATTCTGTTCTAAAATCTAGTTTTCTATCGATAATATCCAGAATTCCCACGGTTGCATTGTTACTTCACCGTTTAACCTTTCTTCGCTCACAGAACGATCTTCCATATCAATCTCTGTTGCACCGGCACCGTGCAGCAAAACAGTTTCTGTACCATCTACAACTGAAGATACATCTATCGTCTGTTCTCTCTTAGACAAGTTAAAAATGCACTTTACAATGTTTCCATCTTTTTCACGATAAAAACTCATAATATTTTTGTTGTCAAAATCATAATAATTAATCTGGCCTCCATAATTTCCATTATGCAGCGCCGGATTTGTACTTTTAATATTACTCAATTCAGCCAACAATGGTCTGTAATCATACTCTGAACTTTCCCAATTAATGGTATCTTTTTCCATAAACGCAATGGCATGATCCAATCCGATTTCATCACCGGTATATATCAATGGCACCCCCGGAATTGTATACAGGAACGAAAACATTGCGGCCATTGCTTCCTCTCCAAACGCTTCCATAATCGTACGTTCATAGGAATTCTTATCATGATTATCCATAAAATTCAGTGTATAGGTGCCATCCGGGAAATCCGTTGGAATATATAGTTTTAAAACATTCGCTCTCTTACTATCCTTTGCAACCGCACACATTGCATCATACAATTTCAAATTGTAATTAAAATCAAATGCTTTATCCAAAAGACTTTCCTTCAACTCGTCTTCAGCCAGCATATAAACAGGTTTGATTTCTTCTAACGCAGTTCTTGCATCCTCCCAGAACTCCTGCGGAACACCGGTTGCATAATCACATCTGAATCCGTCAATATCATACTCCTGCACCCAGTATTTCATACATTCAATCATTTCAGCCTGTAATTCCATGTTATCATAGTTTAAGTCTGCAACATCCGGCCACCCCATATTTTCCGGTGAAATAATATTTCCGCTATCATCCTGCGTATACCATTCCGGATGTTCATCAATCCATGCACAATCCCACCCTGTATGGTTTGCTACCCAGTCCAGCATAACTTTAAATCCCATATCATGCGCTTTATCAACCAACGCTTTAAAATCTTCTGCCGTTCCAAACTCCGGGTTCACTGCACGATAATCTGTTATGGAATAATAGGAACCCAATGTTCCGGCACGATTAGTTTCTGAAATTGGATAAATCGGCATAAACCACAGTGTTGTAATTCCCATATCCTTCAAAGTCTGCAAATGTTCTGCAAAAGCATTAAAGGTTCCCTCTTGTGTGTACTGTCTGACATTTACTTCATAAATAACTGCATCCTTCGTCCACTCTGCCTGATAGCGCACTTCTTCCTCTTTTACCATTTCTCCTTCCGTCATGTTTTCTCCTGTCTGTTCACTTTCCGGCACATTATTTGAAACATCCGCTACACCCTTATCAGAACACGCTGTTACCGAACAGATTAATGATACAGCAAGTATCAATGCTATTTCCCTTTTCATGATATATGTCCATTTCATTTTAATTCCCCCTATACTTCTAAAACTGGTTTCATCAGCAATTTGCTATAACCTGCTCAATAATAGCTCCTGCCAGCACAGTTTCCAGTTTCATTTGATGAAGTTTACCTAATAATTTTGCTGCATTTTTTTCTCTGCATACCTCTTCAAATACAGCCGTTTTGAGATTATACTCAATCTGTGCACTGTGAAGTATATTATATATGGCGCCTTCTTTGTCCGGTTCTTCTATATTCTCACTGTTTGTTTGAATTAAAATATGAAACTGTTTTTCATTTCTACCATTAAAACAAATGATGATTTCCTTCTTCTCAGAATCATACTTCCACATAAACTCCATAGACTCATTTGAAGTAAATACAACATTTGCAGGCTCACTGCTTCCTTTTATGTGTATCTCATACGTTCTGTCCTCAGGTATAATTCCTTCCGTCTCTCCTTCTATACAAACAGAAACTTCCGCTGACCTGCCTGCTTTAAATGCAAAATGAGTAATCACCGGTGTTGAAGTCTTGTTTGCATCACAAGAATCTTCATACATATCAAATTCGCCATCTGCACCATTAAATATATTCACTTCCAATTCTTTCGGATTCTGCATATGACACTCCATATAATCCTTTGCCATCGGAAAAATTCCTCCTGCACGAACCAATACCGGAATGCTTTCCAGATCACGATACATCAGTATTCTGCGTCCGCCCGTATATACCCGTCCTGTAAAAAAGTCTATATATTTCCCCTCCGGAAGCCATGCATCAAACTCTGCAAGCCCCATTCTCTTATCGATAGGCTTCGTAATCGGACAAACAATCATTTCCGTTCCAAAATAATACTGATTCGGCACATTATAAGCTTCGTCTGTATCATGCTTGTAATACATAGGCTGTATTAACGGCATTCCATCCAAATGCGTATGGTAATTCATCGTGTACAGATATGGAATTAATTTGTGTCTTAGCTGAAGGAATTTAGTCATTACTGATTCTGCTATCGGATTAAAATTCCAAGGCTCTTTTCCATAAAATTCATTTTTCGTACTATGTAACCGCATAATCGGGGAAAAAACGCCAAACTGCATCCAGCGCACAGCCATCTCATCATCACGGATTCCTTGCTGATGTCCGCCAATATCGTGACTCCACCAGGTATATCCCGCATTACTTGCGTTTGCAGTAAAATACGGCTGAAAATCCAAGGATTTCCATGTTGTAACTGTATCTCCCGAAAAACCAATTGGATATCTGTGACTTCCAATGCCTGCATATCTGGAAAATGTAAGTGGTCTTTTCCCATCTCGTCCACTATCCAGAAAATGCAGATGATTCAGCATCCACAATGTATCAATCCCTGCTATACCGGATTTACTTCCCTGCTGCCAATCCAACCACCAGAAATCAACACCCGCTTCTTCATTTGGATGATGCAGATAATTAAAGTACGCATCCATAAACATTCTGTTCGTCGAATCAAACGGAATTTTATCTTCATTTTCATAATCTATGCCCAGTTCTTTTGCCATAGGAAGATAAGCCTCTTCATGCGCTCTGACACCATCTGCCGGATGCACATTTAATGTCACATGCATTCCCATTTCATGAAGTTTCTTTATAAAACGCTTTGGGTCCGGAAATAATTTTTTATTCCATGTATATCCGGTCCAACCACTTCCATATTTTGCCGGAATATCTACTAAATGCCAATCCATATCAATAACGGCTGTCGAAAAAGGGATATTTTTCTTCCTGAATTTATGCATTAACTCCAAATAGCTTTCTTCCGTATACTGATAATAACGGCTCCACCAATTTCCCATGGCAAATCTCGGCAACAATGGTGTTTTTCCGCTTAAATGATAAAAATCTTTTAAGCATCCCAAATAATCATGTCCATAACCGAAAAAATATAAATCAATTGATTTTCTTGTTTTGGGTGCTATCCACTGCTCTTCTGTAATAAAAGCCACCTCACTGTCATCCAGTACCGTAAATCCCTCTCTCGATACCAAGCCGCTCTCCAGCTCTACTGCACCATCCACACCATCCAATGTACGTGCAGTTCCCTTTAAGTCATTAATCTCATCTCCATAGTTCCATATCGAACCATACACATGAAAGCCTTCTTTTAATTGAATCGACAGACCTTCTTTAGAAAAAAGGTTTTTGTCGTAATATAGATGTAGTTTCTCTGTAACAATTTCCAAAGAACCTTCTTTATCTATAACACGATAATCCGGAACCTGAAACTCTCGGCATATTACTGTCTGCGTAGGCTCATCCACAAATAATCCTTCTTCCTGATATTCCATACGAATCAGACACTCCGTTAAAATTGTAAATCGATACTTATCCCCTGTCACCATTGCTTCTTTTGACGCAACAGGTGTCATATTTAATTTATAGTTTTTATTTTTTGCATCCATGTCTCGTCCTCTCTTTCTATGCCGAATCGCGCAATTCGTTAACCGATTAACTTTCATTGTGAATGAAAGGCATGCACCTGATGTACATGCCATTTTCAACCCTTTATCGCATCTCACATTCCATAAAATATGACTGATGTGCTTCTACCACAAATTCCACACTTTTCTCATCCAATCGATGATATATCAGTTTTTTACCAAAGATATCTGTTTCCCCTTTTGGTTTTACAGCACCTACTGCTCCCAATGGAAGACGAACTTTCTCATTTGTATCACTTGTGGAAATTACAGACACAAATGCCTCCTCTCTGCAAAAACGTGCAATTGCCACTACGCTTCCTTCTGCATACAAGAACTTCATACCTCCTTCTGAAAGCGCCTTTTGTTGCGATTTCAGTTTGGCCATAGTCTGATACAATTTATAAACTTCACCGCTCTTAAAATCTTTACTCCACGGCATCGGGTATCTGCATCCTTCGTTCGTATCAAGCACACCATCCACTCCTGCTTCATCTCCATAATAAATAGATGCAGCGCCTACCAACGTAAACATGAAAATCACTGCGCCCCGATATTCATCCGGATGAATCTTTGGATTGTTATGTAATCTGCTGACATCATGACTATCGAACAAGTTGAACTGGTTCTCCCACATCACATAAGGAAGCTTCGCCAGATGCTCCATCACGCGATTCTTCACATCCTCTGCAGTCATCTTGTAAGGTACTTTTTTCAGGATTTCATTTCTGCTCATAAATAAATCCGGCTCACCTAAAAACTGACGAATCACACGTCCACAGCCATAATAATTCATGGGTGAATCCCATTCATCCCCTTGAAGATAATGTGCACAGTCACCCCAGTCTTCTGCCAGAATATATGCCTGTGGATTGACCTCTCGAATACTTTTTCGAATTTCCGGCCAAAGTTCATCTGCCAGTTGGACCTCATTATTTCTTGCAAATACATCCGCCACATCAAATCTCCATCCATCAATACTGTATGGCGGTTTTAACCATTTTTTCAAAACAGAATCTTCTGCCCTGTAAATAATCTCTCGCAGTGAGTCTGCTGTATAATTTAACGTCGGCAATCCCGGATTATCAAACCAGCCATGATAGGTATTGTCATCCTCAAAGAAGTAGTAGCTTCGCTCCATTGAATCAGGATTATTATACGCTCCCACGGATTTGTCAAAATAATTTCCATCTTTATTAAACCATTTGTGTGCAGTTCCTGTATGGTTAATGGAAATATCCAAAATCAGCTTCATATCATTCTCATGAAGTTCCCTGGAAAGTTCTGCCAAAGCCTCATCTCCCCCAAAATGTGAATCCACATGAAAATAATCAATACAGTCATATTTATGCACGGAAGGTGCCGTAAAAATTGGATTTAAATAAACCGCAGTAACTCCCAGTTCTTTTAAGTAAGGAATCTTTTTCTTTACCCCTTCCAAATCTCCGCCATAAAAATCCAAGCAGAAACCTTCCTGATACGTCAACGCCCGTTCTTCCCAATTTTTCATTTTAATAGTCGGATGTCCATCCTGACTGTACTCTCCATCCTGCACATCATTCTGAGGATTTCCATTACAAAAGCGTTCCGGAAAAATCTGATAAAAAACAGCCTTCTTTACCCATGTCGGCTGTTCATAGTCGGCAAGCAGTACAAAATCATATGTATGGTCCGGTACATAGGTTGTAATTTCTTTTTGGTTGTAAAAATATATAATATCATCACACACAAGATAAAAATGATACTGTATTCTATTTTCCGTGATTGCTAACGGCGCTTCATAATATACAAACCCCTGTTCTTTTTTTACAATATGTGCTTCTTCTAATCTCTCCGAGCCATTAGGTATAGAACGTAAAAATACATGCTTTACAGGTGCGTCCTCGTACATTCTGATTTTGACAGTAACATTTTCAAAAAGTCTTGGAGACGGATTACTGACATAATCAGCTGTTCCATCACTATAAACACTCTCTAACCATTTATCCATTTTATACTCCACCATTTCATTTAGCTGCGCATTTGCATTTAATCCATTGCAGTATTTAATTCTCTTACTGATTGTCTTTCAACTATCTCTACATCAACCTTTTCGTCCACTACAATTTCTTGCTTTTCGCGAATCATTTTAAAAAGATACTCCCCAACCATAAGCGCTTTCCGTTCAAGATTTTGGGAAACTGTAGTCAATTTAGGGCTGGAATAATTGCCTTCCGGCAAATTATCAAAGCCGATAACCGATACATCGTTTGGCACATTCAGTCCGCATAATCTCAAGCCCTCCATTACGCCCATTGCAACGATATCGGACATCACAGCAGCCGCAGTAAACTTAATATCAGAAATAGCTATTGCCTGACCTACTGCTATACCCTTCCGATATCCCGTATCTGATTCAAAAATATGATTCGCTGTCACCTCAATCCCTTGTTCCGCACATGCAGCACAAAAACCGTGATATCTCTGACGGATTACCCCCGGGCGCTCAAACTGAGGCCCAACAAAAGCAATTTCTCTATGTCCTTTTGCCAACAGATATCTGGCGGCCAGATATCCGCCTTTATAGTCATCGATTCCCACATTTGCAATTTCCAGTTTTTCAGCATATGTGTCGATATACACTGTCGGCACATGCAAAGATGTCTTGATATCTTCCACCTCATGCTTAAACGGACCAAATAAAATAAGTCCATCTACATTCCATGAAGAAAATAACGAAATAATTTCCTTACACTCTTTTGCACAACGTATCATCAGATAGTAACCTTGGTTTCGTATATACTTCTCCAGCAATGCCAGAATCTGCGTATTATACGGACTAATAGAAAAGCTTTCATTTGTGTCAATATTCGGTATTACCACACCAATAATTTTGCTCTCCTTGGAAGCCAGACTTCTTGCAGTAGCATTCGGTTTATAATCATTATCCTTTATTATTTTTTGTACTTTCGCTATTGTTTCCTTAGAAACCTTATGATAATTTCCATTAATTACATTAGAAACAGTCGCAGTGCTGACTCCTGCTGCTTTTGCAATAGTTTTTAAATTCATAGTGTGTTTACCTCTCTTGTTGTATTTACGAAAGGGCTCTTTTCGATTTTAAAACAAGTTTTGTAATATCCTCCTTCTCCTTTTCAAGAGCATCCCAATCTGTAAGCCTCCACTCCCAGTTCGGGCTTCCTACTGTTCCCGGTGTATTTAATCTTGCTTCATCATCTAACCCCAAAATATCCGCTAATGGAACAATTGCCATACATGCACGACTTCTATACACAAATCGTACCATTTTTTTTGTAAAACTTTCCCATGGCTGTCCATATTTAGCAAGCTTTTTACGAACCGCAATCTTTTTCTTCACATCTAAAGAATCTAACCAGCCTTTTACTGTCTGATTATCATGTGTACCGGTATAAATCAACTGATGTTCTTTTACCGTGTCTGCAAACGGCATCGAGAACTCTGCAATATTCATACCAATAAGATTATAATGATCCCTAAGTTCCAGTACTTCAGGTCTTAAATCACCCAAATCTTCTGCCACGATCTGAATATCCGGTATCTGCTTATATATCTCGTCAAACAGTTCATACCCCGGTGCCTCAACCCATTCACCCTCAATCGCAGTATCACAGGCAGCCGGTATCTTCCAGTATGTATCAAAAGCTCGGAAGTGATCGATTCGTATAATATCATAAAGCTCACTACTATATTTTAATCGTTTAATCCAAAATATAAAATCTCTTTTTTTCATATTTTCCCAATTATATATCGGATTGCCCCAGCGCTGACCTGTTGCACTAAAATAATCCGGTGGTACTCCTGCTATAAAACTCGGTTTTCCCTGCGCATCTAAAAGGAAATCCTCTCTACAGCTCCATACGTCCAAAGAATCAATTCCCACATAAATAGGAATATCTCCCATAATCATTACATTTTTTTCGTTCGCATATTTCTTCAGCGCCATCCATTGTTTATAAAACATATATTGTGCAAACATCTGGTAATTGATTTCTTCCTGCAAATGACTAATATCATATTGGTTATCCAATATCCAATCCTGCTGCTCTTTGGGCCATTCATTCCAGCAGCGAAGATTATTCTGCTTTTTTAGTGCAACAAAGACCGCATACGGATATACCCATTCTTTTTCCCGAAACATTTCAAATTCAGGAGACTTCCAGCTTTTCTTATAAAATTCTTTATACGCTTCTTTTAAAAACTTTGTCTTGTATGCTCTTGCCCTCTCATATTCAATCCGATTAGGATTATCGCTATTTTCATAATGGTCCCAATCAGCCGTAAGATATCCGTCCTCTGCCAAAAGTTCTAAATCAACATAAAGTTCATCTCCTGCATAAGAAGAGAATGGCTGATAAGGTGAATTACCGTAACCCAATGGATTCAGCGGTAAAATCTGCCATATTCTAATCCCCATGTCTGAAAGCATATCTACAAAAGCATATGCTTCTTTCCCAAAACTTCCCACTCCATCCTCTGACGGAAGCGATGCTATCGGCATTAATATGCCTGCCATTCGTGCAGCTTTACATTTCTCTGCCTTTGAAATAGTCATAAATTCCCTCCTCTGATACTACATAGTCTCCACCATATCCAGATGCTTTCCTTCCATAAGCTCTTAGACAGTTTTAACCTAATTAGTTAAGCGGTTAACTAATTAAAGAATATCAAATTGGGATACTATTGTCAATACGACTTTAACAAAAAACTCCGGTCATCTATTCGCTTACCAATAGATGCCGGAGTTACTCTTCCTATGCCTCTTGTTTTGTAATTTCAATTAACTGCTGCATACGAGATGCAATCTTATCCAGCACATCTGCGTTCTCTTCCTGCGCCGACATCGTTTCATTGGCATGAGCGGAAACCTCTTCCGTAATTGCCGAAATTGTTTCGATTGACTCTACAATCTGCTCATTTGCAGTCTTCAGTTCTGCAATATTGGTATTCAGCTGTTCAATGTTCCTTTTTATCTCAAGTGTGTTACTCTGAATATGTGAAAAATTCTCTGCCGTATTCTCCGTCGACTGCTTTTCTTCGTTAATGGCTCCTATCATTTCACGAACATCCGCAACCACATCTGTGATGGAGCCGGATATATTTCCAATTAACTCTCTGATATGAACTGTCGCATCCTTCGTCTGCTTTGCCATTCCGGTAATCTCAGTCGCGACGACTGCAAATCCGCGTCCCGCCGCACCGGCTCTTTCTGCCTCTATGCTGGCATTCAATGCCAAAAGACTTGTCTGCGAAGTAATACCGCTGATAAGTTCCACAATTGAATGCATCTCATCGATATATTGGTCTAACGTCTCTAACTTGCCGGTAACATTTGCGCCTTCCTTTACTGAATTATCCACCTGCGTTACCAGCATTTCTACTTCTTTATTCGCATTTGCCAAAACATCCAGTGTCTGCTCCATATTTCTGGTAATCTCTTCTGCCGCGGCACTTACCGCATCTACCTTATGCCCAATCTCCCCGGTTTGGGACATCTGATTCTGTACCGCATCGGCAGTCTGTGAGGTGCCTCCCCGCACTTCCGTCATGGCATCTTTGGTTAATTTTGAGGAATTATTTAAACCATCTACTTTCTCATAGATGTCTTCCATACCGGTCTGCATCTGCCGTGTTATCGAGGAAATATTGGTCAGCAAATCCTCCGTCTTACTCTGCGCCTCCTGAATATTGTCCAATTTCTGACGGTTATTGGCATTTGAAGTCCTCGCTGCATAGATAGAATATACTGCCACAAGAACCATTGCCGTTACCTGAACAATTGCTTCTTCCGCCCCCTGATATCCAAACTTGCCGGTTATAGCACCTCCGACAGTCATAATCAGGCTTAAAATTACAGTTCCGATATTAATCTCAACGGAAAACTTTACATCATTAAAGACTGTTACCAGCAGAATCATCGGAATCACAAGCACATAGATGTTCGCTTCTTTCGTTGTCAGCACCATGACTGAATAAGTAAGTGCAAATCCGACACCCACCGTATGCTTAATCATCGCTGTCTCCTTATCCCGCCAGAAAAAGTACTGTCCAAGCACTACCGGAATCAGCGCCAGTGCAATTATCATCAGCGTATAGGAAATACTCCTTTCCCCTCTTATAAAACGCACGATGTAGAAAATTACTATAATAAGTGCCTCAATCGTATGTCCTGTCAATGCAGTTCTGTTATTCCTCTGCGTATCACTTATCTGTTTTTTGTTCATGTGCTTTTGTACTCCTCTGTTATTTTTCCATCTGGATTAACACTCATTTTCTTGTATCATGGTAGCATAAATTGCTCCATTTTTCAATCATACACAGATTTATGTGCAAATACGCTCTTTTTTTACGAAAATAAACGAAAAAAATTGAGTTTATCTGTAAAAAAAGTTATAATATGAGTAAGGATTCTACATATAGGTTCAGAATTCTGCGTTACAAAGGAAAGGGGTAATTTGCATGGAAGCAAAGAACAAAAAAGGCATACAGTTAATCGGGAAAATATCTGCCGTAGCGGCGATTCCAATGATAGCACTTGTTCTTCTGGGTTGTATCATCGGGGTAAACGGAATGAACGACATCTCCAACATTCTGATGCGGGAGCAATTAACAAGTGCTGAATATTCTTTTACACAGATCATGAATGCGGTATCGGAAGATGATTACCGCTATGAGGACGGAACTTTATACAAAGGTTCCTATAATGTAACCGAGCACGAGCAGCTTTTGTCTGATTTCAGAGAGCAGACCGGCATTGAAGTATCAATTATTCTCGGCGATATCCGCTGTGCCACAACGATGTCCGATGCCTCCGGAAATAACATGAAGGATCAGGCAATTTCATCCGCCGTGTATGAGAAGCTTCAAAGAGGAGAAGAGGTATACGACAATAATCTTAGTATCGGTTCACGAAACTATCTGGTATATTATGCTCCGATAAAAAACGCAGCAGGCGAGATATATGGAAGTCTTTTTGTCGGATATGACAAAGACACCGTTTCATCTATGGTAAGTACAAACATTTTCCAGATGGTCGGTACACTTTGTGCCATATCTGTCATTGCAATCATTGTGATTGCATTGCTGATGCATTCCATTGGTAAAGTTCTGCGCAGCACTGTCGGCTCACTGGAAGAAGTTGCAGATGGTTCACTGAATATAGCTGTACAGAACAAAATGCTTGAGCGTACTGATGAGCTGGGCGAATTGTCCCGCTCACTTCAGAAAATGGTCGCGTCATTTACAGAAATCGTAAAGAATATCATGACTACCTCTAATGAATTAGACAGCTTTTCAGACGAGTTCAGGGAATCTTTTGAAAAAATCAAAGATGCCATTAACAATATCAATACCGCTATCGATGAAATTGCTCATGGTGCAACACAGCAGGCAGGTGATACACAGCACGCCAACGAAGGTGTCATTCGTATGGGTGATGCAATTGATGCTACTGCAACTAATGTTATATCACTGACAGACAGTACTCAAAAGATGAGTGACTATAACAGCTCTGCGAATGATATTTTGGAGGAGCTCCTGCAAATCAGTCAGAAAACAAACTTATCCGTAAACGAAGTCCAGCAGCAGACAGACGAGACAAACCGCTCTGCCTTAGAGATTCAGGAGGCGGCCGATTTGATTGCAAGCATTGCAAGCCAGACCAATCTGCTCTCCTTAAACGCCAGTATAGAAGCTGCAAGAGCAGGTGAACACGGCAGAGGATTCGCTGTCGTAGCAACAGAAATCCGTACCTTGGCAGACCAGTGTAGTGAATCTGCCGATAAGATTGCAAATATCATACATACACTGCTGGACAATTCAAACCGAAGCGTACATACCATGAACGAGGTAATGACCTCCATGGGCGAGCAGAACCAGAAATTAGAGAATACTCTCGATATGTATGGTAAATTAAACGAAGAAATCCACATTGTCAGTCAGGCTGTAGCAGAAATATCTGTTCAGGTAGATGGTCTTGGCAATACAAAGAACGAGGTATTAGAGTTACTCGAAAGCTTATCTGCAATTTCCCAGGAAAATGCCGCAAGCACCGAGGAAACCTCCGCTTCTATGATTCGCTTAAGTGATATCGTTGAAGAGTGCAACGAAAAGACAGACAGTCTTATGACTCTTTCCGGAAGCCTAAGGGATAACACCACCAAGTTCAGCTTAGACAATATCAATCTGGGCAAAATCGAAGATACGATTAACAATCTCTAATTTTTAAAATTCAAACAGGGCAGTGAAAGCTTGAAACGCTTTCACTGCCCTGTTCTCATGCAATACGAAATCACATCCTATTACACACGATATATCATTCTCTATACACCACTTGCAATCTGCGGTATTACACTGCTCTTATCCTCTATCTCGGCACAGCCGCGCAATGTGATACGCGGATTACCATTCTTCTCCACATACTCCTTCGTAATCGTAACCATACCGATATTGTCATCCTTTGGAATCTCATACATAATATCAAGCATGAACTCCTCGATAACAGCGCGGAGCGCTCTGGCTCCCACCTTTTTCTCCTTTGCTATTTTGGCAATTGCATGAAGTGCATCCTCATCAAATGCAAGCTTCACTTCATCCATCGCCAGAAGCTTCTCATACTGTTTTATAATTGCATTCTTCGGCTCCTGCAGAATGCGCACCAGCGCGTCTTCCGTCAACGCATCCAGTGTAAACATAATTGGCAGTCTTCCTAAAAACTCCGGTATCATACCGAACTTACGCACATCCTCCACAGTGACCTTGGAAAGAATATTCTCATCCTCCTCATATTCATCCTTAAGCTTTGCGCCAAAGCCGATAGATGCCTGCTTATTCAAACGCTCCTTGATAATCTCCTCCAAATCCGGGAAAGCACCGCCACAGATAAACAAGATATTCTTGGTATTCACCATAGTCATCGGAACCATTGCATTCTTGCTGCTGGCGCCCACAGGCACCTCCACCTCAGCTCCCTCTAAAAGCTTGAGCATTCCCTGCTGTACGGACTCGCCGCTTACATCACGCTGGTTCGTATTTTTCTTTTTGGCAATCTTATCAATCTCGTCAATAAAAATGATACCATGCTCCGCACGCTCCACGTCATTGTCCGCAGCTGCAAGCAGCTTGCTGACTACGCTCTCAATATCATCTCCTATGTAACCGGCTTCTGTCAGGGAAGTGGCATCTGTAATCGCAAGCGGCACATCCAAAAGCTTCGCAAGTGTCTTTACCAGATATGTCTTACCGCATCCGGTTGGCCCAATCATAAGCATATTTGACTTCTCAATCTCAATGTCATCCTTCACATCAGATGCAATGCGCTTATAGTGGTTGTATACAGCTACAGACATCACCTTCTTCGCCTGTTCCTGACCTACCACATACTCATCTAAGGATGCTTTAATCTTGTGCGGTGCAGGAATCTTTGTAATATCAATCACCGGCTCTGTCTTTTCCTTCGTCTTTTTCTTCTTCAGCTTCTGATTATTCGGCATAAATCCCTGCATATTCATGTTCTGCAAATCAGACAGATTAATCATACTGATATTCGGCATCTTGTTCATATCCATATTCGGCATATTATCCATGGAAAATCCATACTGATTCATACTGTCAAACGTGCGCTGCATACAGTCCTGGCAGATACAGATGTCATTCGGAATCTTAATCATCTTGCCGGCAATATGCTCCGGTCTTCTGCAGATATAACAGATATCCTCATATTCCGTCTCGTGTTCATCTTCTTTCTCTGCCGGTGTATCCTGCGCGCTGTCTTCCGCTTCTGCCGGTGCATCCTGCACTCTGTCTTCTGCTTCTGCCGATGTATCCTGCTTCATCACATCCGCATCGTCAATCACTTCTCTATAATCATTATCGTTCATGTTACGTTCCTCTTACTTTCTAACCTTATGAAATATACTACATTATAATGCAAACCCCGCACAAGCTCAAGAAAATTGCAGATTTTTCATATTTATTTAAGATTCTTTTAAAAAAAACATCTTGTATACCATGTCTTTTTTTGAGTTGTCGCATCTTTTTGCACATTTTTTGTCCATATTAACCACAAAGCATTTATATAACGCTAATTTTTTCGTTATTTTTACCACTTAGACCTTGTCTTTTGTCAAACTATGTCGTATAATGTATACAAGCTTTAGGAGAAGCAGGTACACTATATTATTAATTAGGGGGACATCATTATGTCAAAAGAAAAAAAAGATGCCAACGGCTATCGCAAGTTTGGCGCACTCGACAAGTGGGCATATGCAGCTGGTGACTTTGGCTGTAACATGAGCTTCGCCCTCAAGGGCACACTTACCATCTTCTGGACCCAGTTCATGGGAATTGATCAGATGGTTATGGCTTCATTATTACTCATTGTTCAGGTTTGGGATGCTATTAACGACCCACTCATCGGTACAATGATTGATGCTGACAGACATCAGTACAAGCGCAATAAGTTCTTACAGTATATCCACATTGGTTCCATCGGTTTACTGTTTGCCGGAGCAGCTTGTTTTCTTCCATTCCCGGGTGCTCCTGCCATGGCGAAGAATATCTTATTCGTAGCCGGATATATCCTTTGGGATGCATTCTACACAATTGCAAATGTACCATACGGTTCCATGTTATCCCTGATTTCCAATGATCCGGGTGACCGTGCCGTATTATCAACCTTCCGCTCCTTAGGCTCTATGGTTGCAAGCATCGGTTCCGGTATTCTTTTACCGGTATTGATTTACAATTCTGACAATGAACTTATGGGCGATAAAGTGTTTATCATCGCACTCCTCATGGGTATCATTGGTTTTATTGCATTCCAGTTCATGGTTCGCAATACAGTTATCCGTGTAGAGCAGGATATCACTTTGAAGGAAGATACTCCAAAGTTCAACATCATCGAAGCATGTGGTCGTTTCTTCAAAAACAGAGCTGCTGTTGGTGCTACTTTAGCTCCTGTAGGTATGTTCATCGGTATGTATGGTGCCGGAACTGCTAATACCATCATGTGGCAGTCATATTTTAAAAATGCTCAGATTTCCGGTTTGATGGGTATGATTTCTTACCTTCCAATGTTCTTCTTCATGCCGTTCATCCGTAAGATTGTTGATAAATTCGGCAAGAAAGAGGCTGTTACAGTCGGAACAATTGCTACCTGTATCGGATATGGACTTTTATTAGTACTTCCAATTACTCCTGATATGAAGGGTATTGCCATGTGGGTTGCCGGTCAGTTAATCGCCGGATTCGGTGCAGGTGTCGGAACTTGTGTATCATGGTCACTTATGGCAGATGCTATGGACTATGGTGAGTGGAAGTTCGGTGTTCGTGAAGAGGGTACCACTTATGCACTTCATTCCTTCTTCCGTAAGCTGGCACAGGGTATTGGACCTTCTCTTGGTCTTGTATTAGCTACCGCATTAGGCTATGACGCTGCACTTGGCGCAGCACAGCTTCCAGAAGTTGCATCTAATATGCGTCTTTTGACTGCTGGCGCTTACTTTGTAAGTGGTCTCATTCAGCTTATCTCATTTGCTTTTATTTACAACCTTGATAAGAAGACACTTGCTACCATTGAGGCAGACTTAGCAGCTCGTAAGAAACACTAGTGACTTACCATTAAAGCCCTATTTTTTCTCTAAAATACAGAAGCTGACAAAGCACGAAAAATGCTTTGTCAGCTTTCTTTATGAGTATCATATCTTATTAGCGATTATCGTTGGCTGTACCATTTGTGGCACTTCCATTTGTCAAATCCTCTACGCCATTTTCAACACCATTGATGACATCTTTACCAGCTTCGCCAACACCGTCCACAACATCCTCTACCACATTTCCATTGGCATTGTCTTCTCCGTTACCAACAGTTCCGTTCGCATTCATATCATCTGCTGTTCCATTGGTCACTCCATTGACATTTGTGTTGTCTGTATTCATGCCGTCCGTGGTTGTTCCATTCATATTGCCATTTCCGGCATTCTCAGTTGTTATCTGGGTATTATCTTCCTTTGTTCCTTCATTGTTACCGCATGCAGCAACCGCACTCATAGATAATGTAAGTACAAGTCCCGCAACAAGTGCTTTCCACTTTTTCATAGTCATATTCTCCTTTTCATTTCAGAATTACTCTGTTATTCAAAGATAGTATGACCGTATTTTTTTGCCTTATTCACTTTTTAATAAAAATTTCCAAATCAGAACCATTTTTCAACTGCTGTGATTCTCTAACCATAATAGCCCAATTCCCGCGAAAGTTCCTCCTGTACTTTTAACATATCAACAGAAAGTTCCTTTACACGTTCTTTGGTCATGCGGCTTGTAGGTCCCGAAATACTAAAGGCATACTTCACTTCCCTCTGATGTCCATACAGACACGCCGCGATACAGCGCACACCTTTTTCATTTTCCTCATCATCAAGAGCGTATCCGTTCTCTCTGACTTCCTCTAAAATTTCCTGCATCTTCGCATAGTCCGTGATCGTTTTGTCCGTCTTCTTCTCGATAATGCTCTCATTCCAGATTTGCTTTACCTCATCCTCCGGGAGTGTTGCCATAATTGCCTTGCCCACGCCGGAGCAATACATCGGATGCACCATTCCTACATGTGAAACCATACGGATAGTTCCCACTTTCGCTTCTATCTTATAGATATAAAGAATATTGTTTTCCTCTCTCTGTACCAGATGTACTGCTTCGCCGCTTATATCAGATAATCGTTCCAAATACGGCTTTGCAACCTGTAAGATATCTGTGCGGTCCAATACTTTGCCCGCCATGCTCACCACTTTATAAGAAAGCATATACTTCTGCGTTGCTTCATCCTGCTTTGCATAACCCATGTAAATAAGGGACATCAATAAACGATGCACCGTACTTTTATGTAAGTCCAGTGCCGCACTGAGCTCCATCAATCCCATTTCCCCGTTGTCTGCAAGTACTTCCATCACCTGAAAAATCCGTTCTGCAGATTGTACCGGATTTTTTGCTTCTTTTTCTTCTGCCATATCGCATCTCCAAATCTCGTTTCATCAGTTTCATAATTTAACATATTGTTTCGCATTATGAAACTTCTGTTCCATCATATCACGACCACAATCCAAAAGTCAACTCTGTAATTGCATCTCTTTCTCTCTAATTGGGAAAAATGTTTTCTGTAAAATACATGATTTTCTTAGGCTAATCGGTTGACAAGCCTTGTCCAGATGTTATAATTATTATGTACCATTACGCGAAACATTGTTTCGCAATATGGAACTTCGTTTTAAAAACTGCAACAGCCAATGCTGTTGTGCAAATTTAAATAAAAAGGAGAAAAATCATGAACAAAGTATTAGAAGAGATTTCCAAGATTGGTATCGTTCCTGTTATTGCATTAGAGAACGTAGAAGACGCTGCCCCTCTGGCAAAGGCATTATGCGATGGCGGTCTTCCATGCGCAGAGGTAACCTTCCGTACAGACGCAGCTGAGGAGTCTATCCGCATCATGTCTGAGCAGTTTCCTGAGATGCTCGTAGGCGCAGGTACTGTTCTCACAACAGAGCAGGTTGACCGCGCAGTAAATGCAGGTGCCAAGTTCATCGTCAGCCCTGGTCTTAATCCAAAGGTCGTAAAATACTGTGTAGAGAAGAATATCCCTGTAACTCCTGGATGTGCAAATCCTAGCGACGTTGAGGCAGCTATTGAGCTTGGTTTAGAGGTTGTAAAGTTCTTCCCTGCAGAAGCAGCCGGCGGTCTTAACATGATTAAGTCTATGGCAGCTCCTTACACCAAGATGAAATTCATGCCAACCGGCGGTATCAACGCTAAGAACTTAACAAGCTACCTTGATTTCAAGAAAATCATCGCTTGCGGCGGTTCCTGGATGGTAAGTCCGGCACTCGTTGCTGCTAAGGACTGGGACGGCATTACCGCACTCACAAGAGAAGCTGTTTCTACTATGTTGGGAATCAAGCTCCTTCACGTAGGCATCAACAATGAATGTGAAAACTGTGCATCATCTGCAGCTGCTAAGTTAGGTACACTCTTAGGACAGACTGTAAAGCCTGGAAACAGCTCTATCTTCGTAGGTGATATGATTGAGTTAATGAAGTCTCAGGGTCGCGGAACAAACGGTCACATCTGCTTCCAGACAAACTACTTAGAGCGTGCGATGTATCACCTTGAGAAGCGTGGCTTCTCATTTGACGAGTCTTCTTTCAAGTACAACGACAAAGGCGAGCTTACCGTCGCTTACATGAAAGACGAAATCGCTGGATTCGCTATTCATTTTAACCAGAAATAGAACCGCATAGGGAGGTCTTTACGATGACAGATCAGAATTGTGCATATTGTATGGAAGGCGAATTAGTTGATGCATTTGGCATCAAGATTTGCGAACTTCCAACTTCTAAAGTATATCTGTTCAAGGAGCAGAGCCACAAAGGACGTGTGATTGTAGCACACAAGAAGCATGTCAGCGAGATTACCGCTTTAACCGCCGAGGAACGCGCAGCTTATATGGAAGACATTAACCATGTAGCTGTGGCACTCCACAAAGCATTTGCTCCGCAGAAAGTCAACTATGGAGCTTACGGCGATACCGGATGTCATCTTCATTTCCATCTTGTACCAAAGTACAAGGATGAATATGAATGGGGTGGTGTATTTGCCATGAATCCCGGAGAGAAATTTTTATCAGATGCTGAATATGATGCATTAATTTCAGAAATTAAGAAATACTTATAATTGAGTGCACTTAATTCTTTCCTAAATTTATCCCAAAAAAGCTGCCGGGCAGGACTGCCCGGCAGCTTTTTATCTGTAATCAATCATTCTTTATCCTGAACATATTTCTTCTGTCCTAAAGTAATCACGCCATTCTCATCCGCTTTCAAAGGAGCAACAATCATCAAATCAATGAGTGACATTACAAATGAAACTCCTGTCCAGCATAGAAGCAGGTATGCGATTGCAGAAGGATACTGCTTCGCATAGAATCGATGGCCTCCGAAAAGTCCTGTAAAAATCAGTAAAAGGATATATGTCTTCTTCTTTAACGGAGTCTTCTCAACCTTTTCTTTTCTGGCATAATAGCGGTTAATAATCTTATAAATTCCTTTATCCTCTTCCTCTACTCCATACTCTTTCTTAAGGGTATTCAATTCATTCTGTGCTTCGATAATATCTGTAATAATCGTCTTTTCTTCTTCCTTTGATGTCTTTGAACCCAATCCCATGCTACTCCTTACTCCTTTCAAAACATCATAACAGCTGCCTTGAAGCATATCATATATGCTTCCTACCGTCAAGAACGGGCACCGGATTCCTCCAGTGCCCGTTGCTCACCATCTGTCAAACTATACTGATATGTAATTAGTTATTTCCAGCCATAGCCTTTGCTTTGATATCTGCAATCTCGCCCTGAATTTCTGCCATTTTCTCTTTGGACAACGGATAGAATCTAAGAGCTACTACATTACATACTAATCCGATGATAACCATGCCAAACATACAGAATACACTTACATAGTGGATACCTGTGCTGTACGGAGAATTAACATCCGGTAATGCATCTGCATAGCCAACCATTGCGTATAACAAACCTGTAAACAATGGTGCCAAAGAGGATATAAGCTTATCAACGAATGAGAATAATGTTCCCATCAATCCCGGTACATACTTACCTGTACGATATACTTCATAGTCTGCACAATCTGCTGTCATTGGGATTACGATATTGCCGGATACACCCTGGAATCCTGCTAACACAATCATAAGCAGCACATGTGCGATTGCAAAGAAGCCCCAGTTAAATGCTGTTCCGTCAGCCGTCAACATAGTTGTAGGATCTCCGAATATCCACAGGAAAATTAACAATACATTGACAACGATACCACCCCAGGAACCGATAAGCATAGCTTCCTTCTGTCCAAACTTAGTAGCAAGTGTACTAATCGCAATTACAGCAAGCACGGAACCTACAATGGAAGTAATCATACTGATAGAACCATTAACAATCGCATAGTTACCTGCAACAACACCATACAATACGATAGTTACCGTAGATGTCTTCATAGTCGTCGCAAGCTTGTCAGAAGATGCAGATACGATAAGCATCTGTAATGCGCGGTTGTTCTTTAATGTATCGATGTAATCCTTAAGTCCAACCTTCTGCTGGTTTGCGCCTGTGCCATAGAACTCTGTTCTGTCCTTCGGTGCAATAGAGATAACTGCAATAATCGTACAAATTGCGGAAGCAACTGCAACAAACAACCATACATCATGGAATAACTCTGTTGAATACATTGTACCATATTTTCCTGATAAAGTTGAAACATAGATACTCATTCCGGCAAATAAGAATGTATTGTAAACTGCATCAAATACGGAGAAAAGCGGTCTCTGCTTCGGATCGTTTGTGATACAGGTCTGTGCAGACTTTGTAACAACACACTGGAATGTATAGCCAATGTAGTAAATTGCAGAAATGATTACAAAAAATACAAATCTGATTCCACCCTCCGGTAATAAATGTGTTACATGGAATAAAATGTAGCTTGTAACACAGAGGATAATGTTTCCGATTACAATAAATGGTCTGTTCTTACCAAATCTTCCATCTGTCTTATCAACCATCATACCTACGAATGGATCTGTCACACCATCCCATACTCTCATGATTGTTGAAAATGAAGATGCTAATACTGTTGCAACACCTACGAATCCGATTAAGTAGTAAGATACATACATCATCAAAAACATGTAGAGGTTTGTTGCTGCGTTATTCAAAGCATAGCCACCAATTCGCCATAATGGCACGCGATGAATACCGTTTTCACCATAATACTTGTCTGGTAAAGTTCTGTTACTCATTTGTGTCTCTCCTTCTCTCTAAAAAGATTTCTTTCGTTATGCCCATCTTAACATCCCCCATAGATGTAACTTGAATACAGGCATTTTCCATCTCGACGCCTCACCTTCATCTTAATGTATTTTTACTATAGCACCCTTGTATACAAGTGTCAATATTCATTATTCTTTTCGTGTTTATGCCTATTTTGAGTTTCCGTTTTTGTCAATATTGCACAATTCTTGCTTGTTATCTTTTTAACAGTCTCCTACATCCTCTTGTATACAAGGCAGTGTTGTTGCTATTCCAAAAAAGAACCATATTTCAAGTTTTTCCTCAAAATATGGTTCTTTTTTGTTAACTTTTCGCTAAGTTTTATTTGTTATGATTCTCTTTCAATGCCGCCACATTCGCATCTACTTCTTTTTTATGAAGAGGATACCAGAACCAGAGCACTGCCGCAAGAAGTATAAATCCAATCGCCGGAACAATCGTACTTATATTAAAAATTCCATTTACAACATCTGTATCAAACGCTGTCGTCTGCTCATATCCAATCATCGTAAGCATCACACCGGTAAGCCCTGATGAAGCCGCCTGTCCGAGTTTTCTTGCAAAAGAATATAGCGCATACACAGAACCGTCTTCGCGCACGCCATTCTTAAGTTCAGAATAGTCGATTACATCCGTGATAAGCGCCCAGCAGACCATAGAAAACATACCCAGTCCCAGCCAGCAGAGTCCCGTCATTGCCACATACACCCATACATTCTCCGGGCGAGCGAAAAACAGCACCAAACACACCACCGCAGCCAGCACATTGGCAATAACACTCAATTCCGCTTTTCCAATCTTGTTTGCGAGTGGCTTTGCTGCCCCTGCCGCAATCATCATCGCCGCCATCATCACAATCGTAGAAGCTGACTGCGCCGCTGTATTACCATAGAAGTTCGGATATACATAATTTGCCATGGACTGCATTGTAAGCTGCGCCAAAAGCATCACGACAGATGCCACAATAATCGAAATTAATGCACGGTTCTTTGCCGCGTTCTTAAGCATCACAAACACACTGTTTTTTTCCTGCTGTGCACTCTCTGCCACCTTGACGCGCTCTGTCGTAAGAAAATAGCAAAGCATATAGCATACAACTGCCATCACTGAACATATACCTGCAATTACAGTAAATTTAGAACCACTCAAAACAGAATTTCCGTCTACTACATCATATGCAAACATTGGTACACCTGCACCAATTACCACTCCCGCAAATGTGCCTCCCATGGAACGAAATGTTGACAGAGACTGGCGGTCACCAGGGTCAGCAGAGATAGCAGATGCCATAGAGCCATATGGAATATTAACAGATGTATAGAAAATGGAGCCCCACAAAATGTATGTCACAAACAAATATCCAATCTTAAATCCCATCGGCATATCTGCCAGCCCACTCTGGTATATCAGAAACGACGCAATCGCAACAGGGCCACACATACGGCGAATCCATGGTTTGAATTTCCCAACCGGAGTCATTTTACTTCTATCGCAGATACGTCCCATCGTCACATCCGTGAACGCATCTACAAAACGTGCAATCATCATTATCATACCGACTACACCACCAGATACACCCATTACATCTGTATAAAACTTCATCAAGAAACTGGATGAGAGTATAAAGGTAAAATCATTACCAAAATCTCCGAAGAGATATCCCACCTTATCCCGGATACCAAAAGGTCTTACATTTTCAGTCTTCATTGCTGCCATAATTTTCCTCCTAATACGCCAAAACGGGGGTCTGGTCAAACCCAGAACCCCCGTTTTAAATACAAAAACAAAACTACAAAAAATACAAAATACCTTAAACACCAAGGTTTTTCTGAAACTCTTCCACCAACGCACTCTGATATGCCTCATCAAAAGTGCCATTTAACAATTTTGGAAAAACCTCATCCAGAAGGCGCTTCCAACTCTCGCCCTCTTTTCCAACCAAAATCGGATAATACCAAACACCATTTTTCGCTGCTGCATCTCTGTCTCCGGGTGCATCTCCAACCATCAGGACTTTCTTGGGCTCGTAGCCCATTTTCACAAGTTCACTGATACAATATGCCTTAGAGCCAGCCTCCTGTGTCAGGAGAACCTTGCAGTCTTCTTTTAAGCTGTGCTTCTTCCATTCAGCCTCTACCGCCTCACCATTTGCAGAAGAAACTGCTGCCAAATCTGCGCTCTTACACATCTCATCCATCACCGGTTTCACATTTGGAAACGGCTTATCATCCGCAGGAAGTCCATGAATCGCACGATTGGTACGAATACTCCATAAAAGCGCTTTTTCTATACATGGATTATCCACTTTCTGTGTCAATGCAAGCAGTGCCGGATTGGAAAGTTCCTTTGCCTCTTTCGTCCATGTCACAAATGCTTCAAGGCCATCTATATGACAGTAACCGCGTTTTTCCACCTCTTCGAGCGCAAGTGCAAGTCCCTTAAATCGATTAATCCCCCTTGTAATCGAATAGAGATTAATATCTAACCATAGTTTCATGCACGCCTCAAACCATTCATCCAGTCCATAGGTGTAAATCCACTGCGGACCAAAACACTCACGGTGCTTTACCTCCATCGTGTCCATCGCGCAACCGTCACTGTCAATGCAAACTGCGAAAGCACTTGTTCTGTTAAAATCGAAATATCCCATCTTAGACTCCTGAATAAGAAGCAAATGCTCCATCAACCGGAATACATACTCCGCTTACAAATCCGCTTGCCTCAGAAGAAGCCAAAAACAATAATGCTCCCACCAACTCTTCCGGCTCACCGAAACGCTCCATTGGAGTTCCTGCTAAAATCTTACCTGTTCTGGCTGTTGGTGTTCCATCCTCATTGAACAGCAATGCACGGTTCTGTGCAGTTGCAAGGAATCCCGGTGCAATTGCGTTGCAGCGGATACCAACCTTAGAGAAGTGAACAGCTAACCACTCTGTGAAGTTCACGATAGCTGCTTTTGCTCCAGAGTATGCAGGAATCTTAGTCAGCGGTGTATACGCATTCATAGAAGCAATGTTGATGATATTCGCTCCTTCTTTGCCGACCATATCCTTCGCAAATACCTGTGTAGGAAGCAGTGTTCCCATGTAGTTTAAGCTGAATACAAAGGAAACTCCGTCCGGGTCAAGGTCAAAGAATGTCTTCATCTCTCCCATATCCTCCGGATGGAAGTACTCGTTATCCGTGGTAGCTCTTGGATTATTGCCGCCAGCGCCGTTTACGAGAATATCACATGTACCGAAATCTGCGGCAATTGCATCTCTTGCCTCCTCAATACTTGCCTTCTCAAGTACATTACACTTGTATCCCTTTGCCGTATATCCCTGTGCTGTAATAGCATCTGCTGCCTTCTGTGCAGCCTCCGGATTCAAATCCAGCAATGCAACCTTAGCGCCACTTGCTGCGAGAGCTTCTGCCATTACAGAACAGATAACTCCACCTGCTCCTGTTACAACTGCAACTTTTCCTTCCAAATTAACCTGCATTGGTAATTTCATTTCTATATCCTCCTATTTTCGTAAAATCCTCCCCGGGACTTCTCCGGGGCGGTGTCACCTGGTTCTATATTATCTGGAAGCTTTCTCAACTGCCTCAAACAATCCGTTGATGTAAGTTGCGCCAAGTGCACGGTCATATAAACCGTATCCGGCTCTTCCTGTCTCTCCCCATATCATACGTCCATGGTCAGGTCTTACATATCCTGTGAATCCATTGTCATGAAGCGCCTTTACGATTGCATACATATCAAGGGAACCGCAACATGAAAGATGTGCTCTCTCCTCGAAACCGTTATCTAATACAGCGACATTTCTCAGGTGTGCAAAATGAATTCTTCCCATTGCAGCATACTTCGCTGCCATCTTAACAACATCGTTCTTATTAGAACATCCCAGAGAGCCTGTGCACAATGTAATTCCATTGTGCGGGTCATCTACCAGCTTAAGGAAACGGTCAATGTTCTCCTCACATGTAATGATTCTTGGAAGTCCGAAAATACTCCAGCATGGATCATCCTCATGAATAGCCATATTTACATCACACTCGGCAGCAACCGGAATGATTTTCTCAAGGAAATACTTCAAATTATCCCAAAGCTGATCCTCAGACATTGCATTGTACTCGGCAACCACACTCTTTAACTCTTCTCTGGTGTAACTGGAATCCCAGCCCGGAAGTGTAAGGTCACTGTCACTTTCCAACGGGTTTACTGCGTCAACCTGCTCCTGGTAGTACACAAGAGATGTAGAGCCATCCGGCAGCACATGGTCTAACTGTGTTCTTGTCCAGTCGAACACCGGCATGAAGTTATAGCAGATACACTTAATACCGGCTTTCGCTACGCGGCGAATATTCTCACAATAATTCTCAATATACTTGTCACGGCTCGGTTTGCCGAGTTTAATGTCCTCATGAACAGGAATACTCTCGATTACTTCATAGTGAAGGCCTGCATCCTCCACTAATTTTTTCTGTCTGGCAATGCTCTCCTCGCTCCATACCTCACCAACAGGTACATCATACACTGCGGTTACAATAGAATGCATGCCGGGAATCTGACGGATGTTTTCTAATGTAACTTTGTCATCCTCTCCGTACCAACGAAATGATAATTTCATGTTGTCCTCCATTCTGACGTAGGTTTCTCCCCGCCTTATCGTGTTTTGTGCTTGCATACATGAATGCGTCCATGTCATTTTCGGATTTTCATTCATACTTTATCTTGACTATATCACACTTGTATACAAGCGTCAATGATTATTCTATTTTTTTATGTTTTGCACATCTCAAATTCCCATTTTTAGTAATCTTGCACAATCATTTTTTGACATATTCTTCCATTATTTTTCGCGCCACTTGTATACAAGTGTGTTTTTTCCATCTTTTTCCCACTACATCTATGAACCTCTCTCCGCTAAGTCTTCCCCGTCCCTTATTTTTCTATGTATTTTTGTCCATTTTTTTCAAAAAAGAGATTGTATTTTTCTAACTATGGATTTATATTAAGTATACAAGAGGATAATTTTGGATATTTGTATTCAAATTTTTCCAGTTTTTACGGGGGATTATTATGTATACAAAGAAACACACCGGCACTTCAGAAGCTGTGTACCGGAAATTAAAAGAACAAATACTGCATCTGGAGCTGCCACCAGGATCTGCCATCAGTGAAATCGACACTGCAGCCAAATATGAAATGTCAAGAACGCCGGTTCGTGATGCTTTCAAAATGCTTGAATCCGAAGGTTTATTAGAAATCCGTCCACATATCGGTACATTTGTATCTCTGATTGACTTAAACATGATTTCAGATATTTTGTATATGCGAGAGACATTAGAGCAGGCCGTTTTCCGCGATTTGACCTCCAGCCACGACAAGTCACAGGAATTTCGTATTCGTTTGATTTTACAGAAGCAGAGGGAGCTTTTAGATACCGAGTTAGATGCCGATGAACTCGGACGTGCCTTTATCATCAGCGACAATGAGTTCCACAATACACTCTATGAATTGGCAGGGAAGAAGAATGTCATGAGTTTCCTAAAGAGTATCGATTCCCAGTATGAGCGTTTTCGTACTTTTCTAAATCTCGGTGACCGTGACAATCTGATGCGTCTGTACAACGACCATGTGGCGCTCTGGGAGCATATTTCAAGCAAGGATTATGATAATCTTTCAAGTACAATTTCCCATCATATCTATGATGGTTTCAATGCGAGCACGGAAATCGTGTCTAAACATCCGGAATATTTTAAGTCCATGCAATAGTATTTTACGACAAGAGGTTTTCTATGAATGAACAAAGTGTGCTTCACACACTCTCGCGAACATACGTTACCTATCAAGCGAGGC
>CAZAGJ010000030.1:0-31709 GCA_964484605.1 uncultured Roseburia sp. | reverse complement strand
ATGAGAGAAGAATTCCACAGATTAACGCTGTGTTGAATAGTTATGGTATCAGCTCCATTGAAGAAGCTGAGAAAATCACAAAGGACGCTGGACTTGATGTATACGCTCAGGTAAAAGCAATCCAGCCAATTTGTTTTGAAAATGCTTGCTGGGCTTACATTGTAGGCGCTGCAATCGCAATCAAAAAAGGATGCACAAAGGCTTCTGATGCTGCTGCAGCAATCGGTGAGGGTCTTCAGGCGTTCTGTATTCCGGGTTCCGTTGCTGACCACAGAAAAGTTGGTCTTGGACATGGTAACCTTGGAAAGATGTTATTAGAGGAAGAGACAGAGTGTTTCTGCTTCTTGGCAGGTCATGAGTCTTTCGCAGCTGCTGAGGGTGCTATCGGTATCGCAGAGAAGGCTAATAAAGTTCGTCAGAAACCATTACGCGTTGTATTAAACGGTCTTGGAAAAGACGCTGCTCAGATTATTTCACGTATCAACGGATTTACATTTGTTGAAACAAAGTATGACTACAAGGAAGCAAAGCTTAACGTAGTATACGAGAAAGCATACTCCACAGGTCTTCGTGCAACTGTTAAATGTTACGGCGCAGATGATGTTCAGGAAGGTGTTGCTATCATGCATCATGAGAACGTTGGTGTTTCCATCACAGGTAACTCCACAAACCCAACACGTTTCCAGCATCCGGTAGCAGGTACATACAAGAAAGAATGTATCGAGCAGGGTAAGAAGTACTTCTCCGTAGCATCCGGCGGTGGTACAGGTCGTACACTTCACCCGGACAACATGGCTGCAGGTCCTGCTTCCTATGGTATGACAGATACTATGGGACGTATGCATTCTGATGCACAGTTTGCAGGTTCTTCTTCTGTACCGGCACACGTTGAGATGATGGGTCTTATCGGTGCAGGTAACAACCCGATGGTTGGTATGACAGTTGCAGTAGCTGTTGCTATTGAGGAAGCTGCTAAGGCTGGTAAGTTCTAAGGTTAAGACACTTTTAACAGAACAATTATGATTTCGAGAAATGCCGTAAACTTTGTGTTTGCGGCATTTTTGTACTATTAGCAAAACAAAGGAATTTGAAGAAATTAGCAAATTGCCAATTCCTGAGAAAACAAAATTACCAATACAAGTTGAAGAGAATACGCTTGACGAATAGAAGCAATATCTGTACGATAAAAATAGGACAGAGGTGGAACAAATGATTAGAATGGAAATTGCATTGATTTTGATTATGGCTTTTGTAGCGTACATATATTTTAGCGCAGAAAAAAAGCATTCTTTATTGCATCAGACATTTTCGGTACTATTGATTGTCATGATTGTACATTTGATTTTTGATGCAGTAACAATTTATACCGTAAATCATTTAGATACAATCCCAAGAATACTGAATGATGTATGCCACCGTATTTTTGTTGGAACGATGGCATTTGTGTTGTATCTTTTTTATCAATATATAGCGATTCTGGTGGAAGAGGAAACGGGCAAATCAAGGCGGTTGGATTTGGCGGCAAGGATTTTCTTTTTCATGGAACTGATAGGTGTAGTGGTATTGCCGATACACTATACTGAAACACCGATGGGAAATTATTCGGATGGAAGTTATGCGTATGTCAGCTATGCCGGAGTTGCGTTCTATCTGTTTTTATGTGCTGGTTTATTGTTTGGAAACTGGAAGCAGATTTACAGGAAAAAGAAATTAGCAATCGGCGCAGCGCTGCTCATTGAACTGACTATCTGTGCGCTACAGGGGATAAATCCTACATGGCTGATTAGCGGTATGGGACTTACACTTATGACGATGTCTTTTTATCTGACACTTGAGAATCCCGATATTATAAGGGCAGAACTTACCGAGCAGAAAATGTCCATGCTGTATTTGAAGAGTCAGGTAAATCCACATTTTTTGTATAATACAATTGATTCCATCCGCATTCAGGCGGAGCTTGACAGAAATAAGAAGGTAGCTGAACTTTTGATGAAACTGGTTGACTTTTTCCGACTTAGCGTGAAAGTGAATCAGTCTATGGTAACATTGGACGATGAATTGGAACTTTTGGAAGCTTATATGGATTTGATGTGTTACCGCTATCCGGCACTTACATGTACATATGATATAGAGAAGGAACTTGGTGCAGAGAAAGTGCCTAACTTCATTTTGCAGCCACTCGTGGAAAACAGTCTGCTTCATGGGCTAAAGAATAAGGGGTATCAGGGCGAATTGGTAATCGCGGCACATCGGATAGAAAGCGGAATGGAAATCTGCATTAAGGACAGCGGAAGCGGCTTTGCCGAAGGGAAGAAGGCAGTGATTGATGAGCTGCTGCTGCATTATGACAGACAGGAAGCAAAGCTGGAAGGAAACAGTATCGGAGTATTAAATGTGCAGAAAAGAATTAAGCTTTTATGTGGAAAGGCGTACGGTCTGTCCTATATAGAAAATGAGAGTGGCGGTGTGACAGCACGCTTGGAACTTCCGACAAAGGAGAAGACGGAATGAAGCGATTAAGAGTTTTGTTAGTAGATGATGAGATTATGATAAGAGAAGGCTTTAAGAAGCTTTTCGACTGGGAGGAGCATGACTGTGAAGTCGTAGGAGAGGCGGCAGATGGCATGGAGGCGCTGACCAAGATTGATTCACTTGTGCCGGATATTGTGATTATGGATATTAATATTCCGATTATGAATGGATTGAAGGTAATACAGATGAGCAGAGCAAAGCACCCGGAGATGGCATTCGTGATAGTATCCGGGTATGATGACTTTTCTTATTGCCGCGAGGCACTCAGAATGCAGATTACGGATTATATTTTAAAACCGGTAAATTACGAGGAATTTGGCTCGTGCATTGACAATTTAAGAATTTCCATGTTTGAGAACCGGATAAAGAATGAGTCTGATTTACAGGAGGAACATCCGGTCAGAGCAATCGTCCGCTATATGCAGGAGCATTTGGATGAGGAAATCAGTTTAAGCCTTTTGTCAGAGAAATTCAACTTGAGTGCGCAGTATATCAGTCAGTTGTTTAAAAGTGAAATTGGTGTCAATTTCCTTGCATATCTTACGAATATTCGCATGGAGCAGGCGAAGAAACTTTTGATTTCCACTTCGCTGTCTATTGCCGAGGTATCTGAAAAATCAGGTTATATGGATTATCGTGTATTTACTAAGGTGTTTAAAAAAGCTGAAGGCATCACACCCTCGCAGTACAGACGAAACTTTGAGGAGAACGAGTGAAAAAGCGCGGGAGCAGTTGTGAGATTGCTTCCGTGCTTTTTTATGAAAATTGTAATCTATAAAATAGACACATTTAGCTGAAAAACGTACCTATATGGACGAGAAAATGTTTGTTAGAATGTAAGAGAAGTGATGAATAGGGAAGGGTGATTGTGATGAAATTATCAAAATTAGGAATATGTGGAATAATTGGTCTGCTGTCGTATACCGCAATGGTTGTGTTTTCTCCGCTTGCGTATCCGGGATATGACTGGATGAGTATGGCGGTCAGCGAATTGGGGGCGGTAGGAGCACCATCTCAGGGGCTGGCAACACAGCTTAACAGCTTGTTTGGCCCGTGTTCTGTTGTGTCTATTATGGCAGTGTGCGTGGCAGTGGCAGGTTCAAAGACGAAAAAACTGCGTTTGGGAGTATACTTGTTTGCGGCGATGGAATGGCTCTGCTCTGTCGGATATGAATGTTTTCCTTGGATTTCAGATGCAGAGGGACTTGTTTTTCAGAATATCATGCATCTTTTAGTAACGATTCTGGTCGTTGTTTTTTCAATTGCATCGCTGATACTGATTGCGCTGGGAGCGAAGCAGGATGGGAAGAAAAGCTTGGCAATATGGGCGGCTGCATGTCTTGGGGCAATGTTTATCGGGGCAATTGGAATCAATACTATGCCGGAAACTGTATTTGGAATTTTTGAAAGAATCAGTACGTTTTCCGCAGTAGTGTTTAACGCGGTTATGGGATGGTATCTGCTCACAGGAAGGTTTGAGAACTAACAATAATAGTATGTAAGCATTTATAGAAATATTTTAGAAAGGTGCGGGGGACATGAAGGAATTTGTATTTGCGGCGCTGCCATTTGTCCTTGCAGGGCTTGCGGTAGCGATTATCTGTGCAGGAATGGACGGAAAACAATCCAAAGAAAAAGAGGAAAAAATGGAGGAGCACATAGCTTTGGGAGCAGGGTTTGGATTGTTGGTCAGTATAGTGATAAGTCTTTGTGAGATATGCAATAACACACTTGTCTTAACTCTGGGGCCTTTATGGGGAATGGCACTGGCGACAATGAAAGATAATTGGATTGGTAAGAAAGGAAAGGAAAGGTAAAAATTATGTTAAAAATTAATCATCTGACAAAAACGTATGGGAATAAAAAAGCAGTGGACGACCTGACACTGCATATCAAGCCGGGAGAGATATATGGTTTTATCGGTCACAACGGAGCAGGAAAAACGACAACGATTAAGTCCTGCTGTGGTATTTTACAGTTTGATGAGGGAGAGATTCTGATTGACGGAATTTCTGTAAAGGAGAATCCGCTTGCGTGTAAGAGAAAGCTTGCCTATATACCGGATAATCCGGATTTATACGACTTCATGACAGGCATTCAGTTTTTAAATTTTGTGGCGGATATTTTTGAAGTGAGTGCAACAGACCGACAGGAGCGTATCCGTAGATATGCAGATATGTTTGAACTGACCGGAGATTTAGCACAGCCGATTTCGGCATATTCCCATGGCATGAAGCAGAAGCTTGCAATTATTTCTGCACTGGTGCATGAGCCGAAACTGATTATTATGGATGAACCGTTTGTAGGACTTGACCCGAAGGCAACGCATCTTTTAAAGACTAACATGAGGGAACTTTGCGAGGCAGGTACCGCAATCTTTTTCTCCACGCATGTGTTGGAGGTGGCAGAAAAACTCTGCGACAAGGTTGCTATCATCAAGGATGGAAAACTGATAAAATCCGGAACAATGGATGAAGTACGAGGAGACGCTTCTCTGGAAGATGTATTCTTGGAGTTGGAGGATGTACAATGACAAAAACATTAATAAAAAAACAGATGTTGGAAGTCTTTGCATGGCTTTATCAGGATAAGAAAACCGGGAAAAATCGTGATAAAAAAGGGCTTGCTGTCTATGGACTGCTATATACTGCTGTGTTTGGAATCTGTGCAGTGATGTTTTATGTAATCGCTGACTTATTATGTGTTCCGTTGACAGATGCCGGATTTGGCTGGCTGTATATGGCGCTGATGGGACTAATAGGTATTACATTGGGCGTGTTCGGAAGCGTATTTAATACTTTTTCAAGCTTATATCAGGCAAAGGACAATGATTTGCTGCTGGCGATGCCGATTCCGGTCAAAAGTATTCTGACTGCAAGGCTTTCCGGCGTGTATGCGATGGGACTTATGTATGAACTCTTAGTGATGATACCGGCGCTCATCGTGTACTTTCTTGTGGCGGATTTGAAACCGTCAGGTATTATCTTTTCTATGCTGATACCGATTGTTTTATCAATTTTTGTACTGACATTGTCTTGTGTGCTGGGCTGGATAGTAGCCATTATAAACAGCAGACTAAAAAATCAGAAAATACTTACCGTGATTATTTCGCTGGCATTTATCGGAGCATATTTTTATTTTTGCGGAAATGCCAGTGATATCTTGCAGTCACTGCTTTTAGATCCGGCAAATGCGGCAGAAAAAGTCAGAGGAATCGCATACCCGCTGTATCAAATGGGACTTGCGGCAGAGGGAAATATTCTCTCGATGCTTATTTTCGCCGCGATAATTCTGGTGCTGTTTAGTGTGGTTTATATCGTGTTACAGCACAGCTTCTTAAAGCTTGCAACGGCAAATAAAGGGGCAGCTAAAGTAAAATATGTAGAAAAGCAGACAAAGATGGCATCTGCGGGTCAGGCATTGCTTTGCAAAGAATTTCGCAGATTTTTCCAGAGTCCGAATTATATGCTAAATTGCGGACTTGGTATAGTGTTTATGCTGATTGCGGCGGTTGTGCTTGTTGTCAAACAGGATGTTTTGCAGGAGATACTGTTTGTAGAATTGGCGGGATACGAGAATTTGTTTGCATTGCTTGCAGTAGCAGCAATCTGTTCCATGACGACCATGAATGACATGGCAGCGCCATCCGTTTCGCTGGAAGGAAACAACATCTGGCTGGTGCAGGTGCTTCCGGTATCCGGCTGGCAGGTTTTAAAGGCGAAGCTTGGACTTCAGATTATTTTGACTGCAGTACCGGCAGCTGTCCTGACTGCCTGTGTGGAATGGGTTTTAAAACCATCGTTAGCATTTGCATTTATGATGCCGATGGCAGTGTTCCTGTTTATAGTATTGATGGCGGCGTTTGGTGTTGCGTGCAATTTAAAGGCACCGAACCTCAACTGGACGAGTGAGATGGTGCCGATTAAGCAGTCTCTTAGTGTCATGCTTGCTTTATTTGGTGGATGGATTATCGTGATTTTGTTTGCAGGTGCATACTATCTGCTGAGGATGTATGTCACTGAAGTAGTATACATGGTTTGTGTGAATGTGGTATTGCTGGTGCTTGATATTATTTTGCTCGGATGGCTCAAAAGAAGAGGGAGCAGGATTTTTGAGACGCTTGTGAAGTGATAGATTAGCATAAAAATATGAATACTCTGTCGAAGGAGAAAAGTTATGAAAGAATTGATAGAATGCACAAAGGAGAGAAAAAAGCAGTTATCCATCGATTTATGGATTATTGTAATCGTGACATTTATTGTGTTGGGAATCATCGTAAGCTTGGGAAGTAAAATGACGGACTTTGCATATGATGAGTCTGTCAACATACTCATAAGAGTTCTGGTAATCGGAGTTGGCGGGCAGTTTGGAGTTGCCGGACTGGGGATTACCATTGTATGTCTGTTCAGAAAGGAAAGCTACTTCAAATTTGGGCTTAACACAAAGAATTTACTGCCTGCTCTGGGATTGAGCCTCCTATGCTGCGCACCGGACTTTGTTTATCGTTTGTTAAGCGGTGATATTCATGCATGGTGTCCTTTTTGGACTGTAAATACCACCCAGGAAGTACTGGCGAGTCCGTTTCCGTACAATGTTCTGGCATATGTGGTCACAGCTATATGCTGGGGCTTCTTTGAAGGATTCAACTATGTTGTCATAAGAGATAAGATAAGTGAAATGTCTCCGTCTAAATACCGATTCTGGGATTGGGGAGCGTTCGTATGTGCAGTTATGTGTATATTAATTCACGGTGCGGTAGGAGTGACACCGGAAGCATTGCTGGAAATGCTTGTTACCATTATTCTGATTTATGGCATGCTGATTGTCAGAAAAGAGACAGGAAATGCATGGGGCTGCGTGTTGATTTTCATGGTGTATTGGAATGCGATATAAGGAGCGTATCGCCGTTAGACTGGAAACGTTAAAACTATGCACACACTTTACGAAATAGTTGATTTCGCATGAAAGTGGAAGGCTTTCAAATGGGTGGCACGCACCTAAATAAACCAGTATATATTCTGTAAATGTAAGGGTCTTGCGTGAGCAGGACTCTTTTACATAGGAGAAATAAATGATAATCAGTTCTAACAGAGTAGACGCGCAAATATTTAGTGACACAATTTTTATAATGTGTTAAAATATATCAAAAATATAGAATAAGAGGGAGGTCGTGACAGGTATGTGCGCATGGATGACGATTGTTGACAGCACAGCACAGCACAGCACTAAAGCTGGGTTTATTTGTGTTACCATTCAGAACCTTTTTGATAAGATAATGAAAATGCCTTGTTTGCAGAGATAGACTGCAGACAGGGCATTTTTTGTGCAAAGGAAATTGTGTCGATAAATGTGTTTAAATAAGGAGGAGATTATAATGAAGAAGCGAAGTGGGAAAAGATGGTTGGCATTTTTGATGTGCCTGTGCTTGATGGGCGCGATGACTCCCGTATCAGTAAAGGCGGAAGGGGACTTAACTACGCCCGTGGGCGGCAAGGGACTTGGCATTTCCATAATGGCAGACCCGACTGCACCGGCAAATACTACTGATGCATGGAGGGGCAGTTACGTGTATCTTGGTACTTATAATGGCAATCCGGTGAAATATCGTGTCCTTGACCGAACTACAACAGACTTTGGCGGCACGACCATGCTCCTTGACTGTGACAGCATCTTGTGGCAGGGGGATAATCCGAGTAGTAAGTTTGATGACAGCACCAATGTCTGGAGCAGCAGTTACATAAAGCAATATCTGAACAGTGAAGGCTCGTACGGTAGTAGTGGCTTTTTGACAGGCAGTTTTACCTCTTCGGAGCAGAATGCCATAGCGGCAAGCTCGAAAGCAAGTGCAAGTACTACGGACGGAGATGGATATTCAATGTTAAACTATGCTGCTTTAAGCGGTGAGAAGATATTCCTGCTGGATGCCAAGGAAGCAACGAATACAGGTTATGGGTACAGCAATACAGACATCTCAGCAACAAACAGAAAAAAATCAGCTGACAGTGCCTACTGGTGGCTGCGGTCAGCTGATTCTTTACATAATGATGGCGCCGGATGCGTTGATATTAGCAACTGTCTCAGCGGCACTTGCGTGAATGACATCAACCCTGGTGTGAGTCCCGCTTTGAATGTGAATCTGTCCTCTGTTCTCTTCTCAGCTGTTCTCTCCGGTACATCAGGGCAGCCGGGAGCGGAGTATAAGCTGACTCTGCTGGATAACGGTCTGACCATCACTCCGGGAAGTATTGCCAGAGGTTCCGGTGATGTGGTAACAGTTCCATACACCATAGGAGGAACGAATGCTGGTAATGCCACACAGGTGTCCCTTATGGTGCTGGATAAGGAATATACGCAGGGCAATACCAACGGAGCAAAGCTTGTAGCTTATGAGAAGCTGGCAGATGCAGGCGCTGCCGGCGGAACATTTACCCTGACATCTGATATGAAGAATGGAAGCTTTTATTACTATATCGTGGCTGAGGATGTCAATGGCGGTAACCTGACAGACTATGCAAGTACACCGGTGCAGATTAGTATACCGGCGATAGATTATACGATTACGGCAACAGCCGGAGCGAACGGCAGCATTTCACCTGCCGGAGCAGTCAGGGTAATGGCAGGAGACAGTCGGACATTTGCAATCAGCGTAGATTCAGGCTATGTGATTGATACTTTGAAAGTGGATGGCGTCGCTGTGACGGCAAATGGTAATAGCTATACCTTTGGCAGTGTGAACGCTGACCACACCATAGAAGTGACCTTCAAACAGGAGGCAGGAAGTGCGGTGGCTGTCTATCAGATTTTAAATGGTGCGGACAGCAGCTGGACATCGGGAAGCAGCGCTGGGCTTACTATCCGTGGCGATGGAGCTTTTTCTAAGTTTACCGGAGTAAAGGTGGATGGAAATCTGTTAGACCGGAGCAATTACACTGCAGAGGAAGGCTCTACCATTATTACATTGAAAGCAGACTATCTGAATACACTTTCCGCGGGAAACCATACCGTTGAAATCCTTTGGACGGATGGCTTGGCAGTCACTGCATTTACCATCAATGCAAAGGTGTCCGGTGATGTCACAGGCACGACCAATAATAACGGTACAGTATCGGGTGAAAACATTGGGAATGCAGTGTCACCTAAGACCGGAGATATGGCACAGGGCATGTGGCTGCCGGTACTGATGCTTGGCATAGGAATGGTATTGATTCTTGCAGGATGGATAGATAAGAAGAAATTGAATATATTGAGAAAGTAGTTGAAAGAGGGCTGCCGGATTTTCCGGCAGCTTCTTCTATAAAATGAACACATTTTTCTAGAAAAAGTGACTATTGGAAATTGATACGAATAGATAGAATAGAATCAGAAATTCTGATACAACAGGATTTGAGATGAAAGACAGCTAAAAGGAGAAGAATTATGAAGAGTTTAAAACAAATCCAGTCAATTTCCAAAATGGGAAAAATCTTTAGTAACATTGCATTTGTATGTGCCATCATAGGTTTTTGCGGATGTATCGTTTCACTGATTAGTCTGCAGCTTGGTGCGGAGGAGATATTTAAAGTGGGTAATGTAACATTCCACGGACTTGTAGAGACAGGCGGCTACGGCATGGAAGGTATTTGCGCGATTTTAGCAGCATGGATGATTATTTGTGCCGGTGAAGCAGTGCTGGCAAAATTTGCAGAAGTGTATTTCAAGCATGAATTAAGCGACGGAACACCGTTTACACAGAAGGGAGCAACAGAACTGCTTCGTCTTGGTATTTTAACAATCTGTATTCCACTGGGTACTTCTGTGATAGCCGATGTTGTTCAGGCAGTTGTTGCCGGACTTATGAATACAAACACTGATTTTGCAACGGATGTTTGCTTTGATAACGATGGCATGGTTGCGCTTGGCGTAATGTTTATCGTAATGTCACTTCTGTGCCGTTACGGAGCAGAAATGGTGCAGGGAAAGACGGAAATCGAAGGGTAATTTATGTTGGTGCAAGAGCTTTAGTATTGCTAAGGCTCTTCTTTTTATGCAATAGGAAATTGCGTCCTATTGCATAAAAGCACTTCTTGCCCAGCACAACTTTTGTTCCTTGCGAAAAAACGGTCAAATGGTCATAAAAATGGAATAAACTCTTTGTGAAATGGAATAATAATGTTATAATGAATTACGAAAAGTAGGTCATGTGGTCAAAAATGCGTAACGGAGGTATGGCATGGAAATAAAGAGAGATTTCTATTTAAAACAGATTAGAATTCGTGAAAACAACGGAATGATTAAGGTAATTACCGGTGTGAGAAGATGTGGAAAATCTTATTTGGTATTCAAATTGTTCCTAAACGAACTTTTGAATAAAGGTGTAAAAAAAGATCACATTATTGATATTGCATTGGATGGCATCGAAAATGAAGGACTGAGAGAACCTCTGGCATTGTATCAACATATAAAAGAAAGAATAACAGATGCAGAACAATATTATATTTTACTGGATGAGATTCAATATGTAGACCGTTTTTCGGAAGTGCTGAATAGTCTGCTGAGGGTAGATAATGCAGACATTTATGTTACAGGAAGTAATTCTCGGTTTTTGTCATCTGACATTTTGACTGAATTTCGGGGAAGAGGGGATGAAATCAGGGTATATCCACTGTCATTTGCAGAATATGTATCTGTGTATGAAGGGACAGAAGAAGATGCATGGCTGGAGTATATGACTTTTGGAGGTCTTCCAAGAATTCTTTCCATGAAAACGGATGAACAGAAAATAAAGTATTTATCCGATTTATTTAAAGAAACATATATGAAAGATATTATAGAGCATAATAATATAAAAAATTCTGCAGAAATGGAAGCTTTGGTAAATATTTTAGCATCAGCGATTGGTTCATTGACAAATCCTAAAAAATTGGAAAATACATTTCGGACAGTCATGCAAAGTGGAATTACCGACAAGACAATAAAGCAATATATTGAGTATCTTCAGGAAGCATTTTTGATAGATCAGGCAATCCGTTATGATATTAAGGGAAAAAAATATATCAGTACACCAATGAAAATATATTTTGTAGATTCGGGACTTAGAAATGCCAGATTGGGCTTCAGGCAGATTGAAGAAACTCATTTAATGGAGAATATTATTTATAATGAATTAAAAAGGCGAGGGTATTCGGTTGATGTTGGTTTAGTGGAAATCAGAGAAAATGATGTAAACGGACAGCGGATGCGAAAACAGTTGGAAGTGGATTTTATAGCTTACAAGGGAAATAATAAGTATTATATTCAATCTGCTTTTTCGCTTCCGGACGAAGAAAAGAAAATGCAGGAAGAACGTCCATTGCTGAATATAGGAGACTCATTTAAAAAGATTGTGGTCGTTGGAAATCATATTAAATTAAAGAGAGATGATATGGGGATTACAACTATTGGAATCAGAGAGTTTTTACTAAAAGATAATAGTTTGGATTTATAATGAATAACAGCAAATAGTAAAAAGTTTTTTTACGCACAAATTCAGAAGCATAGATATAATTGCATCTCTATAATAGTCTGTGGAATGATTCAGAAAAGGAGAGATGTTATTATGGAAATCAATCAAATCAACGAAAACAAGCTGAAAATGATTCTTCAGTTTTCAATTCCAAGTATTATAGCGATGCTGCTGCAAACGGTAGTCACGATCACAGATGGGTACTTCACGGGAAATTACGTGGGCGGTAATGCACTGGCAGCAATTAATCTCGGACTGCCAATTCTCTATTTTTATCTGGGAGTTGGATTGTGTGTCGGAGTAGGTGGTTCGGTAATCAGCGGCAGGTTCTTTGGAGCAGGAGAGACGAAAAAAGCGTCAGAGGTGTTTTCACAGACAATGGCGACTACAATCCTGACGAGTGTTACCATATCCGTTGTGGTATCTGCGTTGTTTACACCAATTCTGACTTTTTTGGGAGCGGATGGCGAATTAACCACCTATTTTACAGAGTATTACCGGATTATGCTGTTTACTTATCCGTTGCTTGTGATCGGCACAGTATTAGGAATGTTTATACGTGTGGCGGGCAAACCGCAGATATGTATGCTTGTGAGCATGGGAGGGTGTATACTGAATGTGATTCTGGATTACATATTTGTGGCAGTTATGGGACTTGGAATACAGGGAAGCGCAATTGCTACTTTTATGACACAGGTTCTGTCTGTTGCCATACAGCTCACTTGTTTTATGCAGACCAAGGCACGGATAAGGTTTTGTCGATTTGCGTTTGACAGAACTGTGTTCACAGAGATGTTCTTAAATGGTTCATCAGAATTCATCGGTGAGATGGCAAGCGCCATATCGATGTTTGCCTTTAATTTCGTTCTGATGAAATATGTTGGTGCTGAAGGGGTTACTGCGTTTGGAATTTTATTTGCAGTGGGCGTTTTGACTGCAATAAGTTTTTTCGTGATGGGAAGAAGCTATGCGGGAATGTTTGGCTGCAGCAGTAATGTGGCGGATATGGTTGCATCGGGATTTAGAATTTATGCATTGACATTTCTTGTCATGGGATATGATGTAACTAATTCCATGTATTTTACAAGCTGTGGTGATGCAAAATCATCGGCACTGATTTCGGCGCTCAGGGGAATTGTACTTTTGCTGGCATTTACGCTGATTTTATCGGCAATACTTGGAATGACCGGAGTGTGGCTGGCAGCACCGTGCTCGGAAACTTTGACAGCAGTTGTTTCTGTATACCTGATTTTGAAGCAAAAGGAAAAGATAAAGCATGAATCAGATGGAAAATAAAGAGAGTATTGTCATACAAAGAGAGATTATCAACAAAGCAATCAGCTATATCTTTGAACATATAGATGAGGATATTACTGTGGATGATGTGGCGAGGCACTGTGCATACTCAAAGTATCATCTGACAAGGATGTTTAAAGAAGATACGGAGGAAGCGCTCTATCAGTTTATCAAAAGGGTACGTCTGGAACGAAGCGCGTGGCGTCTCAAGGTGGAGAAGGATAAAAGCATTACAGAGATTGGCGGAGAATACGGCTATTCTTCGTCGAATTTCGCCACAGCATTTAAGAAACAGCTGGACATTTCCCCGAACAATTATCGCAGGCTTAGTGAACAGATGGTGGAGGAGAGTTCCTTCTCACATGGAATGACACTGGATGAATTAGATGATGCGGCAAAAAGGATTACTGTCGAATACCTGGATAGATTTACGGTTGTTTATGAACGGAAAAAAGGAAATTATCATAATCTGCCGGAAGATTGGTGCGAGTTTGTTGAAAAGTATCGGTTTCTTGCGACAGAAGATACGAAGTACATAGAGTGTACCATTGATGATCCGTCTATCACTGACGAGAATAAATGTATGTATGAACTGTGCCAGACAATTTTACCGGAGAACCCTCTGCTAAAAGAATATCCGCATATTTTGATGCGTGAATTCGATGGCGGAAAGTATGCAGTTTATCATTTTAAGGGATATCCGCAATTTATGTTTATGGTGTATCAGGGAATATTCTGCAGATGGCTTTCTGCAACCGGAAATCAGCTGGATGACAGACCGATTTTCGATATATATCGAAAGATTCGGGAAGACGGATACATGGAGATAGACATCTGTTTTCCGCTGGTTTGATTGAGGAAGCTGACTTTTCGTAAAAAGTAGTTGATATTTTGCAGAAAACAACATATAATATATACACAGATATGAATCTGTTGCACAAAGTGCATTTTATACTTGGGCTGACCGCAAGGTCCTGGTCCACCGGCTGGCGGGGATTTACCCCGCCTTTTTATATATACGGAAGATGGAGTGTTTATGAAGAACGGATAAATTGACAAAAGAAATTGCAAATACATTGCCAGTAAAATTTGATTTGCACAGTTGAAGCGATTGCACAGAAAAATGTATTAACAAAATCTGAAATAGATTTTTTCCATTCAAAGCATGACTTTAGGAAGAACATTTATAAGAATATAGTCAAGAAAAAATTGTAACAAGCATAGGCTGCCGGATTTATTCCGGCGGTCTTTTTCTATAAAATGAACACATTTTTCTAGAAAACGTGACTATATGCAAATGATACAAAGAAGTATACTATAAACAAAAGGCAGACGAAATCCATCAGGTGGATGAGTACGAGGATGATGAAAATAAAATAACAAAAGTATATGCAATTACACGGGAAGAATGGCGTAAAATTGAGATGGGAGAAAAAGAGAATGAGCAAAAATATCTATGAAAGAGCAGACAGTTCTTTTTCATAAGATTGGTTGATAAATCAGGAACAAGTGATTTTAAATATAAATAAGCAGACGTTCAAAAAGTACACTATAAACGAAAGGAAAAATATGACGAAAGCAGATTTTGTAAAGAGGAACACAGCAAATTTCATAACGTTGGTTCGGATGATAGGAACGATGTGTCTGTTGTTTTTGCCGGCAGAATCTAGCGCTTTTTACATTGTATATACATTTTCCGGCGTGAGTGATGCACTTGACGGATGGATTGCCAGAAAAATGAAGCTAGAGAGCGACTTCGGTTCAAAATTGGACAGTATTGCAGATTTAATGTTTTACGCTGTTATGTTTATAAAGATGTTTCCAGCTTTGTGGTATGTTCTGCCGAAAGAAATCTGGATTGTAGTAGCAGTCATTTTGGTGGTGCGTGTTGTTTCCTACTCGGTTGCCGCATTTAAATACAAGAGTTTTACTGCGTTGCATACTTATCTGAATAAACTGACAGGTGCACTTGTTTTTCTGCTGCCATACAGTCTGCTTTTGCCAATCATAGTTCCGCATAGCATTGTGGTATGTGCGATAGCATTGATTGCAGCGGTGCAGGAATTGGTGATACATATACAAAGCAAGAAATAATGAACCGGAATGTATTTATGTTTGCATTTGATTTTGGAAGTTATTTTGTGTGTATGCTATTGCCGATAGGCTATATTATGATGACCGCCGGTTTTTGTCATGAAAGTGATGAGAACCATAGCGTAGCTGCAAAGGTTGGCATGACATTTGCTGTGATTTATGCGGCACTGATATTTCTCGTGTATTTTGCACAGACAACTGCTGTCAGACTGGATTCGCTTAGCGGACAAGCCATGCAGATACTTGACTATTCGAGAGGTGGTTTGTATTTTAGCTATGACCTGCTTGGATATGGCATGATGGCACTTTCAACTTTTTTTACAGGACTTACCATAGATGCGAAAAGCAAATCAGATAAATGGTTAAAGTGCTTGATGATGATTCATGGAATATTCTTTTTTGGATGTTTTCTTATGCCGATGGCGGGAGTTTTCAGTTCGATGTCCAATGGGGAAACCAGCATTAGCGGAGTGATTGCGCTTGAATTTTGGTGTGCGTATTTTATTCCTATTGGCATTTTGTCGTTTATACATTTTAGTAGAAGGGTTGGTGCTAGAGTATTGTAAATGCTTGGATGTGTTAATTTGGAATTTGATGATGAGGTGAAAAGTTTGAAACAAGATGTAATTATGTAACTGTAAATTTGGATCAAATGCAAAGGAGAATAGAAAAATGAAACAATTAGTTATTTACATACATGGAAAGGGTGGCAGTGCAGAAGAAGCAGAACATTATAAACCACTTTTTATGAACAGCGATGTGATAGGTTTTGATTACAAATCACAGACTCCGTGGGAGGCAAAAGAGGAATTTGCAGCTTACTTTGATTTTCACAGAGAAGGGTATGATTCAGTAATTTTAGTTGCAAATAGTATAGGTGCGTTCTTTTCGTTAGCTTCGCTTGCAGACAGGCAGATTGATAAGGCATTACTGATATCACCTATCGTGGACATGGAAAAATTGATAAGCGATATGATGACGTGGGCAGATGTAAGTGAGAAAGAGTTGATGGAAAGACACGAGATTGCTACGGATTTTGGAGAAACATTATCCTGGGAATATCTCTGCTATGTGAGAGAAAACCGAATAAAATGGAATATTCCAACCTGTATTTTGTACGGTGAAAAAGATAACTTATCTTCGTATGAAACCATATCTCGCTTCAGTGCCCAAAACGACGCAGAACTTACCGTAATGCCAAATGGTGAGCATTGGTTTCACACGGATGAGCAAATGAGATTCCTGGATGCGTGGGTTAGAAAATCAATTTAAAAAATCGGAATTTGCGAGAGAGTATCGTGAAAAAAGGATTGAATTTTAGAACAATAGAAAGTCAAAAGGAATATTTTGATACATATGAAGAAGCTTTGAAACTTGTGTCTGTACCATTTAATGAAAAATATGTCACCACTTCATTTGGTGACAGTCATGTGATTTGTGGTGGAAATGAGGAAAATCCACCATTAATATTACTTCATGCAGCAAGTTGTGGTTCACTTATTTGGTATAAAAACATACCGTTTTGGAGCAATTATTTTTGTGTTTATGCAATCGATTTGATAGGTGAATCTTCCAAAAGTATTCTTACACGAAAGATGAAAACGACACAGGATAACGCCCAGTGGCTTGATGAAACTTTAGCAGGATTAGGATTAGAACAAGTATTTCTTTGTGGACTTTCAATAGGTGGTTGGAACGCAGCAAATTATGCGGGCTTTTATCCCCAAAAGGTGATGAAACTAATTCGGCTCAGCCCTGTTCAAACGTTTGCAAAAATGTATTGTTCATTTTTTATGAAAATAATGAAAATGGGCTTTAACCCCACCAGAGAAAATGTAGAAAACTACATTGGATGGGGAAGCGAAAAGGAAGAACCGCTGCCGGATAGTATTATAAAGCTATTTACAATTTCAGTTATGAACATGAATTCAAATGCCAGTTTTCCAAAATGGTTAAAAAGGAATCATTTGTTGAATGTAAATATGCCTGTCCTTGTAATGATGGGAGAAAATGAGTTTGCATTTTCGGTAAACAATGCAACAAAGCGTGCAAAGTCTGTAATTAGTAATTTGGAATTGTATATTGTAACGGAAGCGTCTCATCTACTTTGTGCGAGCAAGCCGGATGAGATTAACCATAAAGTATTAGAATATTTATTGAAATAATTAACAATTCAGAAAAATTCAGCTTGTAAAACGGATTGTAAATCTTATATTGATGGAGGAAAATACAATGAATACACCGATATTAGAAACCGACAGATTACTGCTGCGGCCCTTTAGACAGGAAGATGCAAAAGATGTTTTTGAGTGCTGGGAAAGTGACCCGGACGTTGCAAAATACATGTTTTGGACAAGTCATGATGATATAGAGAAAACAAAAGAATGGATATCCTTTGAACTTGGACAAATCAAAAAAGCTGATTGGTACGGTACTTATTTATTATGAAGAGGAAGTTGAATGCTGGGAGATTGCCTAGTGATGAAGAAACTTGGATTTAAGTATGAAAAGGATATTCCTTATGAATGTAATGATGGTGCCGTTATGAGAAAAGGCATACAATGCAGATTGATTATAGAGAAATAAACAAATTTGAACTTGAAGGTGAAAATATAAATGAAAAAAATAAAAGGTTGCGTAAGCATAATACTTGGCATTGTCTTTTGTGCAAGTGTGTTGGTTGGATATACACCTATTCCTGAGTATTTAATTGAATTGACTTGTTTTTCTAATACGCTTATAGGAATTCTTTTGATATTTACCGGTATAAATTTCATAGTAAAGGGGAAATGCTTTTCGAGCATTTTTTATCACATGGGACTCGTGACAATTTTATTGGTTTGCATCGTATCATGTGTAGGACATTTTAATTTTATAGGAGCTTTTTTCTTTTTACATTTAGTGAATCCGGTATTGTTTTTGTTGTACTATATGGTTTTTGTTGAGGATGATAAGAACTTTGAGAAGATTCTATATACGCCAATTCCGGTAATGATATATTTAGCTTTTGATTATATCCTTGGAAGGGTGACAGGTCATTTTGTGTATGGAATATTCGATGTGAATGAAATGAACTTGATATGGATGGTATTGATAGCGTGTGGTATTTATATCATGCTTATTGTGCTCGCTTGTATAACTCAATTTTTAAACAAGAAATGCAGTGTGATAAGAAAGAAGTTACATATTTGATAAAATTCATACAACTGAGATGGGAATTGATAGAATTAAAAGGAACTTAAAACTAGATACCACGGATGTTGTCGGGTATTGTGTAAATAAGATTTTGAATAAAGATTGTAAAATATACAAACAAGGAAAAAACTGGTATTGCGAAGTTGAAAATATTAAAATTACTATCAACTCATATAGTTACACAATTATCACGGCGCATATTTTAAAACAGAGTATATAGATTTTTCAATGGAAATCAAAGACGGATGCCGGTTATCGCTTATATGACGACAAAGCGTTAGAACGATTGCAGGAAATTATGTTCTTAAAAGAATTGGAACTGCCATTGCAGGATATTAAGGCGATAATGGATAATCCCGGTTACGACAAAGAACAGGCACTATTAACTCAAAAGACATTGCTGAAGCAGAAAAGAAACCGGCTAAATGGGCTTATCGAGTTAATATCGGATGTGATGAGAGGAGTAAATACGATGAGTTTTGAAGCATTTAGTAAGGAAGAAATTGAACAGATTTTAGACCATACATTACAGTGTATGCCGGAAGAAGCACTTGAAGAAGAGATTCAAAAATATGGAAGCAGAGAAAAATACAGAGAGAGTCTGGCAGCGGGATTTACAAATGAACAGGCACTAGCAGATGTGTTCAAATGGTATGACAGCAAGGAAAAGGCGATGGAAGCAATTATGCAGTCGAGTGGAAATGCAGAAGATATCAAGCAGGAACAGGATGAAACTGACAGAATCTATCAGCAGCTTGTAACTGCAAAAGAAACTGACAATGCGGATATGGCGCAGGATGCTGTCGGATTGCTTGCAGAAAACTATAAAAAGATGTTTGCACTTGATAATGCGAGAAACATTCTTCTGGATTTAGCAAAGGAATATCTGCATAAAGCGAAGCTTTCAGAATTGACAGACAGTCAGTATGGAGAAGGATGTTCGGAATATATTGCACATGCAATTCAGAAATATTATGGGGTATAAAGAAAAGGTCTTATCAAAATGAGAAAAGTGAACCGCCCCCCAAAAGTTAGACTAATGTAAAATTTCTTGAAAGATGAAGAGGAAAATTACGAGAATATCTATTATGAAGGAGCCGGTCATATGGGATTATGTGATTTGTTGCTTGCTTCCCCGATTCTGGCAGGTATACTTGACCAGACGAATAGTGATGTTGAACCAAGAGGACTGTTGACTACGTTAAAAGAGGATTGTCTGGATTTTTTGCAGAGATTGTCATTAGCTGAGTAATAAAAATTTGCTGCAAAGGTAAATGCCCTACAATGGTTGCTCTAAAATATTCATGATGCGGGGGTATGGCATAGAGTTTATGGAATAATATACCCCCGAAGTGCTGTTTTGTAAGCAAAAATGACTTCAAAACAAGCGATTTGGGGTATGGGAAAGCGATTTTAAAGCACCATACCCCGAAAAATAGAAAAAACGGGGTATGAGGGAACATTTTTCTTGTATGATACCCCTTCGGGCAATAAATGATGATTAAAACAGGTTCTGGAGAAAAAAAACGGGGTATGAGGGCGCATTTTTTTGCTTTGATACCCTAGACGGAGAAGAGCATGTTGCGAAAAAGATTTTTTATGAGAAGTACAGACGAAATAACCGGAAAACTGACAGTTTATTTTGAAAACCCGTTCTGGATTGGTATCTTTGAACGGGTCGAGGATGGAAAACTTTTTGCCAGCAAGGTAACCTTTGGTGCAGAACCTAAGGATTATGAGGTGTGCGAGTTTGTTTGCAGACATTATTATGAACTAAAGTTCAGCCCGCCGGTCACGGCGGAGGTAAGACAGATCGCCGATAATCCCAAGCGCAGACAGCGCAATGCAGGGAAGGCGATACAAGGTTCCGGTGTTGGTACGAAGTCACAGCAGGCACTTGCCGCACAGCGTGAGGAGATGAAAATTGAGCACAGGCAGATGAGCAGGGAGCAGAGAGAAGCCGAGAAACAGCGTCAATTTGATTTAAAACAGTAGAAACGAAAAGAAAAACACAGAGGACATTAGAAAATAAGTAACTGCGAAAGAAACGTATATGCAATTCAGAACTATTATGGGGTATAAACGCATAGAAATCGTCACTTCAAAAAGAGGTGGCGATTTTTCTATAAAATAAACACATTTTCCTGAAAAATATGCCTATATGAAATCTTATTGAAAAAGTACAATGAAATCAATCAATAGGATTGAAGCAAGGAGGATGAAAACACATGGTTTTGATGATTGACACCACAGAGTCACATGTGGGGGAAGCGGTTTTGCGCGAAATAGAAAAATGTAATTTGCAGGAGTACGAATTGATTGACACAACCAACATGAAGATATCACATTGTATCGGCTGCAACCATTGCTGGCTGAAAACGCCGGGAATCTGTGCTATTAAGGATGATTATGAGTATATTTTACAGAAAATGATTGTGGCAGACCAGATATGGCTGATTGCAGATACCAAGTTTGGATTTGTTTCGTATAAGGCGAAAAATGTTATTGACAGAATACTGCCATTAGCAACCATGTACCTGAAAATTAAAGATGGTCAGATGAGACATGTTATACGATATGAGCATCCGGCAGATTTTGGAATAATCTATCAGGGAGAAGCGGAGAATGCATACTTAAGTCATTGGGTTGCCAGAGTAGCATTGAATTTTGGAAGCAAATCATTAGGAGCATATGAGGAGAAACAGCTAAAGGAGGCAGTCGCATGCATGTGTTAATTATCAACGGAAGCCCAAGGGTACAGAAGTACAGTAACACAGATAAGATTATAGATTCATTTGCAAAGGGGCTAAGCAGTGAAGGTGTTACAAGTGAAAAATACGCTGTGTCTGACAGAAATTCATGGAATGACATTAAAAAGGCATATGAGGAAAATACACAGATTATCATTGCGCTGCCGCTTTATGTGGAGTGTGTGCCGGGACTGTTGTTAGAGTTCTTAGAGACATTGCCGGTAAAGAATAAAGATACCCAGATATCATTTATTTTGCAAGGGGGCTTCGCGGAAGGATGTCAGTTCCGCTGCGGAGAAGAATTCTTAAAAAAACTGCCGGACTATCTGGGATGTACTTATGGCGGCTGTCTGGTAAAAGGTGACAACTTTTCGATAAGGATTACAGAGGGAGAACAGCGCGAGAAGATAACTGGCCCGTATGAAAAAATGGGGAAGCTGTTTGCGCAGAGAGTAAGCTTTGATAATGATGAAGCGAGAGCATTTACCGGACCGGAGTATCTGTCACTGCTGCAAAGAGTGATGTTGGGATTCATATTTAAAACGTTGGCAAAGAAAATATTTTGTGATGCAGCAAAAGAATGGGGATGTGTAACACCGCTGGATGCCAGACCATATAAAACTATATAATTGACACATTTTGCTGAAAAATGACCTGCTTGACAATCGAATTATACCCCCATATAATTAAAACAGATGTTGCAGAACATACGATTTAAAATGAATAGCTGAAAAAGGAAGGAAAATGGTATGCCACCGAAACCAAAATTTACAAAAGAGGAAATAGTAGCGACAGCATTGCAGGTTGTTTCAGAAAAAGGGGTTGAGGCACTGACAGCCCGGGAATTGGGAAATGCACTTGGAAGCTCTGCTCGTCCGATATTTACTGTATTTAAGAATATGGAGGAATTGCAGGAGGAAGTCCGTAAGGAAGCGATGCGTAAGTTTGAAGGGTTTGCCGGACATGCACTGCCGGGCATGCCATTATTCAAACAGGTAGGTATGCAGATGGTGCAGTTTGGGGTAAAGGAACCGAAACTTTATCAACTGCTTTTTATGCAGGAGAATCGCAGAAATAACACGTTTGATGATTTGTTTGGAGAACTGGGAGCAACAGTGGATGTCTGCATTGAGGCGATTCAAAAAGATTACAGCTTGAACGCTGCCGATGCCAGGATGCTGTTTGAAAATGTCTGGATATACACGTTTGGTGTTGGTGCGTTGTATGCAACACGCGTGTGCCAGTTCTCAGAAGAGCAGGTTGGACAGATGCTGTCGATGGAATTTCAGGCGATGATGATGCTGGTAAAGTCAGGTGCCTTGCGCAATAGCAAAGAGAAGGTTGAGGAGCCGTGTTATGAATAAAGATACTATACGATGGATATTGTGTCCCAAATGTCAGGGGAAGACGAGAACGCAGGTTAGAGAGGATACTGTTTTAGAGAATTTCCCACTGTTTTGTCCGAAATGTAAGCAGACCTTTTTGGTTTCAGTGAGAAACTGTAAAACTCAATATTTATCGATGCCGGAAAATTTAGATTGTAAATAAGGAGAATTAAAATGAATGAGAAACAAGTAAAACTGTTATTATTGATTTCGAGTGGCGGTTTGTCCATTGCAGGAATTATATTTCTTTGTATTAGTATGTTTGGATATAAAAATGGCTGGTCGCTTTGCACAGCAATGGTGTGTGTGATGCTGGCAGTTTTGTTTAATGTTATCCGATGCAACATGGAAAAAAGAAACGGAGAGGAATAGAGACCTTTAGCAGGACTATGCCACCGAGGCACTTGCTGCTAATCTGATAATAAATAACCGGAGATGGAGAAAAATGAACGAGATAATGGCAATAATTGGAGTGATAGGTGGACTGCTGTGTGCAGTCGCAGACTGTTTGTTAGATATAAAAGGAGCGGATAATAAGCAGTTAGGAAAAGGAGGGTATATTGAAAGTAAATGGGCAGTTATGAAACGCTGGCGGTTTACTGCATCCGGAATAGTTGCTATGTTTGCAGTGCCGATGTACACCTGTGGCTTTCTGGCACTCACAGATTGCTTTGATTCGAAGCATTACGTGTTTTCAACAGTTTTGAAAGTAATATTCTGCTGTGGCGCCATGGGCGGTTTTATGATACATACGTTCCTCTGCTTGATGCCGACAATCTATCAGGATATAACTAGGGAAAGCACATTTGAACTTGCGGAAAAGGTTATCTCAGATGTGTTTGGACAGATTATAGTGCCATTTGTTGCACTGTATTCTATGTTGGTGATTCTTCCGGCATTAGGGATTGTGTATGCGATTTTCGCCGGAATTTTGCCACTACCATTATGGTGTGTTGTGCTGAATCCGGTGGTGTTTCAGCTGATAGGATTGTTGCTTCGAGCAACAAAATGCAAGTGGTTTGTGGATGCACCGAGTTGCTGCGCTGCAAGTCTTGGCCTTGCGATGTATGGAGTGCTTGCACTTCTGTAAAAGTATAGATATTAGATGAACTAAATGCGTATGAATATCATATACCGTGTGTGAAATACATGAAATTAAGAGGAGGCAGAATATGGTAGAGCAAATAAGTAATGATGTAATTATGTGGAAAGCGGTTGCCGGAATACTGGGAATTATATTGCCAATCATGGTACTCATCATCTGGAAGAAAAAGAACAAGAGTGTAAGTGTAAGACCTGCTGTTGTGGGAGCAGTTACTTTCTTTATCTTTTCACAGATTTTGGAGAGTATACCGAAGACATTGCTTTTTACGCTTGATTCCGGTGTATCGGATTATATATGGACACATGCATGGGCATATGTACTTGCGGGAAGTCTGCTTGCGGGTATATTTGAAGAAGTAGGAAGATTTGTGGCATTTCGTTTTTTCTTAAAGAGTGAACGCAATCCAAAGGATGCCATTACCTATGGAATTGGTCACGGAGGCATAGAATCTGTAATCGTAGCCGGAATAGGAGCACTCAACAGTATCAGTATTGTCCTGCTGGTAAATAGCGGGGTGCTGATGCAGAGCGTGTCAGACATGGGCTTAGGTCAGATGAAGACGATAGAATTGCAGGTGTCGGCACTTGCCGGTTATGGGGCTGTGACAATGCTCTTGGAGGTATTTGAAAGAATTGTTGCGATGGTGCTTCATATTGCACTTTCATTGGTGGTATTTCAGGCGGTGCATGAATCCAAAATAGGATATCTGCTATTAGCGATTATCCTTCATGCGGTATTTGATGTTCCGGCAGCTTTGTATCAGTGTGGAGTTATTGGTATTGGATTCGCAGAAATATTGTTATTTGCAGGTGCGATTGTAAGCGTGTGTGTGGCACGAAAAATGCAAATGCTTAGAAAATAGTTAAGAGACATAATTTCTGTAAGAAAGGGAAAGACATGTTTTGGGACAAAATAGCAGGTTTATATGATTTGTTTGAATTGGTATATAATGGAAAGGTATATCGGGCACTGGGGAAAAGAGTCGCAGACGAAATTGACAAAAATGATGTTGTGCTGGAGTGTGCCTGCGGTACAGGGGCTATCAGCAAACAAATTGCACCCAGATGCAGAGGATTATTTGCAACAGATTTCTCCATAGGAATGTTGAAGCAAACTGCCAGAAAGTGTCGAAATTATAGTAATGTGAAGATAAAACGTGCGAATATTGAGAAATTAAAATTTCGTGATAATAACTTTGATAAAGTAGTAGCAGGAAATGTGATACATTTATTAGATGACCCATATCAGGCAGTTGCTGAAATGATAAGGGTATGCAAAGTGGGCGGCAAGGTAATTATCCCCACGTACATCAATGCATCTGCCGGAACAAATAAAAAAGCTGTGAAGCTTCTTGAGGCTGCGGGTGCAGATTTTAAGAGACAGTTTGATATGACTACATATAAGCGTTTTTTTAAGGAAGCGGGATACCATGATGTCAAATACAGTATAATTGAGGGAAGGATGTCTTGTGCGGTAGCAGTTATTACCAAACAGAAAGCAGATGATTATGAAACTGGAAAATAACCGAATCAAAAATAGCATAATAATATTTACTATCTGTCTTGTAGTACATGCATTTGAGGTGTTTGTGATTAGAACAGATGAGACGATAGTTGCAGAGTGTTTTATAAACAAAGTATTTGGAATTTTGCTGCTTTTTGCAGTTCTTCACGGCCTTGGAAAAAAGTGGCATGATATAGGTTTTGTGCGGGAAAAATGTCTCTTAAACTGCTTGAAAGGTTTTGGCATATGTATGGCATTTTATTCACTCGGATTTTTGGCGGAATTTATAATCTTGAACATGCAGGGTAATCCGGGACATATTGAGTTTTTTGTTACGGGATTTTCTCTTACCGGAAATGTAGTAAAGCAGACGGGAATCTTGTTTGTTGTAATGTGTATTTTCTTCAATGTTATAAATGTATGGATGGAGGAAGGTCTGTTTCGGGGATTTTTTATGACATATCTGGGCGAACGATATTCCAAAAGATTTGCGCTGTATGTTTCTGCACTGTTCTTTGGCCTGTGGCATCTTGTTACACCGTTTCGAAGTCTTATGGACGGTGAAATGACGATGGGAACCTTTGTTGTAATGAGCATTGGCTATGTCATTTTGTCCGCTCTTATGGGAATAAAGTGGGGACTGTTGTTTGAATATTCCGGCAGCGTATGGATTGGTGTGGCAGATCATTTCTTTAACAATTGTGTTGTGACAAATCTGTTGCATGTTGTGAGTGCGTCCGGTGTTGATGAATTACAGATTGCAAGAGTGATGATTGGGGAATTAACGTCATTTTTTGCGGTTTTGGGTTATGTGAAATGCAAGAAAGTCCGCAAGCAGAAGCAGGAGTGTCATGGGTAGGACAGTCACTAGCAGCACGATGCCGGCAATCCCTGCCCAAAATCCGGTGTCAGTCAGTATATCGTAAACGGCATAGAGCACTACTCCAAGACCTATCAGAGTATCGACCAAAGCGAATACCCGGTAAGGTGAGAGGTTTTTGTTCATCCGATGGCTAATACTGACAGCCATAAGACATAGAAAACCAATGGAGCAAAAAACTGCAACAAGTGCGAATATAAGTTCCAGATTTGCTGGTTCTGCAATGATACACATCATCCAGAATAATACGGCTAAAATAAAAAGAATAAGTGTTGTTTTCGTATACTTAGACATAGTACTTTACCTCTCTTCACTGACTTCTTAAATATTGTACTACAATTCATGGCTTGTGAAAAGTTTCTGCTTATTTTTCTTGCTATACAGACCGTGGGGAGGATATAATATTAGATAAGAAAATGATTAAAAAGGAGAAGGCTATGGTAGATTTAAAAACAAACCCTTATTTCCTGTCAGACGAGGATATTAGGTGGGTGGAAAGCACAATCGCCGGTATGAGCGATGAAGAGAAGGTAGGACAGCTCTTTTTTCAGCTGACATCATCTCAGGATGATGAATACCTGAAAGACTTATTGGGGAAATATCATCTAGGCGGATGCCGTTACAATCCAATGCCGGCCAAGATGGTGCAGGAGCAGAACCGCAAGATTCAGAAGTACAGCAAAATCCCGGCATTTATCGCGTGCAATACAGAGGCGGGCGGCGATGGAGCAGCTGCGGATGGCACACCGATTGGGGCCGGTGTGAAGATTGCAGCAACTCGAAAACTCGAATATGCCAATGCGTTAGGCAGAATGTCCAATGAGGAAGCTGCCGCTATGGGATGTAATATGGCGTTTTCTCCGGTCTGCGACATCGCATATAACTGGGAGAATACAGAGATTATCGGACGCGCATTCGGTAATGACCCGAAACGCGTAGCGGATATGAGCGTTGAGTATCTAAAGGGAGTGCATACGATTGATGGATTCGCCTGTGCGGCAAAGCATTATCCGGGCAATGGACTTGATTTCCGTGATGCACATCTTTCTAACAATGTCAATAACATGACAGTGGAAGAGTGGGACGTTTCCTACGGTATGGTATATAAGAAATTGATTGAAAACGGTCTGGATGCAATTATGGGCGGACATATCATGATGCCGAACTATACCAAGTCAATCAATCCGGATATCAAGGATGATGACATGATGCCGGCTACTTTGAGCAGGGAAATCATGACAACGCTCCTTCGTGATAAGTTAGGTTTTAATGGTATGGTGGTAACGGATGCGTCACATATGGTTGGTATGACAGACCGTATGAAGCGTGCCGAGATGCTTCCGGCAGCAATCAATGCAGGATGTGATATGTTCTTATTCTTCAATGATCCGGATGAGGACTTTCAGACAATGCTTGATGCTTACAAGACAGGTGTTATCAGCGAGGAGCGCATGACAGAGGCACTTACCCGTATCCTCGGATTGAAAGCACATATGGGTATGCATAAAAAGAGTGCGGATGAGTTAGTTCCGCAGCCGGACTTCTTAGAGAGTGTACTTGGCAAGGAAGAGTACAGAAAGATGCAAAAGGCAATCAGCAGAGATTCTGTCACACTTGTAAAATATAAGGACAAAGATGTGCTGCCTATTACACCGGAGCGCTATAAGAGAATCATGATTGTTCATGTAAAAGCTGCAGATGGGCCGATGTCATTCCTCATGAAGATGATGGGAGGCGCAGGAAAGAAGACGGCAGCTGAATCTTTAAGAGACAAGCTCTGCGAAAAAGGATTTGATGCATTTATTTATGAGAGCCCGATTGATAAGATGAAGAAGCAGATAGAGGCAGGTGAGAAGCCAAGTCTTAATTTATACTTTGCAGGTAAGAATGCAGTTTCAGACTTCACGAAGGATATGGATATGGTAATTACTCTTTGCGATGTGCCTTCAGGAAGACCAGTGTTTGGTCTGTCAAAAGGTGGCGGAGAGATTCCATGGTATGTATTCGAGATTCCGGTGGTAGTTGTTGGATGCGGACAGCCTACCATGCTTGCGGATATCCCACAGGCGCGTACTTACATCAACACATACGATGCAAAGGACAGTACATTTGACGCATTGGTTGATAATTTGATGGCTGGTCCGGATGCATTCAAGGGAAGTGACCCGATTGACAGTTTCTGTGGACTGTATGATACACGTTTGTAAATAATATAGAGAAGGTATTCTGATATAAATCCTCCTAAGCAGATAAGTGAAATAACCAAAATCTGCTTAAGAGGATTTTCTGTTGAAGAAAGCTGTGCTATACTAAAACTGTTAATTTTAAGATGGAGAGAACAGTATGAGATATAATGGTTTTTTGTATGAGACACATATGCATACCAGTGAATCGAGTGCCTGCGCTTATAATACAGGTGCAGAGATGGCAAGAGCTTATAAGGATGCCGGCTACACAGGAATCATAGTGACTGACCACTTTTTTTATGGAAACACGGCGGTGAACCGTAGATTGCCATGGGAAGAGTGGGTTGAGAATTTCTGCCTTGGTTATGAACACGCCAGAGCAGAAGGCGAAAAAATAGGACTACAAGTATTCTTTGGCTGGGAAGCGGGGTATCATGGAACGGAGTTTCTAATCTATGGATTGGACAAGGAATGGCTGCTTACTCATCCTGAAATTAAGGAGGCTTCTGTGGAGGAGCAGTTCTCACTGGTTCATGAAGGAGGCGGAATTGTAAGCCATGCGCATCCGTATCGTGAGGAGGATTATATTCCGGAGATAAGATTATTCCCGGAGTATGTGGATGCCGTGGAGGGGGTCAATGCGATGCATTCAGGTATTATGAGCCGTGCACACAAGAACCCGCTTTTTAATGAGCGGGCGCTTGCTTATGGAAAAGAGCATAATCTACCGTTTACAGCAGGCTCTGATCAGCATACGACCAGCATGATTGGCGGGGGCATGGTGTTCCCGCGTAAGCTTGCGGATATTCACGACTTCACCCGCGCGGTGTTAGGCAGAGAAGCCGTAGAATTGTTAGATGGAACAAAATCACTTGGATAAAAGAGCGGCGGCGCGGTATTCTTTTGGAGAGATTCCTTTTTGCTTGTGAAACGTTTTGGAGAAATATAAACTGTTGTCGAAGCCGAGAGAATTCGCGATTGCCGTGATGGAAAGACTGGAATGCTCCAACAGGTAACACGCCTGCTTTATGCGGAAATCTGTCAGGTACTCCTTTGGAGAGCGTCCAAGTACTGCCTCGAAGGAGCGGAACAGGTGACTGCGGCTTACTCCGACATAGTCAGCAATATCTTCAACTGTGATGGCGTAGGAATAATTTGCGGAGATAAACTCGATTCCTTTTTGCACATAGCTGTTGGCAGAATTCTGCGTGTTGGAGCGGGAGGCACTGTGCATGAAGAGCGCCAGCATGGTATAGAGACGTCCGGTCATCTCCACGGCATGTTTGAACTCATTTCCGCGTGCATCATAGATGTGGAGAATCTGTCTGCGAATCTGATTTCCCATAGGTGTATTCTTTATAAAAGGAGTGTCCGGCGTGAAATCAGTTGCTTTTAATATCATAGAGGCATCACTTCCGGTAAATCCTACCCAGGCATATTCCCAAGGGTCATTTTCATCTGCGTAGTAAGAGATTTCAGTGTTTGGATATACAAGAAATGTATCACCTGCATGAAGTTCGTAGGTCATTTGGTTCAGACGGTAATAGCCACAACCGGATATGATATAATGAATCAGATAGTGGTCGCGGATGCCCGGTCCCCATTGATAAAGTGCATTGCATTTCTGAAAACCGACATTATAGACGGAGAGAGAGACTAATTCTTTTTCGGTTACTTTGTAAGAATTTTTGTAGTTTTTCATATAAATATGGCTCCTTTTACAGAGTAGAATAATTTTTTTGTCAGTTATATTATAGGTATGAGCGTGGGAAGATGCAACATTTTTACATGTTTTTCACACGTTTTGCGTATATACAATTTTAAAATGGTAGAGTATAATGTGCGTATAAGCAGAGGAAAATGTAAAAATACAGATGCCGTGCATCGCAAACGGCAGATGTGATTTTTTACATTTGACGAGCGAAGCGAGACAAGAAAAACAAAGTTTTTCTTGTCCTCTGTGCAGTACTCCATGGGAGAAAATCCGAGTGGCACTGCGTCCTCATCGGAGAAAATGAGATTTTTCCGAGTGGCACTGCATTTTATAAAATAACAGATAAGGAAAGGCGGAAAGTTTATGGCAATATTAGTTACCGGAGGTGCCGGATACATTGGCAGCCACACATGCGTAGAATTACAGAATGCCGGATATGATGTCGTTGTGCTTGATAATCTCAGCAATTCTTCAGAGAAATCATTGGAGAGAGTGAAGGCAATTACCGGAAAAGATGTTAAATTTTATAAAGGAGATATCTTAGACAGAGATATTTTGAATAAGATATTTGCTGAGGAAAAGATTGAGAGCTGTATTCACTTTGCAGGACTTAAGGCAGTCGGAGAGTCTGTTGCAAAGCCTTGGGAATATTATAACAATAATATCGCCGGAACATTAGTTCTTGTAGATGTAATGCGCCAGCACGGATGCAAGAATATTATCTTTTCTTCTTCTGCTACTGTTTATGGCGATCCGGCGCAGATTCCGATTACTGAGGAATGCCCGAAAGGACAATGTACGAATCCGTATGGCTGGACTAAGTCCATGTTAGAGCAGGTACTTATGGATATTCAGAAGGCAGACCCGGAGTGGAATGTGATTTTGCTTCGTTATTTCAATCCTATCGGCGCACATAAGAGCGGAACGATGGGTGAGAATCCGAACGGTATCCCTAACAATCTGATGCCATATGTGACACAGGTTGCGGTTGGAAAGTTAAAAGAACTTGGCGTATTCGGCAATGATTATGATACACCGGACGGCACAGGCGTCAGAGATTACATTCATGTCGTAGACTTGGCACTCGGTCATGTGAAAGCCTTGAAGAAGATTGAGGAGAAAGCAGGGCTTTCCATTTATAATCTTGGAACCGGACATGGTTACAGTGTACTTGATATTGTAAAGAATTTTGAAGAAGCAAATGGAATTCCTGTTCCTTATGTCATTAAGGATAGAAGACCCGGAGATATTGCAACCTGCTATTGTGATCCGTCCAAAGCAGAGCGTGAACTCGGATGGAAAGCGCAGTATGGCATTCGCGAGATGTGCGAGGATGCATGGAGATGGCAGAAGAATAATCCAAACGGATATGAGGATTAAAGAATAGAGTGACGAGGTTACAGGATATGTAACCTCGTTTTTTGAAGAACAAAGAGTTTGTACTTTAAACAAACAAAGTCTTTCCGATAAAATAAAAAAATATGCCGCAAATACTTGCGACACACTTTCGGGTTGGGCTGTTAATGATAACAGTAGCAGTTCGTAGGGGAATCGAACCCCTGTTTCCGCCGTGAGAGGGCGGCGTCTT
>CAZAGJ010000029.1:0-31737 GCA_964484605.1 uncultured Roseburia sp. | reverse complement strand
CCTTAGGATTACGAACGATTGCACGACCCATAGCAACACGCTGTCTCTGTCCACCGGACAAAGCCTTTGGCTTACGGTCTAATAATTTCTCAAGGTCAAGAATTCTTGCTGCCTCTTCAACTTTTTTCTTAATCTCATCCTTTGGAACTTTTCTAAGCTTAAGACCAAATGCCATATTGTCAAATACTGTCATATGTGGATACAAAGCGTAGTTCTGGAATACCATCGCGATATCTCTATCCTTCGGCTCCACATCATTCATAAGCTTTCCATCGATGTAAAACTCACCGGAAGAAATCTCCTCAAGACCTGCGATCATACGAAGTGTAGTAGATTTACCACATCCGGACGGTCCTACGAAGATGATGAACTCCTGATCCTCAACTTCAAGATTGAAATCCTTAACAGCCTCAAAACCGTTAGGATACACTTTACAAATGTTCTTTAATGATAAACTAGCCATTGAAAATACCTCCTAAAAATTGTTCGTTTCAACTACTATTACTATACAAAAAAACAGCCGGAAACACCATAGACCGCCTATACAAAGAATTTCGTTAATTCTTGTAGGATGTCACAGTGATTTCGGCCATTTTTTCATTCGTTCGTCAAAGTGCTTAGTTTTTTTTGAAAAACCTGTCATTTTGACGAAACACCTTCATCTAATTCTTACCGGTACTTCCAATGCCGCCTCTGTCTGCATTGCCAAGGCTTTCCACTTCCTCAAAAGAAATCACCGGCTGGTGCTTCTGAATGCGGAACTGACAGATTCGGTCATTCACATGAATCTCCGTATCCCGCATCGCCAGTGCAGGCATCATCCACACATCATTGTCTCCGCAATAAGTCTCGTCCACAACCCCCATGTGATTCGTCTGAAGAATTCCAAAATTCTTGTAAGTCGAACTTCTCGGCACAATGACCGCTTCATATCCTTTTGGTAGCTGCATGGACACACCAAGCTTAATCAGCTTAAACTCACCCTGCTTTAATACCACATGCTCTGCAGCACGCAAGTCTATCCAGTCACTCTTGCCATCAATATATGTCAGTTTTTCAATCTCATCTGAATGATATTTGATACGAATTGTCTCTTTTTCCATTATTCCATCCACTCCAAATCTCCATGTTCCACTTTCTTATCGCGGAGCATAAGTTCTGTAACTGCTTCTTTTGCCGGCTTATCCGCAAAAAGCACTTCATTTACCGCCTCAATAATCGGAATTTCCACATCATACTTTTTCGCCAATGCACAGGCTGCCTTTGCCGAATACACGCCTTCCACAACCATCTTGACCTCGTTCGTCGCCTGCTGCATTGTATATCCCTGTCCAATCAGCATTCCCGCTTTACGGTTACGGCTGTGCTTACTCTCACAGGTAACAATCAAATCTCCGATACCGGTAAGTCCGCTTAAGGTCTCCGCCTTTGCTCCCATCTTGATTGCAAGTCTGCTCATCTCTGCAATTCCTCGCGTAATCAGTGCAGCTTTGGTGTTATCTCCATATCCAAGCCCATCTGCCATACCCGCTGCTAAAGCAATCACGTTCTTTAGCGAACCGCCAAGTTCCATACCCAGCACATCCGGGCTCGTGTATACACGAAATACCTCATTCATAAATACATCCTGCACACCTTCAGCCACATGCCTCTTTGCCGCTCCTGCGACCACAGTGGTTGGCAGTCCGCGTCCAACCTCTTCCGCATGGCTCGGTCCACACATCACAGCGACTTCTGCCACTGGAATCTCTTCCTCCACGACATCTGAAATTGTCTTAAGAGTTGCTTCCTCGATTCCTTTTGCCACACAGACGATAACCTGCCCTTCTTTTACAAAAGGAGCCATACTTTTCGCTGTACTTCTGGTAAATACAGACGGAACCGCAAGAATCAGATACTCTTTGCCGGATACTGCTTCTTCCAAATCAGAAGTAAAAATCATATCCATAGGAAGCTTTACCCCTGGAAGCTTATCCACATGCTCATGCTTCTCCCGAAGCATTGTAATCTCATCTTCCACAATAGACCAGACCGTCACATGATTACCATTTGTATGCAATACAGTTGCAAGGGCAATTCCCCAGCTTCCTGCACCAATCACTGCTACCTTTGCCATACTTCGCTCGTCTCCATTCTCACAATCTACTTTTTCATACCAAGCTTATTCTCTGTTCCATTCAGTAAACGTTTAATATTCGCACGATGACGCCACAGTCCCATCATGGTAAAACAGGCGCTGACGATATAAAACTCCGGCAGATATGCCGCATCAATATGCAGATATCCCATTTGTCCAAACGCCAATACCTGTATCAGATAACTGATAACCACAAGAATAGAGCCCAGAGATACATATCTGGTAATCGCAATTGAACCAATAAACAGTACCAGACATATCGGTGCTGCTAATGGGAACACCGCAAGTATCATACCGGAGGTACATGCAATTCCCTTACCTCCTTTGAAGTTCAGATAAAACGGGAAATTATGTCCAAGCACGGCACCGAATCCGGCATACAGTTCCAATATCTTAATCGCGTCCGGGTATGTATTGCCAAAGACGGCTTTGACAACAAGTACGGCAAAAATTGCCTTAAATAAATCTCCTGCAAACGTGATAAGCCCGGCTTTCCATCCCAGCACACGCAGTGAGTTTGTCGTGCCGGCATTGCCGCTTCCTTCCTTGCGAATATCAATCCCCTGACTTTTGCCATATAAATAACCCGTCTGAAAAAGTCCAAATACATATCCGATTATCAATGCAATTACTCTTGCCGTTATCATTACTGCTCTTCCTTTCTCTCGCGAATGATGAACTTAAGCGCTGTTCCGCGGAATCCAAATGTATCGCGAATTCGATTCTCCAAATATCTCGTATATGAAAAGTGCATTAATTCCTTGTCATTTACAAAAACAACGAACGTCGGCGGCTTTACGGCAACCTGTGTCGTATAGTAAATCTTTAGACGTTTCCCCTTATCAGAAGGTGGTTGCTGCATCGCAACTGCCTCTGACACGATTTCATTCAACACACCCGTAGCCACACGCATGCTGTTGTTTTCAATGACAATATCAATCATCTCAAAAATCTTATTCAGACGCTGTCCTGATTTTGCAGAAATAAAAATAATCTCAGCATATGGCATAAAACTTAAAATCTGGCGAATCTTCTCCGTATGCTTATAAATTGTCTTATCATCCTTCTCAATCGCATCCCATTTATTGACAGCAATAATAATTCCCTTGCCACGCTCATGTGCAATTCCTGCGATTTTTGCATCCTGCTCTGTCACGCCCTCCGTTGCATCAATCACGATAATACAGACATCCGCGCGTTCCACAGCTGTAACGGCGCGGATAATGCTGTAACGTTCTATCTCTTCTTTTATCTTGTTCTTACGGCGTAGTCCGGCAGTATCGATAAAAACATATTCCCTGCCGTTGTATTGAATGTCCGTGTCAATCGCATCTCGTGTCGTTCCTGCAATATCAGAGACAATGACACGGTCCTCCTGTGCAAGCTTATTAATCAGTGAGGACTTACCAACGTTCGGTTTTCCGATGATGGCTACCTTCGGGCGCTCGTCCTCAGCTTCTTCTTTATCATATTCCGGGAAATGTTTTACAACCTCATCCAACATATCGCCAAGTCCCAACATGGAAGCGGCTGAAATCGGCATCGGATCACCAATACCAAGATTATAAAACTCATATACATCCGGCATATATTTTTCAAAGCTGTCTACTTTGTTGACAACTAACACTACCGGCTTACCGGAACGGCGAAGCATATCTGCCACCTTGGAATCCGAATCCTGAAGTCCCTGTCTTACATCCGTCAAAAAGATAATGACATCTGCTGTCGCAATGGCAATCTCTGCCTGTTCCCTCATCTGTGAGAGAATGATATCCTTGCTATCCGGCTCAATACCTCCGGTATCAATCATTGTAAAGTTATAGTCAAGCCAACTGATATCCGCATAGATACGATCTCTGGTAACTCCCGGCGTATCCTTAACAATCGAAATCCGCTCTCCTGCAAGTGCGTTAAACAGTGTAGACTTACCTACATTCGGACGGCCTACCACTGCTACTACTGGTTTACTCATCTATATACCTGCCCTTTCTTCAAATCAACAACTATGATAGCATCAGCATTGCATTGAGCAAATCCTGACCGCTTGATTTTACAATATCTACTTCTACTTGTAAAGCCATTTTCAGTTCATCTAATGTCATGTCATCTAAGAACACTTCTTCCCCACTGCGTAGCAGATTGCACGGTAAGAGCAGCCGTTCTCCCAGTTCTTTGTCGCTAAGCTGTGCCTTTAAATCCTGTCCGGTCAAAAGTCCCGACACCGTAATGCGCTCTCCGAAAAAGTCGTTGCGTATCGGGTAGACCAAAATGCGATAATTCGGCAGAATTCCCATCACCTGTTCCGCCATCTTTTGCATAAATGGTGCCATTAAAAGTCCCGTTGCAAGAGACACCGTATGCTCCTGCTCTGTGTCCGGTAAAAATTCTTCCGGCATATCCCCGGCTTCCATATCTTCCTTTAGCACCTCAAGTGCCTCTGCAAACTCGTCCAAAAGCAGCCGAATCATACCAACACCATTCTCTAACTGAATATAACCATCGTAATTATCTTCCTGCGGCATGTCCATATCTGCAAGCAGGTACCATTCGTCACTCGCATGTATAAAGTGCGTATTATGATGTTCCATACACCACTGCTGCCATTCATGGATAATCGCAAGCGTCTCTATTGCGTCCTCTTTCGTAAAAGGTTCCAACGGATAAAGTCCGTCGCGGTACTTGGATAATCCAACCGGAACAACAGATACACTCTCCATATACGGAAGGTATTTTGTCAAATCACGGATTGAGCGCTCTAACTCCTCGCCGTCATTGACTCCCTTACAGAGTACAATCTGTCCGTTCATCTCAATGCCCGCCTCATAGAGCATATCTATTTTTTTAAGTGCATCCCCCGCAAAACGGTTGTTTAACATCTTACAGCGGAGTTCCGGATTTGTCGTCTGCACAGAAATATTAATCGGCGCTAGTTTATATTCGATAATCCGGTTTAAATCCTTTTCCTTCATATTAGTAAGTGTCACATAATTGCCCTGCAAAAAAGAAAGTCTCGAATCATCATCCTTAAAATATAGTGTCTCTCGCATCCCCTTTGGCATCTGGTCAATAAAACAGAAAATACACTTGTTATGGCAGGATTTGTAATCGTCCATCAATCCATTTTCAAAGACAATTCCCAAATCCTCATCATAGTCTTTTTCAATCTCAAGCTCCCATACCTCGCCATCGCTCTTCTCAATCAGAACCTCTAAGTACTCATCATGTATCAGATAATGGTAGTCAAACACATCCTCGATTTCTTTTCCGTTAATTGCAAGCAGAATATCCCCCGCCTCAATCTCCATCTCCTCCGCGATACTTCCTGCCTCAATTCTATCTATAATGTGCTGCTTCTTGCTCATGTTATCTCCTAAATCAACTTTATTCTCACTACTTTTCATAGTTTACACTAAAAAAAGCGGAATAACAACTTATTCCGCCTTTTTTATAAATCCTTTAATTAGTCAATACCCTGATATTCGTCATATTCTTCCTGTGTATAGAGTTTCCATGTGTCATCCACCAATCCAAGTTCTTTTATTGCTCGGACTGTATTGACGCAGTTCTCTCCAAACATGATGCAGCTATTGTTATACCCGGATTCCGTTGCAATTTCCACCGATTCATATGTCGTACCTTTCGCGTAATCACTGTAATAATCCGAAATCCTACTATTTCCACTGCGATTATAAAAATCCAGATAAATATTATTATAATACCAGATATCATAAGATTTACCATCACAGCTTGCATAATAAGCATCATAATTTCCGGCTTCAATATCCTTCATGATTGCCTCAATCAGCACTTCTGCTCCTGCCTCGTCAAAAGTCTGCTCATTGTAATCCAGATTTTCATTATACACATCTATATATCCGCCCGTATACTCATACTTCTCATATCCGGTACCGAAAATATTCTCTTTCAGATTCTCCGGTTCTCTCTCCCATGCCAGAATTCTTGATACCGGAGAATCCGCACTATTTGTGTACTCTTCCGTTATTGCAACCGGATAACGTCGTTCAAAGGTGGTTCCATCCTTCAGGCGGTAACGGAATGTCGTATAATAGTAACCATGATTTTCCTGTTCAATCGCCAGATACTCATCCCTGTGTGCAATCACATCCTTATGAATATCTACTAATTCTGCAAGATCTTCTCCTTCCACCAGCACCGGATAATCCATATTTACATACGCCACTTCAATTTCATCTATATCCGGAACATAGCGTTCAATTCCAAACGCATCCACTTTAAATAGAGTGATAAAGCTTACCATCACTATCGTAAATACGCCCCACTCCATCAAACGTTTCTTTTTAAATACACGGAATTGTTTGCAAATCAGCATCTCTGCCACAAAGAAACAGATAAATCCCATAACTGCCGCACTCACTACAGTTCCTGCATATACATTCATATGAACATTATCTTTGACAGAATACACAACTATAAGTGATAGCAATATTCCTCCGCACAAACCACATCCCCAGCGAAATACCGGTTTTACAAACGCTTCACTAATCCAGTCCCCCGCTGTCTCGATGTGTCTTCTGCGGTAAATGCGATATGCAGCTATCGTGATAAAAATTGCCACTAATGCATACACCGCAACCAGCTTTATTCCCACGAACTCTATTCCTTCTTGCACGCCCGTCTTCTGGTCATATAATCTGTATACCCAGAGATTGTCTCCCAGATAATATAATGGAGAAAGCATCGCCGTTTTCCCCGGATTCCACCTGCCTGCAACGCCATAGCAGAGCAATTCTATCAAAATATTAACAATGTAGCAGCAGCCAATATACAAGTAATTGACGACCAGATAATATATCGGCATCGCTAACATCTGTCCGGTAAACATCGCAACAAACACAGCAAGTGAATATGCAAAAAATGCGGTACCCATCTGGCAGAGCAGTCCGAAAAGCAGATACTGCATGCAAGTTACCTGATTACCCATACACACTAACACCGACACAAAAAATGCGATTATCTGCGGTATCAGCAAAAACGTCAATCCTGACAGATAATTTGTCACAAACAGTTCCAGACGATTAACCGGAAGTGCATGTATCATATTGGCATTTTTTGCAGAATAAAGGTATGAAAATACTGCCAATGCCATCACTGCCGCAAAAATAAATGTCATATACGGCGATACCATCATGTCCAGCGCGCCTCCAATAACTTCATACATGCGCTCTTCTATCGTGTAGTTTTCCCAATACCATTCCCTCGTTCCCATCTGCCAGATAACAACCGGTTCACTGAGGAGCAGATATGCGAGGTAAGCCATCCAGATTGGCCAGAAATGTGTGATATTCTTTTTGAATATTGTGAAATTAAAACAGGATGTCTTTGACTTCATAATCCACACCTCCCATCTCGTAAATAAATATCTCTTCCAAGGTCAGTGGCAGAATATCCACAATCGTTGGATTGCTGGCTGCAAGCGCTGCCTCTGCCTCTTTGGGATTTCCTTTAACAATCATAGTATATACGCGTCCGGTATTCGACATATGAAGCACCTCAAACTTCTCCGGCAACTTCGGCATTCCGTTCGGGCATGCCACCTGAATCTTTGAAACACTTCCCTGTAAATCACTCAAAGAGCGCTCCACCCGAATGCGTCCCTGATGCATAATCCCCACATGGTCGCAGACATCCTCTAACTCACGCAGATTGTGAGAAGATACTAATACCGTCATCTCATTTTCCGCCACTTCAGACATAAGAATACTCCAAATCTGGCGACGCATCACCGGGTCAAGTCCATCCACCGGCTCATCTAAAATCATCAGTTCCGGCTTACAGCAGATTGCCAGCCAGAATGCCACCTGCTTCTGCATACCTTTGGAAAGTCGTCTGATATTGCGTTTTACATCAATACTCGGGAAAAATTCCTGCATCCGATAAAAAAGTTTGGAATCAAACTGCGGATAAATCCCTTCATAAAAGCGTTTCATTTCCATCGTATCCGCCTGCATGAAATAAAATAAATCATCCGGTATATATGCCATCTTTGCTTTTACCATGCGGTTTTCGTATACTTTTTCCCCCGCAACCAAAACCTCTCCTGCATCCGGTCTGTAAATCCCCGTCAGATGACGAATCAGGGTCGACTTTCCGGCACCGTTTGGTCCAACCAGACCATAAATTGCGCCCTTTTTCACATGCATATCCACACCGTTTAATGCACGAAATCCATCGAACGACTTTTCCAGTCCATTTACTTCTATCATGCGTGTTCTCCTCCTTCTGCAAGATTGTTTATCCGCGTAACTAAATCTTCTTTTTTCACGGACAGAAAATATAATTCCTCCACAATCTCATCAAATTCTTCCAGCAATTCCTGTTGTCTCACATCATAAAGTCCCTGATGTTCTGCCACAAAAGTCCCTTTTCCTGCGACGGAATAGACATATCCCTCGCTCTCCAAATCGCGATATGCTCTTTGAATGGTGTTCGGGTTAATTGCGAGTCCCGATGCCAGCTCACGGACTGAAGGCAGCTTCTCATTAGCAGGAAGAGAATTCGAGATGATTAACTTGCGAAAACCATCTTTGATTTGTTCATAAATCGGCTTTGAATCCCTATAATTTAACTGAATCAAATCGGACCTCCCATCTGTATCAACTGTACTATTTGTTTTAGTACAGTTAATATAGCATGGAAGGTCCACATATACAATAAAGATAATCCTATGACTTTATTAAGACTTTCTTAAGCGATACATGGTAATGTTCCTCATCCCAAATATGCTTTCAACAGTTCAAATGTATTTTTCACGCCATCCACATGACTGCGCTCATAACCGTGAGATGCATACACCCCTGCACCTATCAGACCATGGCGCACATCATATCCTGCCGTCAACGCCACATCCGCATCCGAACCGTAATACGGGTACACATCCACTGCAAAATCAATCTCTGCCTTCTTCGCAGCCGTAATCAGTCCGGTCACCACATCATAATTATATGGTCCGCGGCTGTCCTTTGCACAGATGGATACCTGTGTCTCATCGCATGCAAGACCTTCGCCTACACATCCCATATCCACGGAAATCACCTCTGTGACTCCCGCCGGAATTGACGCAGCTCCACCGTGTCCAACCTCCTCAAATACGGTAATATGCTGATAAATCGCACGCTCCGGTGTAATCTTCTCCTCTTTCAGATACTTTGCATAGCCGAGAAGAATTCCTACGCTGAGCTTATCATCCAGGAAGCGGCTCTTGATATAGCCCGTCTTTGTCACAACTGTGCGCGGGTCAAAGCACACATAATCACCTACCATGATGCCAAGCTTCTCCACATCCTCTTTAGAGTGCACATTTTCATCGAGTACAACCTCTGTCTCATCAAAGGTACGCTTTTTGTCATTATAATCACCGTTTACATGAATCGATGCATTTGCAAGCTGAAGTGTTCCTTCAAACACATCACCGAAACGCGCATGTACACGGCAATTCTCTGCCTCCGCGTTATTCGCATTCATACCACCAATCGGCGTGGCCTTAAGCCTACCATTCGACTTAATCTCAGACACCATCGCGCCGAGTGTATCAATATGTGCCTCAAGCATCACAGCATCCTCCTGCTTTTCACCGCCGAGTGCCACAAGCACACCGCCCTTTACCGTAAGCTGCGGATCATATCCGAGATTGCGGTACGCCTGCATCACATACTCCGCGACCTCCTTTGTAAATCCGCTCGGGCTGTCAATACTCAAGATTTTCTTAGTTTCCTCCACAATATAATCCACATAATGTTTTGTATCCATCTTCGTATCCTTCCTAAATTCATCTACTTTTCCAAAGTTTCATCATTCAACTCTGTCGAAGCATTCTCAATTATATCATTTTCAAAAGATTTATAAACAATTACTTTAAATACATATATGCGCCTAAACTTCCACGCTGTCCATGACTCGCCCGATGCGAATACAGCACATCACTGTTACAGCAGGTACAGATATCCGTAACCGCGATGTGTTCCGGTATTGCACCTGCTTCTAAAAGCACAAGTTCATTTGCTTTCCACAGATTCAGATGATACTTTTTATCCATCTGCTCCGTGACGCTCTCATTCTTCGGACTCTCCCGAAGAATCTCTGTCTCGTGTCCCGCAAACTCGCAAGCAAACACTTCTGCCACATCCGCACTTATCTCATAACAGTCCTGACAGATGGAAGGGCCAACCGCACAAATGATGTCCTCCGGTCTGCTTTGGAATTCACGCTGCATTGCCTCTATCGTCACTTTTCCCATGCGGGCGACTGTTCCGCGCCATCCGGAATGGCTGAGTCCGATTGCCTTGTGCACCGGGTCAACAAAGTAAAGCGGCACACAATCTGCGTAAAATGTAGAAAGCACCAGCCCCGGTTCATTAGTAATCAAGCCATCAATATCTGTATAATCACACTTACGAACGATACCTTTCCCAGCATCCTCCGCAGTAACCTTACGCACATTTACCGTATGTGTCTGGTCAGTAAATACAAACTTCTCATATCTTATTCCCATAACTTCCGCAAGACGTCTGTAATTCATCTCAACTGCCGACGCTGCATCCCCTCTGGTAAAGCTGACATTCATCGATGAAAATATCCCCTCACTGACACCACCGATACGCGTTGTAAAGCAGTGCTCCACAATCTTTGTCTCCTCTAAAATCGGATATTTTAATACAAGCACATCAGCGCCATCTGTTGTCTTGTGCCACACCTCACGCAATGCACTATCGGCACCATTCTTCTTTTTCAGTTCTATATCCTTCGTAATCTCATTTTCTTCTACCGACAATCTCATCTTACCTCTCACTGCATCACCTATATACGCTTCCGATATATTTCGCGTTATTCTCACTATATGTTTTCAGATTAATAGGCAATGTATTCAAACGCATTTTTTATCAGGGATATCTGATTTCCCAAAATTGCAACCACATCAAAGCGGCAGGGAGTCGTCTCACCATATCCGTGTGTCAGACAATAGTAAGCCGCCACCCTGCTGATTACGCGCTGTTTTTTCCGGTCAACCGCCTCTAAAGGGTTACCGCGCCCTTCACTTTCCCGATACTTCACTTCAAGGAACACCAGATATTCCGCATCACGGGCAATAATATCTATCTCTCCCACACGACAGCGAAAATTATATTCCAATATCTCATATCCCTGCTCCATCAGATATGCCCCTGCCTGTTTCTCATATGCTGTTCCAACCGCTCGTCTGTTCAAGCAACTCCCCCAATCTTATACTGTATACACAAAAGTAGACTCTGATATGAAAAAACTCTATTCTTACAACAAGCCGGAATCCTGAAGCTTCGCCTTCATACGATCCATGTCATCCACAAAAACCAGTATCTCTGCCACAACCTCATAAAGTTCCGGCGGTATGGTACTTCCAATTTCAAGCTTTGAGAGTGTATCCGCCAGCTGGTTATCCTGATAAAAAGGAACATCATTCTCCTTCGCGGTTTCAATAATCCGCTCTGCAATCTCGCCCTTGCCTGCCGCCAAAATCTTCGGTGCTCGTTCTCCCGGCTGATATGCCACTGCAACCGCTGTCTTTGCTTCTTCTTTTTCTGTTGCTCTGTCAACTCTGTTCTCTGCCATACTATCCCCCACAAGTTTCCAACCTGTTTCCACAGTATTCCCTGTTTTACCGCTTTCTTCTACCTCTGCCGTCTATGCCCTCACATCAAACGAATAACGGTGTACACTTCCCACAGACGCCTGCCCACGCTTCATGAAGTTTTCTTTGAAATTCACGCTGCGCTTTTCGTTTGTGATTGTGATGGTGCAATTATATCCTTTGTTTTTCAACCTCTTCTCCAGAACCGGCAGATGCTTTTCCACCAATTCATAAGACGCATCATCTTCAAAATAGAAATTGGTCTTTACCTGCTTATCTTTCATGCGAACCGACACATCTGTCGCGCCGAGATTTTCCATATCCAAATGCAAAAAAGCTGTCAGTTCCGCCTCCGGGTCATTCAATGCCTTCCTGTTTGTATAGACATAAAGTTCTCCATTCGCATTCTGACCGGTCATCTTAAGCGGAAGCTGCACATAATTATAAATCTGATTCATCTGATTCATAAACTCGATATTTCCACGAATATCTGCCGTTGTCTGCAAAAAAGAATTCTGTGTAACTCCCACAGCTTTCATCGCAGATTCTAACTGTTCTAACTGCTTTCCCATCTTTTCATAAAGCTTGGAAATCTTCTGTGCTTCTTTTACATCCTGCGGTCTTATCAGCCACTGTCGCTCTGTCATGCTGCGTAGCAGCGCCTGGAATTCCTTACCCGCAAATAGATTTTTCACACCGGAAAAACCATATTCTGAATTTTCACCAAGCGCGCTTTGCAGTGCACGCATAAATTGTTCCACAGGCATATCCCTGTTCAAAACCGGTTTTGCTGAAAATGTATATGTTTCTGTATCTTCTGTTAGTTCCGCCTCAGGCATAGTCTGTTTATCCGCCACAATTGCAGAGTCATCCTGCATCGTGTCAACAAACACTTCCCCTGCATCTTCGTTGACAAACAGCGTATGGTTTCCAACAAGTGTCGGTATATCCTGCAATGTCTTTTCAAGTATCCTTATCTGCTCCTCCGAAAGCAGACTTCCCAGAGTCTCCCCGGTTGCTCCCTCTCTTAATACGCTGCTTTCCGGCAGACCCCCGGTCTCCGAAGCATCCTCTCTCATCAGCGCCTGCAGCTTCTCTGCCTGTGTCCCCTCCAGACTTCTCTCTACAACAGTTTCTGTCTGCACACTCTCGTTCTGCTCGCTGTTTGACACTACATCGCCGTTCTCGGTAAAAATATCCACAATCTTACTATATAGCGTAAACGAGTCCTCCGGTGTCATTTCTTCGCTCACCAACGCTTCTGCCATATGTCCGACTGCCAGTTCCATCGCACCAAGCAGCGCATGCCGATCAGACAGATACGCCTCAAACTGCATCGCCATCTCTTCATTGATTGGCATCCCCAGCTTTGCCATCTGGACAATCGTCCTGACATTTGCATTTGGATTTGCATTTATAACTTTTACCATGTCCAGAATACTTTGTCTGTCTACAGACATCTGCTCCTGCATCATTGCATCCACCATCGCAAGTGTGCGCTCCGTTGCCGGAACTTGTGCCGCAGTAAGTGCATTTAACAGAATTGGATTACTTGCATTACCCACACCATTATATGGGCGAATGGATACCATAGAACCATCATTAGACTTTACCTGAAAAAACATTGCCGTTCCGGGTTTTATATCCACTTTTCCTTCCAGACGTGCCAGAATAACCTGTCCATTTCCAAGTGCCAATGTCACTTTGCCTCCGCGAACACTGTTCACCGTTCCCTCAAATACGCTTCCCGTCGACAATTCTCCTGCCGTTGAAACAATCTTTTGTACACTCTGTGCACTGCGGAGTTCTTCCGTACCATTATTTACATTTCGATTATATTGTCCAAGCATATCTGATATGTGCATCGTTATCCCTCACTTCTAAGCTGCTTTGCACCAAGACGGTCTGCTTTCCTACCAATTCCCTTTACACAAAGTTCCTGATAAAACTTCTTCTATGAATCGGTGTAGGTCCATACTTTTTCAACGCTTCAATGTGCTCCGCAGAACCATAACCCTTGTTGGATGCAAAGCCATACTCCGGCATAATTTTGTCATATTCAACCATAAGTCTGTCTCTGGTAACCTTTGCCACAATACTAGCTGCACCGATAGAAATACTCTTTGCATCTCCCTTGACAATCGGAACCTGTCGTATGGAAACACCCGGAATTGTCACTGCATCATTTAATAATATATCGGGTATTTCGCCTAATTTACTTATAGCTTCTCGCATTGCCTCATAAGTTGCCTGCAGAATATTAATCTCGTCAATACGCTGCGGGCCAACAATTCCAAGTCCCACTGCAACCGCTTTTTCCATGATGATATCGTAAAGCTCTTCTCGCTTTGCCGCAGAAAGTTTCTTTGAATCGTTGATGTATAAAATATCGCAGTCCTTCGGCAAAATGACCGCACCTGCCACAACCGGTCCTGCCAATGGTCCGCGTCCTACCTCATCAATACCACAGATATGTCCGTACATCGCATATTCCTTTTCGTATTTTTTCAACTGTTCAATACGCTCACGCTCCGCTGTAAGCTTTGCTATGCGACCTCTTGCCTGTTCTACCAGTTTTTTCACACCGGCTCTCTCATCTGCTTCATATTGTTCGATAAAAGAAGGCAGCATAGATTCCTCTGCTGCCTTTAATTCTTCTTTTATGATTCCGATTTTCTTCTCTTCCATAATCCCTATATGCTCCTATGGTCTTTCTATCGTAATCTTTCCGAGCTTACCGCTGCGGAATTCATCAATCAAAAGTGCTGCTGCCTTACTGTAATCCAGCTCATTTCCCTTGGAAATGCATTTGCGGTTTTCCGCAATCTGCTTTAAAATCTCTACCGTTTCTGCTGTCTCATCAAGCATATGCTCCTGTGTTGCATAGCGCGCCGTCAAAATGCCCGGATAATCTGCTTTTAAAATCTTAATCAGTTCTAAGGACAATTCATCAATATTTAAAATTTCATCCTTGATAGCTCCGATAAGTGCAAGGCGAAGTCCTACCGTCTGGTCTTCAAATTTCGGCCAGAGAATTCCCGGTGTATCTAAAAGTTCTACGTTCTTATTCAAACGAATCCACTGTTTTCCCTTTGTCACGCCCGGCTTATTACCTGTTTTTGCGCAGGCTTTTCCCGCATAAGAATTGATAAATGTAGACTTGCCGACATTCGGAATACCCACGACCATCGCACGCACCGGACGATTCTTAATACCGCGTTTCCTGTCACGCTCAATCTTTTCCCTGCAGGCATCCATCACAACGTTTGTCACCTGCTTCATGCCCGCCTTGCTTCTTGCGTCCAGTTCCACAACAAAATAGCCTTTTTGTTTAAAAAAAGCTGCCCATTCTTTGCTCACTGCTTCATCCGCCAAATCCGATTTGTTCATTAATATCAGGCGTGCTTTGTTCTTCCCTAACTCATCAATATCTGGATTACGGCTGCTTAGCGGAATTCGTGCATCCACCAATTCAATTACCAAATCAATCAACTTGATATCTTCCTGCATCTGGCGTTTTGCCTTCGTCATATGTCCCGGATACCACTGAAACTGCATATATATTCCTCACTTTTCTCTGAATCATAATATGTCCGTCATAGCAAGCGGACAGACTATTTTATAAAAATCCTATACTTCCCCAAGGTGCTACTCGAAACCACGCTTTCCCAATAATATATTCTTTTTTTATATTTCCAATATTGGCATAACGGCTGTCCTCACTGTTGTTGCGGTTGTCTCCCAGCACGAAATATTCATCTGCCCCCAGCGTAATCTCCTCTGAAGCCAGTCCTGCCTCTTCAATATCCTCTACGTCAATTTCCTCTTCAAAAAGTTCTCCATTCACATAGAGCAAACCGTCAGAAATCCAAACAGTATCTCCCGGCACCGCCACTACACGCTTCACATAGTAGTGCGACTTTTCATTGCCATTTGGCAAAAAAACAATAATATCATTCGGTTCCGGATTTGTCACTTTATAGATAAACCGATTGACAAGAATCTCTTCGCCACTGTTTAATGTCTCTGTCATAGACTGTCCAACCACGCTGGTGCGCAACCCGACAAAATAAACCGCCGTAAATGCCAGCAGAAGTGTAATTGCTATCTCAGCCGCCCAGATACCCACTTCTTTTACAATTGCCATATTTACTTTTTTCTTACGTCTTGCAAAATTAAGCCCGCCTCGTCGTCTACGCATATGTATCCCTCTTATCAACTAATTCTCATAAAATATTTCGTCACGCAGCACACCCACTACAAGATAACGCTTGTCATCCTCTCCCTTCACACAAGTCGAAAGAGTAATTACCTTATCCTCCGGTAGTATTTCTATATTTTCATTTATATGTGACACCGCACTATTCTCGCTCTCTTCTATGACTGCTGCAAGGAATTTGTCTCTGCCATCTGTCGTTGATGTATCATAGTAAGCCGGGATATATGCGTCCGTAAATTTAACTGCCGCATATATCTCATAAATCAGACATTTTTCCTCTGTATGCACAGTAATTTCACTGTTCTCGTTAAAAAACTCCTGTTCTTCAAATGAATGCAGGCATCCAAACATGCTTCCATTTTTCATATTGTGTCCATACAACACGGTATTATAATCCGAGAAATCTTTTACATTGCACTGGTTACTGTAAATGCATCCCGGATATCCTGTGGAATGGTCTAAATTATGATCCAGATAATAATTATCCGTTTCACTCTGCACTACCGGATAATCCACCTGCGTTCCCGGAACAATAATCCATGCATAAATATCTTCATTCTGCTCCCGCAGTTCTGAAAAATCGTACACCGCCTCACAATATTGCGTTTCTTCTGTCTCCTCTTCGATAACTGCTTCCATGCTTTCAGTTGACTCTCTTAATTCTTCAAACACGGCTTCACTCTGTCTTAATTTTGCATAATAGCTTTCCTGACACACCCCACCGATAAGCAGCGCGCTCGCTATCAGCAAAATGCCTGCATCCATCAATCGTTTCTCTTCTATCGGTTTTCGTTCTGACTTTTTTTCCCCCCGTAAACTCATCTTCTCACTCACATTCTTTTCTATTAGCATTATCATGTTATACAACAACTGTATATCTGTATGAAAGAAGCCATAAACATCCCACTGAGATGTCTATGGCTTCTCTACGCTTCGCTCATTATTTTACCAGCTCTTTAACCTTAGCCTTCTTACCAACGCGATCTCTTAAGTAGAATAATTTTGCACGTCTGACTTTACCCTGACGAACAACCTCTACCTTCTCAACATTTGGAGAATGTAACGGCCATGTCTTCTCAACACCTACACCGTTAGAAAGCTTTCTAACTGTAAATGTCTCACGGTTGCTTCCACCCTGTCTCTTAATAACAGTTCCCTCGAATACCTGAATACGCTCACGGTTACCCTCTTTGATTTTACCGTAAACTTTTACAGTATCACCAACACGGAACTCAGGTACCTCAGCCTTTAACTGCTCAGCTTCAATGTTCTTAATAATTTCACTTGCGTTCATTTTGTGACCTCCTATTATTTGGATGTTCTTAATACGCCTATTCGTAACAGAGGACCATCTATTTACTCACAACTGTTGTATTTTACCACAGGATTATCTGTTTGTAAAGCACATTTTTCAACTTTGCCGGGTGTATCGACTTTTATCGTCCCATCCAATACACTGTTTTTTTTGAAAAACAAAGCCCCAGCGATTTCTGAAGTTTCTTAGAAACTTCATTCTCCACTGCTACCTGTCCGAACGGTCTCATCCCTTTTTCGAGAGAGAAATTAATCATATAAGTCTCTAAGGCTTTTCCCAGGTGTCTGCCCCGATACTGTGGCAGGACTTCGAGCATACCAATACTTCCCTCTCCATGCATACCAACAAAGCCTGCCAGCTTGTCCTCCACAAAAGCACCGTACATCCACCCTCTCTCGATACGGTCTTTGAGGTAATCCGGGTCATCCATGGTAGTATAATTTTCCACTACCACATCCAGATGTTCCAGTGTCAACTGCCGAATCTCTGCCAAGCCTTCCTGTGGCTTTCCATCCATGCGGTAAAGTCCTGTAATCGGCAATTTTTCTTTTCTTGTATACACCGCCTGATAACAATTCAAAAAGGTCTTTAGGTTAAACATCTCACCCGCAGGTTCCTGCATGAAATCCTGATGAAGTACGACAAGGTCGATATCCTCTGTATGCTTGGCATCTGCTGCCATTGCCTGTAACGCCAGTTTACCTTCTTTTTCATTTTCTGTTGTATGAAAATAAATACGGCTTACTTTATCATACAGAACTATACTGGCACCCTTTGCATAAACCAACCTTGCCTGTCCACGATTAATCAATTCAATCATGTCGATATGAAGAAGTTTCTGCTTTTTTAAGACCTCCAAGCAATCCTGCAATTCCTTATATCTGGAATACATGTCCGGTCTGCGTTCCTTCGTCCGTCTGACCGACTCCACCTTCCGCCATGCATCAATATTTTTCTGATTGCCGGACAAAAGTACATCCGGCACACGCTTTCCATTCCACTCCTCCGGACGGCTATACTGCGGATATTCCAACAGGTTTCCCTCAAATGACTCCGTCTCGCCGGAAACTCCATTATTAAGAACCCCCGGCACCATGCGGGCTATTGCATCTACCATTACCATCGCCGGAAGTTCTCCTCCTGTCAATACATAATCGCCGATAGAGACATAATCTGTCACAATTTCTTCTAAGACACGCTCATCAATTCCCTCATAATGTCCGCAGAGCAATACCAAATCTTCCTCTTGCGCAAGTTCTTTGGCAAGTTCTTGTGAAAAAGTCTGCCCTTGCGGCGTCAGATACACAGTGCGAATGTGTCGTGCATTTATTTTGTCTGCCACTGACTTCCACGCATCATAAACAGGCTGCGCCTGCATGAGCATGCCTGCACCGCCTCCGTATGGGTAATCATCTACTTTTTTGTGTTTATCTAATGTATAATCCCGGATATTGACAGCCTCGATAGAGACAACCCCCTTCTCTGCCGCACGTCCAATGATACTCGCCGATAATCCCTGCTTCACCATCTCCGGAAATAAAGTCAATATATGAAAATTCATTCTACCCCTCATTTCTGAGTCACTCACCACTTTTCTTGTGTTACATAACTAAAGCAGCAACATTTATAATAAATAACACTACACTCAGCACGACTGCCACAATTCCGATAACAAATCCTGCCGTCGCCATTCCCTTCTTTTCGGAATTCATTGATTTTTTCCCATATACGATACCAAGGCAGCCAAAAAATATGCTCGCAAAAACATTCAGACAACCAAGCAAAAGACCCACGATAGAGAATGCCAGCGCCATCACTGCATAACGGGATACATCTGTGCCCTTCACATAGACTGGCTTCTGCACATTCATTCCCTGATTCGCTCCCATTACCGGAGTTGCCTGCTGTCCGCCTTCAGTAATTGGTTCATTCGCATATATCGGCTGAAACAAAAGACCCAGCAAAGCCTCAATATCCTTCTTGTATGCCTCCTTCGGAATGCACCCCATAAAACCGGTCAACGCATTTTCTTGTCCATATACACCCGGGAACCAACAATTTCTTGTCCAGGCTTCCACATGAAAGATTCCATTCTGATATCCCCATGTCAAGAATTTCGGAAGTTCAAAAAATCCATCGCCCGTGCGATAAACCATCTCACCTTCAAATTCTACAAGTTTAAAGCTATGTTTGCTCAAAAAATCTGTCATTATATATTGAACGAAATCATCCGGTCTATTTAACTCTACTTCCCTAATATATCTTGCCATTTCCATGGTTCTCCTATTAATTATTTACGATTGATATCACGAAGCCCCGGCATCATATGCACCAGCATACATCCACCTTCGACATCAACTTCTTTGATGCACTCCTTAATAGCCGGAAGCAAAATCTCCTCATCATCCACCGCCCGAATCACGTAGACATCGTTTGCTCCTGTCTGGAGTACGTCAGTTAATTCGCCCAGTGTCTCTCCATCATCTGTCTGTACGGTAAGACCTATCAAATCTGCAATAAAATACTCGTTCTTCTTCAGTTTTACGGCATTTTCCCGTGTGACATAGAGTTTCTTCTGTCTATATTTCTCTACATCATTAATATTGTCAAATTCTTTAAACTTTAAAATCACCATGTTTTTGAAAAACTTTACACCGGCGATTTCCAGTTCTATATTTTCTTTATCTGTATCTAAAATGACTTTCTTTAATTTTTTAAAACGTGCCGGGTCATCTGTTGTCGGAAATACTTTTACTTCTCCACGCACACCATGTGTCGATGTGATAACCCCTACCTGTAATAACTCTTCCATGTATCCTCCTGTTAAAAGAATCAGCCGGCTGACCCTTCCTGTCAAACGAAAAGAGGCTATCTTTCAACATGGTATCCCATGCTAAGATAGCCTGTGATTTACTGCATAATCTCTACAATAACTTTCTTTTCTTCCTTTGAGGCAGCAGCCTTCACCATGGCGCGAATTGCTTTTGCAATACGACCCTGTTTGCCGATTACCTTTCCCATGTCGGACTGCGCTACACGTAATTCCAAAACAATGGCTTTCTCATTCTCGGTCTCGGTTACAACAACCTCGTCCGGGCAATCGACTAGTGATTTGGCAATTACTTCAACTAATTCTTTCATTAGGTCCACCTCACTAATCCTATTTCTCGATGCCTGCGTTCTTGAAGATACGAGCAACAGTATCTGTTGGCTGAGCTCCGTTAGCTAACCACTTCTTTGCTAACTCTTCATTTACATGATACTCTGTTGGATTCTTAGTTGGATCATAAGTTCCGATCTCCTCGATGCACTTTCCATCTCTTGGGGATCTGGAATCTGCAACTACGATTCTATAGAAAGGAGCTTTCTTCTGTCCCATTCTTCTCAATCTAATCTTTACTGCCATTACTTTCACCTCCTTGGATTTGCTAAACATATATTAGAATGCGCTTTTCGCAATTCTTAACTTTTCTCGCGGTTCATCTAAAACGGAAATCCTTTAAACATACCACCGCGTCTGCCCTTCTTCATCATTCCAGGCATCTGCTTCATCATTTTCTTCATCTGCTCAAACTGCTTTACCAGACGATTGACTTCTGCTATATCAACTCCTGCGCCCTGCGCAATCCTGCGCTTTCTGCTTGGATTGAGCAAGGATGGATTCTGTCTCTCCTGTGGTGTCATGGAATAAATAATTGCCTCTGTGCGGGCAAGATTCTTCTCTGCCGCCGCTTCGTCTATCTCAGGCATCTTACCATTGCTTAACCCCATCCCCGGCATCATGCCAAGGAGACTGGAGATTCCACCCATCTTTTTCATCTGACTCATGGATTCTAAATACATCTCAAAGTCAAATTCATTCTTGCGCATCTTTTGTTCGATTCGCTTTGCCTGCTCCTCATCGATATCCTGCTGGGCTTTTTCAATAAGCGTAAGTACATCGCCCATTCCCAAAATTCTCGATGCCATGCGATCCGGATAAAACTGCTCCAAATCAGAAAGCTTCTCACCCATTCCCGCATAAAGAATTGGCTTTCCGGTAACTGCCCGGATCGAAAGTGCCGCACCACCTCTGGTATCGCCATCAAGCTTTGTCAGTATAACACCATCAATGCCAATGCGCTCATCAAATGTCTGTGCTACATTTACCGCATCCTGACCTGTCATGGAATCCACGACAAGGATGGTCTGATGCACCGATACACTTTCCTTTATCTGAATCAGTTCTGCCATCATATCCTCATCTACATGAAGACGTCCGGCAGTATCGATAATTACGATATTGTAATCATTCTTTACAGCATGCTCTATTGCTGCCTTTGCAATATTAACCGGGCTGTTCTTATCTCCCATGGAGAAAACATCTACGCCCTGCTTCTCACCATTAATCTGCAACTGTTCAATCGCCGCCGGACGGTAGACATCGCATGCTGCCAAAAGTACTTTCTTTCCCTTAAGCTTGAACTTTCCTGCAAGCTTCGCAGTAGTCGTCGTCTTACCTGCACCTTGGAGACCTGTCATCATGATAACAGTAAGTGCTTTTCCAGGTTGCAGCGCAATCTCTGTGGTCTCCGAGCCCATCAAACGAACCATTTCTTCGTTTACAATCTTAATGACCATCTGCCCCGGATTCAGACCATTCATAACATCCTGACCCACTGCGCGTTCCTGGACATCCTTGACAAACTGCTTTACCACCTTGAAATTAACATCGGCTTCCAAAAGTGCCAGTTTTACTTCTCTAAGGGCAGACTTGACATCATCTTCAGTCAGTCTTCCCTTACTGCGCAGATTTTTAAATACGGTTTGAAGTTTTTCAGATAAGCTGTCAAATGCCATCTATAACTCCTCTAATATCTGATTGGAAATCAGTTCGATTTCCTCCATAATTGCATCCTCGTGACTCTCATGAAATACTCTCGCAAGCTTATGAATCTCCTCCACCTTCTGTTTCGCAGATAAAAACTTCTCTATCAAATGAAGCTTCTCCTCATATCCCTCCAGAGTGCGTGTACAACGCTTAACCACATCGTGTACGCCCTGTCTGCTGATTCCTTCTTCGTCTGCGATTTCTCCTAATGACAAATCGTTAAATACGAAATCCTCATATATCTTTCTCTGATGTTCATTCAGCAGTTCTCCATAGAAATCATAGAGATAAGCCTGTTCAATCTTCTCTTCCATCACTCATCACCTATGATAGATTATCATAAAAGAAAAAAGGTGTCAAGTATTTTTTCTTGACACCCGCAAAAAAACTGTTTTTAAAATATCAATGCAAGCTGCACTACCGCACAGGCTGCGCCTGCAATTGAGCATACTCCATATAGCACTTCTGCCTTTCCTTCCGTCATAAAATATCCAACGGTAGAAACCAGAAATACACCTATTGAAATGATAAGAGGCAACAAATACATACGCTCCTCCTATAAGCTTGTACGCACCAGCTTCGGTTTGTAGCCTTTCTTCTCTAATGCTTTAATAATCTGCTTCTTATGATCTGTTCCAAAGCTTTCCAGTGTAATGCGAAGTTCCACTGCTGCATTTCGATTGGTAGAAACAAACTGGTTGTGTTCTAGCTTGATAACATTTCCTTGCTCATTTGCAATTGCAGCCGAAACCTTAGACAGTTCGCCCGGCTTATCCGGAAGCAATACCGATACTGTAAAAATTCTATCCCGGAAAATAAGTCCCTGCTGCACCACAGAAGACATCGTGATTACATCCATGTTGCCACCACTCAGAATGGAAACTACACGTTTATCCTTGATATCGAGATGTTTAAGTGCTGCCACAGTCAAAAGTCCTGAATTTTCCACCACCATCTTATGATTCTCCACCATATCAAGGAATGCTACTACCAATTCATCATCATCAACTGTGATGATATCGTCCAAATTCTTCTGTATATACGGGAAAATCTTGCTTCCCGGTGTTTTTACCGCAGTTCCATCAGCAATCGTATTTACAGCCGGAAGTGTTGTCACTTTTCCTGCCGCAAAGGATGCCTGCATACAATTCGCCCCTGCCGGTTCCACACCGATAACTTTAATCTTCGGATTCAAAAGCTTAGCCAATGTTGACACCCCGGCTGCCAGTCCGCCGCCGCCAATCGGCACTAAAATATATTCGACAAGTGGAAGTTCTTTAAAAATCTCCATTGCAATCGTTCCCTGACCGGTTGCGACTGCCAAATCATCAAACGGATGAATGAACGTATACCCTTCTTTTTCTGCAAGTTCATATGCTTTCTGACACGCCTCATCATAGACATCTCCATAAAGCACTACTTCTGCTCCATAACTCTTTGTACGATTTACTTTAATGAGCGGTGTTGTCGTTGGCATTACAATAACCGCCTTTGCACCATAGCATTTTGCCGCATATGCGACTCCCTGTGCGTGATTTCCTGCAGAGGCAGTAATCAATCCCTTCGCCCGTTCTTCTTCTGTCAGTGTACTAATCTTGTAATAAGAGCCGCGCACCTTATATGCACCGGTAAACTGCATATTTTCAGGCTTTAAATATACTTTGTTGCCCGTCTGTTCACTTAAGTAGTCACTGTACACCAGCTTTGTCTCAAGGGTTACTTCTTTGACTTTCTCACTAGCTTCTTCAAACTTATCCAATGTCAACACTTTTCCGTCCTCCTTAACTTCTGTTGTCTCTATCCACATGTGTGAACCATGCTTGTTCACATATCGAAGAGTGCATCTACAAACTCATTCGCATCAAACTTCTGCAAATCTTCCACTGTCTCACCCACACCAATGTACTTTACCGGAATCCCCAGTTCCGAATGAATTGCCACAGCAATACCACCTTTCGCTGTACCATCCATCTTCGTCAAAATGATACCTGTGATGTCAGCAACCTCCGAGAACTCACGTGCCTGATTCAGCGCATTCTGTCCGGTTGTCGCATCCAGCACAACCAATGTTTCACGATATGCATCCGGGTATTCTTTTTCCAGAATCCGATTGATTTTCTTTAACTCTTCCATCAAATTCTTCTTATTGTGAAGTCTTCCTGCCGTATCGCAAAGAAGCACATCGGCATTTCTCGCCTTTGCTGCCGCCACCGCATCATAGACAACAGCTGCCGGATCTGCACCATCCTGGCCTCCAATCATCTCTACACCAGCACGATTCGCCCACTCTAAAAGCTGATTCCCTGCTGCTGCACGGAACGTGTCCGCCGCTGCAAGAACAACACGTTTACCCTGATCTTTTAACTTGCCCGCAAGCTTGCCGACAGATGTTGTCTTTCCAACTCCGTTGACACCGATAACCAAAACCACTGACTTTTCCTGTTCAAAACGATATGCTGTCTCTCCGACATCCATCTGCTCTTTAATACTATTAATCAATAATTCCTTGCATTCTGCCGGGTCTTTGATATGATTTTCTTTAACTTTCTGTTTCAAACTCTCAATAATAGATTCTGTCGCATTTACACCGATGTCTCCCATGATAAGAATCTCTTCTATCTCTTCATAGAAATCATCATCAATGCTGGAAAATCCGCTAAATATGGAGTCTATACCGGACACGATATTATCTCTCGTCTTTCCAAGCCCAGCGACCAGACGGCTCCAGAATCCCTTTTTTTCTTCACCCATTAAAATTCTCCCTCCATTACCACTGTGCTCATGACAGAACGCTCAGCATTATTTATCAAGGTCATCTTCAATCAAATTGACTGATACCAGAGTAGATACACCCTTTTCCTGCATCGTGATACCATACAAGCGGTCTGCCGCCGCCATGGTTCCTCGCCTATGCGTAATCACAATAAACTGTGTATTCTTGGTAAGCTTATGCAGATACTTTGCAAAACGTCCAACATTAGAATCATCCAGCGCCGCCTCAATCTCATCTAAAAGACAGAACGGAGACGGTTTTAAGTTCTGAATGGCAAATAAAAGAGATATCGCAGTCAACGACTTTTCTCCACCGGACATCTGCATCATATTCTGAAGTTTCTTTCCCGGCGGCTGTGCAATAATACGAATGCCGCACTCCAAGATATCCTCATCCTCCACAAGTTCCAGTGTTCCTTTTCCACCTCCGAAAAGTTCCTTAAACACCTTATCAAACTCACGCTGAATCTCAGCGAACTTCTCCATAAACTGCTTCCGCATTCCGGTATCCAACTCTTCAATAATGTCCATCAATGTCTTCTCGGCTTCCACGAGATCGTCATGCTGTCCCTTCAGGAATTCATAACGCTCAGATACTTCCTTGTAGTCCTCAATCGCATTGACATTGACATCACCAAGCTTGCGAATATCATCCTTGATATCTGCAATCATTCGCTTTATTGCAGCAAGGTCTGTATACTCCTCATTGCGAAGTTCTAATGCAGCGTGCAATGTCAATTCATACTCTTCCCACATGTAATTATTCTGATATTCATGTGCTTCCTCTAACTTCTCACGCTGACTGTTCAAGCGGAAAATTTCTTTATCTAATGCAGTGATTCTCTCACCGATTTCCTCACGTTTCTGGAAAAATCCCTTATATGAAGCAGACATTTCTTCCCTGCGTTCTAGGTTTTCTTTTAATTCTTTTTCCAGACTCGCGTATGTATCATCCGATGCCAGAATAGTTTTCTTAATCTCTTCAATGTCATGACGCTTTTTCTCCGCGTCTTTCTTCGCTTCTTCGGCATCGCGCAGGAATCCTTCTCTCTCATCCTCATAGCGCTTTATCTCATTGCCAAGACGCTCTAAGTTCACAAGAACGAATTCCACCTTCTGGCGAATTCCCGCTTCCTCTAACTGAACATCCGAAACTGCCTTCTGCGCATCCGCTTCCTTTCCTGCATTTTCATCCAAAATCTGCTGGAACTTCGTATTTTCTTCTTCAATCTGCTGTTCTCTTACTTTTGCTGCCTCGATTTCCTCCGCAATGCGCTCCTTATTATCAGCAATTTCACGCAATTGATTCTCAATCTCATGATTTTCAAGCTGCAATCCCGCAAAAACGTTCTCGCTCTCATTCTTCTGCTCGTTCGCACGCTCTACATTCATCTTGGCTGTATTCTGTAAGATGTACTGCTCCTGCAGCTCTGCCTTGTTCTTTTCTATATCCTCCGCAAGAAGTGTACGGGCAGTCTTGATATCTTCGAGACGGTTTCTATGGTCTTTTATCTGGTGTTCCAAATCGGCAACCGTCTTCTCAAGTTCCTCAATCTCGCGCTTTCTCGCCAGCAGATTACTGCTGTTCTTAAACGCACCACCCGTCATGGAACCGCCCGGACTCAAATATTCGCCTTCTAAGGTTACTATATGAAGGGAATAGTGATACTTGCGTGCCAATGCAACTGCACAGTCGATATTCTCCGTAACGAGCACTCTGCCTAAGAGGTATGCAGTCACTCCTTCGTACTTCGCAGCTGTCTTAACCAGCGTATTCGCAAGACCAATAACTCCCTTTTCCTGCAAGGCATCCGTATTCTTAAAATTGCCTTTGCCGTCAACGCTCGTAAGTGGCAGGAATGTCGCACGGCCATAGCGATTCTGCTTCAAATATGCAATCATACGCTTTGCCGTCTCTTCATCCTCAGTTACAATATTCTGAATATTTCCACCAAGAGCTGTCTCAATGGCAATCTCATACTTTTTATCTACCTGAATCAAATCAGAAACAACGCCAAGCAGCCCTTTATTTTCTGCTTTCTGCTCCATGACACGACGGATACTGTTACCATAGCCATCATAGCGCTCTGCAATATTTTTAAGAGACTCTAAACGAGACTGTTCTTTATGATATTGGGCAACCGCCTGTTCTAACTGTTGGTTGGTTTCAAAGGACTTTCGCTTCCATTCACGTTCCTTCTCTTCCATCTGAGCTGCTTCGCTCTTTTTCTCCTGAATAGACGAATTCACAGCGTCCAATTCCTTCTGATAACCCGCAAGTACAGATTCCAAATCCGCTTCTTCCGTCTTTCTTGCAAGCAGACGCTGTGTCAACTGTGCTTTGCGGATATTGACCTGCTCAAGCATCGTGTCAAAACGCTGTTGTCTCGCTTTCACAGAAGCTTTCTTATTCAAAAGCTCGATAATCTCATTTTTGCCCTTCTCAATTCCTTCTGTACAGCGGGCAATCTCCTCCTGCAGCGTATGCAGACGCATCATCGCATCTGATTTTTTAGCCTCTATCTCCGTAAGCTGTACATCCAGTTCTTCTTTTTCCTTGTCGTAAGAAGCCTTGGATTTTACGCGTTCCTCTTTCTCCCGGTCAATGGAATCCAAACGGCTCTGCAAATGTTCGTCTGTCATCTCCGCTGTATGAATCTGCTCGTTTAAGACATTAATCTGACCTTCTAACTTGCCCTTCATCACAGTAGAGTTGCTGATATTTTCACGGATGCCTGTAATCTTCTCATCCATGTCCGCCATATCCTGCTCCATCTTCTCATAATCAGACTTTGCCTTCTCATACGCTTCATTCGCATCCTTCAGTTCCTGATCTGCAATCGTAAACTTACCCTGCACATCCTTCAACTGCTCTTCAATGCGCTCTACCTCTAAAAGGAACATATTCACATCATATGTCTTTAATTCTTCTTTTTTCTTAAGATAAATACGCGCCTTCTCCGCCTGACGCTCCAACGGTCCCACCTGACGTTCCAGCTCTGCAAGAATATCATTGACACGTACCAGATTTTCACGCTCATTTTCAAGCTTTTTCTGAGCCGTAGCCTTGCGTTTTTTATACTTTACAATACCCGCAGCCTCGTCAAAAAGTTCTCGGCGTTCCTCCGGTTTTCCACTTAAGATACGTTCAATCTGTCCCTGTCCGATAATGGAATAACCCTCTTTACCGATACCGGTATCATAAAATAACTCTGTGACATCCTTCAAGCGGCATGGATTGCCGTTAATCAAATACTCGCTCTCTCCTGATCGATACACGCGTCTCGCAACTGTCACTTCCTCGAAATCAATCGCAAGCTGATGATCTGAATTGTCCATCGTAATCGCCACGTAAGCATAACTTAATGGTTTGCGGTTTTCCGTACCTGCGAAAATAACATCCTGCATGCTTGCTCCACGCAGCTGCTTCGCGCTCTGTTCTCCCAATACCCAGCGCACGGCATCCGACACGTTACTCTTACCACTACCGTTCGGTCCAACGATACCTGTGATTCCATTATGGAAATCAAATACGATTTTATTCGCAAATGACTTAAATCCCTGAACTTCGATACTTTTAAGATACATATATACCTCTCTTCATGCCTACAACTGTGGCTTTAATATCAATAATGCCTGATATGCAGCTTCCTGCTCTGCTGCTTTCTTGGTATGTCCGATTCCTTCGCTGATACAGCGTTCTCCAATCTGTGCAGCCACACGGAAACTCTTGTCATGATCCGGTCCCTCCTCTGCAAGAAGAACATACCGCAATGGCTCCTTATAGGTTCCCTGCACAACCTCCTGCAAAATAGTCTTACTGTCATGAAATAGTTTCTTATGTTCAATATCTGTCAATATAAAACGTTGTATAAAATCTCGTGCCGATTCAAACCCGCCATCTAAATAAATAGCGCCAATCACTGCCTCTAACGCATCGGACAGAATCGACTTACGCTCTCTTCCTCCGGTCTGATTCTCACCCTTGCCAAGATACAGATATTTTCCTAAGTTTATCTCTCTGGTACACATTGCAAGTGTCGGTTCACACACTAGGCTCGCACGAAGTTTCGTCAAATCTCCCTCCGGCATCTTCGGATACTTTTTATATAGGAACTCACTCGATACCACTTCTAACACTGCATCGCCCAAAAACTCCAGGCGTTCATTGTCCGACAGCTTCTTCATATGCTTCTCGTTTGCAAAGGAGCTGTGCGTCACAGCCTGTCTAAGCAGTCCTTCCTGATTAAACTGATAGCCAATGATTTCCTGTAACTCTGTCAATCCTGACATCTTATCCTCCCTATTCCGCGAGGTCTTTTCTTACTCTACAACTTCCGTATAAAGCAAGAAAAACTCTCACATATATAACTCTATGACTAAATAAAGAATCAGCTTGACTGATTCTTTACTTAGCCACATCATCCAATTTGCTTCTTATGCATTCACTGCGTTCTTAATCTCTTCCACTGCATCTGCCACAGTTACAATATGTTCTGCATCTTCATTAGCAATCTCAATATCGAACTCCTCCTCGATGCCCATGATAATCTGAAAAACATCCAGTGAGTCTGCTCCAAGATCATCAACAAACGTTGTCTCCATCTTGATTTCCTCTTCGTCAACATTCAATACTTCTGCAATGATTTTCTTCAGCTTTTCAAATTCCATACTTACATTCCTTCCTGTTCTGATGAACTTATAATATTTTTTCTGATTTTTCCGTTAATGTCTTGTTCTTTAAACGTTACACATTGATATATGGAGTTGGTAATCTCAGTTGCTTTGGCACTTCCGTGCGTCTTTACCACAAGACCATTCAATCCCAAAAGCGGTGCTCCGCCATATCTGCTTGCATCAAAAGCCTTCAATGTCGTCTTAAGTGCAGGAAGTGCAAGTACTGCACCAATCTTGCTCTTTAAGGTGCTCATCATACCTTTCTTGACTGCTCCAATCAATGTACCGGCAAGCCCCTCATACAGTTTCAGAATAACATTACCGACAAACGCTTCACACACGATGACATCGGCTTCTCCATGCGGGATTTCTCTTGCTTCAATGCTTCCCACAAAGTTGATATCTTTGCATTCTTTTAAAAGTGGAAATGTCTCTTTCACCAGCGCGTTGCCTTTTTCTTCCTCTGCTCCGATATTAACAATTGCAACTTTCGGATTCTTTATACCCATAACGTTTTCCATATAAATAGAACCGATTTTAGCAAACTGTACCAGATGTGATGCTCGCGCGTCTACGTTGGCTCCACAGTCAATCAACAGAGAAACTCCTTTCTCGGTTGGAATAAGTGGTGCTAATGGCGGTCTTTCGATTCCCTTGATTCTTCCGACAATAACCTGTCCGCCTACAAGAATCGCTCCCGAACTTCCCGCAGAAACAAACGCATCGGCTTCCTTCTGCTTAACCATATTCATGCCCACAACTATGGATGACTGCTTTTTCTTGCGAATCGCATTTACCGGCGGTTCTGCTGTCTCAATCACTTCTTCGGCATGTACAACCTGAATCCTGTCCTCCGGATATGTGTACTTCGCCAACTCCTGTCTGACAACATCCTCCTGTCCAACCAGAATCACTTGAATATCGTCTCTGTTTTGAACTGCATCTACAGCTCCCTTTACAGGCTCTGCCGGTGCTAAGTCTCCACCCATTGCATCCAAAACAACTCTTGTCACATTGGCCTCATTACTCTGCTGCATATTCCAATCTCCATTCTATGCCGCTAGGGTTCCCCCCCGCGTCTATAACAAAATATATTATAAGTCATTCTATAAGTCAATACGCAAAAAAACAGTTTTCTAGTTATAAAACTCCTGATTTCGCTCCTGCTCTGCCGCAATATCTTCCTCTGACATATATTTTTTAAAAATCTTCTCCAAAATAACATTTGCAATCAGCGTATACACTACCGGAACAACTATAAAAAGCGTCGGCGACATCCACAATACAAGCACTGCTGCCACCATAAGTACCATGAGCACAATTGTCCATGGCAGACTTGCTATCGCAATCAATGACGCATTCTTTAGCACAATCTTAAGCGTATTCTCAAAACGTGCGATATATGCAAACGTATAAACAGACAACGTAATAATCACAAGCATAAATACCAGAAACATTATGTAAAAAGCCCCATTTACCTCACCGGCTTGCGCGAACTGATACATAATATAACTGTCAAGCGCCATAAAAAGCCCAAGTCCGGCAAGAATCAGTGCTGCAATCGCCGCCTGCTTAAAATTGCTGCGGAACGCATACCAGTACTCTTTCCAAACATAGCTTCTGCTGTGACGAATCACTTTATTTACCGCATAATATAAAGCTGTAGTTGCCGGACCCACAAGCGCAAAGGTCAGCCAGCAGATGAGCCAAAAGAGCAGTACACCACTCTGCCAGGCAATCACAGTTGTTATAATTGCAGGTATACAGCATAAAAGCCATAATGCATTTAATACCACACTGTCAATAATCTTGTTCAGCCCTTGAAAAAGTTTATTGTTCACATCAAAAATTCCCATATAGCTCTCCTTTCCACAAGACGCACATCTGTGCACGCAGTGCTTTTTGCAATAGGACGCAATTTCCTATTGCAAAAAAAGTGGGAGTGCACCAGCACTCCCACTATCAGGTCTTAATTAGTCCTGAGCAATAATTTCTTTTTTGTTGTAAGAGCCACAGTTTTTGCATACTCTATGAGGCATCATTAACTCTCCACATTTGCTGCATTTTACTAATGCAGGAGCAGTCATTTTCCAGTTTGCTCTTC
>CAZAGJ010000028.1:0-32382 GCA_964484605.1 uncultured Roseburia sp. | reverse complement strand
CTCAGCGGTTCCATGATATGCCTCTATTTTAACTACATCAGAGTTTTTTTCACCCATAATTTTTTTCCCTATGTGCTATATTTCGTTGCCAAAAGGCGACTCACCTTCTGAATTGCAATACTTTTAACTTATTTTTGATTATTAGAAATACCTTTCATTCTCCGCAATTATACCACTCCCTATCTATTTTGTAAATGTCTAGCTGTCATGTATCTATTATAATAGTGTATGTGTATTTTTTAAATTTACCCATTATAATAGGAGTAGCTTTTATAACTACTCCTATCAGATTCAATATTCATATTCTTTTATGTTACAATAACTCTTTTTCTTAATCAACAAAGCCTCCCCAATCTCCACCTACTCCTGTTCCTGCTGAGCCGCCCTGTGATAAACCGGAAGTACCTCCTCCAGTAGCCGCGTTTAAATCCTCTATTGTCCAACCGCTCGCATCAATACTTGAATAGCCGCCATCAGTAGTTCCTGTACTAGCGCTATTATCTACACTCGGCGTATTTACTGTATTATCCACCGTCGGAGTACTTGATGGGGTATCAGTCCAACCGGAATTATCCGTATTCGTAGATGTTGCATTATTCGCAGGTTGTGTTGTCGCAGTTGTTCCGCTATTAGCATTACTATTATCTGCGGTATTATTATTTCCATTTGCAGATGCAGTATTATTATTTCCAGTATTATTATTTCCGCTATTTGTGTTTACAGCTACTTTCTGGTCTACTAAATAGCTGTCACTCACATAAGCGACTGTACCATTTAATTCAATGCGATACCAACCTGTTTCATTACACTGTCCAGTTACAGTTACCTGCTGATTGGTAGATAAGCCATCTACTCTATTACCCTCTGTATTTGGTAAGTCTCTCACATTTACGGATGACTTAGCATACTTAATAGCGGACATATCTGTAAATGTATACGTAGCGGTTTCTTCTGTTTCAACTTCTTCCACTACTTCTGTGGGTTCTGTTTCAAGTTCTTCAGTAGCTTCTGTTTCTTCTACCATTTCAGTTGCTAATTCCGTAGTTTCTGTTTCTACTATAGCTTCGATTACTTCTGTTTCAGGGATAGTAGTATCTGTTGTTTTGGTAGTAGATTTACAAGCTACTAAGGATGTTGCTAAAGTCACTGTTAATAATGCTGTTAATACTTTCTTTTTCATATGTTTTTTCTCCTTTATATCTTTCTTTTTCCTTATCAAATTGGTCTGTCAATATATCTTCTTCTGTCATAGTTGATACTGCCAAACAAGCCTCTGCATCTTCTAGTAATATCATTCACTTTATTATAATACTTGGCTTTCCTAAATTGTATCGTCTTTTTATATTTTACCATATTGTGATTTTCTCCACAATATCTAAATTACGTTCTAACACCTATAATTTTAATATATTCAGAAAAGGCAGGTACTGAATGTGTTAGACTACTCTCCGCTTTGGGAAACTATGAAAGCAAAGAATATAAGCCAATATCAGCTTATCAAATCCGGTATAGACCGCAAAACACTTGATTCTATCAAAAAATCCAAAAACTTAACCCTTAATACAGTTGAAAAGCTGTGTGTAATCTTAGACTGCACACCAAATGACATTGTTAAATTCACTTAAAAGCTAAAAGCCTTACCTCCGCTTTTGACTTCGCGACCAGATATATCATAAGCAGTCGAAGTATCATCCATATTCCATATCTCACAATTTCCTCCCAACTGTTCTACAAAACTACCATTATACATATTTTCAATCACACCCTTATCACACGCTATACAAACTTTGCTATTATCAAGTATTATATTTGTCTTCCCTAGTAAACAACCCACTTTACTGTTCTTTAACAAATAAAATCCATCCTTTAATACATCTTCATACTCTTTATCTACATATACATGCAGCATCCACCAACCAATTACCTTGTCAATAAACATCTTATTATATTTATCTACATTTTTTTCATACCAAATTGGTACATTTCTCTGCTCAACATACAACTCCCAATAGCAAGGATTTTCCCACCACTCATCTGCATATGGCACTAACTTCACTTTAACAAAATCATTTGCATATGCATCAACACCATTATTCTCTATAAGTTCTTGATATTTTTCATTTACGCCCTTACCAATAACACATTTTTCTTTCATAATAATTCCTGTCTTAAAAATTTCCATATACTATTCCTCCTCATATGAATGTGAATATATATTTATATGTTCCTATATTAATAGTGTAAGGAAATTTTATTTTATGTTCCAAAAACTCAAAGTATTTTATTTTTTTTCAAAAATTTTTCAACGGAAATGTAAAGAAAAAAGGCAAAATATTAATTTCTTCTGCCTATTAAATCCTCATTCCAATCTTTTCGTTTTGGAATAATATACTCAACGTCAGTATTTCTATTTCTGCATTCAGCTCCAGCCTCATCATTATCAACTGCGATAATTACACGATTGTCTTGTTTTAATTTGTCAATCGTCGATTGTTTCGCTGCTCCGCCAATAGAAACATAAAGCGCATTTTCATTTATTCCATCCATCTGATGAAGTTCATAAAGGCTTATCGCGTCAATAGATGCTTCACAAACATAGACTTTTTCCGGTCTACCCGTTCTATTCTGGAAGCCCCAATATCCATCTCTTCTGGAATTAGCAATCATGCCTCTATACGCATCTTTTTTATAACGCTCACACCTTTTCATATAAGTACACCACTGATGCTCTCCCGCATTAAAATTAGCGCAATCTCTACGATGAATGCATCTTGCATCTGCATAGCTATTTGTACCTCTACGCTCTCCCCAGTCTTTTTCGTCATTCACAAAAATAATATTATTATTACAATCCTGATAGATTAATTGGAAATCAACCAATGTCTGAATTGTCTCTACTGATATTCCTCTGCTTATTAGATATGCAAAAAGATTGCTATATGCTCCGCTATTTGGTTTTGGGAATAGAGGCATAGCATTCCCAAGTTCTTCTACATCAATTTGTACGCTGCCACGATACTCTCCTTCAAGCAAAGATTCCTTCTCTTCACACAGTGCCAATACTGCATCTACTACACTGTATCCCATATATTTCTGCAAAAAATCGATACTGTTTCCTTTTTCTCCGGTAGCAAAATCCATATATCCAGAATAATCTCTTCTTATTGATAAACTATGATTATTCAATGGACGAATGCTGTCTCCCTCTTTTTGAAAATCATCAGGATGATACGTTAATAAATAATCATATAAATTTGTAATTCTAGCCTGTCTGGCTTGTTCTGCTGTAAAATTTTTCAATTTTTTTCCTCCATATTTTGCAAATTTCATAAAGCAATACATACCCGATAGTATGAAAGGTTACTTTTTCTACCATAGCTCAATATCATTTCTTATATCCGGGACAAAGTAGTCATACTGCGGATAATACTTAAACGAGCAGCTATAACTGCTTTTACCAAACCTATTTTTCAAACAACAAAGTTCTATTTTCCTCGGAGTCTCAGCTTTTGCATCTTTAATTTTTTGTCTCTTTTCATTAAGCTTCGCCTGTTTATTAAAAATCTCATCATGTAAAACTTCTAATTGCAACCCCCAAACAACATCAGCTGAATACTCAATTATTCCGCTTTCCTTAAAGCTTTCATAATCTACCTGTGTAAGATAATTTTGCCTATTCATAGATGAAATAACAATCATTATCAAATTATTGTCTCTTTGAAGTTGTTTTAACTTCGTAAGATTCATCTCTACAGTATCCTTTGTTGCCAAACGTACATTGTCAGATTTAATAATCTGAAGATAATCAATAACAACAATCGGTTTTATCTTATTCGTTTGTATATAATCAACTACATATTCTTCAATTTCAACTATCGTAGTATCAAATCTTCCCTCTACAATCGTAACCTTACCTGCATAATCATTATAAACTGATATTGCATCCTTTACTCTCTCATCAGTTGCATTCATACGGATTTGCAAAGAAGTCATTGCTTTATAGTTATCTTTTTTACCTATAATACGAGCCAAACTTTTTGATACAAGTTCCAAGGCACTTTGTTCTAAACTAAAATAAATTATATGCTTTCCCGATTCTGCAAGCTGGTCACACATTTGATGCACAAACGTAGTCTTTCCCAAGGAACTAATTGCTCCAACAACATACATTCCGGGATACAAGCCCGATATTGCATCAATATTAGCATATCCGGTTTGTGTTTTTGCATTTGCAGCAAATTCTTTCATATCTTCTTGTATTCCATCACGAAGATATTCTTTCATATTATACGATTTCATCTTTAATTGTTTATTATATATATCTGACATAATTTTTCTCCTTGTATTCACAAAATTTATGTTTTTTCTTACTTTTCTTTTTCTTTTTCATTTCCGTATTATTTTATTTGTAATATTTTTGGTATATGGCGGTGCGTTAGCAAACCGCCATATACCTAATACTATAGTATTAAAATACTATAGTATTAGAGAGCTACGGAAATCACGAAATTTCTCGCGCGCCTTGATTTTATTGGATTTTGGGACTCGCTCGACTAAAAATCATACTTCACCTCGTGGCATTTTTTCATCAGTTCATGGCATTTTTTACTTCATTTCATAGCATTTCTGCTTCAGTTTATAACATAATTTACTTACAAAATCCTTTTATCAAGTTTTCTTTTTTCCATTATGATTAAATTCCCACACTGTTGTTTTAAGCATCTTTTCTTTTGGTATCGCGTTAGGACTATCTGGTTCAGGCAAGGTAATTCCTTCATAAACATTTTCAATATCTGTCATTGTACGAAGAATTTCCCATGTTTTTTTAAAAGTACGATTAAGTATCTGTTGTCTGTTTTTATATTCGCATTCGTCCAATCTCTGCTTTAAGAATGCATTTCTGTTTACAATAGTCTGTGCACTTATATGTGCTCCAGTTCCTCCCGCCTGTTCAATAAGTGTAACAATGATGTTTACATTTTCTACTGCCATATGATTACGCTCTTTTGCAATCTCATTTTTTATAAGAAATGAATGTGTTGGAGCCACCCGCAGTTTTCCATTCTTTTTTTGTATTTTTTTTCCAGTCTTATCTCTGCAAATTGCATTTTCATGAATCTCTCTTATTATGTATTCAAGATAAGGCGCATTGAACGCTATCGTATTGTTTTCTTGGTCATAATATTGAAAGTTCAATATCTTATAACGACGTTTACAGCTATCGTTATATTTATTTACGACACCCACGACATTCTTATACTGATTTATATCATTAATAAGCTTATTTATTTGCTCTTGGCTTCGGTTTCCTTTCTTGCCAAGCGAATTTAACAGTTCCGGTACATATATCACGATATTAGAATTGATTTTTTGATACTCGACTTTTTCATATTCTTTTAGTATTACCGAATAAAAAGCTCTCAGCATATTTAGGTCAATAGTATTAAGGAATTTTTTTGATACAAAACTCTGTATTTCATCTTCTGCTAAAGATATCATATTATCTTTCAAATACAGCAACCCATCCTGAAGCAAAAGTTTATCAATATTTTTCTCATCAAATAGTTCCAAATATGCTCTGCCCTCCTTACAGAACGATATCGCCATTGTATATTCTTTTGCTGTGATAGTTGCTTGCCTATCCGGCAAAGATAAGACAGAACCATCTTTCGGTCTTGTTCTTTTACCTATTTTCTCTACTTTATAATCTGTTTGCATTTGAGATTTTGTCGGATTCTCAACGCTCTCATAAAAATCGTATACTTTTTCTTCTCTGGCACTAAACTTTTTCTCTGTGTCTGCCGATATAGAATTGTAACTATTAGTGATATCTTGCAAATCATTTACATACTGAATGGATTTGTTTTTCATACACACTACCTCCAAAATAAAATTTGATATCCTCTTTTTAAGGACACCTAAATAGTGTGTATAAATTTTGTAATTGCTTCTATTTTCTTCCAAAAACACTCATATTTTTCATTTTCATTAAAACTACACATATTTTTCTTGTCTTTCACACGATACGTTGTCTATTTTTTCCATTCGTTTTCATCCTTATGGTTTGATGTTCCCTATGAACACTGTCTTTTTCAAGTATGTTATCCACTTTATTTCTAGTCTTCTCATACAACTTTTCACTAAATTCACTTTTATATGTCTTTTGCATTCTTGTCTTTACTGTAGCTTCTGTTTCTCTTCGATATGATGCTCTTTTTTCATCAACTTTCTGTATATTTTCCGATTCAATTTTATCCAACACTCGTCTATACTCCACAAGTGAATTTTGTATGTTCTGCTTTACCGCATCGATACTCTCGCCTAATTTTCTGTAATCATCGTAGCTCCTTGTATATGCCTTTTTCTCAATCTCGTAGTCGTCATCAGAAACAAAACCACACATCCTCGGAATATTGCTTTGGTATTCTCGACGGTCTTCTATTTTTTCCTGCTCACGCTGAATCTGTTTGCGTAAATCAGCTTTTTTTGCAAACTGGTGTATAGACAAAGCTTGCAGCTCCCTTTGTAAGCGTCTAATAGCTTCAGCAGAATTTTTATTGGCAATTTCTATCCGTGATAGCTCTGACTCATATTTTTCCATTCTAGAGGCTTCTAATCCTATTTTCGTTGACATCTGAGTATATTGATGAGTTAAAACAAATTCTTCGTATTGGTTCCCTATGATATTGGCACGTATCGTCTCAAGCTTACATGCTACTGTTTCAAGCGCATCTTTCGCTTTTGTTACCATAGCATCAAGTTTTTCCTTTATCTCGCGAACGAATTTGTTATGCTCTTTAATCTGTTTATTTATAGTAAATATATCTGAATGGATTATATACGTCTTATCCTTACCTTCACGCAATTCTCTTTCAGCTCGCTTCTCCATATTGGTAGCTGATTTACCCATATGTATAGTAGGAATTTCATCTAATCCGCGAGTTTTATATGACCTATGGTCAATTCGTATTTCTAAGCACAGTTCCTTGAATCGATGATTAACTATACGATTCCAGTATTCACGCCACTCAAACACTCTATCCTTTGAATTCAAATACTCAAGTTTTGGATTCAGTCTGCCATACCGCGTAGTTTTAGGATTATTATTCGTTCTTTTAAGTCCCAGTGCTTTCCCTTCTTCTGAAGATAGCCACACTTTTTTCTTTCCATCGACATAGCAAAATTGTTTTTCCCATCCTTTTTCTTTTGCATCAAATAATTCATTTGCCGTGAATCCTTTTTCTTCATTACCTCTTTTACAGACATATTCTTTTTCTGACTTATATTCCCATTTTCCGTTCTCATCAATTGTCCTGAGTGTTGTTAAAATATGCGCGTGTGGATTAATAAATTGCATCTTCAATAAATCCTTTGTTACATTTCCTTTCGCATCAATGGGTTGATGCCGGTCATTCATTATCGGGGGATTATGAATTGCAACATCAACTACTACTCCTTTTGAAACAAGCTTTTCATTTACAAATTGATGTAACAATTCTATCTGTTCTTCCTTTGATAGTTCTTTTGGTAATGCAATCTCAAACTCTCGTGCTAATCTTGCGTCCTTACTTTTCTCCCCAAGTTCAACAGCATTCCACAACTTATTTCTATCTACATATTCCTTCGGTGCATTATCCGGCAAAATAATTTCTGAATACTCAACCCAATTCTTTCTTGTATAATCATGCAGCACTCCATCATATTCATTTATAAGCTTTTCCCCTGCTCTATAAGCAGCTGCAGCTACTACTGAACGTCCTTTATTCCTGCTAATAATCTTTACACTCAAGTGATAGATAGCCATAGTAAACTCCTCCTTTGGAATTCCTTATCTAAAGATAAGGCGCACTTACTCACCTATTCAAAAATAGGTGCGTGCGCTCTGCCGAGAGCTGCTCCGCAAGGTCTTCCGACGGACTCTTCCGAGGGAATCCTGCGGATAGCTGTCGCAACAGCATCACTTTCTCACAAGCCGATAAAGTTCTTGTTGAAACTGTTCATCTGTCATACTTGCTGCATTCGGAATCACAGTTTCTGCGATTGCGCCTTTTACAATTAGCCTGTGCGTCCTTGCCTTGCGCTGTTTAAGCGCATCTCGCTTTTCTTTTATCTCTTCTTGATGCTTCTTCTGTAATTCTGTCAATTCTTTTTCCATAAGTTCTGCCTTTCTATTTTGAAAAAATCTGCCATTAAAAGATAGGTGATGTCAAACTGACATCACCTAAGCACATTTAATCCATACTCTACCCTCCACGAATAATTCCAATCCCATGATATAACTTGTCTTCATTTAGACACTCTGGCACTGGATAAATCAAAACACGTGCAGATAGAACCCATTCTTGTCCGTTGCAAAGTCTGCCTGAAGCATCAAAGACCGCATCCACTTCCTCTTGACGAATCTTTTTTATCTGAGGATTAATTTTATCTATCATGCGATAAATCCTTTCCTCATCTTCATCACTATATTCTGACATTGGTTTCTCAGAAAGAAACAGGTAAGTAGGTACTAATCCATTTTTCTCACTAACAATGCCTGCATAGTCAGCATCTTGAGTAATTGATTCCTCAATTACCACTACATTTTCAGGAACAACTACTCTTCCATTTTTCAATAAAAGTTCTCTAATCATAACAAGTCTCCTTTAAATTTCTACATCTTGTGTAGGTTATTTATAACTAAAGCTTTACCGCTTCGTTATACTTCTTGATTTCTTCTGCCTTAGCACAAAGCATCTTTTCTTTGTAGTACGGACATTTCAATATACGATTGTACCCCCATTGGGAAATAAGTATTGCTTCACCTGAATTTTGTAACGTCATAAGGTCTGATGGTTCTACAATATCTTTTTCTTCATACGAAACGGTAATTTTTCCATTCCCATTCCACGATTGCTTTTTTGCCTTGTATTTTCCACACCAACCACATACTGTCTTGGCTGTACGTTCACTACTAGCATCCAGAATAATTTTGCAAGAACAATTAGACATGATATCAATTACTTCACTCTCTGTGTAAGCACTCATTAAAGCTTCTGTTGATTGCGAAATCAAAATAAGATGAACTTTCCTTGACCGTAGTGTATGCAAGCTATCAAGAAGCTTGTCAATTTTTCCAACTGAGACAAGACGAGGCAATTCATCAAGTATCACAATAACCGGCTCAGAATCTTCCGGTCTTTTCTCAAGCTGTGAAAGCGTTTGATTTATGACTAGCTGTAATAGGTCATAGTAAGCACTAAGTTTTTCCTCCCTAATAGAGAGAAAAATACTGTATCCCTCTTCCAACATATAAGGATTAATTTTACAACCGTTGTCTTTAAAAGCATATCTGATATCTTGGTCAGTAACAAATATTGATACATGGTTGGCTAATTCAGCGACAATTCCCCCAAGTGTGGCTTCCTCCATAGATTGATACTGTACCAAATATTTGTACTCCACAGAATCTGTCTTCGTATTATCCATTACTTCTTGCACAGCCTCTTTTACGGGCTTGCTAAGAATTGCATCAATGCAAGAAACAAAATCATGTATCCCTTGTTTATAGTAGTAAATTAGCAACCCAACTAATAAGCCTCTCGCTGACATCTTCCAAAATGGGTCTTTCACACTGGCATTTAAGTCAATCAACGATGTTGCTATTGATTGCATTGTTTCCAGTATACTTTGCATACTACTTTCTTCATCCAGCAAATAAAATGGATTATACCCCCACGTATTTCGGTCAGATGGATTAAATATTAATACATTCGCATCTCCTCGCTTAGTAGCTTTTGCACTAAGCTCTCCCTTAATATCAATCACAAACTTACAGATTTCATGATTAAGCAGAATAGCCGGTATTGCCAAACAAGATGATTTTCCGGAACCGCTTCCACCTATAATCAGAATATGAAAATCCTCTTCAATGCTCTTACAAATGTATTTTCCGGTTTTCTTATCTTTACCAAATAGAATGCCTTCTGGTTGTTTTCTTAAAAGCTGCTTTGGTGCGTCTGGGTACATTGCCTTATGTTTTCCTGTTATTGCGGTCTCTTCTGATGGTTTTGTATGGTTTTCTATCCAGAAAAATATCATCGGCAAAAATGATATCAAAATACATATCCACCATGTATCTTGATTCAGTAAAATGCGAGGTTTATAGCATTGTGAGAATTTAACAATCGCAGTCATAGTAATTATTTGAAACAATACACCAAACAATAATTTTTCTATTATCTCTTTTATCCTTCTACTCCTTAGGTATCTCTAAATAAGGAATAACTATCTTACCTCATTCAAAGAATATTTACACCAGAATTAGATGTGTTAAACTAAAACATCTCCTCCTTCTATATAAATAGTGTACGAAAATTTTTTAATATGTAAAAAATGTGTGTGTTTAAAGTAATATTTTAAAGAAATTGATAAGATTTACTGATTATCTATTGAAATGTTAATAAGAATGTAATTTTTGTGCAAAAAAATAAACCGAACCAAGTTCGATTTACCTAATAGCATCTGCACAGGAAACTCCTTTCCTGTATATTTACTTTTGATTACCTTTTTGATTACCTTTTTCTGAATAAATCAAAAAACCCCTGAAAAATCAGGGGTTTTTAATGCCGGCAATGGGACTTGAACCCATACGTGGTTGCCCACAACAGATTTTGAGTCTGCCTCGTCTGCCATTCCGACACGCCGGCATAGCTTCTGCGCACAGTTCTCTGTCCGCTCAAGCATTATTTATCTTATCACAACCTTTTTCATATTGCAACAAAAATTTTGCAAAAATTTATTTCTTACATACACTCTCTTTTTCTCCTTCAGGCTCAGCTTTTCATTGACAAAAGTTATCATATATGATAACTTTTTAATAGAGCATTTTATTGAGAACAATTTCAATGGACATCGAATTGAGGAAATCATGAGCGACAATAACAAGCGGCTTAAACCACGCTACGAAGTAGTTGAACAATTAAAAAATGCCAGAAAGGCGCAGGATGTGACTCAGGAAGTGTTGGCAGAACGTGTCGGCACAAAGAAGTCCAACATCTCCCGTTTTGAGAGTGGCAAGTATAATCCGAGCCTCGACTTTTTGGTAAAAGTTGCCGACAGTCTCGGCAAGCAGGTTCATATTCATATCAGTTAGATTTAGATTAGGAGGTTTTTACATGGCAGCCATGACTTTAGGTAACACGAGGAAAATTGATAAAGACGTCGAGTTGTGCCGGACAACCAATGAGCGTATCAGCAATCAGGCCGCACAGCTTTTAATAGAGAACCAGATTCCATTTACGCGGAACTGGATTAAGATTCCTTTTTTCTTAAGAGAAAAATATCGCGGTGCGAGCCAGATATATGTCATCAGCACGAACCGCAACCGCTATTGCCAGGCAAGACGCACGATTGACCAGCTCGAAGCGCCGTTCAAGCGCCGCCTTGTTCTAAGCAATTATTAATATTATTTCATTCCCAGCTTTCTCGAAAGCATTTCTGCATTCACTGCATATGCCAGCGCTGTTTCCTTGGTGATTGCACCATCTTTCACCAGGCGGAACAGGCTGTTATCCATGGATACCATATCTGCGGTATCCGCGGAATAGACAATTCCCTCTATCTGAGGCACCTTATTATCCCGTATCATGTTTCGAATTGCCGGCGTTACCGTCATAATTTCAAAAGCCGGTATCATCTTTCCATTTATGTCCGGCACCAGTTGTTGTGAAACCACCGCCTTAATTACCATGGAAAGCTGAATCGCTATCTGGCGCTGCTGCTCTGCCGGAAACGCATCAATAATACGGTCAATGGTATTTGCTGCACCAATCGTATGCAAAGTAGACAATACCAGATGCCCCGTCTCTGCCGCCGTCATCGCAACCTGAATCGTCTCAGAATCACGCATCTCCCCCAGTAGAATAACATCCGGACTCTGGCGTAATGCCGCACGAAGTGCCGGTACATACCCTTCCGTATCTACATTTATCTCTCTCTGGCTGATAATGCTCTTCTTATGACTATGCAGATATTCCAACGGGTCTTCGAGTGTAATGATATGTTTATTGTATTTGCTGTTGATTTCATCTACAATACAGGACAAAGTGGTAGACTTTCCGCTTCCTGCCGGTCCTGTTACAAGCACAAGTCCTTTGGATGCATCACTGAGTTCTATCACACTGTCCGGTATCATAAGTTCACGATAATTTGGCAGCTGGAACGTGATAATTCGTACGACAACTGCCACCGTTCCACGCTGTTTATATGCATTGACACGAAACCTTGACAATCCGGGAATAGCAAATGAAAAATCGTCATCTCCACGCTTGGCAAAGCGCGCCATATCCCGGTTATCTGCCAATTCATATATCTGCTTCACAAGCTCCGCCGTCTCCGCCGGCAACATCTTCGTATCATTCATCCTCTCAATGCTATCATTTATGCGGTAGGACACCGGAAGTCCCGCCACAACAAACATATCCGATGCGCCCTTCTCTACTGCACACTCCAACAATTCTTTTATATTCATACTGCCACTCCATTTCATCTAAAATTTACGGTTCCTGCAACACAGGAAGCGCCGCATCGCCATTCCAATCGTCTGTATTAACTACCTGCCACTTTGTTATTGCATAATCATCAGCACTTCCGGCAAAGCGTATCTCCACCGCCAACTCCTGTCCTTCCCAGACCGGAATCGAAAATGCAGCATATCCATCCGCATCCACAGCCTGATACAGTTCCTCTTTGTCAAGCAGTCGTTCTTCAGCCAGATTGCATGCGTTATAATATGCTGTTGTATGTTCAGCAAGTGCTTCATTCATCTGGTAATCATGATTCGCCACCACAATTGCAAGTGCTGCTAATACCGTAAAACACATGCCAAACAGTATTACAAACATCGATGATGTCCCGATATTAGTGACCGTCATCCGTCCTTTCTTCTTCATAAATGCCTCTTTCTACACTCCACGCTTCACCGTGAGTTCATAAATAATGCGCCCTGTCTCTTCCTCTGATACAACAATCTGCGCTTCTTTCATCCCATCCTGCTCAACAAGTTCCATACAAAGCAGATATCTCGCTTCTTCCTCTGTCGGCTTCCACGCTTCATCATACGCAATCTGCCAGTCATTCCCCTGCCATACACCTTCCGGGAATACTTCCTGCCAGCTTGCTTCCTGCCAATCCCATACCCTGTAATACTCAGCCACATTAGATGCCAGATTCACAGACTGCACCAGTTCTTTCGAGCGCACGCTCCTCGTATATGCCTCCGAAAAAAGCTGCACACTGACTGCCGAAATTATCGAAAAGAAAAAAATCGCAATGATTAACTCCATAAGGAACAGCTTAGAACTCCTATTCTCCTGCATTCTCATACTCTGCACTCCTCTCGCTGCTCTTATGGCTGACAATGACCCGTTCAAAATTTCCCAACGAATCCTCGCACTCCATCTCAAATACACCCGTTGCAATCTCTTCAATGGAAAAGCTCTGCAATTCTAAAATTTTCTGTCCATTCCCCGCTGATACCACCGCATCTTCTTTTGTATACAGTTCTTTTAATTCACCGTCATAATAATACAAATATAACACATAGTCCTCTTCCTGCGGTATTCTAAGACATGATGTGCCATCAAACTCAGAAATATTGCACGCTTCGGACGAATCGTTCTGATGCAGCACCTCCCTGACATATGCCGCCGCCACACGTGCACTGCTGTTTTCTTCGCTTCTTGCAACTGTTGATTGATAAAAATGTGTTGCCAGCACCAAAAGTGTCGCTCCCGAAAATGCAAATAACAAAAAGATTACCAATAGAAATAGTATATCAATACTATGCTGTTGCTTTATTTTTCTGTTCAATCCTGCTCCTCCAATACCACCACATCAATCTCAGGGCGCATATTTGTACCGTAAACACGATAATCTACACGGAACTGCTCCTCATCATAAGAAACACCATAACGCTCCTGCAAATAAACAAAACTCTCCGGATAGCGTCCTTCTATCACATAACACTGCAGCAGGCTCTGCTCTACCGCTGTTTCCAAATTCTGCTTTTGCTCCTGCACCGTCTGCTGTGTTGTCTCTCCAATGGCATAAACAAAACTATACAATACTGCCAGAAATATAAGCACAGACAGCAATATGCCTCTGCTTGCAGAGCCGGAAATTCCCTGTTGTTTCATACAGAATCTTCTCACCCTACGCCTCCCAACCATTTAGTTCATGCCTACCATAATACTTAACAGCGGCAGCATTACTGACAGCAGAATCATGCCTACTACCACAGATAATACAATTACCAAAGTTGGCTCCACAACCGCAATCAGACTGTAAATATCCTCATCTGCCTCCTTCTGGTAAGTATCTGCCACCTTCTCCATTACCTGTTCTAAATTGCCGGTTTTTGCCGCCAGAATTGCCATCCTTCCATACAAACCGGTAAAAATACCGGACTTTGCAAACGCCTCTCCAATATCTATCGTATTCTCAAGTTCCTGCTTACACACATCTAATTTCTTTTGAAGCAGTTCCGACTTAACAAGTCCGCCCGCCAGTTCTACCGCCTGTGCAATATCCATACCACTGCTTATTGTCATCGCCATTCCACTTGCAAATCTGCTGATTTCTATCTTATCATATATATTTCTAAATGAACGGTTTCTGCTGCATATTTTAACCAGTTTAAGCCTTCCCGCCTCGCTTTTGGACAGATAAATAATAAATGCCACAATCAAAGCCACAACAAAAAAGAAAACTACCGCATACTGTCCAAGGAACTTGCCCATTCCGAGCACTGCTCCCGATATTCCGTTCATGCTGCTTCCAAGCTGTGCATAGACGCGTTCAAATATCGGCATAATCTGTGTGACAAGCACTACAATTATCACAAGCATCATACAAACCATCAGCAGCGGATAGCTGATTGCACTTTTCACTGCCTTTAAAATCTCATCCTCTCTGTTATAGTGATTTGCCAATGCGTGAAGGACTTCATCCATCTTACCCGTCTGTTCTCCCATCCGCAGCATATATGTATAATGTGTCGGAAACACCCCTGTCTCCTGCATTGCCGATGTAAGCGAGCCAGTATCATAAATCGTATCTCTCATAGCACCCAAAATCTCTTTTTCCTCAGAAGTTTCGGACTCTTCCAGCATCAACGTAACCGCCTCCAGCGATGATACTCCACTCTCTATCATCATGCTCATCTCATCCGAGAACGCATACAGTTCCTCAGCCGAAAGCTTTTTCCACTTCTGTTTATCCTGCACTTTTTCTTTGCTCATGTCATTCTCCTCTATGCTCAATACTTATACTTCATATCATAATAGGTTGCTGCATTTTCCATATGATCCTTAATGGTCTGCTCTTTTGCATAAGATACCAGCGTTGGATCCATCAGTACCCAGTTTTCCCCATCAAAAACAATCAAGTTATCAATCCAGCCTTCTTCTTCTGTATAAACACTAATCCATGCATGATACAGCGTCCCGGCATATCCTATTTCAAGTCTCGTAGGAATACGCTGCGAGCGCAGCATCGCTGCCATAAGTGACGCATAGTCAAAGCAGATACCCTTCCCCGTCTGCAAGGTTTCATCTACCACCGGAAGATAGCCGGACTGTACATTCTCTGCTTTGTCATAGTCATAAGTAATATTTTCTGTCACATAACGGTATACTTTCTCCACTGCCTCAAGTTCCGTCGATGCATCAGCCACAAGTTCTGCTCCCTTTTTTACCGCTTCACTATCCACATTAAAATCCACATAGCTATTTGGATACAAAAAAACTTTGTTCTCATCCGTAAGTGTCACTTCTAACTCGTCAGAAAACAATTCCGCATACTTATCATCCACGATATTCTCATAAATTCCGATTCCGTATGTACCATTACCATCCGACATCGGAAGCACTGCATAGGAGCCATCTGTCGGTATGAGATAATTGTAAGTGTTACCCTCCGGTGTATCCAGCAGCATCCGCACCTTATCCGCATCTCCCATGTACTTTACCATGATATAGCCTTCCGATAAATTAGATGCATCGACACAGACCTCCTCTGTACCGCAGACTACCTCTCCATCCGCAGACGGAACCAACACTACCGGCGTATTATCACGATAGCTTATCTCCTCTGCCTCCTGCGCCTGCACCTGCTCCCGTCCCAGTGTATCCGGAGGAACCGGGTTCTCCTTTCCTGCACAAGAAACACAGGTACCTGTCATGATACAGCTTATAGAAAGTGCAAATACCTGCACCAACCTCTTTTTTCTTCTGCCCTTCATCCTGATTCTCCTGTATTTCTCTACTGATGTCTTTATTATAGCAAAAAAAGGAGGAAAAACCTCCCTTTTTTGTAATTTCGTTTAAATTATTATGCCTGTGCCTTATTCTTTTTGTTCTTGCGGTATTTTGCCACAAAATATGTACCTGTTACAATGGCAATTACTAAAAGAATCCACCACCAGAATGTTCTCTGTGTATTTTCTTTCTCAGCTGCAAGCGGTACTTCTTCATCCTCAATCGTTGTCACATCTGCTTCATCTGCGTCTGCCTCTTCTTCCTCAGCTGCAAGCGGTACTTCTTCATCCTCAATCGTTGTCAGGTTTGCTTCATCTGTTGTTGCCTGCGCTGTTCTTGCACCTGCATTTCTTCCAACTGCTGCTGTCTGTGCTGCCGGAGTTCCTGCTGCCTGTGCATTGTCTGTAGCAGCATTACCTGCGTTAAAATCAGTTCCTGTTGTAGCAGTACTTCCTGCGTCAGAAGTTGTTCCTGTCGTAGCCGTACTACCTGCGCCAGAAGCTGTTCCTGTCGCAGCGCCACCGCCTGCTGTAGTGCCATTGTCATTTGTCACATTAAATCTGTTCAGGGATGCAAGTGCTTCCTCATATGCCTGCTCTGCTGCATCAGCAACTGACTGAAGTTCCTCTGCCTCCTGTGTTGCTGCCTCTAATTTTTCCTTTGCAGCATTCAAAACGAATTCATAAGCCTTTAATGCCAGCCATGATGCATTGCTGTCACTCTTTAAGTTGTCATATGCTTCCTGTGCTTCGTCAACTTTTTCCTGTGCCTCGTTTACTTTGTTCAGAGCCTCTGCTGCTGCATTTGCTGCATCCGTATATTCCTGTATTCTTGCCTGCTGTGCTGCCAATGCATTCCGGTACTCAGTAGAATTCTCATCTACAAGCTTCTGATTCAAATCTTCTGACCATACAATCTTGGTGCCGTAAGCTGCATCCTTGCCCGGTACTGCCGGAGTTCCGGCACTTGTCTGTGTATAATTATAATATTTTGCGCCATATGCCTGTGTTGCAATGGTCTTATTCTCTGTTGTGGTTGTTGTCGTAGTTGTTGTCACAGAATATTCTAATTCATATTCATATTTTATACCACCTTTATTAAGATATCTGTGTGTGTCAGTATCAAACTCTAAAGCAACGCTCTTACTGCCATCCTTAGATGTGATTGTGTAGACACCATTATTCTCAACAACCGTGCTTCCCTCGCCTAACTGCTTCTGATAATCTGCAATTATCGCATTCTGCTTTGTCGCAGCAGCAGCCCTTGCCTCATCTCTGCTTCCATAGCCCTTAGCTGACGCATCCTTGTCTTCTGCAGTCACCTCTGTGGTCGTCACTGTATAATCAGCCGCCGTTGTTCCGATAATTCCTTCCACTGTATCTTCTGTATGGGTTACTTCAATCGTGTACTCTGCTGTACCAAGTAATTCTGCAAACCAGTCATCCATCCTTGTCCAGAAACCTGCTGCTGAATTATAGTTATCAATCGTATAATCTTTATCCTGGAAGAGTGTCTCATAATGAATCTTAATTGTATATCCTGCTGTAACATCATACCGTCCTAACAGATTTAATACTTCGCTCTTCATCTCCTTTTTAGAGCCATCGTTATTCTTATTATTATAATCAGAAACTGTCGTTGCACCGGTTCCCTCTGTATTAAGTACCTGTGTATCGCCAAATGCATACGTTGTGTTTTCTGCGCCCTTGATGTATGTCGTAGTTGTCGTTGTATTGCCATTCGTTACAGTCGTATCTTCCGGCAAAGTACTTGTCGTTCCACGTAAATCATTTTCATCCGGAACACCCACTACTTCCTCGCCAGACTCAGTTGTCTTAACCACCTGCTTCACATCATTTTCATCGCGGGTAAGCTCGTTGTTATTGCTGTCCACGTAACCATATGTCGGGTCAACTGCATCCACTGCCGGAACTTCTGCGATAATCTCCTCTGCATCCTCAGAATTCCACATTTTCTCAACAATATAGATTGTTCCGTCATCATTCCACTTATAGTTATAATATTTGACAACTGTTCTCATAACCGGATTGCCAGTCGTATCATACATAAGTTTATTCTGTTCATCGCGCATCTGTTCTTCATATACGCAGACTGTACGGTTATCCTTGTCTGAATTTGCCTTAATCCAGTTTACTTCTCCCGTATCATCCTTCGTATTATCTGTATAGGTAATCTGTGTATATACCGGGATGTAGTTTCCCAACTCGTCAACTTTGTAAGCGCCGTTCTCACCCTTCTCATAATCTGTGATTACTTTGAACTCTGTGTTATCATACTCTGCACCAAAACGGATAGAATCTTTATTTACATCTGAATTGCCGGCAAGCAGATAGTATTCAACTATCATATTGTTCAATGTTCTGGTTGCTGCCCAGTAATTCTCAGTCTTGCCCTCTCTATTATAAATTTCTGCAACCTTATCGTGCTGTGCAAGAATCAAAGACATTCCTTCTTTATTGACATTAGCAAGTGCTTCATCTGCTGCACTCTTTGCCGCTTCTGCTGCTCCCTGTGCATTGTCTATATCCTCTGCCGCTTCTTCCAGTTCAGTTCCTGCATTCGTCTGCTCATTCTGCGCTTCCTGCTCTTTCTGCAATGCCTCCTGATATGCAGCATATGCCTTATCATATTCTGCCTGTGCATCCTCAACCTTCTTCTGTGCTGCATCTACTGCATTCTGTGCTTCCTCAGCACTTGTTCCCGCTTCCTCTGCAGCTTCTCTTGCTTCGCTCTCGCTCTCTGTGCTGACTGCAATATTTTTAGCAGCTTCTGCCTCATTCGCTGCATTCTGAGCCGCATCCGCTTCCTGCTTTGCTTCTTCCATTGCTGCAGCAAATGCTTCGTTTGCAGCCTCTACCGTCGACATATTATCTGCCACTTCCTGCTGCAATTTTTCTGCTTCATCCAATGATTCAGCTGCTTCCTCTAAATCCTCTGCTGTATCCTCTAAATATCCTTCTGTCGTGGTATCTGTTACAACATCCTGAGCTTCCTGAGTAGCATCCTGTGCCTCCTGAACAGCATCCTGTGCTGTATCCATTGTTGTTGCAGTAGTTGTTGCTACAGTCTGTCCTCCCTCCACAGACTGAACCGGAAGTGCCGGTTCACTCGCCAATGTCTCCACCGGTACTGCCGAAAATGCAAGTGTTGCTGCAATAGCAACTGCTGCTGCTTTTGTACCATACTTTTTTGCATCATTCAACAAACGAACAAATTCTTTTTTCTTCATACTATTCCTCTCCTGCTAAACTTTCCTAACTGCTTTTTCTGTTTCATTCTTGTTACAGTATAACTTTGAAAGTGTTACAAAAAGTGTTACATTTTTGGTTTTTTATTGTTTTGTAACGTTTTCTTCTGCTGTCTTACAAAAACCCTTCTTCCTCTGTGCGCACTACTCCGTCAATCATCTTGATTAATTCCAATGCGCTGCGGAAATTCTTTGTAACATTCTCATCAGCCCATGTCACCTGTCCCTGCCAGCTCGCATTCTCATTCTGTGTGATGTGAACAATAAATGTAGATTGTCTGGACTCCTGCATATCTCATCCTCATTTCAATAAACTAAAAAAAAATAAGAAGGCTAACCTTCTTATTCAAAATAACACGGCAAACGTTATCAAAAACGTTACTTTTTAAGTTATTTAACACAATATATAGAAGCAATCAATTCCATTTCGCTGTGAAAAGTCTGTATCTTGTCTGCTTCCACCCAGAAAATCTCCCCTTGCCAGCTCGCATTTTCCCTACTTCCAACCGCAACCAAAAATGTTGCCAGCTTTCCTCTGTACTCTGACAGCTGTTCATTGGAAATCCTGCGTTCTGCCGGTTCGGTTTCCGTCCCCTTGGCTTTTACGAACTGCCTGATATACACATTCGATTGCGGATAACGGGTCAGTTCACAGACATTCTCTAACGCTTCTAAAACTTCTAATACCGTATGAAACGGGAGCTCATCCTCACGATATGCATGATAAATTCTTCCGCTTAAATCCTGTTCCATCTTCCCATCTATACATACGCATACAAGGTTTTTCTTATGCATCATTCTATCTGGAATCTTCATCCTCTTCACTCCATGTATTCTCAAAAGTTAAGATACGACTATCGTCTATCTTCGTGTTTGTTACCGGTGCAATATGATATGTATAATACTTTTTCCGGCTGCTGTTCGTCAGATTTGCACTGATGCGGCTTACCACCTTTTTGCAGTCCTCCTGCTTTAATTCCACCAGCAGAATCAGATACTGGTTATCACTATAACGTACAAACATATCGCCCTTTCGCAGACTGGTGCGAATGGACACCGCCAATTCCTCCTGCAGCTGTTCTAACCGGCTGCCTGAGCCAAGCGCATACCCCTTGCCATCTGTCACTGTACATAAAATCAGCCATGCACTCTGTCCTGTTCTTCCAATCATACGGCTTACCAGATGATAACATTCCACAAAATTCAGATAGGTACATTCATATGCGCCATTCACTTCTTCCGACTCATTCAATCTTGCAAGGACATCGCTCATCAAATTTGTCTTGCTGCGCACCTGTTTGCCAAGTTCTCCCATCATATCAATCATGCGCTGCGGAAGTGCCACTCCCAGTTCTTCTAACAGCATCTGTTCTGTATTTTCATAGAGAGCAACCGCCTCTTTTTCACAGCCCAATGCAACCAGTGCCTCCATCTGATAACTCTGCCAGCCGTCAAACGGATAGATTGCAGATGCCTTTTCTGCAATCTCTTTCATGCTCTTAAATTCTTTATTCTTCCTGCACACCTCGCACAATCTTCCGACGCAGTTTGTGTACATTTTTTTGTATTTTACATTGAGAACAACTGCCCAGTCCACAGTTCCAAGTCCCTGCAGAAATTCCCCGGCATACAATTCTTCCGCCTTCTTCAAAAGACTATACTGTACTTCTTCATTTGTTTCTTTATCCGCCGCTTCTATCGCATGTTCAAATTCGTAAATATCACATTCCACCGGGCAGTCCGGTTCAAAATAATACATACGTTTGCGGATATGGACATAGTCTTCTCCCGGAACCCCCTGTTCTTTCAGGCTTTTCCGCAAGCGAAATAACAGTGTCCGCAAGCTGCCCGATGGATTTGCCACATCCTCGTGCAAAAACAAATCATGCCACAACTGTTCTCTCTCTATACCATCCGGGCTGCACAGCAAGCGCTGTAATAATTGATTTGCTTTTGTCCAATGACTTCTCTCCAACGAAATCAGCTTCCCCCGGTACTCCATTGTAAATGTTCCAAACATTCGTACTTTTAACACATTCTCCTGCATACTCTACCTCAAAATCCCACATGTCTGCTCATCTATGCCCTACCGATTTCTGCAATATCTCATATAAGATTTTTGTGTCAATCGGTTTTGCAATGTGCCCATTCATACCTGCGTTCAACGCTGCACTTATATCCTCTGAAAATGCATTTGCAGTCATCGCGTAAATTGGAATTTCTGCCGAATCCGGGTGTTCCAAAGCACGGATTGCCGTCACCGCCTCATAACCGTTCATTACCGGCATCTGCACATCCAGCAGAATTGCCACATAAGTTCCCGGTTCTGAAGCCGCAAACATTTCCACCGCTTCCCTGCCATTCCATGCATGATCCACATTCATATTCACAAGTTCTAACAGTTCCTTTGCAATCTCAGCATTTATCTCCGTATCTTCTGCAAGCAGAACTCTTCTGCCTTCAAAGTCATATTCCTCCTCCGGTGACAAATGCTGCTGTGTCTCTTCTGTTATTTTGGATTTGGTAACTGCATTCACATCCAGCACAAACGGAATCGATACCGCAAAGGTTGTCCCTTTTCCCTTCTCTGACTGGCAGGAAATCGAGCCTCCCATCAATTCCACCAGATTCTTAGCAATAGAAAGTCCCAGACCGCTTCCGCCATGCTTCTGCGCTGTATCTGCCCCCTCCTGTTCAAACGGCACAAACAATCTGCCCAGCATCTCCTCTGTCATTCCTTCTCCGGTGTCTTCTATCGTAAACTTGTAATATGCCTTTTTCGCCTGCTTTGAAAGCTCCGTTACAGTTACTGTAATCTTGCCGCCTTTTGGCGTGAATTTATATGCATTGGAAATCAGATTCAGCAATATCTGATTTAATCGCAGACCATCTCCCATCAAGTAATTATCCCGAATCGTATCTACGTTCATCTCAAACTCAATACCTTTTTGCTTGCACTGTGTACTGTACACGGTAAAAATCGAATTCAGTATCTCGTGCAGTACAAACGGCTCCTGTGCAATCTTCATCTTGTCACTCTCAATTGCTGACATGTCCAACACATCATTGATGATTCCCAAAAGCACTCTTGAGGATGTCTCAATCTTGTCAAGGTATTCCCCTATCTGCTGAGGTTCTTCCTTCCGGTGCTTTGCCAGTTCTGTCAGTCCTACGATTGCATTCATAGGTGTCCTTATCTCATGGCTCATCCTTGCCAGGAACTGGCTTTTTGCCTGATTCGCATGATTTGCCTGCGCTACTGCCATCGCAAGCTGTTGATTCTTTTCTTCCAATCGGTGATAGTTTCTCCTTCTCAGAATTATAAAACTCTCCATCAGCGCAAGCACGATAAGAATCAAAAATCCGATTGCAATAAAAGGATACCGAAATTTATAAACCATATCCTCCCACGACGGACGATACGCATTTGCAACCATGTGATCCACAGAAAACTGTGCGATTTCCTTAGATGTAACCGAATCCAGGCAGCGATTTATAATGCTCGTAACAATCTCATGTTCCTTAGAGTTCAGTGAAACAACACCCATATTCTCCTGCATAAAAAATGTTGGAATCACATTCAATCCTTCATAGTGTGGATCTGCGAGGTACGGTTCTAATACATTGACATTCTGTGCCGCAAAATCTACTTTTCCCTCAAGAACCATCCTCAGACACTCTTTCGTATCCTGACACGATACGATCTCAAACTGTGGATAATTCCGTTTGATATAGTCTTCCAACGCCATATAGCTTGAAGGAATTGCCAGCATGTATCGCTGATTTTCCGCATCAATTTCATATGACTTTCCATTCCGGCACACCAAAGACACATCATCTGAATACATCTGCTCCGACAAGAGATACGGTTCATTCTGAAACGCCGGATTATCTACCATAATTCCCGCTACAAAAGCATCCGGGTTCTCTTCCAGATAGTCCGTTGTCCGCATTTCCTGCGGCATCATAACGTATTCAAAGGTCAGTCCGCTTCTTTCCTCCACAAGACGCATAATATCTACGATAATTCCGGTCAGTTCACCATCTTCATCCATATACGAAAAAGGTTTTCTGGATGGAATAAATGCAATCTTTACCACATCTGCATTCTTTATGTACTCCGCTTCCTCGCGCGTCAAAGTCACTTCCTGCTCTGCCGTAGCATCCCCATAATATTTCTGATACAAATCTGCCTGAAAAGAAGAACCTGTTACCGTAATCTGCCCCAGTGTATCATCCAGTTCATTCAACAAATCAACATTGTCTTTTCCGGTCATAAAGTAGAATGGGTCCGAACCAAAACGGCAGACAACTTTGTATTCCGGCTTCAATGCCAGACTTCCCATCGCCACTGCATCTACGCTTCCGGCATCCAGTGCAAAAAAACAATCCTCCTGTGTCTCATAGGATACAAAAGTAAAATCAAACCCCTTCTTTTCTGCATATTCAGAAAATTCCGCATTCTGAAAACTGTTCTCTAAAATAGCAATAGTCATGCCATCAAACGCTTCAAAATCATTATAATAATACCGGTCATCATCCTCACGTACATAAAGTACGCTCGACTCCGTCCCTATAGAATACTTTGAAAACAGATACTCTTCTTCTCTCTCAGGTGTCTTCTGCGCATGGCAGATGAAATCAATATCACCTGTCTTTAGACTCTGCAAATGATTCTCCCATGTATCATGCACATACTCGTATTCCCAGCCGGTATATTTTGCAATCTTATTCAGATACTCTACACCATATCCTGTGTAAGAGCCATCTTCCGTCTCCGTAATAAATCCTGCATAATCAATATAGCCAATGCGTACGATTCGTTTCTCTCCCGCAGATACTTGTGTTACTCCAAATACTCCGCATATCATGCAGGCAGCAATAATAGCCGCCAGAATTGTTTTGTATCTTCTCTGCATTCCAGCATCCCCCAAAAACTTTCCTCTTGTCTGTCTAAATAATTACAGCTACCTATACTATACGTTTTTCCGCTTCCTACTGTCAAGCGCTTCCCTTATCTCCATTTTGCTCTTGACGAATTTTTCTTTCTGTTTTAATGTCTTCAATAGACAAAAACTTTTTAGGAGGCTTTTCTATGGAAAAAATTGCAAGTTTTACAATAGACCACATTAAATTGCAGCCGGGCGTCTATGTATCCCGAAAAGACCATGTCGGTGCCGAAGTCATCACAACTTTCGATTTGCGCATGACCTCTCCAAATGATGAACCGGTTATGAACACAGCCGAGATGCACACAATCGAACACCTCGCAGCTACATTTCTGCGCAATCATGAAGTATTTGGTGACAAAACCGTCTACTTTGGGCCAATGGGATGCCGCACAGGATTCTATCTGCTTCTTGCCGGGGATTACAGTTCCCGCGACATTGTTCCGCTACTGATAGAAATGTTCGAGTTTATCCGTGATTTCAAGGGTGATGTACCGGGTGCTTCTGCCAGAGACTGTGGCAATTACTTAGATATGAACCTTGGCATGGCAAATTTCCTTGCCAAGCAGTATTTAACACGTACGCTTTATGGAATTGATGATGCACATTTAATCTATCCCGAATCATAGAAACACAAACGGGAAGCTGATTCTCTCATGAATCAGCTTCCCGTCTTATCATTGATACCGTTCCTGCAGTCTGTCGTACTCACGGTTAATCTCCTGAATCGTACCGATATCTCCGGCTGCATTGTCCGGATGATATATTTTTATCAAATCCTTGTACCGCTTCTTCAGTGACTGCTTATCTGCAACTCCCACAAAAAACATGTCTCCGCGCACGACTTTATTTGATGTCTTATTCTGTGTATTATCCTCATGCTCCGTCACATAGCGATAGAAGTTGCGCTGCTTCTCCACCTGCACTTTCTCATCCGCAACCTTTTTCAGCTCTTCTTCCAAAATCCGCCATTTTGTCTCAAAAAGCTTCTTTTCATTCTCTATGCGCTTATCCTCAAAATCCTTAACATTCAGAAACTCCCGTTTTTCTCTCTCTAATTTGCGACGTTCTCTCTCTATGTCTCTCTTTTCTTTCCGTAATGCCTGTCTCTTACGCTCAATAATATCTGTCTCCCGATAGCACCACTCTTCAAAAGTGAGATTCATGTCATCCGTCCACATTAGCGGCTGATCCATGATATTCCCTCCTAAAGCATTTCCAAACACTACCTTTAGTAACACAACCATCGTCATGATACTACATTTAGTGGTAATACTCAATAGGCAATATTGCCAAAAAAGAGCGCCGGTTTCTGGCGCTCTTCCTTAGATATCATCGAGAGATTCCTTTATTTTGTCCTTAAATTCGCTATCCATTACATATCTCTATGCACATCTACATACCACACTTTTTTCAAGTTTTTCAACACTTCCACTCATTACATATTGCTACATCCGGCGCTATAATTATGAATTATTCCTGATGCATCGTATATATTGAAGTATAAATGATGTAGTTATTTTGCTTTAGATTAACCTAGAACATTTCACATTATAAAATTTTAATTTTACCTTCTAAATCAATCATCGTCTCTACTGTTTTGCTCTCCATCACCTCCGCGTATATATTTAGTGTTATTTTTATATCTGAATGCCCCATAAGCGCCTGTATTACTTTTATATTCACTTCATTTTCACATAATCTTGTACAGAATGTATGTCTGAGGCTATGACAGGAAAAATGCGGTAAAATAAATGGTTCTCTGCTTTCTTCCTGCGCTCGCTTTAATTCTTTATCATGATAAGCGTCACAGATAATACTTATTCTTTCAGTGATTGTTTTGGGCAGACATACATTTTTATTTACACTCGTAAATATAAAGTTCCTGTATCCATCAATTTCTATATCACACTTCCAGAACTGTTCCTGATACTCCTTCTGTCGCAAAAAAGCTTGATAAACAATTTCCAACATTGGAATCTGCCTGATGCTGTTTGGAGTTTTAGGCGTTGTAATTCTTCTTTCACACACACCTTTTTCTTCATTTTTAACATATAACATTTGATGATTGACGGATATGATGCGTTTCTCCATATCTACATCATCCCATCGAAGTCCAACTAACTCGCCTATCCTTAATCCGGTTCCCAATAATATGATATAAACAGGCAGCCAATACATATAGACAGGATCGCTACGTGTAAATTCAAGAAACACTCGCTGTTCTTGCTCCGTTAATGCTCGCCTCTTTTTTATATTCCCATTCCAGACCTTTTTCATTTCTTTCATCACATCCGCGGCCGGATTATATCTAAGAATACCATCACGAACGAGAAGCCTAAATACCGGATTTATAATAATATGAATCGTCTCCAATGTATTCAACGAATAGCCTTTTTCGAATAAGATTTCATTATAAAACCTTTTTATGTCTGAATACTTAATCTGTCCTACCTTCAGCTTACCGAAACTGTCCTTCACATAATGATTATATCTATATATATAGTTATTATATGTATGCTCATTCTTATAGGTAGGTTTCATTAACGACATATAGTTCAAGAATGCCTGATTAAAACTCATATTCTTTGCCGTATAAGTATCAATTCCTTCAAAATTGTCTGCCTCTATCCTCTTCTCTTTTTCTCTGAGTTCTGGCAAATCAGATGCATATATGGTTCTTCTTACATGATACACATCATAATATTGGTATGCATAGTTATTATACTTTTTTCTCTCTATTTCTCCTTTGCGAAGGACTCTTCCTTTTGAATCTTTTCTTGATTTATAGCTTGATTTTGCCATATATTAGTTACCTCGTTAATTAGCGAAGCCACTTAACATATATCTGCATTCGTATTTAGTTTATTACATTTTGATAACATTGTCCAGATATTGTTGTTAAAATCGCATTGTCTACTACATCTACTCTACCTTAAATAATTCCAAATACTCGTCCAAAATTTTGGTATTAACCAATACAATGTTTCTATATTTATAAACCGCCTTTGCTTCCTTAGCCAGATTCATAAATGAAACTATTCCCATCGAGTACATTTCTGCCCCTTCTTTATATCGTACATACTTCTTATCTTTCTTTTCCATTGCGTTCTCTCTCCCTTATTTTGTTCGATTACAACGCCATGACCTTGACAATGCATTTTTCCAATGCTATTCTAAAAATGCATTGACGATTAAAGTCATGCGTGTCTAAAGGGAAAGCAATCTACTAGGGGTCCAAGCTTAGCGGTTGCTTTTCCTTTTCCTTTTTCATTTTCTCACAGTTCTTCAAGCTGCATATCTTCCAGTATTTCTTTTTGCCGGAACGATTGTTTCCGTTCTGGAGTCAAATCATTTTCGAATTCAATGCCTCGCATACTGTTACTATACAAAAACTCTATAAGCTGATGTTTACACTTATTTCCGTCTACTTCTTCGTAGTAATTTGTAAGAAGTTTATTAAACTCAGCTATATCTGCATCCTTGATACTCAGCAACCCTTTTCCTTCTTGTAAAAGTAATTTGTTGGCGCAGATTAAACTTGTTCTTTTATTACCATCCCAAAACAACTGGCTCTTCGCTCCCCATACAAAATAAGTTAATGCCTTTTCTGTTGCAGACATGGAAGCATCTAATAATTCCTTTAAATCCCGTTCTATAATATCTCGTTCTGGTATAGGTGGAACATAGTCTGTTCCGGATATTCCTACTCTTCCAGTTCGTAAAACACCCCATTCGAGGCTTTCATTTCTTGCCACAAAGGAGTTTACCTTACAAGCATAATCAATCGTAAACGGCTCATTCAACGTACCTAATACATACTTCCATGCATCACGCATATTTAATATTGCCTGAATATCATCTAACGTTGCATTTGGAACATTGACACCATCTAAAATTGTCTTCGTTTCCGGAAACGTCATTTTTGAACCTTCCATCTTAATTCCACAATATATCGTATCTGCAATAAATTTCTTAGCCAAATATTCCGATTGTTTTTTTGTCAAATTATACTTGTCTTCGATTCTCATATTTATCTCCCATCCAAAGGCTCAATTTCTCGCATATCCTCCAGCATACTGTTAAGTTTCTTCACTGGAACAGGATTTCGTTCCCATGTTTGTTCCAAAGAATCTTTCATATACTGAACAAACAAAGAAACGTCACCTGTTTTATCGTAATGACCTAACGCTGCATAATACTTATCCTTTGTATCATTATATACCACCAATGGTGGATAATTGTTGAGCATCAGGAAATGGTTCATAAGCGTTCTTCCAACTCTTCCATTTCCATCAGCAAAAGGATGTATATTCTCAAACTTGCAATGCAAATACGCTGCTGCTTTAAAGATATTATCGCCCCGATCCCGAATATCATATAATTCCTCGCACAGTTCTGTTATTTCTCCGGGTACTTCTTCCGGAAGTGCACCTTGCTCATCAGCAACACAATAATCATTCACCTTAAACGTACCAGGGCGCTCTCCTTTATTCCATCGTTCTTCATCATAGGTTCCCCGCGTCAGCTTTTTGTGAATGTTCAAAATCAAAGCTTCTGTAATTGGTTCCTGTTCTATAATTTTATCTACCAAAAAATCAAAACACTTCTTTTGATTTTCTATTTCATACAGTGTTCTAAGATTACCACTAAAATTTACCACTTTTCCATTTTCGAAAATCTCTCGTGTATTGTGGTAAGTAATCTCTTCATTTTCAATCACTCCAGAATTATAGGCAAATATGATTTTGTAGCTTGATAAACTTTGCTTTAAATCATCTGCTGTCCGGATGTTTTTTTTCTGCCAAAGATTAACTATATCGCTATATTTCATATTTATCTCCCATCCAAAGGCTCTATTCCGCGCATATCTTCCAACATTTCCGCTCTTGCATACTTTATCGTTCCGAGTTGCTCCTCCGTCACAAATGTCGCTAACTCTTCTCTACAAATCTTCTGCTGCTTCTTTGCATATTCATTAATTAGAACATAATTTCCATTTACCTGCGCTTCATGCAGCGCATGATAATATTCTGCCTTTGACTCATCCTTGATAATAATCGGTACTATATCATGTTTTAAACATTCACGAAAAAGAATCATTCTTCCAACTCTTCCATTTCCGTCTTGGAATGGATGGATGTGCTCAAATTCAGCATGAAATTTCATAAGATGACTTACATCATATTCTTGAAGCTGGTTATAAGAAGATATCAATTCTTCCATTTTTTCTACCACCATTGCCGGAGTGCTTGTTTCAATATCAGATACAACATTCGCTCGATTCTTATACTCCCCCACAGGATAGCCGTTTGCCATATCCTCAAAAACACCTGTTTTCAAATGAAAATGGTATTCTTTTATCAAATTCTCGCTCAGCGGCAAATCAAGCGTCTTCAGCATATGATTAAACATTCTAAAATGCCCGGACATTTCTTCAATGTCTTTTGAGCGATATACTGTATTTTCACTTGCATAAATAGTTCCTGTATCAAACAAAGACGCTGTCTGTTCACTCGTAAGTGTACTTCCTTCAATTTTATTTGAATTATATGCCATCATCTTCTGTACTTTGGCATATATGCCTTTTCTCTCATTTTTTCTAAAATCTGATAATATTTCAGTTTTCAAACATCTTGCAAATTTGCTTTCTGCCATAAAACATTCTCCTCTATATACCGTCTTTACCTCTCCTCTATATACCGTCTTTACTATATTTACAAATCTACATAATCATGCTATAATTCATCAAAAAGGGAAACCGGAAGCGGCTTACCCGATTTTATACGTTAACTTTTTAAGCTAGCCGTCATTATTCTCAGTAATGGCGGCTATTTTCTTTTGTCCTGGCAAATCTGATAAATCAGACCCACTAGGGCAACAATGAAGATACAAAATTGGATCAATTCCGCATATGTAACCATTGCAACCCCTCCTTTCTTTTGATTGGAGGGTTTTTTATTTCCTCCTTAAAGAAGGGTAAGCCGCCTCGCTTTAGTTTCTCTGCCTCATTATATCAATTCCAAGGCAGGACTGCAATGCCGCTGGAAATCTGCTAACTAAGAGTTGCACAAATAACTTCTTTTCATCTATTGAATAATCTCTTGCACCATGCTATATTATATTAAAAGGGACAACCGCCTACAAGGTAGGTTGACCTAATAATAAAATGATAACATAGAATTACCACCCTTTACCGGTCAAAGTTTTGGGGTGGTTTTTCTATGCGTAAAACATTATCTGATAAACGTAAATACGAATGTCAGCAATGCAAGAATGAACATACCAAAAGCCATAAGGTCTTTAAAATCAAATGGTTTCCTGTCCATTAGCACCATCCCCATTCTATGTAAAATAAAATGAAGGTCAAGCCACCCTGCAACACGATTGTCCTTGTTTTTCAGTCTAACACACTTCTCCCTGCCTTACAAGATAGCTGTCATTTCCCTGCTTCTCACTATTCAGTTATTCACCCGGTTCGGAGCCATAAACAAATCATAAAAGTTCTGCAGCGCATCTGGTTCTTTCGTATTGCCGACTCCATGTATATCTACATATTCCTGCATCTGCAAGATCACATCATGTGTAAAATAGTAAGTTTCTATCGGTGTATCATTGCGCAGATTATCAAATGTCTCCTGTATAGCCGCTACATATTCCGGGTCTGTTTTCCAGATGGAATCATCCGCCAAACCACCTAATTCATACGGTTGGTTATAATAATACTCATTAATGAAACGTGTCGTTCCTTCCGGCTTTACTGCCACTGGAGTTGTGTCAACAACGTACACCGTTATCTGCTTTGCATACACGCTTCCTGCACTGTCTACAACTGTCAGATTCTCCGTACAGCTCCCTTCATGCTGAAACTGCGTAAAGTCTGTCGGCGCGTAGTCCGGTATCGAAAAGGACGTACCGTCTTCATGGAATCCCGCTTCTATCGGACTGCCATCTTCACGGTCATAAGCTGTCATATGGCTTAGTATCTCCGTATCTGTGATGAAGCCGCTCTGTGCCTGTTCGAGCGTGTAATACAGATGCGTTGCCTGAATCCAAGGGCAGTCATCCCAGACCGCATATAAGGTAATCACCGCACCGTTCTGATTCGTCATGCCTGCAGCATCAACAATATCACTTACCTTAAGTTCAGTTTCCGGCTCCCACTGTGGCTCAAAATCTGTTTTTCCTGCTTCTAAAGACCATCCCATAAATACCGAAGCATATGCTTTCTTGTCCGGCTGCGGTTCTTCCTCTGCTGTCTCTGTCTGTTCTGCAACTGCTTCTTCTGCCATCTCTGCAACTTCTGCCTGTTCTGCAACTCCTGTCTCTGCCTGTTCTGCGGTTACTTCCTCTGCTGTCTCTACCTGTTCTGCAACTGCTTCCTCTGCTTCTTCCTGCACAAGTCTGCCCTGCGCATCCAGTACAATCGCGCCCGATACTACCTGTTCTGTGATATTTACGCCATCCAGCGTATACTTCACATATGCATCTGTTCCGGCATCCGTTGTGATACCCGGCAAACTGATTGTCTCGTCATATTTTACTGTTATCTCGTTGATATGAGTTTGCTCTGCTCCGTCATTTGGGTGGAATACAATCGTGTAGCTGTTCGCCTCTGCATTTGCCCGCAATGTGACATTATGGTTCGGCATTGTAAAACTATAATCCTGATTTGACACATTGTAACTGCCTGTCCATCCCATCCAATGATACCCCGGCTTCACAACTGCTCCGGCACACACACTGCTTCCATAGGTATAGTCTCCTCCACCGGACACGGATTCTATCCCGTCTCCCTGCTCAATCGTTACCGAATATTTCGGCACTGCGCTCGAGGATGCTGTCCACATCTTCTCTATCCAATATC
>CAZAGJ010000027.1:0-32790 GCA_964484605.1 uncultured Roseburia sp. | reverse complement strand
CAATAGGAAATTGCGTCCTATTGCATAAAAGCACTGCGTGCAACTATGCGCAGCTATGCGCGCGGAATCAAAAATGCTTTGCAGGGTGCATATCTCTGCGGACAGGGCAATGAAAAAAATAGATGGCAGAGATGGTGAGCAAATGAATGAATTAGAACAGTACTATAACAAATTTAATGAGGAAAAGAGATTAAATTCCAGACATGGGCAGGTGGAGTATCGCGTGTCCATGAAATATATTCATGAGTACATCCCGGCGGACAGACCGAGAGAAGAAGTAAAGATTCTTGATGTCGGTGCAGGAACCGGAAGATATTCGGTAGCGTTGGCGAATGAGGGATATGATGTCACTGCGGTGGAACTGGTAAAGTACAATCTTGGAATGTTAAAGTCCAAAGGAAGTTCGGTAAAAGCGATGCAGGGCAATGCGCTGAACTTAAGGAAGCTGGAGAATGATACCTTTGATGTGACGCTATTATTTGGACCGATGTATCATCTCTTTGGAGAGAATGACAAAAAGCAGGCGCTTGCAGAGGCAAGGCGGGTAACAAAGCCCGGCGGCGTGATTTTGGTGGCGTACTGCATGAATGAATACGGGGTGCTGACCTATGCGTTTAAGGAAAAGCATATCGCAGAGTGTGTGCAGGAGCAGCGTCTGACAGAAGATTTCCACACGATTTCCCAGAAAGAAAATCTCTACGATTATATGAGAATCGAAGACATTGATGCATTGCTGAAAGATTCAGGGCTTGAGCGAATCAAAATCATTTCGCCGGATGGCCCGGCAAACTATATGCGTCCGTTTTTGAACCAGTTGTCCGAGGATGAATTTGAGCACTTTGTAGCGTATCAGATGGCGACCTGTGAGCGGATGGACTTGATTGGCGCGGGGGCGCACACGCTGGATATCCTAAGAAAAGGATAACTGAAACCGGGGAGAAAAAAGTATACCTAAATAAAATATGACACATAGGATAGAGAAACCTCTTTTGCTAAAATTTACTTTAGGGTAGTAGATTCTGGCGAAAGGGGTTTTTTTATGGAAGAAATAATAAAAATGACGAATCTTAATAAAGAGTTCAAGATATTAAAACGGCATGAAGGGATAAAAGGAAGTATTCGTGACCTTTTTTCCAGAGATTATCAGATGCTAAAGGCAGTTGACAATGTGACAATGGATATTATGCCTGGAGAAATTGTGGGCTATTTAGGACCGAATGGCGCGGGAAAATCAACAACAATAAAAATGATGACTGGAGTGTTAGAACCGACAAGCGGAGAAATTCTTGTCAATGGCAGAATACCATATGAAAATCGTACCAGAAATGCACAGGATATCGGTGTAGTGTTTGGACAGCGAAGTCAGCTTTGGTGGGCATTGCCGGCAATCGAATCTTTTCGCATTTTAAAAGAGATTTATCAAATCAGTGACAAGGATTTTAAAGAGAATTTAGAATACTATGATGCATTGGTGGGAGCGAGTGAACTCTATCACAAACCGGTGCGTCAGATGTCTTTGGGACAGCGTACGCTGTGTGACATTCTGGCAGCATTTTTGCATAATCCGGGAGTTGTATTTATGGATGAACCTACGATTGGACTGGATGTATCCATGAAAAGTAAAATCAGAGAGTTGGTAGGTAGCCTGAATCGGGAAAAAGGAACAACTATCATTTTGACAACGCACGATATGGGAGATGTGGATGCACTGTGCAAGAGAATCGTTATTATTGATAAAGGAAAGATGATTTATGACAACGATATTGAGCATTTGCGCAAATTTTTCGGGGCATATCGGACGATTCGGATACAGTTTCACCGATGTGCAGAAGATTTTGGTGATGAGGTGCTAAAGAAGCAGGCGCAGGAAGTGGAGACATGGCTGAGACTGCGATTTCCGGATTCTAAATCCCTTGCGGTATTGGTGGAATATAACTGGATACAGATTCTGATTAATGAAGATGAAGTGCGTATGATGGAGGCAGTAAACTGTATTCAGGAGAACAGACAGATTGCAGATATGAGTATTCAGGAGATATCAACCGAAAGTGTTATCCGCAAAATTTACGAGGGAGGGGTTGTATGATAAGCAAAAGGTACATAGCAGTTTTGCGTGGAAGTATCATGGAAAGCTTGTCTTTTCGTGCGAGTACTTTTCTGCGGATTGTGGGGAATCTGATATATATGATAATTATCTATTTTTTATGGAAGGCAATTTTTGATTCCAGTCCGGTGGATACGGTAAATGGGATGACTTTCTATGACACGATGATTTATCTCGTTCTGGCAGCATCCATGTTTAACTTTATGGATACTTTTGTGGTGTATTGGATAGGAGATGATTATCAGACAGGACAGATTGCATTATATCTGACAAAACCGATTGAGTATCAGGCATATCTGTTTTTTGCCAGATTAGGAAAGTGCATCATATCCTTTTTTGTCACATTTATACCGACGTTTTTGATTGTATACTTTGTGACAGAGGGAAGCATTGCACTTGGTATCAATTTACTGTTCTTTTTAATTAGCATTTTTATAGCGATTGGTGTGAATTATTGTATAGATTTTTTGGTGGGAACCATCTGCTTTTACACGCAGTCTATATGGGGAGTGAATATCATGAAAGAAGTGGTGGTGTCATTGCTGTCCGGAGCTACGATTCCGGTGGCATTTTTCCCGGAGACATTTCGTAAAGTGGTGGAGATATTGCCATTTCAGACGATTTATCACACACCGCTACATATTTTGACGGACAAAACCATGCAGATGACAGATTATATGACCAGCATTGGCATACAGTTGTTCTGGTTTCTAATCATGCTTGGAATCAGCAGATTATTCTGGCGGGTTTCGCTCAGAGGATTAACGGTAAATGGAGGCTGATTATGAAAAAAGAAAAACGTGGACTTGCATATTATGCCCATATCTACAAAATGATATTGTTGCAGGATATAAAAAGTAAAATGAGTTATCGGGCAGATTTTATGATTTCAACGATTGGTATTCTGTTTACGGATATGGCAGGCTTTATTTCCTTTTGGATTTTGTTTCAGAATTTTCCGGAAATCAAGGGATGGAATTATTATGAAATACTGTTTCTGTATGGATTTTCTTTGCTGGGAATGACACCTGTACAGTGCTTTTTTGATAATAATTGGAATCTGATGGAGGCTTTGTACACCGGAAACTTTATCAAGTACTGTTTCAGACCGATAAATCTGTTTTTTTATTATATCTCGGAAGTATTTGATATCAAAGGTGTAGGGCAGTTCATATTTGGATTGATTACTGTGGCTTACTCATGGGAAAAGCTGGGAATATTATTGACATTTCGGAATGTCGCAGGCTGTGTGGTGGGTGTCATTTCTGCGTCACTGTTTTTGATTGCAATTATGAACTTTGCAGCTGCAGCGAGCTTCTGGATGTCAGGTGGAACTTCACAGCTTATGATATTAATGTTCAAGTTTAAAGACTACGCAAGGTACCCGATTAAGATTTTTGACAAGGTATTTCAGATAATATTTACTTTTATTATTCCAATCGGATTCATGGCATATTATCCGAGCCTGTATGTCATTCGATCAGAAGAGGCATCCGTACTTACATATCTTACGCCGGTGTATGGAATAATTTTTGTGTATCTGAGCTATCGGGTCTGGATGAGAGGGGCAAGGCGGTATTCCGGAACCGGATCTTAAACCGGAATTGGATGTTAGAAATGCCCTTTGGACTGTATTTCATATGAATTTTAATATTGTTTATAATAAGATAAATTTTCCATAATATGAATCTTGAAAAATCATTTGCGGCGTGCTAATCTTATATAATTGTAAAAGGTAAACAATTTCATTGAAACGAAAAGAGGCGTGTGCACATGGATAAGATTGGATTTGACAACGAACTTTACATGAAAAAGCAGAAAGAGCATATTCTGGAGCGAATTGAGCAGGCGAATGGCAAGCTTTATCTGGAATTCGGCGGCAAGCTGTTTGATGACTATCATGCGGCAAGGGTACTTCCGGGCTTTGATGTAAATGCAAAGATTAAGCTGCTTCATGAATTAAAAGAGCAGGCGGAGATTATTTTTGTTATTTCAGCAGGCGATATTGAGAAAACGAAAATGCGCGCAGATTTAGGTATTACCTACGATATGGATGTACTTCGTCTGATTGACAACATTACGCATCTGGGTATCGAGGTAAACAGTGTGGTAATTACCCGCTATACCGGACAGCCGGCAGCGGATGCATTTATGTCCAAGCTGACGATGCGTGGCGTGAAAACTTATGCACACAAGCCGATTAAGGGATATCCGACAGAGATTGATTATATCTGCAGTGAAGAGGGCTTTGGCTCTAATCCATATATTGAGACGACAAAACCGCTTGTAGTGGTGACTGCACCGGGACCGGGAAGCGGTAAGCTGGCAACCTGTCTGTCTCAGGTATATCATGAGACAGTGCGCGGTAACAAGGCGGGCTATGCAAAGTTCGAGACATTCCCTATCTGGAATCTGCCGCTTAAGCATCCGGTCAACCTTGCTTACGAGGCTGCAACTGCGGACTTAAATGATGTGAATATGATTGACCCATTCCATCTGGAGGCATATGGTGAGACAACGGTCAACTACAACCGTGATGTGGAAGCATTTCCAATCGTACAGAGCACGCTTGCAAGTATCAGCGGCAATACATTTGATTACAAGAGCCCGACAGATATGGGTGTCAATATGGCAGGCTATGCGATTTTTGATGATGAGGCAGTGAGCGAGGCGAGCTGTCAGGAGATTATCCGCCGTTTCTTTGCTGCCAAATGTGCACATCGTCAGGGAAAAGGCGAGGCAGAGGCAGTGGAGAAGATTAAGCTCATCATGCGTCAGCTTAATATCACACCGGACATGCGTGAGGTTGTAAACGCAGCATTGCAGAAAGCGGAGGTAACCGGAAGTGCGGCAGCAGCGATTGAACTGCCGGATGGGCGAATTGTGACTGGCAAGGCGAGTGAACTTATGACAGCTCCTTCGTCTGTTGTCTTAAATGCAATCAAAACGCTGACCAATATCGATGATGATTTGACACTCTTAAGTCCGGTTATCTTAAAACCGATTGTAGAGTTAAAGACACAGTTTTTGGACAGCCACAGTACACTGTTGAATTTGGATGATGTATTGACAGCACTCTCCATTTCGGGAGCGACAAACACGCTGACAGCCCGTGCGATGCGTGCACTGCAGCAGCTGCGCGACTGTGAGTTCCACTCCACACAGATGCTTCAGACGGTGGATGAGGATACACTTCGCAAGCTGGGACTTCGCGTGACCTGTGAGCCGGTATATCCGAGCAAGGAACTGTATTTCTAAGTTAATATCGATTCGCGGTGTGTAACAAATTTTTTTGGTGTCATGCCATATTTTTTCTTGAATTCACGATGAAAATAAGAAAGGTTGTGGAAACCGACGGACAGGGAGACTTCCAATGTGGACAGATTCCCCTCCTCCAGAAGTTCCGCAGCCTTTTCTAATCTCAAATTCTTTATATAATCCAGACAGGACATCCCCACATATTTTTTGAAAAAACGCATGAAATAATATTCGCTGAAATAGCAGAGTGAGGCAAGCTGTGCAATGGACAGTTCTTCGGTATAGTGCTGGTCGATGAACTCCAATACAATCTTTAACTTGGCGGTGTGCTCCGAGTGAAGCTGCGGCTGACAGGAACTTTCGGTACAGTATGGTAAAAGCAGGGAAATCAGCTTTAGAAAATTCGCCTTTAACAGTAGTTCATATCCGTTTTTTTTCTCGTCATAGACTTTATTCAAATCTAAAAATACTCCGCGTAATTCGATTTGGAGCGGATGATTAACACCGAAATGGGCCGGAGGAAGCAACTTCTGTGAGGCAATCGGCGTCAGATAACGCACTGCGCAGACATCGGCAGCATGCATACCAAGAAAATGCATATGGAAGACATAGGTCTCAGTAAGCATATGACCGCCAGCGGGTGCGGTAATGGAATGCAGCACCGCCGGCGGAATAAACAGTAAATCTCCTGCTTGTACATCGTAGGATTCTAACTGTATCTGATAAGTTCCGCTGCCTTCTGTGACAAGCGTAAATTCTGCTTCCTCGTGCCAGTGGGCGAAAACAGGTGGATGGAAATCATCAAGGACAGTAATGTATTTGGTTAATGGAAACATTTGCTCACCGTGTCTGGCGTTTTCTTTCTGTTCCGGTATCTGTTGTGCTCTTTCTGTCATGGCGCATCTCCTAAAAGCAGTATTGTGCAATAAATCAGAAACTATAATGCAAGAAAAATGCAAAAAAGTATTATACAATAACAGTATCATACAAAAAAGAGCGCGTAAAGTAAAATGTGGCAGCACAGAGACGCGCAGGATATAAAGGAGAAGGATTATGAAGAAAAAATGGTGGCATGATAAGGTGGCATATCAGATTTATCCAAAGAGCTTTTTGGATACAAATGGGGATGGAATCGGTGATTTGCGGGGAATTATCTCAAAATTGGATTATTTGAAGGAGCTTGGGATAGACATTATCTGGCTCTCCCCGATTTATAAATCTCCATTTGTGGATCAGGGATATGATATTTCTGATTACTACAACATTGCAGAGGAGTTCGGCACGATGGAAGAGTTTGACGAGCTGCTTGCAGAGGCAAAAAAGCGTGATATGTATATCGTCATGGATTTGGTTGTAAACCATTGCTCGGATAAGCATGAGTGGTTTCAGAAGGCACTAGAAGACCCGGATGGAGAGTATGCGGACTATTTTTATTTCCGACAGGGCAAGGATGGAAAGGCACCGAGCAACTACCGCTCCTACTTCGGCGGTTCTACATGGGAACAGGTACCCGGTACAGATAAATACTATTTTCATATGTTTGCAAAAGAGCAGCCGGATTTGAACTGGGAGAATCCGAAGGTGCGTCAGAATATTTATGACATGGTAAAATGGTGGTTAAAAAAGGGCCTGGCAGGATTCCGCATAGATGCGATTATCAATATCAAGAAGGATTTGGATTTTCCATCCTTTGAGCCGGATGGTGCAGACGGACTTGCAAGCTGTGTAAAGATGGTGCAGGAAGTCAATGGAGTGGGAGAACTTCTGGAAGACTTGAAGCACGAAACATTTGAAAAATGGGATGCGTTTACAGTGGCGGAAGTCTTTGATATGAAGGAAGATGAACTGACAGAGTTTATCGGCGAGGACGGGCATTTCTCGACGATGTTTGATTTCTCGGCACATCAGTTGACATGGGGAAAACATGGCTGGTATGACAATAAGCCGATTGTCTTTAAGCCTTGGCGCGATGTGATTTTTGCATCCCAGCAGAAGCTTCAGAAGGTTGGTTTCCCGGCGAATATCATCGAGAATCACGATGAACCGCGAGGAGCGAGTCGTTATCTGCCGGAGCATGCACAGAATGAAGCTGGTAAAAAGATGCTCGGAACGACCTCGATACTGCTTCGCGGAATACCGTTTATCTATCAGGGACAGGAAATCGGTATGACAAACTGCCATAGAAATGATATTTCTGAGTATGAGGATATCAATACCAGAGATCAGTACAAGGTGGCAATTGATGCGGGATGCACTGTGGAGCAGGCGATGAAGTGCTGCTATGAGAACAGCAGAGATAATGCGCGTACACCGATGCATTGGAGCGCAGAGAAAAACGGGGGATTTACGGAAGGAACACCATGGCTTGCCATGAATCCTAATTACACGGAGATTAATGTGGCAGAGCAGGAGAAGCGAGAGGACTCTGTGCTGTCATATTACAGAAAACTGGTGGCACTGCGCAAGAATCCGGCATATCGAGAGACATTTACCTATGGAACTTTTGTGCCAAGATATGAGGAACAGGATGACATTCTGGCATATGACCGTGTCTTAGAAGAGACAGGCATGAGTATCCGTGTGATTGCCAACTATGGGGAATATCCGGTAACTTTGCAGCTGGCAGACTGGAAAGGTGCGTCTCAGGTTCTGCTGTCTAATATGGATAAAGAAAAAGATGTGGCAGAACAATTAGAGAATACGAAAACAGTTACCTTGAATAGCTGTGAATGTGCGGTGATTCTATTATAGAAAATTTGAGATTGCAGCTTTATAAAATGGAGCGTGCGCAAAGTTATGAATATTTTGCGCACGCTCTTTTAATATGGTATACTTAAGGCATATAAACAACAAATACAGGGGGCAAGAGTGATGGATAATATAATTGTGCTCATCATCTCTGCAGTAATTGTGTGTGTGACGGTAATCGTTTCTGTGACGATGGTTCGTAGGGCGGAGAGGGAGAAGCAGGAGGCACTGCAAAAAGTGTCTGAGGCAAAAACAGATTTTTTGTCGCAAATCAGTAATGATATCAAGACGCCGATGAATGTGATTGTGGGGATGACGGCTCTCGGCATGGAGGAGACGGACAATTCGGAGAAGATGGCGGAATGTCTGCAAAAGATTGACACGGCAAGTCATTTTTTAATGGGACTTTTGAATGACCTTGTGGATGTTTCTAAGATTGAGATGGGGAAGTTTCATCTGCATCCGCGCGCGTATGCATTTAATGATTTTATGGAATCCACGCGCATGATGATGGAACCGGCGTGTGCGGAGAAGCAGATTATATTTCGGATGACAGCCGAAAATATGAATCTCAATATCATGGTGGATCCGATGCGTTTTAATCAGCTTTTTTTCAATCTGTTAAATAATGCTGTGAAATTTACACCGGAGGGTGGCGCTGTAAGTTTTCGCGTGTGTAATTTTGCGACGCACAACAATATGTTTTCTGCCGATTATATCGTAGAGGATACTGGAATCGGCATGAGCGAAAAATTTCAGAAGCTTTTGTTTGAACCATTTTCACAAGAAAAACGCACCGAGGCAGAAAAACGCCACGGGGTAGGCTTGGGGCTTGCTATCGTGCAGAACATTGTAAATCAGATGGGAGGCACGATTGAGATAAAGAGTGAAAAGGACAAAGGCACAGAGGTAAAAGTCCATCTGGACATAGAACTTGCGCAGATTCAGCCGGAACAGAGCGGAGAACGTGTGGGAAGTGATGTGACAGGAGATATTCTAAAGGGAAAGAGAATCCTTCTGGTGGAGGATCATCCGTTGAATATAGAAATATCCAGACGTATCTTAGAACGTAAAGACATGATTGTTGCCTGTGCAGAAAATGGCAATACCGCACTTAATCTGTTTGAGGGGAATGAACCGTATTATTTTGATGCGATACTGATGGATTTGCAGATGCCGGAGATGGATGGCTTGGAGGCGGCACGCCGTATCCGCCGTGTACCGCATAGAGATGCACAGATTATTCCGATTATTGCGATGAGTGCAAGTGATGCCCAGGAGGATGTTACGGCTTGTAAGGAAGCGGGGATGAACGCACATGTTGCAAAGCCTGTAGAACCGCAGCGGTTATATCAGGTTCTCTGTGAATATCTGGCAAATCCAATATAGAATCGTTATTTCGGTACTGTTATTTGCGGATGGAACATGGTATAATTTTGGATGTCGGTCAGAGAAATGCAGATTTTCGGACATACACTGAGAAATAGATTGTTTATAATGAATTGAAGCAATGCCGGGGGAAAGGATATTTGATTATATGGATGAAAAGATGACAATGGAAATAACAAATGACAGATTGGAGGAAGCAATCAAGGAATACGCCGCAGACCGCACGAAAGAGAGACTTACTACTGTGCTGAATCTGTTGCGTCCGACGAAGCTGTTAGTGCCGGCGATGTTAAAGGCACCGAATCAGCCGACACCTTGTTTTTTGAAGAATAATAATGGCGAGCAGTTTTTGGTTGTCTATACGTCCAAGGCACAGATACCGGAGGAGCCAAAGAGTCAGGCAATTTTGTCTATGCCGTTTCCGGCGTGCAACAACATTGTTGTAAAACCGGAACTGAAGCTTACAGGAATGGTAATTAATCCGTTTTCTGATAATCTCGTGCTCAAGACTGAGCTGGTTGAAAAGCTTCACGAGGCAGATGTGAAAGCTGGACAGATGCGTCAGGTAAAGATGACACCGGAACAGTTCAATGTTTTTGTAAAGAAGCAGGTAGAATTTGGCGTGCTGCCAAAGCGTCTGCATACAGAGGGCGAAGAATTTGTGAAACTTCTCTGCGAGGAGAAGGAAAGTCTCGTGAATCAGATTTTTGTGGAGTCATATAAGGAAGCAAAGCTGTATCCGCATACGGAGGATGATTTTTCTGTGATGGCACTCGACATTGCCGAGGATTTGACATTGATTCGTATTGATTTGCCGGAAAAAGGAATGGCACCAACGCTTTGCTACCGCGTATACATTACCTTTGATCCAATTACAAAGAAAACGGGCTATTATACGATTGAAATGACACCGGAAAAGGGCGTACATCAGTTGGCGCAGATTTTACCGGACGGCAAGCGTGAGGACTTGGGCGAGGCACCTGTGGAAGGCGCTGAATTGCAAAAGATAATGGACTTGGCGAGATTTGATGAGAACCGGATAACTAGCTAGAAGCGGGAACTGAGTACGAGAAAGGATGCGTTAATATGAAGGATGCAATGAAACGAATAAAAGTGGACGTGATTATGTCAGCGCTGGTGTGTGTGGCACTGGGTGTGGTACTCTTAGTCTGGCCGGACAAGACGATTGATATTTTCTGTAAGGTGTTGGCAGTTGGTCTGGTGCTGATAGGTGTTGTGAATCTGGTTTCTTATTTCACCAATAGAAGTATGCACCCGTTTGGCGCGGTGTTAGGAACGATTGCGACTTTGGTAGGTGTCTGGGTTTTTGGACATCCAAACAGTATTGTAAGTCTGGTTCCGATTGTTATCGGAGTGATGCTGTGTGTACATGGTATTCAGGATGTGAAGCTTGCCTTTGAGACAAAATCTAACCAGTATGAGAAGTGGTGGAGTGTACTGCTTCTGGCGCTTGTAAGTATCATTCTGGGTCTGCTGTGCATCATCAATGCATTTGGAGTAGTGACGCTGGCTCTGCAATTTATCGGTGTGGCACTTATATATGATGGTCTGACTGATTTGTGGATTGCGGGTCAGGCTATCAGGGTGGCGAGAGCGATGAAGAAACAGGAAGAAGCTCTTGAATCCGAGTATAAAGAAGTAGAGAGTGAGCCGATTGATGAGAGCGCAGACGGCAAATAATATAACAGAATAGATAAGTATAAAAAGAGGATTGCCGTTGTGAGGCAATCCTCTTTTTGAATTTATACGACAGCTATTTTTCCGTCATAAATTAACTCAATGAACTTTGGAACGAGCTTGGGGTCAAACTGTGTACCACTGTTTTTCTGCAATTCGCTGACTGCGTAGGCTACAGGCATTGGCTGCTTGTATGGTCTGCGTGCAGTCATGGCATCGAAGCAGTCGGCAATCGTGAGAATACGTGCCATCAGAGGGATGTCCTCGCCGGAGAGCCCGCGCGGATATCCTTTGCCGTCGTATCGCTCGTGGTGTCCGACAACTGCCGGAATTACATAGTCCATATCCGGCAGATAGCGAATCATTTTCGTAGAGTTCTCTACATGCGTTTTCATAACTTCGTATTCTTCGTCGGTAAGATGTGTGTTCTTTTTCAGAATAGTTTCCGGAATGCTGATTTTGCCGATGTCATGCAGCATACCCGCATCACGGATGATTTCGATTTCATTGGCGTTCATATTCATAGATTCTGCGAGTGCAACTGCATATTTGGATACGTTCATGGAATGAATAAATGTATAGTTGTCTTTTGCATCGATGGCGGCAGTCAGTGCGTAGATAGTCGGAGCTACACGCTCATAAGCAGCACGGATGTCCGGGTTCTGGGAACGGTCCTCCATGCCATGCCGATAGACGGCAATGTGCCCTTTGCCCTCTAGCTTGCTATAATAGACTGCCTGTTCGACATTTTGCAGGAATGTATGTGCATCGGTAGAAATCTCAGGGAAGGTTGAAATTCCGCAAGTGATAGTGATATCCCAAATCATGTCGGTGGAGATAGAATTGGAAATACGTTCGATAATACGAATTGCCAAATCTTTTGCTGCGGCAATGTCGCATCCTTCCTGCAGAATCATAAACTCGTCAGCACCAAAACGAAAAGCGATATCGGTGTCAGCTAATTCTTTTATAATTATCTGCGCACAACGATGAATCAGGCTGTCGCCTTCTTTTACACTGTATAATTCATTGTACAGGCGGAAGTCATCAATATCTAAAAGAATCAATGTAGAAGCTTTTCCCTCGGTACAATAGTTTTCAATGCATTGAAACGCATGCTTGCGGTTATAGAGCGATGTCAAATCGTCGGTAATGGAGGCACGGTATGCGTTCTGGTAAAGATTGGCGTTGCGCAGCGCGTAAGAGGCGTAGCGGTCAATTTTGTGCAGATGGCGAATCTGTGAGTGTGTAAGAGGTTCGAGCTTGTGATTCGCTATAAAAAGAAAACCGATGATAGCCTGATGATATTTCAAGGTGTAAATGCCGATAATATCCTGCTCCTTCAGCCATCTGTATTGACGAACCGTAAGCAGGGGAATAATATCCTCAGAAGACTCATTCAGCGGAATGTAGTTGTCTCTGGAACCGAATTGCGCAAGGACAGAATCACTTGGAGAACAGTAATTTTTCTGGTAAGAAATATCGCCCCAACAGCGTGTGAGATGGTAGACATGGTCAGTCTTTTTGCCATACATAAGCAGCAAACCATCCGGCTGAAGCAGCTTTACTAAGGTGTCAAGCATCATGTCAAAAATCTCGTCAGAATCCAGAGTGCTGATGACATGCGATAAAAAGTTTTCCAGTAGAGTTTCCTGATGATTCATAGTGTTCCTTCCTAAATAAAATCTTGAGAATACAGGAGCATTATACTATAATGAAATTCTGATGACAATAGTATGAAAGACTTAAATGGCGGGTGAAACAGGGAAATTATGCGAAGAGAAGAGTTCAAAATGGAACGCACCGGATTACTTGAAATCGGGGATGTTCTGCCAATCACAGAAGGAAAATTGCCGAATTCTTATTATTACACTTTGGGGAAGGCGTATGCGATGTCGGCGAATTATGTAGTGAGCGAGCGGATTAAGTCGAGAGAAGGTACCGTGGTTGACGTAAAGGAAACACCGAAAGGATACTTTGTGACGGTTGAATTTGATGAATAAATGGTATAAAATAGTATTATTCGACATTCTTATTTGTGAGAGGTAAGAGAAATACATGCGTTATTTACCGACGAGTAAATTAATGCCGGGCATGGCACTGGGGCAGGACATATATGATGGAGCTGGGCGGCTGCTTTTGGCAAAGCATCTTCTCCTGAATGCAGAGTATATATCACATTTGGAATTCCTGGGATTTCCGGGAGTTTATATAGATGATGAGTTTACGCGGGGGATCGAGATTCAGGAGGTTTTAAGTCCGCAGATTAGAAGTGTAGCATTGGGGATGGTACATGAACTTTTTGCATTTACGGCGGAAGGTGCGGAGCCGTCTGTGGAGGAGATTCGGATACAGAAGACCGTAGAGACTGTTGTAGAGAGTATTGTGCGCAATGGCGATGTGATGTGTAACATGATAGATATTAAGAATTATGACGACTATATGTACTATCACTCAATTCAGGTGGGAATATTATCTATTATTGTAGGCTTGAGATATGGTTTGGAGCAGGAAGAATTATGTAAGCTGGCTATAGCAGCATTTTTGCATGATATAGGCAAGCGGTTTATAGATTCAGATGATACAGGGGATGTATGGCCGCCGGAAGGTCAGGAGGGAGAGGTTTTTAAGAGCCATCCGAAGCTTGGAGCAGAATTTCTGCGAAGTGCATATCATTTTCCTCTGGATGTGTATACCGGCATATTGGAGCACCATGAGTGCTATAATGGAGAGGGCTACCCTCTGAATAAGGCGGGGGATGAGATTCATCTGTACGCGAGGATTATTAAACTGACGGACAGTTATGATGCGCTGACATCGAGAAGACCGGGCAGGGAGATGCAGGCGCCTTCTGATGCGTTGGAGCATCTGATGGCGTTGGCTGGAATCTGGTATGATCCGAATCTGGTAAACATATTGATGCGTAAGGTTGCGGTATATCCGGTGGGGTGTGAAGTGGAACTGTCAAACGGCAGACATGCGGTTGTTGCACAGAATTTTGAAGATTTTCCATTGCGTCCGCTGGTAAAAGTTATAGAAACAGGAGAAATGCTGAACTTCAGAGATGATGCAGAGGCAAGGTCTGTTACACTGGGAAGGATTGTTTTATAGGATTCATTTGGTGAGAGAGTTATGACCGGACAGGGAAGAGAAGCAATTGATGTACTTTTGGCAGAGAGCTTTAAGGAATTGACATTAAAGCAGCCGATTGAGAAAATTACAATCAAAGAGATAACGGATATAGCGGGAGTAATACGTCCTACGTTCTACAATCACTTTCAGGATAAGTACGAGTTGTTGGAGTGGATTATTACAACGGAGCTTTTAAAACCGATGGAACTGTTGCTGCAGAATGGCATGGTAAATGAAGCGTTGCTGCTTCTTTTTACAAATATTGAGAAGGATAAGGAGTTTTATACAAAAGCGAGCCGCTTAGAAGGACAGAATTCATTTGAGAGCATTGCAAAAATGTGCGTGGAGAGAGTCCTGCTGGAGTTTATCAGTAAGAATGCGGCTGGAAAGACACAGAAGTTTGTCTGGCTTACACCGGAGCGAATTGCGGAATATTATGCGCAGTCCATGTGTTACGTGGTCATTGCATGGATTAAGTCCGGGATGACGATCTCTGCGAAGGAATTGGTAGAAATCTATGATTACATTATCAAACGCTCTATGGATGATATTTTGCAGGAACTATCTGAGTGACGCGTGCGATACAATTTTAAATATTTGTCAGATGTGATATACATTTTGAGCAATTTGTATATTTAACCGATACAGTTTGAAAAGATTGAATATTTTATATTCAGTCTTTTTTTTATACAATGTGAACACCGAAAAAAGAAAGAGAGGAATGAAAATGATTAAGTTTGGAAAAGACGTTGTGAAGTTTCGGATACCAATACTAATCTTAAGTATTTTGCTGTTAATTCCGGCAGGTATCGGTTACTTTAACACGAGAGTCAATTATGATATTCTCACATATCTGCCAAAGGATATTGAGACGATGAAGGGACAGGACATTCTGTTGGAGGAATTCGGAACAGGTGCATTTTCCTTCTGCGTAGTAGAAGGAATGGAGGCAAAGGATATCTCGGAGATGCGAGAAGAGATTGCCGAAGTGCCACATGTAAAATCAGTTATCTGGTATGACTCGTTGGCAGACATCAGTATTCCGATGGAGATGCTGCCGAGTGACATTTACGAATTCTTTAATAATAAGGATGCAGACAGTACATTGCTGGCGGTACTTTATGACACATCCATGTCGTCGGATGAGACGATGGATGCCATTGAGGAAATCAGGGATGTAGTAAAAGGGAGATGTTATATCAGCGGTATGTCAGCCGTTGTTACGGATACGAAAAACCTTTCCAATCAGGAGACGCCAATCTATGTATTGATTGCAGTTATTCTTGCGGTAGTTGTATTGTCTCTTACGATGGATTCGGCGATTGTGCCACTGTTTTTCCTGCTTAGTATAGGAATGGCAATTGTGTATAATCTGGGAACAAATTTTTTTCAGGGAGAAATTTCTTATGTTACACAGGCGCTTGCAGCAGTACTTCAGCTTGGCGTTACCATGGACTACTCCATTTTCCTGTGGCACAGCTATGAGGAACAGCAGGAACGCTTTAACGGAGATAAAAAGAGAGCGATGGCGCATGCGATATCCAATACCGTCACTTCGGTAGTCGGAAGTTCTATCACGACGGTAGCTGGTTTCGTGGCACTTTGTTTTATGAGCTTTACACTTGGTATGGACCTTGGAATTGTTATGGCAAAGGGTGTTATCTTCGGTGTTATCGCTTGTGTAACCGTATTGCCGTCAATGCTGCTTGTATTTGATAAAGCAGTTGAAAAAACAAAACACCGTCCGATTATGCCGGACTTGGGAAGTATCGCCGGCTGGGTGGTAAAGCATTACAAAGCATTTTTGATTACATTTCTTGTGATATTAGTTCCGGCAATTTATGGATATACACACACAGATGTGTATTATGACTTGGCGGGTACACTGCCAAAGAGCTTGGACAGTATTACTGCAAATGAGAAGCTGGATGAAAACTTCGAGATGGGTGCAACACATATGATTATTGCAGACAGTGGACTTTCAGCAAAGGATGCCAAAGCAATGTTAGACGAAATCGAAGATGTGGATGGCGTTAAGATGGCACTGGGATTTGATTCGCTGGTAGGACCTGGAATTCCGAAGGAATTTATACCGGATGAAGTTCGCGAGATTATGGTGAATGGTGATTATCAGATGATGATTATCGGTTCGGAATATGCAGTGGCATCGGATGAGGTCAATGAGCAGTGTGAAGCAATTAACACGATTATTAAGAAGTATGACGGCTCAGCAATGCTGATAGGCGAGGCTCCATGTACAAAAGATTTGATTGAGATAACCAATGAAGACTTTAATCGTGTAAATACGGTATCTATCGGAGCGATTTTCATTATTATTGCATTGGTATTTAAGTCTATCTCTCTTCCGATTATTCTGGTATCGGTAATTGAATTTGCTATTTTTATCAACATGGGACTTCCGGCATATACAGGTACCACATTGCCGTTTATCGCCTCCATCGTAATCGGAACGATTCAGCTTGGTGCGACGGTTGACTACGCAATTCTCATGACGAATAAATACAAGAAAGCAAGAAGCAATGGCGTAGAGAAAAAGGAGGCAGTTACACAGGCACTTTCCGGCTCTGTACAGTCAGTTATTGTCAGTGCCTTAAGCTTTTTCGCAGCGACCTTTGGTGTAGGACTTTATTCTAATATTGATATGATTAGTTCACTGTGTACGTTGATGGCGCGCGGTGCAATTATCAGTATGATTGTAGTAATCTTTATTCTGCCGACCATGTTTATGATATTTGACCGTGTTATCTGCGCGACAAGCATTGGCTTTAAAGCAAAGAAAACAAAATCAGCAGTCGGTGAACATGTATCTATACAGTAAACAATGAGAAAACAGGTTATTTAAGAAAATGGAGGTTTCATATGAAGTTAGCAAAATTAAAAGAAACATTTAAAAATAAATATGCCATTCGGATTATCGCAGGAGTTCTTGTTGTAACATTGGTGGGAACAGGTGTGTCAGTTTATGATGTCAGCGCTGCAAAGACAACAGGAAATGCGAAAGAAGCAACGGAGCAGGTGATAGAGCAGGAAGATACCGAGGATGAGACAGAAGACGCGTTAGATGAGATGTTAAGCAGCAAAGTTACCATTAATGAGAAGGAAATCGGAAAGGAAGAAACCGTCTATATCATTGCAGACAGCACAGGAGTAGCAGAGGATATTATTGTTTCCGACCATCTTTTGAATCATGATAATAAGAACACTATCGAGGATGTTTCTACACTTAAGGACATCACAAACGTAAAGGGTGATGAGACATTTACTCAGGAAGGCAAGCGTGTTGTATGGCAGGCAGATGGTAATGATATCTACTATCAGGGAACAACCGAGGGCGAGACACCGGTAACTCAGAAAATCACCTACTATCTGGACGGAAAAGAAATTAAGCCGGAGGAATTGGCAGGTAAGTCAGGAAAAGTAACCATTCGCTTTGACTATACGAATCATGAGAAAGTTGGGGATGTCTATGTACCGTTTATGGCTATCAGCGGCATGATTTTGAATGACAGCTTTTCAAATGTGGAAGTAACCAACGGTAAAGTGATTGCAGATGGAAATCGTGAGATGGTAATTGGTTATGCACTTCCGGGATTGAAAGACAGTCTGGATGTATCAGATAAAGACTTTGACGGAGATGTGACAATTCCGGAATATTTTGAAATGACAGCGGATGTTGAGGACTTCTCTCTTGATATGACAATGACAGTTGTGATGAATGCGGCGAACTTTATCGGCGCAGAGGGTACGGATAGCAGTTTGTCATTAGCAGACCAGTTAAATACGCTCACAGATGCAACAAGTCAGCTGCAGGATGGTTCTGCAAAACTTGCAGATGGTGTGGATACACTGCAGGATAAGCTGGGTGAGTTCCAGAGCGGTATGAATACACTTGCAGATGGTGTGACATCTCTGCAGAGCGGAGCTGGAACGTTAGCAGACGGAGCAGCAACCTTAAACAGCAGTGCAAAGGCAATCAGTGACGGTATTGCAACGTTGGACAATACACTCCGTACACCGCTTACAGATGAGCAGAAGGCAGCATATAGTGCGCAGGCAGCAGCTTCTGTGGATGCAAGCTTTGCAGCGGGCAGCGATACTTATAATCTGATATACAATTCGGCAAAACAGAGCTTTGCGGATGCAATGAGCCAGAGTACAGCAACGATAGCAGCGTCTTTGGCAACAGATGCAAATGGCAATCCGACATCATTGTATCAGGCATTGTTTGCAGTGGTATCTGAGCAGGCATTTGTACAGAATGCACCGGCAATGGGTGTAGATGTTACAACATTGAGCGTGGCAGATTATCAGGCTTATTTAAATAGTTTCCGCGCTTCTAATCAGGCGGCAATCCACGAGCAGGTAATGGGAAGTATCAATACACTTGCAGGCAGTGTGACATCAGGAATTGCTGCACAGGGAGCAGACAGCACAGCAGCAAGTGTGGTAGGCGCTTGCCAGAGTGCATCCAAGCAGGCGGCAGCAACAGCACTGGTAACAGGTATTGAGACAACAAAATCTTCGATTGCAGATTCTATTGAAGCTACACAGGCAAATGGTTACAGCCTTGTAACCGGAGCAGCAGCGCTCAGTCAGGGTACACAGTCGCTGGCAGATAAGGTTCCTGAATTAGTAAATGGTGTGAATGCGTTAAATGATGGCGCTGGTAAGCTGAAAGATGGAACAGGTGCCATCGTGGAAGGTGTTGGCACACTGGGTCAGGGAGCACATGAACTTGCAGACGGAATCGTAACATTCAATGAAGAAGGAATTGAAAAGATTGTCAATGCTTATAATGGTGACCTTGAGCCGCTTATGGATCGTTTGCAGGCAGTGATTGATGCAGGAGAAGAATACCAGAGCTATACAGGTGTTGCAGATGGCGTAAACGGAAGTGTGAAGTTCATCTACAAGACAGGTGCTATCAAAGCAGAGTAACAATAGATTGAAATTCTATGAAAATAGGGTATAATGTCGATAGACATTATACCCTGCGCAAAGGAGGAACGGAATGAACTGGATAGAAAATTTGCTGATTATAGCAGGCATATCGTTGGATATCTTTGCAGCGATGGAATGTCAGGGCTCACTGGTTGCGAAAGTAGATAAGAAGCAACTGACCATCATATGCGGATTGGTGTCGGTGTGGCAGATGGCGGCGCTTGCAGTAGGCAATTATTTGTCCGTGCTCCTTTATAGCAATCACTCGACACATGATGAGGGTTTTGTGGGTCTTGTGATAGCAGCGGTTATTTATTTTGCGCTGGGTGTGCGCCTTATTGTGAAAGCAGTGCGCAATGAGCGTATCAATGAGCATCGGGAGGATTCCCTCGGTTTGGGGCGTTTCTTTCAGATGGCAGCTGTTACAAGTGGTTATACCCTGCTTGCAGGAATCGCATTTGGCTTTTTGAAGACAGACCTGCTGCTTATGCTTGCGACTATTGTTCTTTTGACGATTGTGGTCGTAATAACCGGGATGTATACAGGATATCATTTCGGGTTTGTGCATAAGACCAAGGCGTATATCGGAGGAGCAGTTTTGCTCTGGATAGCAGGGGTTGATGTTATTGTGCGGCATATTATGTGTTATGTATAAGAGGTTATTATGGTGCCAGAGGCAGCAGTTGAGCTGTCTCTGGCATTTTGTCGAGAGGGAAATATGAAATTGTTACTTACAGCAATCAATGCAAAATACATTCATTCTAATCTGGCGGTTTACGATTTGCGTGCTTATGCCAGAGCGCATCTCGCAGGTGAGGCGGAAGTTGCAATCAAAGAGTACACCATTAATCATTCTGTGGAGAACATCTTAGAGGGAATCTATAAGGAGAAGCCGGATGTGCTTTTCTTTTCCTGCTATATCTGGAATATCAGTTATGTGGAAGAACTGATTAGCGAATTCCATAAGCTGTGCCCGCAGGTGCCAATCTGGGTGGGAGGACCGGAAGTGTCCTATGAGACGGAGACATTTTTGCGGAAAAATGAAGCAGTTACTGGCGTAATTGTAGGGGAGGGCGAGCAGACATTTCTTGAGGTCTGCGAATACTATTTGCAGAAAAATCGCGAGTCGGCGGCGCTGTGTGGGGAAAGATACAGCGAGTCTGAGACGGGTGCGGATGATTGTTTTGAGAATGGCAACAAACTTTCTGAAATTGCCGGAATTGCGTACAAAGAGGCAGATGAAGTCCGCTTTACAGCGGGGCGAGCGGCAATTGATATGAGCGATATACCGTTTTGCTATGACCATATCACGGACTTTGCAAATCGCATTATTTACTATGAATCCAGCCGCGGCTGTCCGTTCCGGTGTAGCTATTGCCTCTCGTCTGTGGATAAACAACTGCGTTTTCGCGCGCCGGAACTGGTAAAAAGAGAGCTTGCTTTTTTCATAGAAAAGCGGGTGCCGCAGGTAAAGTTTGTGGATCGTACATTTAACTGTAAGCATGAACATGCCATGGAAATCTGGCATTTTATTAAAGAACACGACAATGGAATTACGAACTTCCACTTTGAGGTGTCGGCAGATTTATTGACAGAGGAGGAGCAGGCATTTATTGCCACGATGCGTCCGGGCTTGATTCAGCTTGAAATCGGTGTGCAGTCTACCAATGATGCGACAATTCGGGAGATACACCGCACGATGGATTTAAAGCGTCTGAGTGCTGTTGTCGCAAGAATTCAGGCGGGTGACAATATACATCAGCATCTTGACCTGATTGCAGGACTGCCGTATGAGGATTATGCGACCTTTGCGAAATCTTTTGATGAAGTCTATGCGTGGAAACCGAATCAGCTTCAGCTTGGATTTTTGAAGGTGTTAAAAGGTTCTTATATGTATGAGCACGCCGCGGAGTATGAGGTGCGCTACCGCAGCAATCCGCCGTATGAAGTGCTTGCAACAAAGTGGCTGACATTTGATGATGTCCTGCGTATCCGACAGGTGGAGGAGATGCTGGAGGTCTACTATAATAGCGGACAGTACGAAGTTACGATGAAAATGTTAGAGACACAGTTTGACAGTCCGTTTGAGATGTATCAGAGACTGGGCGAATTTTACGAAGAAAAAGGCTATTTTGCTATGAGCCATTCGAGAATCCGTCGTGCAGAGATATTGCTGGAATTTGCCGAAGTGCAGACGGTGTCTGTGGTTCCGGTATTGAAAGAAAGTCTGATTTTTGACTTGTATTACAGAGAAAATATCAAGAGCCGTCCGGCGTGGGCAGCAGATGTTTCAGAGTGGAAAGCACTGACCCGTGAATATTGTAAAAATGGCAAACAGTCACATGTGGAGAGATTTTCCTATCATTTTCCTGATAAGGAGACGCGGACAGTGTGTGCACTGCCGCGACGTGAGGAGCAGCCGCTCTATGTGAAGTTCGACTATACGAGACGTGACCCTCTTGACCATCAGGCGTACTACGAATATATTGTGGGTCTGCCGGACTAAGGAATTTTTTGTGCGTGGCAGTCGCACAATATATTCGTGGCTGCGGCGTGGGAGAAAAGGGGAATAATCGAAGGGAGAAGGAAATACATTGATAGAGAACTATACCGTTATCGATTTGGAGATGACCGGACTCAATGCGAAAACGGATACAATTTTAGAGGTCGGTGCTGTGCGTGTGCGCGGCGGTGAAATAGCAGATACATATGGAGCACTTCTTCGTACGGGGAAAAAATTGCCGGAAAAAGTGATTGCGCTTACCGGAATCACGGAGGAAATGATGCGGGCGGGACAAGAGCCGGAAGCGGCAATGGCAGAATTCTTTGGATTTGTTGGTGAAGATGTTCTTGTTGGGCAGAATCTGATTTTTGATTATAGTTTTTTGAAACAGTGGGCGGTGAATCATAAGTTTGCTTTTGAGAGAAGTGCGGTAGATACGCTGAAGCTTGCGAGAAAGTTTCTGCCGCAGGAGCAGAAGAAAGATTTGGAGAGCCTCTGCGCGTATTTTGATGTGGAGCGTGAACAGGCACACCGTGCGTTGGCAGATGCCGTAGAGACATATCGTATCTTTGAAAAGTTAAAAGAGGCATTTGGAGAGGCAGATGGAGAGGCGTTTGTGCCGCATCCGCTTATTTACAAGGCAAAAAAACAGACGCCCGCAACGGGGCGCCAGATCGAGTATCTGAAAAAATATGCGGCGTACTATCAGATTGAACTTCCACAGTCGCCGGACGGATTGAGCAGGAGCGAGGCATCGCGCCTGACAGACCGCCTGATAGCACAGTACGGGAAAATGCCGCAGCAATGTGACTCTAGGTAAGTGACTCAAGCTTTTCTTCAATGTGGGAGATAATCGTCTGCTTCATAGGAGAATTTAATTCATTTGCATTTGCAAGAAGTTCCTGAAGCTTTTGGTACTGGTTTTGCTGGGTGTACATATCTGCTAACATACGGTAATTCCGGCTGTGGTCGGAACCGCATGAAATGCCGTATTCCAGCACGGTCTGTGCCTGTTTGGGATAGCCGAGTTTTGAAAGACATTCTGCATAGGAAACCAGTGTGCCGCAGAGGGTAGAGAAGTTCTGCTCATATGCAGAGAGCTCTTCTAAGTTGGCAGCACCATACTTTAATTTCAGTTCCGTATTTGTCTGATTGCCAAGATTTAAGATTTTTTTCGTGGAAAGCTCTGTGAGTGTGGATTCCAAATCTTTTAATTCAGAACTGTCACAGATACCCATTGTAAATTTCTCCAAAGGTATGGTAATATAGGGAAGTCCGCTGATGTCCTGACGGCGTGTATGATTTGCTTCATTCTCGCGATTCCAGAATTCAGCCTCGACAGCTTCCTGCTGCCGCGTTCCCTTTTTGCGGTAATAGGCAAGCAGAAAAATGAAAAATATAAATAATCCTAAAAATATCATGTGAAATCCTTTCCGTGATACAATTTAATGAGGTGAAATTATGTACAACTTTGGTAAAAAAAAGAATCAAAAAGTATTGTCAGCAATTGTAATTGTTATCGTTGCAACGATGCTTCTGACAACGATACTTGCAGCCCTGATGTAATTGCATTTTATGTGATATGGCTTTCATGTAAAATATACTAAAAATGGTGAAGCTAGTCAAATATATTCGTGGTTATGCACCTTGAAAATGAGGGTGGGTATGTTAAAATATAACGATAGAAAAGTCTGATAAAATCAATTTATAGAGGGAAGAGAATGAAAAAGAACAACAAGTTTTTTGCATTAGCAGGAATAGTGCTTGTGTTAAGTTTGCTGTTGGCAGCTCCGGTAAGTATGCGTGCAGATGAGACAGACAGAATTGCGGAAGGTGTATATATTGGCAACATTTATGTGGGTGGAATGAACGAAGCAGAAGCCACGGCAGCGGTAGAAGCTTATATGGAGGAAGTTGCAGATGCGCAGCTTACACTTGTGGCAGGAGAGCGCAGCACAGTAGTGACTGCGATGGAACTGGGGGTAGAGTTCTCAGATATGAGCGTGATTGAGGAGGCGATGGATGTTGCTAAAGGCGGCAACCTCATCAAGCGTTACAAGGATATTAAGGACTTGGAGAATGGCGATAAAGTCATTGCGATGCGTCTTTCTGTAAATACTGAGACAGTGGCAGCACTTTTGGAAGAAAAAGCAGAGGAACTCAATCAGGAAGCGGTTGATAACGGCTTGACCAGGGAAGATGGCAGATTTGTGCTCATAAAAGGTGCACAGGGCATTGAAGTAAATGTTGATGAGTCAATTGCAGCCATTGAAGAATTTGTGAATGAAGGATGGGATGGAACAGCAAAAAATATCTCACTTGTGGCAGAGATTGTAGAACCACGCGGAACAGAAGAAGAACTTTCCGCAGTTACAGATTTGCTTGGCGGATATAGTACGAATTACAAAGATTCCAATAAAAACCGATGCACAAATATCTCTGTTGCGGCAGGGTTGATCGATGGCACAATTCTTTACCCGGGAGATGAGTTTTCCGTAGCAGAAGCCATCGGACCTTTGGATGCGTCAAATGGCTACCAGCTGGCGGGCGCATATGAGAATGGACAGACGGTTGAATCATATGGCGGTGGTGTATGTCAGGTATCCTCTACGCTGTATAATGCGGTTATGCTGGCAGAACTTGAGGTTACAGAGCGTTCCAACCATTCCATGATTGTAAGTTATGTGAAGCCGTCCATGGATGCGGCAATTGCCGGAGACTATAAGGACTTGTGCTTTGTCAATAATTTGGATACACCGATTTATCTGGAGGGGTATACGGTTGGCAAGGATGTTTTCTTTAATATATATGGACATGAAACCAGACCGGAAAACCGTGTGGTAAAGTATGAGAGTGAAATTGTATCCAGAGAGGATCCGGTAACGCAGTTTGTGGCAACCGGAGATCCGGCGGGATATATCGGCGTGGCACAGAGCGCGCATGTCGGATATGTGGCAAGATTGTGGAAAGTAGTTACTGTCGATGGTGTGGAAGAAAGCCGCGAGATTGTGAATAAGAGCACGTATAAGTCTTCGCCTAGAATTGTGAAGGTGGGAACGGCAACAGAGGATCCGAACGTTGCGGCAGCTATCGGTGCTGCAATTGCAACAGGTGATGAGGCAACGGTATATGCTGCGGTTGCACCGTATGCAGCAAATGCAAGTGCGATTTTGAATCCGACACCTGCGGCACCGGAAACACCGCAGGATGCAGCCGGTCAATAAAGAAATAGATAAATTTGATAGGATAAGGCTGCCTCGGAGAGAGACAGCCTTAAGCAACATGTTGGACTAAGCCGGGAGTGGACAGATGAAAATAGGAAAAGTACCGGAGAACGTATTGAAACGTTCTGTGTTTAAACAATTACATACGAAAAGACCGGAGGTTGTCTTAGGAGCCGGTGTTGGTGAGGACTGTGCGGCAGTAAAGCTGGCAGCAGATGAGACGCTGGTGTTGTCTACGGATCCGATTACCGGAACGGCAAAGGATATCGGGACACTTGCGATTCAGATTACTATGAACGATCTGGCGAGCTCCGGTGCAGAACCGGTAGGAGTACTGCTGACCATATTGCTCCCGGAAAAAATTCGTGAGATTAAGCTTCGTGAGATGATGGAGCAGATAGAGCAGGCTTGTGCACAAGTGGGTGTACAGGTTATGGGCGGACATACGGAGGTTACAGCGGTGGTAAATCAGCCGGTAATTACCGTATGCGGTGTCGGAAAAGTGAAGGATGGGAAAATCATATCTACTGCAGGTGCAAAACCGGGAATGGATATCCTTGTAACAAAGTGGATTGGTATAGAAGGAACATCCATTCTTGCAAAGGAGCATGAGGAAGCGCTGCTTGAAAGATTTTCTGCACCGTTTATACAGAAAGCGAAGGATTTGGATGTATACCTGTCAGTGCTTTCGGAGGCCGCAGTCGCCGTTCGGTCTGGCGTTAGTGCAATGCATGACGTCACAGAGGGCGGTATTTTTGGAGCACTCTGGGAAATAGCAGAGGCATCTGGCGTCGGACTTGAAATTGATATTAAAAAGATTCCAATCCGTCAGGAGACAGTAGAAATCTGTGAATTTTTTTGCATAAATCCATATCAGCTGATTTCAAGCGGTTGTATGCTGATGGCAGCGGCAGATGGTAATCTGCTGGTGCGTGAGTTGGAGAAAGCGGGAATCCCGGCAGCTATCATTGGAAAAGCGACGGAGGGCAATGACCGTGTATTGCTGAATGGCGATGAGCAGAGATTTCTAGAACCGCCGAAGACGGATGAACTTTATCATATTAACGGAGGAAATGACAATGCGTGAGAAAATTTTAACTTTTATAGAGAAGAACAGCCGTGTGGATTTAAAAGAACTGGCGATTGTACTTGGAGTAGATGAGGTGGTTGTCCTCAATGAGATGCAGAAGATGGAAGAGGAGAATATCATCTGTGGTTATCACACCATTATCGACTGGGATAAAGTTGGAGTGGAGAAGGTAACAGCGATGATTGAGGTCAGCGTAACTCCGCAGAGAGGAATGGGCTTTGACAAATTTGCAGAGCGCATTTCCAATTATCCGGAGGTGACATCTGTATATTTGATATCCGGAAGCTGTGATTTCATGGTTATTATCGAGGGAAAGACACTTCGCGATGTGGCGCAGTTTGTATCCGATAAGCTGTCGACAATTGACACGGTTTTAAGTACAAAGACGAATTTTATTTTAAAGAAATACAAAGACCACGGAACCATATTTGAAGATGAAAAAGAAGACGAAAGGATACAGATGCTGCCATGAGAAATCCATTAAACGAAACGATTGTTAATATTCAGCCATCAGGTATCCGAAAGTTTTTTGACATCGTAAACGAAATGGAAGACGCAATTTCGCTTGGTGTCGGAGAACCGGACTTCGATACACCGTGGCATATCAGGGATGAAGGAATCTATTCCCTGGAAAAAGGAAAGACTCATTATACATCAAACTCAGGTTTGAGAGAGCTTAAAGTCGAAATCGACCACTATCTTACCAGACGTTACGGACTTTCCTATAATCCGGATAAGGAAATTATTGTGACAGTCGGCGGCAGTGAGGCGATTGACATCGCAATGCGTGCGATGTTAGACCCGGGCGATGAAGTGCTGATTCCACAGCCGAGCTACGTGTCCTATCTGCCGTGTGCGGTGCTTGCCAATGGTACACCGGTGGTGATTGAGCTTAAGGCAGAGAATCAGTTCCGGCTGACCGCGGAGGAGCTTGAAGCTGCCATTACACCGAAGACAAAGCTGCTTGTGCTGCCGTTCCCGAACAACCCAACGGGAGCAGTTATGGAGCGCGAGGACTTAGAGAAGATTGCGGAAGTTATTATCCGGCATGATTTGTTTGTACTCAGCGATGAGATATATTCTGAACTTACATATCTGGAAAACCATGTTTCGATTGCATCGATTCCGGGTATGAAAGAGCGGACACTTGTCATTAACGGATTCTCAAAATCCTATGCGATGACCGGATGGAGACTGGGTTATGTGTGCGGACCGGAAATTATCATCAAACAGATGCTGAAAATTCATCAGTACGCGATTATGTGTGCACCATCCACCAGCCAGTTTGCGGCAGTTGCGGCATTGCGCGACGGAGATTCAGATGTTGCAGGCATGAGGGATGAGTATAACGGACGAAGACGCTATCTGCTGCATCGTTTTAAAGAGATGGGACTTTCCTGCTTTGAACCGTTTGGAGCATTCTATGTATTCCCGTGTATCAGGGAATTCGGTATGACCTCCGAGGAGTTTGCCACAGCGCTGCTCAATTCACAGAAGCTTGCTGTTGTGCCGGGAACGGCATTCGGTGACTGTGGAGAAGGATTTGTCCGTATCTCTTATGCGTACTCTCTGGAGAATTTAAAAGAAGCGATGGATCGTATGGAAGCGTTCATTGTGGAACTGAGAAAAGAAAAAGAGGCATAAATGGCAGAGTTAAATATTGTTTTATATGAGCCGGAAATTCCGGCAAATACAGGAAATATCGGAAGAACCTGCGTGGCAACAGGGACAAAGCTGCATCTGATTGAGCCGCTGGGCTTCCGTCTGGATGAAAAAGCTATCAGGCGTGCAGGTATGGATTACTGGAAAGACCTTGATGTTACCACTTATGTAAATTGGGAGGATTTTTGTGAAAAGAATCCGAACGCTAAGATTTACATGGCAACTACGAAGGGAAGGCATGTGTATACGGAAGTGTCCTATGAACCGGACTGTTATATTATGTTTGGAAAAGAAAGCGCGGGTATTCCGGAGGAGATATTAAAGGATAACCCGGATACCTGTGTGCGCATTCCGATGATTGGAGAGACAAGGTCATTGAATTTGTCCAATTCCGTTGCAATTGTTTTGTATGAGGCACTGCGTCAGAATCAGTTTGACCACATGAAACTGCAGGGAGAATTGCACCGACTAAAATGGGAGATTTAAACAGCCCTATATCAAAGTGGTCTAAATCTGTGAAAGCGTGTAGAACGGATGCAGACATTGTGCGTTGTGAAAGCGTGTAGAACGGATGCGGGTGCAGACGGTGAAAAGGAGCATGAATGAGTATAGTTAAAGCGAGACAGTTGGTTCATGAATATATCAGACGTGATGAAGAAGGAAATGTAGAATCTATTTCCACAGCGCTTGACCATGTCGACTTAGATGTAAAAGAGGGCGAGTTTATTGCCATTTTAGGACATAACGGCTCGGGGAAATCTACGCTTGCCAAGCATATCAATGCACTTCTGACTCCGAGCGAGGGAAGCTTATGGGTGGACGGCAAGGATGTTTCTGAGGAAGAAAATGTCATGACGGTTCGTCAGACGGCAGGCATGGTATTTCAGAACCCGGACAACCAGATTATAGCCAGTGTTGTGGAGGAAGATGTCGGATTTGGACCGGAGAATATCGGCGTGCCGACGGATGAAATCTGGCAGCGTGTGGAATCCAGCCTGGGTGCTGTTGGTATGCTGAAGTACAGACATCATTCACCGAACAAGTTGTCCGGTGGACAGAAGCAGCGTGTGGCAATTGCAGGTGTTGTAGCGATGCAGCCGAAGTGCATTGTGCTAGATGAGCCGACAGCCATGCTTGACCCGAATGGCAGGACAGATGTCATACGAACAGCGCATGAGCTGAATAGGGAAAAGGGTGTTACAATTATTCTGATTACGCATTATATGGAAGAAGTTGTGGATGCAGACAAGGTAATTGTCATGGACAAGGGTCAGGTTGTGATGCAGGGAACCCCGCGCGAGATTTTTTCACAGGTAGGCAAGTTAAAGGAGTATCGTCTGGATGTCCCGCAGGTAACTATTTTAGCAGATTTGCTGCGACAGTCCGGCATTGATGTGCCAATCGGCGTACTGCGAAGAGAGGAATTGGTCGAAACGCTTTTGAAAGCAGCGCAGATTCCGGTGTAGCATCGCAAAAAGTGAGTTCGGAAATGAGGATAACATGTCGATTATTTTAGATAAGGTCAATTATGTATATAGCGAGGAAACTGCATACCAGATTCAGGCACTCAAGGATGTCAGCCTTGAGATACCGGACGGACAATTTATCGGCGTCATCGGTCATACCGGTTCCGGTAAATCTACGTTGATTCAGCACTTGAATGGTCTTATGAAAGCGACTTCCGGCGCAATTTATTTTCATGGACAGGATATTTATGATGAGGATTTTGATTTACGTGAGCTTCGCAATCGTGTGGGGCTGGTATTTCAGTATCCGGAGCATCAGCTTTTTGAGACAACCATTTTTGATGATGTGTGTTTCGGCCCGAAAAATCAAGGACTTAGCAAGGAAGAAGCAGGCTTACGTGCATTTGAAGCACTGCGCAGTGTCGGATTGCCGGAGGAACTGTATTATCAGTCTCCGTTTGATTTGTCCGGCGGACAGAAGCGGCGTGTGGCGATTGCCGGCGTGCTTGCAATGAAGCCGGAGGTTCTGATTTTGGATGAGCCGACTGCCGGATTAGACCCGGCAGGACGAGATGAAATATTAGATTTGGTGGCTCGCATGCACAGAGAACGAGGCATTACGGTTATTCTGGTTTCGCACAGCATGGAAGATGTGGCAAAGTATGTGGAGCGTATTATTGTAATGAATCAGGGTCAGGTGATGTTTGACAATGCACCGAAGGAAGTATTTAAGCATTACAGGGAACTGGAAAGTGTCGGACTTGCAGCACCGCAGGTTACATATCTGATGCATGAGTTAAAAGAGCGAGGTTTGTCTGTGGATACAGATGCAACCACAGTTGAGGAAGCGCGGGCAAGCCTGATGGAAGCACTTACGGGAATTGATGCACATCGCAAGGATATCCATGCGTAGGTGATGCGGAGGAATATAAATTATGTTAAGAGATATCACATTGGGCCAGTATTATCCGGCGAATTCCGTCATACATAAACTGGACCCTCGTGTAAAATTGTTTGGCACGATGATTTACATTATATCGTTGTTTGCATTTAAGGGTGTGGCAGCACTTGCTGTGGCAACGATATTTTTGTTTGGGACAATTAAGCTGTCGAAAGTTCCGTTTAAGTTCATGGTAAAGGGGCTAAAGGCGATTATGGTGTTGATGCTGATTACAGCGGCGTTCAACCTCTTTATGACACCGGGGGAGACACTGGTATCGTTCTGGGTATTAAAGATTACGAAGGAAGGATTGAAGAATGCAGTGTTGATGACGATTCGTCTGATATATCTGATTCTGGGAACTTCCATTATGACATTGACAACCACGCCGAACCAGTTGACGGATGGTCTGGAAAAATCATTGATGCCATTGTCTAAGATTGGTGTTCCGGTGCACGCGATAGCTATGATGATGTCGATTGCACTTCGTTTTATACCGATTCTTATAGAGGAAACGGATAAGATTATGAAGGCGCAGATGGCAAGAGGAGCCGATTTCGAGAACGGAAATCTCTTGAAAAAAGTAAAGGCGATGGTTCCGCTTTTGGTACCACTGTTTGTATCTGCATTCCGCAGGGCGGACGATTTGGCAATGGCGATGGAGGCAAGATGCTATCATGGCGGCAGTGGTCGTACAAAGATGAAACCGCTGCGCTATGAAGGAAGAGACCGCAGTGCATATCTGATTATCTTTTTGTATCTGGCGGTAATCCTTTTGTGCAGAAGATTTTTGCCGTGGCCACAGTAGGAGTATTATGAAACGGGTAAAAATGATAGTCGCCTATGATGGCACAAATTATAAAGGCTGGCAGGTGCAGCCCAATGGCGTCACAATTGAAGAGGTATTAAATAAGAAACTGTCAGAACTCCTCGGAGAGGAGATTGTGGTAACCGGCGCAAGCCGTACAGATTCCGGGGTGCATTCACTTGGCAATGTGGCGATTTTTGACACGGAGACGAAAATGCCTGCGGATAAGATTTCATTTGCGCTGAATCAGAGGCTGCCGGAGGATATTGTGATACAAGGTTCCTGTGAAGTACCATCCGACTGGCACCCGCGTTATCAGAACAGCAGAAAAACATATGAGTACCGGATTCTAAACTGCACGTTCCGCATGCCGACAAGAAGGTTAGACACCTATTTTTATCATTATCCGCTTGATGTGGAGAAGATGCAGCGGGCGGCGGCATATCTGGTCGGAGAACATGATTTTAAAAGCTTTTGTTCCATTGGCGCACAGGTAAAGACAACTGTACGCACGATCTATTCCTGTGATGTCGTGAAAGAAGATGACATTATTACGATACGTGTGACGGGAAACGGCTTTTTGTATAATATGGTAAGAATTATAGCGGGAACGCTGATTCGTGTCGGTGGAGGAGACTGGGAACCGGAGCAGATGCAGGAGGTTTTGGATGCATGTGACAGAAATGCTGCGGGACCGACAGCACCGGCGCATGGACTTACCATGATAGGAATCGAATATTTGTAACAGAGCGACTTTGCGAATAGTGTAAGAGGAAGTGTTACAAATCTTAAAAAACAAAAAATAAAACGTTGACACACAAGGCTTCGTGTAATATAATATCTAAGTCTGTGATAGTGAATAAATGTCGTTCCAAAGCCCCGGAACTGCATTTTAACTATAAACAACACGGGATACGATGTGTCCGGACATTCACATCGTTGATACGTGAGATTACATTTTTTCTAGGAGGAAAATCAATGAAAACTTTTATGGCTAGCCCAGCTACCATTGATAGAAAATGGTATGTAGTTGACGCTGAAGGTATGACATTAGGACGTTTAGCATCTGAAGTTGCTAAAGTATTAAGAGGAAAGAATAAAGCAATCTTTACACCACACATCGATACAGGTGATTATGTAATCGTTGTAAATGCAGAGAAGATTAAAGTAACAGGTAAGAAGTTAGACCAGAAGATTTACTACAATCACTCTGATTATGTAGGTGGTATGAAAGAGACTACATTAAAAGAGATGTTAGCAAAGCATCCTGAAAGAGTTATCGAGCATGCTGTTAAGGGAATGCTTCCAAAGGGACCTTTAGGAAGACAGATGTATACAAAATTGTTCGTATACGCTGGACCAGATCACAAGCACGCAGCTCAGAAGCCTGAGACTTTAACATTTTAATGAGGAGGTAAAGAACATTGGCTAACGCAAAATATTACGGAACAGGAAGAAGAAAATCATCTGTTGCCAGAGTATACTTAGTACCGGGTACAGGTAAGATTACAATCAATAAAAGAGACATTGATGAGTATTTAGGATTAGAGACATTAAAGGTTATCGTTCGCCAGCCATTAGTAGCAACTGAGACAGCTGACAAGTTTGATGTTTTAGTAAACGTACATGGTGGTGGATACACAGGACAGGCAGGAGCTATCCGTCATGGTATCGCACGTGCATTGCTTAATGTAGATGCTGATTACAGACCAGTTCTTAAGTCTGCCGGATACTTAACACGTGACCCACGTATGAAAGAGCGTAAGAAATACGGTCTCAAAGCAGCTCGTAGAGCACCACAGTTCT
>CAZAGJ010000026.1:0-33997 GCA_964484605.1 uncultured Roseburia sp. | reverse complement strand
GCTTTTTTAAATACTGATACCTTCTTGTCCCCTCCTGTTCATTCAATATGCCTGTGCGAATTTCTTTTAAATAAACCTTATCTTTTCTTGAATATCTTAACTTTATCAAACCTGCATCCGTAAGGTCCTTAATGTCACGCATAATCATCTTCCGATTTGCTTCCAACCTCTTCATTACATCTTCCAATTCAATCATCTGACTGGTATAAATTATTTCATACAACAAAAGCTGTCTTTCCGTTTTTGAATATTTTTTCATTACGCCCCTCCTCACTGTTACTGATTTATAACAGTTTGAACATTGGAACGCGCCTACTCACTATTTTTCTTACTCTTTCAAAGTATTCATTCTGTATAAAGCACCTCCAACATCTTTGAATTTGATAAGCACCAATTGCAATGCCTTTGATTCCATCATTTTTCTCAAGTTCTACTTTTCTGTATGAAATACATACTTATCTAATCTTTCAAAAGCTTCCTCTACCAAAGAATGCGGCAATGCCAGATTCACGCGAATTGCATACGGTCTGTGGAACGGTCTGCCATCCTGCCAGATAACACCAGTCTCATAGCCAGCCCTCAGCACATCATCTACGCTCTTATTGTGTGCCTTACACCATTCTTCACAGTCAAGGTAAAGCATGTATGTACCCTCCGGTTTTGCCAGAGACACACCCTCAAAATGTGTATTGATATACTCATAAGCATAGTTTACGTTCGCGCTGAGTACCTGACACAATTCATCTACCCACTCTTCACCATCTGCGGTATATGCTCCCATCAATGCATGCATGGAAAGTACATTACACGAGTTATAGTGACACAGTGAAGATTGTTTTTCTACTCTGTCACGAAGATACGAGTTATAAATAATATGATAGGAACCGATAAGTCCTGCGAGATTAAAGGTCTTGGACGGTGCATAAACAGCTATTGTGCGGTTTTTCGCATCCTCAGATACCGACTGGGTTGGTATGTGCTTATTGCCATTTAAAATGAGGTCTGACCAAATCTCATCTGAGATAACCACACAGTCATTTCTGCGATAAATCTCCATCGCGTGCTCGATTTCTCCGCGCTCCCACACCCTGCCTGTCGGATTATGCGGAGAGCAGAAAATCACCGCATGAATATGATATTTCTTAATCTTAGCTTCCATATCTTCATAATCCATGCGCCAGATACCATCTGCATCTCGATATAAATCACTATGTACAATATTATAGCCATTGTCCTCCAAGGTGTGCGTAAAGCCTATATACGTTGGTGAATGCAAAAGCACATTGTCGCCTGCAGAACAGAATGCCCCAAGCGCAGATGCCACACATCCCAGCACACCATTTTCATAGCCGATATGTTCTTTTGTAAGTCCTTCTACACCATGACGCTTTTTCTGCCAGTCAATGATTGCCTGATAATATTCGTCACGCATGAAAAAATATCCAAATGCAGGATGCTTGGTTCTCTCAATAATCGCCTCTGTAATTGCCGGCGCTGTTGCGAAGTTCATATCCGCCACCCACATCGGAAGCTTAGAAAATCCTTCTTTTACCGCAACATTTTCATACGGTATTACATCTACTGCAATAGAATCTTTTCCACTGCGATCCATAATCGTTGTAAAATCGTACTTCATACCCTTTTCCTCCCACTTATGCTCATATCATTCCTTCAACCGTGCAGCCAATCCGCTATAACGCCTCTGCTGTGATGTATTCTGTATCATTTCGCAAAATGTCGTGTCGTTTCCCACCAGTGTCACACATTTTCTGGCACGTGTTACTGCTGTATAAAGGAGATTCCGATTCATCAGCATAGACGGACCTGACAGCAACGGAATCACAACTGCCGGATACTCACTTCCCTGTGATTTGTGTATCGTAATCGCATACGCAAGTTCCAACTCATCCAACAGTTTATACGGATATTCCACCATCCTGCCCTCATCAAACTCCACTGTCAACGTTTCCGCAAAATCATTAATTTCTCGTATAATCCCCATATCTCCGTTAAATACGCCTGTTCCCTTATCCACAGAAAGTCCGAGTTTCGTGCGGATTTCCCACACCAGCTGATAGTTGTTCTTAGTCTGCATTACTTTATCGCCTTCGCGGAACAAAATGTCTCCGTGCTCTTTCTCTGCCTTATGGTTCATCGGCGGATTCAGATACTGCTGCAGGATTCCATTCAAGCGCTCCACACCAAGCAGACCCTTGCGCATTGGAGTCAACACCTGAATGTCATATGGTGTTGCATCTACAAACTTCGGCAATTTCTGTTTGATAAGCTGCAATACCACATTAATGATTACATCCGCCTCATAGCGCTTTAGGAAGAAGAAATCCATGCTCTTATTATCAAGAGAGACTTCCTCTCCCTGATTGATTTTATGCGCATTCACAATAATATCGCTTGTGGATGCCTGTCGAAAAATCTTCGTCAGCATAACGACATTGCAGGCATGTGAAGCAATGATGTCCTTCAATACACTTCCCGGTCCTACACTCGGCAGCTGATTTACATCTCCCACAAGAATCAAACGTGTCCCCACAGTGACCGCTTTCAGAAGCGAGTGCATCAGTGTTATATCAACCATAGACATTTCATCAATAATGATGACATCTGTCTCCAACGGATTCTGCTCATTGCGCTCAAATCCGGCGTTTCCCTCCACTCCGCCATTCAGCTCCAGCATACGGTGCACTGTGCGTGCTTCCACTCCAGTTGTCTCACTCATTCGCTTTGCCGCTCTTCCCGTCGGTGCAGCGAGGAAGATATCCATTCCTTCCATCTCAAAATATTTAATAATTGTGTTAATTGTCGTCGTCTTACCAGTACCAGGTCCACCCGTAATAACAAGAAGGCCATTCCTCACTGCCTCCTTTACCGCTGTTACCTGATGCTCATCCAACTCCATTCCCGTCAGTTTTTCAATACTGCGAATGCGCTGTTCAATCTCGATATCCGGCACATCATAACGCACATTGAGCTGTCTTAACATCGTCGCCGTATTGGCTTCCATATAATAAAAAGATGCTGCGTAAATCTGTGTCTGCTCATTTTCCGCCTGTTTCATAATGATTTTACGCTCTATCGCCAAATCCATATACTGCTTCTCTATCTGCTCCGGCGATACCTCTAAAAGCTGCACCGTACGTCTTGTCAACTCCTCCTCTGGCAGATAGGTGTGTCCTTCTCCGGTTGCCTGAAGCAATACATACAATATGCCGCTTCGGATGCGAAAATCCGAATCCATGCGAATACCAACTCTGGTCGCAATCTCATCTGCCGTACGGAATCCAACTCCCTCGATGTCATCCGCTAAGCGGTATGGATTTTCCTTGATGATTCCATACACTTCCTGACCATATGCCTGATATACTTTTACCGCAAGATTCATGGTAATTCCATATTGCTGTAAAAAAATCATTGCCTGACGCAAGTCTCTCTTCTGATTAACCTGATCCGCAATTTCCATTGCTTTTCGTTCGCTGATTCCTTTAATCTCAGCCAAACGCTCCGGTTCTTCCTCAATAATACGGAAAGTGTCCGCTTTAAAGCGACGCACTATGCGGGCTGCCAATGCCAGTCCCAGCCCCTTTATCGCACCTGAACCAAGATAACGCTCGATTGCCTCCTCATCCTCAGGCGCTTTTTCCTCAAAGCTCTCCACCTTAAACTGTCTGCCGTAAGTCGGATGGTCCGTATAATCTCCGTTTGCTTCAATATTCTCGCCCTCAGCAATCGCCGAGAAAATGCCCACACAGGTAATCTCTTCTTCACCACTGACCAGGTTCAACACCGTATATCCATTATCTGTATTCCTATATATGATATGTTCCACATATCCTGCTAATTTTTCCAAATGCTTCTCCCAACAATTCCCTACACAAATATATTTTACTACGAATTAGAAAAACCTTGACAGAATCAAGGTTTTTCATGCTTTTTATTCAATTGCGAAACATCATCTACTCAATGTTATAGTTACGCTTCATCTGTTCATAGAGCTGCTGTGTGAAAGTCTCTCCCACTTCGTCAACGACCTCATCCGCAATCAATTCGATTGTGCTGTCCATATGAAAGTCTGTCAATGTCTGAAGAGAAGAATCCTCTTCTTCATCCTCCATTGTCATATTTTCCTTCACCTCTTTGAGGATTTCCTCAACAAAGTAGGAAACAAAATCATTACAGACTTCCTTTAACTCTTCTTCTGTAGAAGAAGATGACAGCTTATCTGCAGAAGCAGAAAGCTTATTTGTCTGATTTGCAGCTGCTGTTGTCTGTGTCGTATTTACGAAAGATGAAATACCATCTATTGCAAAACTCATATCACACCTCACTTACTATCTCTTCAGATTGTTCGCCTGTTCTAACATCTCATCTGATACGGTAATTGCCTTTGAGTTCAACTGATACGCACGCTGTGCAATAATCAGATTTACCATCTCGTCAGCCACCTGTACATTAGAGCCCTCCAGATAATTCTGGCGCACTTCGCTCCGAATAACATTCGCATTCGTAGCTTCATTGATAGCTGCGCCGGACGCATCCGTTACCTCCAAAAGGTTATCGCCGACTTTGTCTAATCCTGCCGGATTATTAAACTGGAAAATACCAAAGTTCTGGTTCAATGCCACATACACTCCTGCTGCATTGGTATAACCAAATGCACCATCCGAGGATACTACCACATTACCGGAACTGATTCCATTCGGCAGTACAATCGGATTGTTGTTCGTATCAAGCACCGGGTATCCGTCTGTGGTGGTAAGCGTAACACCATTCACACCCATAGACCAGTTAAAGTTACCAGCTCTTGTGTAATAAGTCTCTCCATCTGCTCCACGTACTGCAAAGAAGCCATCGCCTACAATTGCAAAGTCAGTGTCATTCTCACTTGCCATCATTGCACCCTGCTTATAGATGGATGTCGTAGATGCAATTCTGGTTCCTAACCCAACCTGTGCCGGAATCGGTTTCTCTTCCCCATTAGCACTTGTCGTTCTCGTCTGAATTGTCTGATAGAGTAAAGACTTGAATTCCGCTTTTTCCTGCTTATAGCCTACTGTATTGACATTGGCAAGATTATTGGAAATATTGTCGATATTCGTCTGCTGTGCAAGCATACCGGTTGCACCGGTATAAAGTGCTCTCATCATAGTTCAGTTACCTCCCAGTATTATCCTATTCTTCCTACCTGATTCACTGCTTTATCTAAAGTCTCGTCCACTGCATTGATTACTTTCTGTCCCGCCTGATATGCTCTTGAAATCGTAATCATATTTACCATTTCTGAAACCACATTGACATTGGATGACTCAATCAGCCCCTGAGATACCTGTGCCTCTGATGCAACTACTGTACCTCCGTCTACCAAATCATAGAGATTCTCTCCATACTTTGCAAGATAATTATAATCGGCAAAATCCACATATCCGATGTTTCCCACCTGCTGATTATTCTGGAAAATATTGCCCATCTCATCCACAGTCATTTTCTCGTTTGGATTTACCTGAATTCTTCCATTCACATTGCCATTCATGGCATCCTGCATATTTAATACAAAATCGCCATCCTTAGTCACCAGATAGCCCTGTGTATTTACAACAAACGCTCCGTCTCTCGTGTATTTCACGGAAGCATTTCCTTCCTTATCCGTGTAGGCAATTGCGAAAAAACCATCACCCTTCAGCGCAAAATCCGCTTCGTTGTCTGTCACACGATAGTTTCCTGCGCTGTAATCGGTGTATGTCTCACCAATATGAACCCCCATACTCATAGCACCAAGCTTTCTCGGTACACTGTAAGATGAAGTGTCCTTAATCTTAATCGCAAGTTCATCCGCAAATGTCTGCGATGTCGTGCCTTCTTTCTTATAGCCATTGGTGTCTGCATTCGCCAGATTATTAGACAATACATCTAATCGCTTCTGTTCATTTACCATGCCCGTATACGCAGTATACAATCCCTTTACCATAAGCGCGCTCCTTCTCTTGTAACTAACTACTATAAATGTATATCGACATAAAGTACCAAAAACTTAATCGTCATCTCGTTTTCCGGCTAAAAATTCTACGAATTTACCTGTTCCGATTGCCACACACGTCATTGGTTCATCTGCTGTCATTGTGTTAATGCCCGTCTTGTCCTCAATCAGTTCTTCCAGTCCGCGCAATAACGAGCCACCACCAGTCAAAACAATACCTCTGTCAGCGACATCCGCAGCCAGCTCCGGCGGAGTCTTCTCCAATACAGAGTGCACAGCCTCGACAATCTGCATGGTCGGCTCTCTGAGCGCCTCCTCTGTCTCTTCAGAAGAAACCGTAACTGTCTTTGGCAGACCGGTTACCAGATTACGTCCTCTGACATCCATCGTCTCATTCTGAGCCAGTGGAAAGCATGTTCCAATCTTAATCTTGATATCTTCAGCAGTTCTCTCACCAATTAAGAGATTGTGCTTCTTTCTCATATAACGAACAATCGCCTCATCAAAATCATCCCCGGCAATCTTAATGGATGTACTGACAACGGAACCACCCAAAGAAATAACTGCGATATCCGCCGTTCCACCACCAATATCTACAATCATATTGCCACATGGTCTTGTGATATCAATTCCTGCTCCGATGGCCGCTGCAATCGGTTCCTCTATAATCTGTACCTCTCTGGCGCCTGCCTGATAGGTTGCATCCTCTACTGCCTTCTTCTCCACCTCGGTAACACCACTCGGCACACAGACACTGATACGCGGTTTGCGGAATGTCTTCTTACCGATTGCCTTCTGGATGAAATACTTAATCATCTTCTCTGTTACTGTATAATCAGATATGACTCCCTGGCGGAGTGGTCTGACAGCCACAATGTTGCCCGGTGTTCTTCCCAGCATCAGACGCGCTTCCTCACCAATTGCTTTTATTTTATTTGTGTCACGGTCAAACGCCACTACTGACGGCTCCTTCAACACAACTCCCTTGCCTTTGATATAAACTAATATACTTGCAGTACCAAGATCGATACCGATATCTGTACTCATCATCTTCTAATCTGCCCCTTTCATTCTCTCTGCGGTTATCCTCTATACAAAGATATTTCTATTCATCCGAATGGACATAGAAATGCATTTAATCATATTTTTACATATACAGCCTTATTATATACAAAAAATGGGATTTTTCAAAGGCTTTTTTAAGCCAACCAGCGATTTTTTCAAAAAAATAAGAATTTCTTTAATTTTTCTTTTAAATCTATTTTTTTTTCATAATTTCATCACATTTTCATCACAAACGCAGTTTATATTCATAAGGTACTGACTGATAAGTCTGAACCATACAGACTTCAGTTCCACCAGACGTTCTGATGGAAAGTATAATTTTTCATAACTCATGCTTTCCGGTGTGTTCATACATATCGGGAAGCACTCCCCGAACATAAGCGGCGGTCGTATTATTTATAGTTGCAAAAGGGATGTATGGCAGTTTCCATACATCCCTTCGTGTTTTCTCATGTTCTTCGCTTTATCTCTCCAAATATTTCTTCACATACCGTCCGGTGTAAGAAGCCGGGTTCTCTGCAACTTCCTCCGGTGTTCCCTGCGCGATAACCATACCGCCGCCATCTCCGCCTTCCGGACCCATGTCAATGATATAGTCCGCTGTCTTGATAACATCCAGATTATGCTCAATTACCACAACCGTATTGCCGCCCTCCGAGAGTCTGCGCAGAATCTCAATCAGCTTGTGTACATCCGCAAAATGCAGTCCCGTTGTCGGCTCATCCAAGATATATATGGTCTTTCCGGTACTGCGCTTAGAAAGCTCTGTTGCCAACTTGATTCGCTGTGCCTCACCACCGGAAAGCTCCGTGGACGGCTGTCCCAATTTCACATAGGACAATCCCACATCATAGAGTGTCTGAATCTTGCGATGGATTGCCGGAACATTCTTAAAGAACTCCAATGCCTCCTCAACCGTCATGTCAAGCACATCATATATGCTCTTACCCTTATACTTCACTTCCAAAGTCTCCCGGTTATAGCGCTTGCCTTCACAGACTTCGCAAGGCACATACACATCCGGCAGGAAATGCATCTCAATCTTTAAGATACCATCTCCGGAACACGCTTCGCAGCGTCCGCCCTTCACATTAAAGCTAAATCGCCCCTTCTTATATCCCTTCGCCTTAGCGTCCGGTGTCGCGGCAAAAAGGTCACGTATCATATCAAATACGCCCGTATAAGTCGCCGGATTTGAACGCGGTGTTCTTCCAATCGGCGACTGGTCAATGTCAATCACCTTATCCAGCTGCTCAATGCCAAGAATCTCATCATGCTTGCCCGGAATACAGCGCGCGCGATTCAAATCTCGCGCCAGACGCTTATACAAAATCTCATTTGTCAAAGAACTCTTACCCGATCCGGAAACACCTGTGATACAAGTCATAACGCCAAGCGGTATCTGCACATCAATATTGCGGAGGTTATTCTCCCGCGCTCCCTTTACCCTCAGATACCCTGTCGGCTTTCTGCGCTCCTCCGGAACCGGAATCTTAATGCGTCCGCTCAAGTATGCGCCGGTAACAGAATTCTTATTCTTCATAATATCCGCCGCCGTTCCGCAAGCAACCACCTGTCCACCATGGGAGCCGGCGCCCGGTCCAATATCCACAATGTAATCTGCCGCAAGCATCGTATCCTCGTCATGCTCCACAACAATCAGTGTATTTCCAAGGTCTTTTAAATTCTTCAGTGCACCCAGCAATTTATCATTATCTCTCTGATGCAGTCCGATAGACGGTTCATCCAGAATATATGCCACGCCAACTAAGCCAGAGCCAATCTGTGTAGCCAGACGAATGCGCTGCGCCTCACCGCCGGAAAGCGTGCCGGTTGCTCGCGATAAAGATAAATAATCCAATCCCACTTCATTCAGGAAACCTACACGGGCACAAATCTCTTTTAAAATCTGGTCACCAATCAAATGCTGCTGCTTCGTCAGTTCCATCTCCTGCAAAAACTCCCCCAAATTTTTCACAGACATGGAGGTTATCTCATAGATATTCTTATCTGCCACAGTAACTGCCAGCGATTCCTGTTTCAAACGCTGCCCCTTACATTCCTCACAAGGTGTAATACGCATGAACTGCTCATATTCCTGCTTCATAATATCAGAACTTGTCTCACGATATTTGCGCTGTACATTGCGAATCAGTCCCTCAAATGCCACATCATAGACACCTTCGCCTCTCTGTCCCCTATAGTAGACCTTGACCTCCCTGCCATTGGTGCCGTGAATCAAAATGTTTTTAATGTCTTCCGGATAATCCTTGTATGGTGTCTCCAATGAGAAGTCATATTCCTTTGTCAATGCTTTTAAGATTGCATAGGTAAAGCTGGAAGGATCCGTACAGGACTGCCAGCCCATAACCTGAATCGCTCCCTCTGCAATCGAAAGCTTCTTATCCGGAATCATCAAGTCCTCGTCGAACTCCATCTTATATCCCAAACCAAAGCATGTCGGGCACGCGCCAAACGGATTATTAAAAGAAAAGCTTCTCGGTTCCACCTCACCCACACTAATGCCACAGTCCGGGCACGAAAAACTCTCCGAAAACTGAATTGGTTCTCCGTCAATCACATCAACAGTCATCAAACCTTCCGCCAGCTCCAATACATTCTCTATCGAATCCGCCAGACGCTTCTCGATTCCCGCCTTTACCATGAGACGATCCACCACAATCTCAATATTATGCTTTTTATTTTTTTCCAGTTTAATCTCTTCGTTCAACTCATACATACTGCCATCCACGATAACACGCACATATCCGCTTCGCTTCGCCTGTTCAAACAACTTCTGATGCTCACCCTTACGCCCGCGCACCACCGGTGCCAAAAGCTGAATCTTCGTCCTCTCCGGCAGCTCCATAATCTGGTCTACCATCTGGTCTACACTCTGTTTCTTAATCTCTTTGCCACACTTCGGACAATGCGGAATACCGATGCGCGCATAGAGCAGTCGGAAATAATCATAAATCTCTGTTACAGTTCCAACTGTGGAACGCGGATTGCGGTTTGTTGACTTCTGATCTATGGAAATCGCCGGAGAAAGCCCTTCAATCTTTTCGACATTCGGCTTCTCCATCTGTCCTAAGAACTGCCTCGCATAAGAAGAAAGAGACTCCATATAACGGCGCTGCCCCTCCGCATAAATCGTATCAAACGCCAGCGAAGATTTTCCCGAACCGGAAAGTCCGGTCAACACAACAAACTCATCCCTCGGAATGTCCACATCAATGTGCTTTAGGTTGTGCTCGCTCGCGCCGCGAATCTTAATGTATTTTCTTTCGGTATTTTTTCTCATATTTTTCCTGCTCGCTTTCTGCCTATGTCTATACTACAAGTTCTAGTCCATATCTCCGTTATTTTGAAGCATCTTTTTTAACTCTACCATCTTATCGCGATACTCTGCTGCCGCCTCGAAATTCAAGTCCGCCGCAGCTTTCTGCATCTTCTTTTGAATATCCGCTATCAGCTTCAGCAATTCATCCTTATTCATGGACTCCGGCTCTTTCTTAAACTGCAGTTCTTCCTGTGCCACCTTTTTCGATACGGAAATCAAATCTCGCACAGACTTCTGTATCGTCTTCGGTGTAATGCCATGTGCCTCATTGTACTCCTGCTGAATCCTGCGGCGTCGCTCCGTCTCCTCAATCGCCACACGCATGGAGTCTGTGATAGTATCTGCATACATAATAACGTGTCCTTCGCTATTACGCGCCGCACGCCCTATCGTCTGTATCAGGGATGTCTCAGAACGAAGGAATCCCTCCTTATCCGCATCTAAGATTGCCACCAATGTAATCTCCGGGATATCAAGTCCCTCCCTGAGCAGGTTGATACCGACAAGCACATCAAACACATCCAGACGCAAATCACGAATAATCTCCGCACGCTCCAAGGTATCAATATCTGAATGCAGATACTTCACACGAATGCCGAGTTCACGCATATAATCAGTCAAATCCTCCGCCATCTTCTTCGTCAGCGTCGTAATTAAAATCTTATTATGCTTTGCAATCTCTTTGTTGACCTCGCCAATCAAATCATCAATCTGCCCCTCCACCGGACGCACGGAAACCTCCGGGTCGAGGAGTCCCGTCGGACGGATAATCTGCTCCGTGCGAAGCAGCTCATGCTCATCCTCATAGACATTCGGTGTCGCAGACACAAATAACATCTGGTCTATTTTACTCTCAAATTCCTCAAAATTCAAAGGTCGGTTGTCCTTGGCAGACGGCAGACGGAAACCATAATCAACAAGCGTGCTCTTTCTCGACTGGTCGCCCGCATACATACCGCGCACCTGCGGAATCGTAATATGCGACTCATCTACAATAATCAAATAATCATCCTTAAAATAGTCCATCAGCGTATGCGGTGTTGCCCCCGCCGGAAGCCCCGCCAAATGTCTGGAATAGTTTTCGATACCACTGCAGAATCCCGTCTCCTTAAGCATCTCGATATCGAAGTTGGTGCGCTCCGCGATACGCTGTGCTTCTAACAGCTTATCCTCACCCTTAAAGTACTTCACACGCTCTGTAAGCTCTTCCTCAATATTCTCACATGCGCGCATAATCTTCTCCTGCGGCACGACGTAATGTGATGCCGGAAATACCGCAAAATGTTCCAGCCGACACTTAATCTCTCCGGTCAAAACATCAATCTCTGTAATGCGGTCAATCTCATCTCCAAAGAATTCCACACGAATTGCTGTCTCTCCAAAGTTCGCCGGAAATATCTCCAACACATCTCCACGCACACGAAAAGTACCTCTGTGAAAATCCATCTCATTGCGGGTGTACTGAATATCTATCAGTGCTCGGATCACCTCATCTCTGTCCTTCTCCATACCCGGACGCAGAGAAACCATCATTCCAAGATAGTCTTCCGGGCTTCCCAGACCATATATACAGGATACGGATGCAATAACAATCACATCCTTCCGCTCCACCAGTGCTGCCGTGGCAGATAAACGCAATTTATCAATTTCTTCATTAATCGCTGAATCCTTCGCAATGTAAGTGTCTGTCTGCGGCACATATGCCTCAGGCTGATAATAGTCGTAGTAGGATACAAAATACTCTACCGCATTTTCAGGAAAGAACTCCTTGAACTCGCCGTAAAGCTGCGCCGCCAATGTCTTATTGTGAGAAATAATCAAGGTCGGCTTATTCAACTGTGCAATCACATTCGCCATCGTAAAAGTCTTACCGGAGCCGGTAACACCCAATAAAGTCTGAAACTGGTTGCCCTCTTTAAATCCTTTTACCAAATCCGCTATCGCTTGCGGCTGGTCTCCTGTCGGCTTATATTCGGAATGCAAAACAAAATGATCCATGAAAGTCCTCCTTTATGAATCGATTTACTTATCGCTTAGTTTTTCCCATTATAGCACATCCATACGCGCATTACAAACATTTGTTCTGTTTTTCTTTTAATATACATGAAAGAGGCTGTCACATTAAGTTTTTTATGTGCATAATTTTTATTATGGAAAATTATGCGTACAAAAATTCTTAACGCGACAACCTCTCGCATATACCGTACTACAATTTACATACTCTGCACAATCGCATCCGCCAACAACTCCAATTCTCCCCACTGGTCTTGAAGCATCGCAGATTTTATGCTCACCTGCGCATCCAAAATCGTCACATCCTTTAACTGCGACAGCTTTTCGCGCATCTGCTTCGCTGTTGATGCCGCCCATGTACCGTTTTCCATAAGTGCTATCGTCTTTTTCTGTACAGAAAGTACCTTCATATCGTTAAGCAAGTTCTCCATGATTGGATAAATACCATTGTTATATGTCGGCGCTGCAAATACGAGGTGACTTGCGCGGAAAATTTCACTGATTGCCTCAGACACATGGATATTCGACACATCATAGACCGCAACACCCTTAACGCCCCGCTCAGCCAGTGCACCTGCAAGTGCATCTGCCGCAGATGCCGTGTTGCCATACATAGAGGCGTACAGAATAACAACCGCTTGTTCCTCCGCCTCATAAGTACTCCACTTTTGATATTTCTCCAGCAAATATCCCAGTTTTTCTCTCCAAATCGGCCCATGCAGCGGACAGATTATCTGAATATCAAGATTCTCCGCCTTTTTTAACAGGGTCTGCACACTTGCCCCATATTTTCCGACGATATTTGTATAGTAGCGTCGCGCATCCGGCAGCCAGTCCCTGTCAAAATTCAGTTCATCTGCAAAAATATTGCCATTCAACGCCCCAAATGTACCAAAGGCATCTGCGGAAAAGAGCACCTTATCTGCCGAATCATAGGTTACCATAGCCTCCGGCCAATGAACCATTGGCGCCATCACAAAATGCAGCGAATGCTTTCCGGTGTCTAAAATATCTCCTTCTTTTACCGTAACCGCCTGCTCTGTGAATGTCGTGCCAAAAAACTGCTGCATCATGCCAAATGTCTTGGCATTTCCCACAATCTTTACCTCCGGATATCTGCGCACAATATCTCCAATCATCGCACAGTGGTCCGGCTCCATATGATTTACAATCAGATAATCCAGCTTACGTTCACCCAGAACATGCTCCAAATTTTCAAAAAACTGTCCTGCCACACCTGCATCCACCGTATCCAGCAAAACTGTTTTCTCATCCATCAGTATATAAGAGTTATAGGATACGCCTCTCGGAATCGGAAAAATATTTTCAAAAAGTGCCAGTCGTCTGTCGCTTCCGCCCACCCAGACAATATCCTCTGTAATCTTTCTTGTATTGTACATTTTTATCCCCTGCCTTCTTTTTTGTTTTACAGCATATACACAGCTACATATATATCTTATCACATTTTATTATAATAAATCAGCATATCCCAATACTATTTGTAAATTGTGGAAATGAACTCCATTTCTAATAAAAAGATGCAGAGAACAAGTGTCCTCTGCATCTTTGCTATTAATATTAAGCTTATTCATTGGTAAACGATTGACTTTACTATATACCTCTTATCTTCAATACCATTCACTCAGCAGCTTACTACTGAACGATTTCAAATGTTCCATCTGTCAAAGTGAAGGATGTTGCCTGGGCACCTGCCATTGCATAATACATTGCAGGATTGTCCGGTGTGACTGCCATCTCGATAGGTGTATCACCATTCATAGCAGTACAATAGCCGTAACCCAGTTCAATTGTTAATACATCTCCGTCCAATGTGTAATTTCCGGCCATGTAGAAATCAGCTGTAACCTTTGAGCTGTCCTGTGAATCCAATGCGTAAACTGTGAATACATATGTATCATCATCCAGCAAATAAATGTTCTTCCACTGATTTACTTCATCAGAGTTAAACTTTGCTTCCACAGTGTAAACCTTTACATCATTGCCAGTCTCTTTACTTCCACCACATGCTGCCAAGCTAAACATCGCCACTACTGCGAGTGCTAAAACTACTAATTTTTTTGTTAATTTCATATTCTATTCCTCCCATTTTCAATTAAATCTTTTACCAATGTTTGAAAGCTAGTTATTAACCTGCCAAATTCTCATTCTTTCTTTTTTTGTTATTAGAATGAATCTTCCAGACACTTCCTGCAAATCCAGCCACACCGAGTGCAAACACGCCATAAATAAGCATTCTCCACCAAGGTGTAACAGATACAATTTTACTGCTTACCGCCATTCCATTCATTGCTGCAGAATTTGCAACGGTATAGAGAATTCGATGTGTCGCCTCTCTCATTGCATACACCAGCTCTACATCCTGCTCATCTTCCCAATTTAACAAGGCATCTGACCATGTGCCCGGTCCCTCTGCGGAACAATCCCATGAATCAGTTCCTGCCAAAACGCCCAGTTTGACATCAAATGTGTTACCTGTATTCGAGTAATCTGTCAACGCAAATCCTCTCATACCCCACTCATTGCGGAGCACATTTGTCATCAACCCTTCGTGAGCGCCTGTCCATACGACACCGACACGTGCAAAGGAGTTCATTACATTCATTGCATCTCCTTCCACAACTGCCTTCTCAAATGGTGCCAGATATACCTCTCTGATTGCCTGCTCATTTGCAAAAATACTGTAACAACGACAATGTGTCTCACTATCATTCAATGCGAAATGCTTCAGGTATACATACACGCCCTTGCTCTGAATACCCTTAACCTCCGCAGCTGCAATCTTACCGGCTAAGAATCCATCCTCAGAATAATATTCAAAGTTTCTTCCTGAGTAAGGGGAACGGTGAGTATTCATAGCCGGTCCATACAATCCGACGATTCCTAATGCCAAACCGTCTTCACCAATCTGTCTTCCAAGCTCTTCCATTAACTCAACGTTGAAGGATGCTGCCATGATGTTTTCATCACTGTAAGCAGTTAATGTATCGGAATTTCCAAGAACATCTGTCAATTTCTTTGTGAATCCCTGCGGGCCATTCTCATCCACAGTTCTTGGTTTCGCAATAGAGTTCACACCCTTTGTACCATGATATCCAACGCCGATTAGCAGCGACATCTCCTCGTAGGTTACCTGGTCTAACAGCGCATCCCATGTTGGATCATCATAATCCTTGCCAATCATCTGCGCCAGAGTCATGGAACCATCTGCTCCCATGGTCGGCATCTCTCTGTCGGTTTCCTGTATCTCGTATTCCTTAATACCAGTCATCTCGGCATACATTGCATCTGTAAGCTTCAATGCAACCGGAGCTGTCGGGAATGTTCCTGTCCAGTCATTACGTGACACATATGTAATTGTCTGCTCTGAACCTTCGATTTTATTCAAATCACCATTATCAAACTGATTTGTAATCGCATAGTTTTCTTCTCCCTCGTTAGACACTGCGTATGTTGTGGTATCCAACTCCGGATTATTCCAACGAAATACTAAGTCTTCTCTGCCTGCCGCCGTCATTCTCTCGGCATCAGCACCCTTAGCCATCAGTACGTTATTGACCGCATCATGTGCATCTTTCGCCGCCGTAAAATAGTAATCACCTGCATCAAGAACATATGTCTTTGCATTATTAGCGTCATATGTTCTAAGCTCCTGCTTATCAACAGTAATCACCACTGTCTCAGATGCTCCCGACTCCAAAATCTCTGTCTTGTCAAAACCGCACAATTCTATCGAAGCTTTCTCAATTCCATTTTCCTTATCATAATCTGTATAAGGGGACTGGAAATAAATCTGAACCACTTCTTTTCCTGCTGTCTCTCCGGTATTAGTTACTGTAACAGATACATCAAAGCTGTCCGCATTCTCTGTCACTGTATAATCTGAATACTCAAACGTTGTATACGACAATCCGTAACCAAACGGATACTTAACATCTGCTAAATAATTGTAATCTCCGTGATTTCCCTGATCTAATACATAATCCTCATAACGTGTCTCGTAATATCTGTATCCTACATAGATGCCCTCCTGATAAACGTTATAATACATATTGCTGTCCAAAGAGAAATCAAACATATCCGCGCTGTAATCGGCTACGTTTGTCCATGTGCCGCCATAGATATTTACATGTGCCGGGGAAGTCGTATTATCATTGCAGTAGGTATCTACCAGTCTGCCGCTCGGATTATTGTTACCAACCAGCAAATCAGATACACCATACAAACCTACAACACCTGTATAACCAATCCACATACAGGAGTCAACGCCCAGTTCCGGATCATCTGTGAAATCACACTCCATAGCATTTGTAGAGTTAATCAAAACAATTGTCTTATCAAACTGTCCGGACTCATGAATCTGCTTCAATAACTCTCTCTCCTGAATTGTCAGTTCCAGAGAGTTTCCTGAACTATTGACCGTCTCTGTTGTATTTCCCTGTCCATCTGTGCTTGCCGGAAGATCATACATCTCACCCCCCAGACGGGAAACAACCACGATAGCTGCATCGCTGTATGTATCAAAATCTGCTTTTGCTGCATCTGTATATGCAGACCACGGAATTTCATTTACTGTGTATTCACCTTCTGTCACGCCGTCCGCTCCGTTACGGATACTGTTATCGCCCTTCTTCGGGTTTGTCTCATAGTTTGTCAAATTATCCTCATAAAACTGCCATAAGGACGGATTCACTTCCACGCCGCGTGACTCCAATGCTTCCTTAAAGGTAGGTGCCTCAGAAGCATCAATATCAGCAGAACCTGTACCACACACAATTACATTCACGCTGGAATGTCCGAACAGGGACACCTTTGCATTCGATGCAATCGGCAATGCCGCGTTATCATTTTTCAGCAGTACCGCGCCCTCTTCAACAAGGCGTTCTGCCACGTTTTTGCCCGCTTCCTTTACCTCCTCCATACTGCTATAATCACTCTTAAAGTATTCTGTATCAGAAGTATCATTCGGGTCAGACTCCACTTTTGTCGTCTCTGTACCCAATGCAATATTTATTACCTGCTCATAATTGGCAGTAACAACACTTGCAACAACCATACCAATGATTAGAATTACAGAAAGAATGGAAGTAGCAATCCACTTCTTATTGCCATATTTCTTTTTCATAGTGTAACCTCCATACTTGCTATTGGTTACATTATACCTTGCATGCATTTTTCTAAAAACAAACATTATTCGCTATTGATTTCATAGTCGAACAAAGTGTATACTTATAGTACGTTTCCACTAATTTTATTGCTACTTTTATGAACATTTATAGATAAATTGAACATAAGGAGGACGCTCATGCCGGATAGTCCACAGTTTTTACGCACAGACAAAGCGATTACTCAGGCACTCATTTCTTTGTTAAAAGTTAAGCCTTTTGAAAAAATTACAATTCAGGACATTCTTGACGAAGTTCCTGTAACACGTTCTACATTCTACAAGCATTTCCATGACAAATATGAGATTGTTGAAAAGATGCAGGATTATTTCTTTTCCAATCAGATGCATATCCGTGAAGAATTATTAAAAAATCCTGCGGCGTATTCTCCGCAAATACATATGATTTCTTTACAAAACAAGGAATTTATGGAAGCATTATTAAATGTCCACACAGAAAAAGTAGATTTGCGTCAGGCACTCGCCCGACGTTCAGAACTATATTATCTTGAAAATTTCGATGGTTGTAATCAGGAAGTGGAAGCTCAGGTCTATGCTCAGGCACTTACCGCATTCCAGTTATCCAACGAAAAGCGTTTTGATTTTTCTTTTGAATATATGGATGATGTTTTCATTGCCGCCATGCTGGCGCTGCTCGGAATTCCAAATGATGAGGATGTCCGAAAGCTTATCAAAAAGAAACTCGCTCAAAAGCCTCATTTTTCATCCAAAAACTTCTCACAAATAGCAAAAGACGACTCGGTTTGAGTCGTCTTTTGCTTTAGCAAATATATTTATTTTCTGCCACAGCACTGTTTGTACTTCTTACCACTTCCGCATGGACACGGGTCATTCGGATATACCTTGGCTGCCTCGCGCTTCTTCGGCGCATTTGTCGCAGTGTCGTCTTTATTCGTACCGGTAACCTTCGCCACCTGCTCACGCTCCACCTTCTCTTCCAGCTTCACATGGAATAAGAGACGTATGGTATCTTCCTGAATACTTGCCGTCATCTCATCAAACATATCAAATCCGGCCATCTTGTACTCAACCAACGGGTCTTTCTGTCCATAGGACTGTAAACCGATACCCTGACGAAGCTGATCCATATCATCGATATGATCCATCCATTTGCGGTCAATAACCTTGAGCAATACGACACGCTCTAACTCACGGAACTGCTCCGGATTCGGGAATTCCGTCTCTTTTGTCTCGTAAAGCTTTACTGCACGCTCCTTTAACAGATGCTTTAATTCCTTGTTGTTCTTAACGCCCGCAACATCTTCCGGTGTAATCTTTTGCATCGGAATAATCGGAATCAGCAGCTGATTCAACTCATGAATATTCCACTCATCCTTCGGGATATCAGAAGAAATGCACATATCCACAGCGCTCTCCACACGGTCTGTAATCATCTTAAAGATTGCATCGCGCATACTCTCACCATCAAGTACCCGGCGGCGCTCCTGATACATAATCTCTCTCTGGTCATTCATAACCTGATCGTACTCCAACAGGTTCTTTCTGATACCAAAGTTATTGCCTTCAATCTTTGTCTGCGCCTTCTCAATCGCAGATGTCAGCATCTTATGCTGAATCTGTTCATTCTCAGGTACTCCCAATGCATTGAACACATCCATCATTTTCTCAGAGCCGAACAGACGCATCAAATCATCTTCCAGAGAAATGAAGAACTGTGATTCACCCGGGTCACCCTGACGACCGGAACGTCCTCGCAACTGATTATCAATACGTCTGGACTCATGACGCTCTGTACCTATAATCTTAAGACCACCTGCTGCCTTTGCATCATCATCCAGCTTGATATCCGTACCACGACCTGCCATGTTGGTGGCAATCGTCACCGCACCATGCTGTCCTGCTCCTGCTACAATCTCTGCCTCCATCTCATGGAACTTCGCATTCAATACGGTATGAGGAATCCCCTCTTTCTTAAGCAATCCGCTGATAACCTCAGAAGTCTCGATTGTGATTGTACCAACCAGCACCGGCTGTCCCTTTGCATGAGCCTTCTTAACTTCCTCGACAACTGCATGGAACTTTTCCTTTTTCGTCTTATAAACAACATCCTGTTTGTCTACACGCTGCACCGGCTTGTTTGTCGGAATCTCAATAACATCCATTCCATAGATATCGCGGAACTCCTTTTCCTCTGTAAGCGCTGTACCTGTCATACCAGCCTTTTTCTCAAATTTATTAAAGAAGTTCTGGAATGTAATGGTTGCAAGAGTCTTACTCTCTCTCTTTACTTTTACGTGTTCTTTTGCCTCGATAGCCTGATGCAGTCCGTCTGAGTAGCGGCGTCCCGGCATGATACGTCCTGTAAACTCATCGACAATCATAACTTGATCGTCTTTTACAACGTAATCCTGGTCGCGGAACATCAGGTTGTGCGCACGCAGCGCCAAAATGATATTATGCTGAATCTCAAGGTTCTCCGCATCCGCAAGGTTCTCAATCTTAAAGAACTGCTCTACACGATGTACGCCTTCCTGTGTAAGGGTAACAACTTTATCCTTCTCATTGACGATAAAATCTCCTGTCTCCTCCTGCTCGATACCCATGATGGCATCCATCTTAGAGTACTCTGGAATATCCTCACCGCGCTTCATCTGACGCGCCAGAATATCACACGCTTCATAAAGCTTTGTAGACTTACCGCTCTGTCCGGAAATAATAAGCGGCGTACGCGCTTCATCAATCAATACAGAGTCAACCTCATCGATGATTGCATAGTGCAGTCCGCGCTGTACCAACTGCTCCTTATAGATAACCATGTTGTCACGCAGATAATCAAATCCAAGTTCATTGTTAGTGATATAAGTAATATCGCAATTATATGCTTCTCTTCTCTCATCATTGTTCATGGAATTTAAGACCACGCCAACCTTCAATCCCAAGAACTCATGTACCTGTCCCATCCACTCAGCATCACGCTTTGCCAGATAGTCATTGACTGTAACGACATAGACGCCCTTTCCCTCCAGGGCATTTAAGTATGCCGGCAGCGTAGACACAAGTGTTTTTCCTTCACCTGTTCTCATCTCAGAGATACGACCCTGATGCAGGATAATACCACCGATAATCTGCACGCGATAATGCTCCATACCGAGCACACGCTTTGCTGCCTCGCGAACGGTAGCATATGCCTCCGGCAGTAAATCATCCAGAGTCTCTCCATTTTCCAGGCGCTCTTTATATTCTTTGGTCTTATTTCTTAATTCTTCATCGGTCAGTGCACCCATGGCATCCCGGTAAGACTCTACCTTATCCACGATTGGATAAATTCTCTTTAATTCACGTTCGCTGTGGGTTCCGAAAATCTTGGTTAATGCACTCATAAAAACTCCTATCTAACATCCATGCACTCTCATACGTTGCACAAGTCGTTCTTGCTGAGGGCCGTTTATCCTTCGCCTAGTCCTCGCACAATATCAGTATTGTAACACTTTTCCAAATTTATCACAACCAAATTACGCATAAACGTTTTGTAAATTTTTTATTAACAGAAGATGCCACAATAAAAAACTTGCAACATCCGCTTTTCCTGTTTATACTTGTTAAAGTAGTACATCAGAAAATCTAAGGAGGAAACAACATGACATACACATACATGACAAAAGGTACCTGTTCCACTAAAATCGAATTAGAATTAGAAGGCAACATCGTACACAACGTAAAGTTCACCGGTGGCTGTAACGGAAACCTTCAGGCAATTCCTAAGCTTGTGGAAGGTCTTACCGTAGAACAGGTCGAGGAAAAAATCGGCGGTATCTCCTGCAACGGACGCCCGACATCCTGCGGCGACCAGCTGGCAAGAGCCTGTCGTGAAGCTTATGAAGCATCACAGAATGCATAGAAGCCGTGTACGCGCAATACCGATAGTTTTACCAAAACAATAGAAAAACGCCCGATGCAGACACTTGAGAACAATCTCAATTTTGTCCGCACCGGGCATTTTTTATTGCCTGTTAATTATTAGATTTCATACCAGATAATTTCGTTTGCTTTTAATTCCTGTACGAAGCTGCTGCCATCCCCACAATAAACGGTTGTCGTCTGCGGCTCATAAGTATTATTCACTACACAGAACTTGCCATTCTCAACATACGCATGCACTTCCACATTGTAATTGTCTGAATACCATTGCTGTAAGCTGTTCTCCGCACTGCTGCTCCAGAGAATCGCACGATGCAAAAGCCGGTTGTTTGCAAAACTATATGGCAAACCGCTGATATACACAGCGCGGCCTTGTCCAAACTCATGCACAGCCAACTGCACATTCTTATCCTTCTGTCTGAGAATTACCGTATCTTCCAATGCAAAAATATTCTTCTTGCCTTCTCCAAAGTCAATCATCTCTCCTGCATCCACCGTAATAAAATGTTCATGTGCTTCCCAGTTGTACTTATCATACCCCAGTGTAAATCCGAGTTCTTCCTCCACACCAAGCACGCCTGATAACTGGAAGAAGTGACCGTTCGCCTGATGTGCTGTCGGTTCTCCAACACCAATGAATCCGCCTCCATCATAGACAAATTTCTTAACCGCCGTAACAACCGCCGGATTGCACCACCAATCGCCTCCGGTCTGCGCCGTATCTGCATCCCCGACATTGATAAGTACATCTATATCCTGAAGCAACTCCGGCTTTTCTACAATATCCTCAAAACTGATAAACTTCACATCGAACGGCGCGCCGGAAAGTGCTTCAATAATTCCCGCATAAGAATAATTCTGCGGATGATAAATCGCATGATGCACCATATGGTTGCCCCATGCGCGCATCTTTCCCCAACAATTCAGCACCGCCACACGCTTCACACAATATGGTTTACAGCCCTTGACATTATCATATAACTCACGGAATTCCCTGCAAACAGACTCCACATACTCTACAAAATCCGGAAATTCTGCCGCCAGCTTCAGGTAACCGCCATAACCAATTCGGTCAATTGGTTTACGCAAGATTGCTCGCCGTGCTGTCACCCAGTTATACTTCGCCTCTTTGACCGGGTCTCCGCCCTCATGAAATGTATCCGGGAAAAAGTAAGGCAGCAAGCGTCCTTCCGTGTACTTTACACCCTCAATGTCACTGATTAAGCGAAGTGTCGAACCATTTCCCACACTTCCGACCACCGCGTCCAGACCGATAGATGCAAATTCTTCCATAAACGGTTCCATGCCAATCCAGTGATCTCCCAAAAACATCATCGCTTCCTTGCCATAGGAATGGACAATGTCTACCATTTCCTTTGCAAGCGCTGCCACTTCTCTGCGCTGAAACGCTTGAAAATCCTTGTACTCTTTCGACGGAATCCGATACTGATTATTAAAATATCCCTGATCGATAATGTATTCCGGTCGGAACGGATAACCAACTTCTTTTTCAAACTGTTCTAGAATATACGGACTGACAGATGCTGAATATCCATACCAATCCACATATTTTTCTCTCGCCAGCTCGTCAAACACAAGCGTAAACTGATGAAAAAATGTCGTAAAACGCAACACATTTACATACGGATGTGCTTCTATAAACTTCCGCAGGCGCTCCATGGTAAACGCATGTGTTTTCGGCTGTCGCACATCAAACGTAATCTGGTGTTCCACATCCTTCCAGTCATTCACCACTGCATTATACATATGTACCGGGTCCCACATAATATATGCCAGAAAACTTACCGTATACTCATGGAACAATTCTGCCTCTATTACAACCTCTCCGCTTGCCGCATCATACTCCCACTTTTCTGTCGGAACTACTTCTCCCGTTGTCCTGTCTACCACTTCCCACCAGCGCCGGATATCGTCTCTGGTATTCGGTGTCAGCATGTCCGGATATAAGCCACGCATCAACGCAATCCTCAGTTGCTGCTCTGTCGCTGTCACATGCGGAGTCATAAGATACATCTGCTGGATTTCATCCGGGTTCGCTTTTGCCCACGCGTTATCCTTTCTCGTCGTATAGTAAGTAGAATACACTTTCATCCCGGCATCCTTTAACTCCACCGGAAAATCCGTTCCATCACAATCCCTGACCGCATCTGCTCCCCAGCGTTTTGCCAATTCCAATGTCTCTTGAATCACATCCATATCTGTTGGAATTGTCACTCTTCCTGTTCTACTCATACTGCGCACGTACCTCCTCTACAATCTGCTTCATTGCTTCCCATTTCTTCTCCATATCAGCAACCAGTGCCAACTGTGTCCTGCAACGCTCTAAGTTGTGGCGTTCTCTGTGTATTTTAAAATATACATCTCCCTCCAGATAGTCTGTAAGAAAGCGCATTCCACATTCTAAAGTCATAAGCTTCGCCCCCATCGGCAGCAGCTCATATTCTCCGGTACTAAGGCTTCCTTTACATCCTTTACAATAACCTTTGACATAACACGCAAACAAGTCCAAATCAAGCGCCACCTTACTTAAGTCCGTCTCATCCTCCGCTGCCGTACTCGCACCAAAACGGATGGAATCCCCAATGTCATAAAGAACACTTCCCGGCATTACTGTATCCAAGTCGATAATACAGACAACCTCTCCTGTATCTTCATCCAACAAAATATTATTCAGCTTCGTGTCATTATGCGTCACGCAAAGCGGAATCTCTCCCGTCTGCAAGGCATCACACAAGATTCCAATTTCTGCTTGTCTGGCTTTGATAAATGCAATCTCCTCCTGTGCCTCATCTGCACGCCCCAGCGGGTCATTTGCAAGCACTTCCATAAAACGTGCATACCGCTTTGGCGTATTGTGGAAATCCGGTATTGTCTCATACAGCATATCAGCCGGATAATCCGACAAATGAAAGCGAAACTCTCCAAATGCCTCCGCCGCCACTGCAAAATCCTCTGCTGATGTAATCTGTTCCAGAGTTCTGGTCTTATCGATATAAATATACGCCCGATAGCAGTTGCCATCCTCTGCTTCGTAATACAATTCTCCAGACTTTGTCGGAATTATCGTAAGCGTACATCGCTCTCCATCCCTGCCTTCCGTCAAAAACTTATCTCTCAAATATTCCGTCACGCCGGAAATATTGTGCATCAGCTTCTCCGGTTCTGTAAAAATCGCTGTATTAATGCGCTGTAAAATGTAATAGAATTGTCTCTCTTCCTTCTGCGTCCTCACAAGATATGTGTCATTAATATGTCCGTTCCCATGAGCGGTCACCTGCACGACATCCCCCTCTAACGCAAAATGTTCCGCAATACATTTTATCTCCATAATCGCCCTCATAAATATCTATAATGCAGATAAAAGGGTCATAAATGACCCTTTTATCCTAAATAACACCCTTTTATTTAACTGCTCCGGTAATACCTTCTGCAAAACTCTTCTGTAACAGGAAGAATATGATAACTGTTGGCAATGTACAAAGTAATACTGCCACCATCAGCATACCGTAATCCGTCACATAACCTTCTTTTAGGTTTGCTACCAGCATCGGCATAGTCTTGCACGAGTCATCCGTCATAATAACCTTCGGCCACAGATAATTATTCCATGCATTCATAAATGTAATCGTCATAGCTGCTGCATAGGTAGAACGCATAGTCGGGAAGAACATCCGATAGAAAATCTGAAATTCGTTTAATCCATCAATACGCGCTGCCTCTATGATATCATGCGGAAATGAACGTGCGCTCTGCCTGAACATCATAATCATAAACGGAGTAGAAATTGCAGGAAGAATGAAACCTGCTGTCGTATTCAAAAGCCCGGCTTTTGAAAACATCTGGAACAGCGGAATCATTGTCGCTACAAACGGAACCATCATCGCAAGCAAAATGACAGACATTGTCAAATCCTTCAGCTTATCATGATAAATCTCAAATCCATAACCTGCCAATGAACAAATTATCAATGCAAGCAATGTCTGCACAATCGCATACTTAAAGGAGTTTGCCATACTGCCCCACAAATCCTGTGTTGCAATCAGGTTTCTAAGATTCTCCATAAAATGTGTACCCGGAATCATCCGTCCTCTTGATACATCTACACTGGTATTCGTTGCTGCAATTACCATCCATACAAGCGGGAATACTGATAATAAAGACACAATTGTCAAAAAGATATATTGTAATACATTAGTCACTTTATTCGTCACGCTTATCACCTACTTTCATCTGGAAGAACGCCAGTATTGCCACAAGTATAAAGATTAAGAACGACATAGCTGCCGCATATCCAAAGTTCGGAACATACTTAAATGACACATTGTATATATAATGTGACATGGTAATCGTTGCATTTGCCGGGCCGCCACCGGTTAAGTTTACAGACTCGTCAAACAGCTGTAAAGTACCGTTGGTTGACATAATTGCAGTCAATAAGATAGTCGGTTTTAACAACGGTACCGTAATCTTAAAGAATGTCTGAATCGGTGAAGCTCCGTCAATCTTAGCTGCCTCATAGACAGAATACTCTATATTCTGAAGTCCTGAGAGATAGAATACCATATTATATCCGGTCCAACGCCAAACAAGTGCAATAATAATAACGATTCTTGCACTGGTTGGCTGTGTCAGGAAATTATATCCGGTTTCTAAAATTCCAAGTTTAATCAGCACGGTATTGATAAATCCATCTACCGCAAATAATGAACGGAAAATGGTTGCATAAGAAACCAGTGATGTCGCACACGGAAGGAATATCATCGTGCGGAATAAACCTTTAAACTTTAAATCCTTTTTATTTAAAATAGATGCCAGAATTAATGCCAGAATCAACATAATCGGCACCTGAATAATCAAATATAAAAACGTGTTCTTTAAGGACTGCATAAACACTGCATCCTGGAACATACGGGTGTAATTGAACAAACCTGCCCATTCCATCTTTGCGCCTACACCCTTTTTGAAAGACAGTATTAACGCCTGCCCCATCGGCACAAAATTCATAACTGCAATCATAATTGCTGCCGGTGCTAAAAATACCCAACCGGTCAGATTATGACGCTTACTCATCGACATTTTACGTCTTTTCTTCTCGTCTGTAACACTCTCTGCTTTGCTCACGTAAACGCCTCCTTCTTCCTGCCTGTTCCCCAATAGTTTAAAAACAGATAAGGGGCTTGCAATAAAATATTTCAAGCCCCTTGTTGTTATTATAATTCGATGCCACACTATAGCATCCGCAGTGTACGTGTGCGAGAACTATCGTCCTCGCACACGTGGGCATTCGCCCTATACTGCCTCGTACCGTCAACTTCACCTGCAAGCAGAAAGTTGCCGTTACTTCGCCAGCACACTGCTCATTGCTTTCGCGATTACTGCTGCATCTGGAACTCTACCGTATCCTGTGCTGTCTGAAGTTCTGAATCAATATCAGCTCCTGCTACAACATTTGTGATAGCTGTTGCGATAGCATCTCTTGCTTCGTAGTAGTATACACCTGTGTTGTTAGATGGTGTCTTTGTAGAGAAGTCTACAATCTTAGCAAATACTGCATCTCCGCCATAGAACTCTGACGGCTCATTGTATACATCACTCTCTCCTGCAGGTGCATATGTAGCAAGTGCTCCGGAAGATGGTAAGATTGTCTCATAAAGTTCTACACTTCCTGCAAATGTGCTTGCGAGGAAATCAAAAGCAAGTTCCTGATTCTGGCAGTTAGACATTACTGCCCAGCTGGAGCCACCATTGTTAGAGTAGTTTGTTGCTCCGCTTACTCCAACTAAGGATGGCATATTGGTAAGTGCCCATTTACCTGACTGATCCTCTGCTGTCTGGATAGAAGCCATAATCCAGCATCCGTTGATTGTTCCGGCAACTGTCTCGCCTGTGATACTTCCAACATACTGATCCCAGTCATTAACCTCTACTAATACGCCAGTCTCTTTCAGCTCTGCGTATGTCTCCATAACTTTAACCAATACATCGTTTCCAACCATGCTTGGATTTCCCTCTTCATCAAAGAGAGAAGCTCCTGCTGACTGAAGCATCATCATGATAACATCAGACTCACCTGCCTGGCAGGAAAGTAATGGCTTGCCTGTTTTAGCAAGTACATCTTTACCAATCTCAATATATCTGTCCCAATCGATATCTGTAAGGTCGTCGATTGTATAACCAGCTTCTTCCAAAACATCTGTACGATAGCATGCAACAACTGCGCCATTATCAAATGGAACACCGTAGTTCTTGCCATCAACAACAGAATATGCAACCTTACCGGATGCAAACTGACTGAAATCAACACCTGAACTTGTTAAATCTGTAAATGCTTCCGGATAACTGATTACATTCTTCTGGAATGCATTATCCTGCATAAGGATGATGTCAGGCAATGTACTTAAATCGCCAGATGTAGCTGCTGTTGTAAGCTTTGTCTGAACGTCTGCCCATGGAGTTTCAATAACTTCCAATTCAAAATCAGGATGCGTCTGCTGATATACTTTACCAGCCTCTTCCATCGCATAAATGTTGAATGCCGGATCCCAGCACCATACTGTCAGCTTCTCACCGGAAGTTGTCTCACCGCCTGCACTTGCGGTCTCTGTGCTTGTCGTCTCGCCGCCATCGGACTGGCTCTCATCTGAGCCGCCACCGCAGCCTGCTACCATTGAAGCTGCCATAGCTGCTACCAGTAACAATGATAATACTTTTTTCTTCATAAACAGTTCCTCCCAATACGTTTTTTAATCAGACGAATTTTCCGTCATTTTGCACTACGGTTTTGTTTTTCTCGTTTGATTATAGGTCAATTATACCAAATAATATTTTGTATAGTTGTCTTTTTCACTATCAAATTGCGCATTTCCAACCAAAAAACGACGGTTTGAAATGTTTTTACGCATTTCAGCCGTCATTTTAACCACTTTCACCACCCTCTCAAGGCCGAAATCTGGTAATTTGACAATTTGTCCTCATAATTCTCCGGATGTTTCTTCCACTGATATGGTGATGTCCCCAATATTTTCTTAAATACCCTGTTGAAAGTTGAAACTGTTCCAAATCCTGTTTTTACCGCAATATTCGTCATACTGTCATAGGAATTCTGCATCAGTTTGCACGCATTCTGCACGCGAACCATATTAATATAATCCACCGGTTTCATGTTTGTCGTCGTCCCAAACACGCGTCTGAAATTCGTCTCGCTCATATTGCATATTTTAGCAAGTTCTTCTATCTTAATCGGGTACATATACTGCCGCTCAATATAGTAAAGCGCCGGAAGAATCTGCTCCCCGTTCGCATCTATCTTCTTAAGTTCCGTCGAACTCTGCTTCGGATTCAACCTGGCAATCAGATGTGTAAGCGTTGCCAGCTGGGAGTGTGTACATTCACGATAGAACTCTTTTTTCTCCTTCTGCAGACCAAAAATGGCATGAACCACATCCCAGATTTCGCCCGCTGCTTCGCGCTCCATAAAAAACGCATTGTAATTGATACGCTGCTGCATCTGCATGCGAAGCGCCTGATTCCCCGGATATAGTTCCTGCAGCACATACTCCGGTTCAAAGAAGATGTATTCCCAGTAACTCATCGTCCCTTCTCTGCTATTGGTTGTATGCGGGTAATTGTGGGGAATAATTGTAAGCATCCCCGGATGAAATGGTATCTCACGCTCATCCAGAATCAATGTTCCTTCCCCTTCACGGCAGACTCCTATCTCCATTAAATTATGAAAATGAAGCGTGGTAATCCCTTCACCGTAAACACGCCGCCACTCATCCCCATATAATGCCAGAACGCCCTCTGCACGCGGCGTCTCATAAAATCTGAGTTCCAGCCGCTCCCTTTTCTTTCTCCCCATAACTTTCCCCCTGTTTTCGGATATAGAAGTTCTAAGTCTCCCTACTAATATCTAAACAGAACCACAGGGGGATTGTCAATAACCTATTGCTGAATAATCGGCTGCAGCTGTTTTCCCTGCATCGCCGCTTCTATTGTCTCCGGAAGCAGTTCCATCTTTGCAATCATTGAATTTGGCTTACTCTTGCAATTATCCTGTCCAAAAGGAACAAAATAAACATTTTTCGTATTCATCAGCATACCGATATTCTTGAAGCTTGCGCCAAGCGCATCATTGGTGGATATTGCAATTACCAACGGTTTTCCATTGCGCATATGCGCTTTTGTTGCCATAAGCACCGGCGTGTCAGTTATCGCATTGCAAAGTTTTGCCGCCGTGTTTCCCGTACAGGGCGCAATTACCATAATGTCCAGAAAATTATTCGGTCCAATCGGTTCTGCCGCACATATCGTTTTTATTCCTTCATTTCCCGTAATCTCGCAGATACCATCCACATATTCTTTCGCACTTCCGAAACGGGTATCACAGGTCTGCGCATTAAATGAAAATATTGGAATTACATTTGCCCCCATATCACACAATCTCTGTATTTCCTTTCTTGTTTTCGCAAAAGTACAAAATGATCCGGTTATCCCCAGACCTATATTATAGTTAGAAAAATCCATTAGAAAACTCCCTCCTGAGTCATAAATCGTTCAATCGCCCTGCCAAGAATGTAGGCACTTTCTTTCGGTGCATATTTGCCCGGAATGCCGAGCACCAAATCTGCCCGAATACCATACTCCTTTGCGCAGGCAAAATCACATCCCCCCGGTGCAGACGCAATATCCAGAATATATGCGTCCCGCGGAAGTTCTCTGATAATCGTTCGCGTCACAACCTGAGCAGGCACAGTATTTACCAGCATCGCGGCACCCATCGCCTCCTCCGGTCCAAAAGCAAAATCTGCCGCATAGAAGCCATCCTTTTTTGCCATCTTGCGGGCTTCTCTTCGTCGGGCAAGAACTGTCACTCTGGCTCCCAGTGCTGCAAGTCTCTCGGCAATCGCCTTTCCACAGCATCCATAGCCCGTCACGATAATTTTTGCCTCATCAATATTATACGGACTCTTACTGACAAGTTCTGCGATGACACCCTCCGCCGTTGCCACTGCATTTTCTTCTGTCACAATCTCATCATTCATAAAATCCAGATAATGAATGTCTCTGCGTTTTAAAAGCTCTGTCTGTTCATCTGAAAAGCAGCCGCCAAGCACCAGCGTACCATTTACCAGATTTTTGTTTAATATATCATTTAACCTATCCTGCGCTGCAATTTTTGATACCGGAATCGGAAGTATCAACATGTCTGCCTCTGGCAGAAAACTTTTCAGCTTCTCCAGTTGCTCTTCGACTGTCTCACTATTTCTGATATCCAGGCAGCGCACATTGATTCCTTTCTTAGTCAGTATCTCTGCCAGATATACCTGACGCATATCACTAATAAGAAGTATTGTCTGTCTGTTCATAAGATTACGCTCCCTTCCATTTATCATATGAAAAGCGGGGCGCTTTGTTCATTCTACTGCATTTGGTTATACATTATGTATTTTCTGAATAATTTATTCTTTTCACGCTTTTATCAAATTACTTAAAATTATTTTTATAATTTTATAATTTTATGCTTGACTTTTTATGTTTTATCAGATACAATGAAGTTACAAAAAAAACAAGAGGGAGAACGAAACAAAGAAAACGGTTGCAGGAACAACCAGAAAGGCAGGTACAGACCACCAGAAAGGTAACGATTTATCCAAACGATATTATGAAAGAGAGGTACAGTCCAAAGAAAACTTAACCGCATTCGATTTTTCAATCAACCAAAGAAGAAAACATGACATTTCAAATCATGAAAGCAGAAATTAGTATCAGAAGTAAATTAACATATGATACAATTTCAACCGTCATAAGCAAATGAGTCTAAGGATGGTAGGAAAAGCGAAGAAGTCCAAAAGAATCGGAAACTAGCTTTCAAGTCACAAAGCAAAATCCAAAAGAAAACAATAAGAGAGGTACAGTCCCATGGACGAGATAGTTTAAAAGGCGACATCGAACAAAAATGTTGATGTCGCCTTTATCATTGTACTTATTCATCCTCAGAAACTTCACACCACGGATTATTCTCATTCGGGTCTGTCGGATCCCAGCCCTTGTTTGGATTGTCCGTATCAATCTTTGCAGACTCCGGCTTGCCAAGCGGTCCCGGTTCGTCATCATCATATATCTCCACCGTTGTGCCTGCCGGACAATTTTCCGCAATCCACTTCGCATCCTCCACTGTCAGCCGCACACATCCCATCGATGCCTGTTGCCCCAGCTTATTATACTTTTCTGTACAAAGTGCACTCTCTGACTTTTTATAATATGGCACAGAGTGAAACAGCACGCCTCCGTGAATACGTGTGGCATATTGTCCGTAAACGCCTCCGTAGAGTTCTCTCCAACGATACTTGGTGGATATCTGAAAGGTGCCCCGCGGTGTTGCATTATATAGTCCGGTAGAGCAAATCATCGCTTTGTATGGCACCGTATACTCTCCCTGTTCATCCAGTGTATATATCGTGATGCAGTTCTGCTTACGGTTAATGCATATATAATACGGAAGCTCCGTTTCCTCCGCTTCTGTTTTCCCGTTCGCATCCGGTTCTACAGCCTCCGTTTCTTTTGCCGCGTCCGTTTTTTCACTTGAATCAACAGTCTCATTTTGGCTCTCTTCTATCGTTTTTTCTGATGAAGATATTCCGCTTTCCGCATTTGAATTACCTGCACCGTCATTCTCAGTCCGTGTTCCAGCGCTGTTCTCCGGTTCTTCCAGAAGTTCATTTTCCGTACTGTCATCCAGCGCCAGTTCTTCCTTCCTGATTTCCTCGCTCCAGAACCCATTTTCACTGCTCAGTGCTTCTAATATCGGAATATTCCACTCAAAACGCAGCGCCATAAATTCTAGCAACGTCAACATGCACAAAAAGACAGCAGCCACCGACACAATTGTGCGGGCAGCCCTGCCTTCTAATATCCGACGTATGGAATTCTGTTTGGAATGTTCCTTTTTCATATGTCACTCTTCTACCGGCACCACGAACCTATACCGGCGTATATTATAGCTGGGTCTCCACAAAAATATCATAGATTGCCCGAATCGCTGTTTCAAAATCATCATTGCTGACACCGATAATAATGTTAAGCTCTGATGAGCCCTGGTCAATCATCTTGACATTGACATTCGCATGTGCCAGTGCAGAGAAAATTCTTCCGGCTGTACCTCTGGTAGACTTCATACCACGTCCCACAACCGCAATCAGCGCCAAATCTGCTTCCAGTTCAATACTGTCCGGCTGTGCCTTGCGGTGAATTGCAGAAATAACCGACTGTTCCTTTCCCTCAAACTCCGGCTGATGTACAAACACTGTCATCGTGTCAATTCCTGATGGTATATGCTCAAAAGAAATATTGTTCTCTTCAAATGCCGAGAGAACCTTTCTTCCAAATCCAACCTCGCTGTTCATCATGTCTTTATCAATATTTACTGATACAAAGCCCTTTTTACCTGCAATACCGGTGATGGTATACTTCGACTGCTGACAGGTACTCTCCACAATCCATGTTCCCTCATCCTCCGGTGCATTGGTGTTGCGGATGTTAATCGGAATACCTGCTTTTCTTACAGGGAATACTGCATCCTCGTGTAATACACTCGCACCCATGTAGGAAAGCTCACGTAGTTCACGGTAAGTAATGGTCTTAATCGGCTTAGGATTCTCAATAATTCTAGGGTCTGCAATCAAAAAGCCTGATACATCCGTCCAGTTCTCATAGCAGGTAGCATGTACCGCTCTCGCTACGATGGAGCCGGTAATATCCGAACCTCCTCTGGAGAATGTCTTGACAGAACCATCCGGCATAGAGCCATAGAATCCCGGCACAACCGCTGTCTCTGCTTTCTCCAAACGCGCAGACAGTATCTTCTGTGTCTTATCTGCATCAAAGTCACCCTTCTCATCAAAGAAAATGACCTCCGCAGCATCAACAAACTCATAACCCAGATAATTCGCCATGATAATACCATTCAAATACTCACCGCGGGAAGCTGCATAATCTACTCCCGCTTTATTTTTAAAGTTCTCGCTAATTTTGTGGAACTCTTCTTCCAAAGATAATTTCAGATTCAATCCATTGATAATGGTGTCATAGCGGTCTTTAATTTTCATCAACGGAATACGGAAATCCTCCTCCGCTTCCACCAGCTCGTAGCAGGCATACAGCATATCTGTCACCTTAGTATCCTTCGCATTACGCTTTCCAGGTGCACTTGGAACCACATACCTTCTCTCTTTGTCTGCCTGAATAATCCTGCCTACCTTTGCAAATTGTTCTGCACTTGCCAAAGAACTGCCACCGAACTTCACAACTTTAATCATTTTCTTCCGCTCCTTTACATCCCACATCATCGAACTCTTTCACACTTTAACTCGACGATTTACTGTAACGAATATAATATTAATCATTAATATGCTTTCCGTCAAATGATTTTTTCAAAAATGCCTATTTTTCTGCATTTTTGTGTGGATAATTTTTATTATGAGTA
>CAZAGJ010000025.1:0-36250 GCA_964484605.1 uncultured Roseburia sp. | reverse complement strand
CCGCGGCCCCGACCTTGGCAAGGTCGTGCTCCACCAACTGAGCCACTCGCGCATACGTGCCTGTTTGCCAGACACATATGATATAATACTATGGCAGAATGGATTTGTCAACAAATATTTTAAAAAATTAACTGCATAATTGTTTCGACAGCATTTCCCTGTGTATTATCTGCTACATAGTCGCAAATCTGCCGATTGCGCTTTTCGGCATCGATAGAAAGCAGACGTAAAGTCTTTTCTTCGGTAGTGTAATCTTCCTCGATAATGTCTTTAATCAGAGCTTCTTTTTCCTTGTGAACATAGATTATTGCAGTTGGGAAAAGACGCTTCATTGCGATTGCACCACACATATCAAGTGGCATGACTGCAAAGTGACCCCGCTCGAGAACTGCCTTAATATCTTCCTGCTTGGTTCCATACTGAATTCCTGCATACCGCGTTTTTTCAAAAAAGTCCTGCTCATCAAATTCTTTTTCTGTCAGATAGATATGCTTGCGAGACTTCTTGGTGCAGTAAGTCAGTGGACTTTCAAAACGGGCATCCTGTCGAAGCTGCTTGGCAAGACGGCTTTTCCCGGAGCCGGATGGGCCAACAAGTGCGAGTACGGATGGCGTATGGATTGTGTGTGTCCGATGCATGGCTGCATTGATAATCTGGGTAACAAGAAGAACGAATTCATTCATGTTGTTGACAGACAGAAGTCCGGTCATTTTCCGGTTCCATGGTTTCCGCATCAAAACAGGATAAGCTGCCGGCGATTCCAGAATATTGTGAATGGCATCATCTAATATAATGTCAAACTGTACCAGATTTTTCGCATTACCCAGAATGATATTTTCCGGTGGAAGTTCTGGAAATGCTTCTAGTATCTGCATGGCACGGATTCCCATAAACTGTGGATATACGGCTGTAATAAAGTAGACATCAGCAATATCCATAAGTTCTCGGATGCATTCTTTTGTAGTATCTGAAACAGTTTGTCTTTGATAGAGTTCCTCCGTGAAATAAAACTCTTTGATTACACTGGTGCGACCTGTGTTTTCCCAGCTTGTGATTTCATCGAGTGTAAGAGGTGGATAAAACTTATATTTTTCATTTGCCATTTCAATGGCAATACTGTTAAATGGGGCTGTTACATCATCCCAGTCCAGCCCAATCTTAGGTCTGAGCATAATTAGATTACCTTTCGTTTGCATTTTCGCTTAAAAGAGAAAGCGGTTTTGTTTTTAATTTGTGTATCCCTATTATAGCATGGATAGGATGTAAGTGTTGTCCTGTTTTTTGGACACATGATAAAAAGTGAAACAGGAATAAATGTCATGTTGCGACGCGAAGTTCATATAATATAGTAATCAGTATCGGGAGGCGTAAGGTGAGTGCGAAGACAAAGATAGTAGTTCTTCATATGAAAGAACTCATTTATACATTGATTTTTGCAGGGCTTGGAATTCTGCTTGTGATTTTATTATTATGTATGTTTTTGCCCGGAAAGACAAAAGGCGATGACGTTCCAACTATGAATTATGTGGCAGGAGTATATACTTCCTCTGTCATGGTTGGCGATAATAGTGTTGATGTGCAGGTAATTGTGGATGAGAGCCGCATTCAGTCCATTTCACTGGTGAACCTGGATGAAACAGTGACGACTATGTATCCGCTTGTGCAGCCGGCATTGGAGAGTATTGAGGAGCAGGTTGTTTTAAACCAGACGACAGAGGGAATTACATATAGTACGGAGAATCAGTATACATCTGTTGTACTTTTGAATGCGATTGAAAATGCTCTTGCAAAGGCGGAGATTACGGAAGAAGAGGCAGAGTAGCGGATAGGAAGAACACGATTGAAATAAAGAAACCCCGTACATTTTCGGAATAAGCCGAAAGTGCCGGGGTTTTTGACTGCGAAAAACTACTCTGCGTCAGAAAGCGAAGCTGCATAATCGTTGATTGCAGTTAAATCAGCGTAGATAGATGGCTGATTGCTTTCGTAGATGCCGTAGGCAGAATAGCCTGCCCATCCAAGAATCGCAATGAGGATTGCTGCGCCACAGAGCTTGACGAGAGCAAGCTGTCGTTTCTCACGGGCTACGATTTTCTTGCGGTTTGCTTTTTGTTCTTTGTTGCGGTCAACTTTTGCCTGGCTCATAAATATCTCCTTTATCATCCCTGTACAACAACATATGCCGTGTACATTTATAGTCATACTCTGTATTATAATCCACAAATGTGAAAATTTGTTGAAAATACAAAAATAATATAACGTATTTGGAGGGAAAAAGCAACACTGGCTTGTCATTTTAAGGGAAATTCGATAGAATAAATATTTAGTAAGTATCACCGATGGGAGGATGAAAATGAGCTACGCAGATAAAGTTTTTGTGGATATGTGTAAAGATATTTTAGAGAACGGAACGAGCACGGAGGGGGAGAAAGTCAGACCACATTGGGAGGATGGAACAAGTGCTTATACTATCAAGAAATTTGGTGTGGTGAACCGATATGATTTGTCTAAGGAATTTCCGGCAATCACACTCCGCAAGACAGCGATTAAGACCTGCACGGAGGAGCTTCTCTGGATTTGGCAGAGAAAGTCGAATAATATTAATGATTTAAACAGTACGGTATGGGACGAGTGGGCAGATGAGAATGGCTCAATCGGAAAGGCGTATGGTTACCAGCTTGGTGTGAAGCACCAGTATAAAGAGGGCATGATGGATCAGGTAGACCGCGTGATTTATGATTTGAAAAATAACCCGTTCAGCCGCCGTATTATGACAAATATCTATGTACATCAGGATTTACATGAGATGAACCTGTATCCTTGTGCATACAGCATGACCTTTAATGTGACGCATAAGGATGGGGATGAGAAGCTGACCCTGAATGCAGTGTTAAATCAGCGTTCTTCTGATGTCCTTACGGCAAATAACTGGAATGTTTGCCAGTATGCGGTGTTGGTGCATATGCTGGCACAGACCTGCGATATGAAGGTAGGCGAACTGGTGCATGTGATTGCAGATGCCCACATTTATGACCGGCATATTCCGCTTATCAAGGAGATAATTACAAGAGAGCAGTTTGCGGCTCCGAAGTTTTCACTGAATCCTGAAATCAAGGACTTTTATCAGTTTACAACGAAGGATATTATCATTGAAGATTATGTGACAGGACCACAGATTAAGAATATACCTGTTGCAGTGTGAGCGATAAGCAACGAGAATAGAATTGCAGACAGCACGATTCTGCTTGCAGAAATGAAGTTCAAATAGTAAAAGAAAGAGAGAATAAACATGAATTTAATAGCAGCAGTAGACAGTAACTGGGCGATTGGCAATAAAAATCAGCTTTTGGTGCGCATTCCGGCAGATCAGAAGTTCTTTCGTGAGACTACCACAGGAAAAATCGTGGTCATGGGGCGCAAGACATTAGAGAGCTTCCCGAATGGACTGCCGCTTAAAAACCGCACGAATATCGTGTTGACCCATGATACAAACTACAAAGTGCCGGATGCCATTATCGTACATTCTATGGAAGCACTTCATGAAGAGTTGGAAAAATACAATAGTGAGGATATCTACATCATCGGCGGCGAGACGATTTACCGTCAGTTATTAGATGAGTGTGATGTTGCACATATCACAAAGATTGATTTTGCGTATGACGCAGACGCGTATTTCCCGAATCTGGATGAGCGTCCGGAGTGGAAGGTTACTGCTGACAGCGAGGAGCAGACCTATTTTGATTTGGAGTATTATTTCTACAAATATGAAAGAATAAAATAAGCCATCGGGAGAATGTCCCAATAGGTTGTAATTTGAATAGATATAGTAAGAAAGCTGTGTAATAAATGGAGAATTTTGTTTTTAGTGTCAATGTCACGCTGCCGATTTTCTTAGTGATGGTTATTGGCTATATATTAAGACAGATTGGCATGCTAAATGACAATTTTGTGACGGTTGCTAATAAGTTTAATTTTAAAGTGATACTTCCTTTTATGCTGTTTCGTGATATTTCAAGTGTGGATATCCGTGCAGTGTTTGACCTTAAGTATTGTCTGTTCTGTGCATTGGCAAGCACTGCATGCTTCTGGTTAATATGGGGAGGTACGAAACTATTTCTAAAGGACAAGAGTATGCGGGGAGCCTTTGTACAGGCATCCTTCCGCAGTAGTGCAGCGGTGATGGGACTCGCATTTATCGAAAATATCTATGGAACATCTGCGATGGGCCCACTCATGATTGTCAGCGCAGTACCGCTTTACAACATTTTTTCTGTGATTGTACTGACCTTTGAGGGGGCGCATTCGGCAGAGGAGAACAGAGCCGAGAAGATAAAGGAGGCTTGCGTCAATATTGCAAAGAACCCGATTATTCTTGGTATTCTGGCGGGGCTTTTGGTTGGCTTGCTGGGGATAGATTTCCCGGTAATCATAGATAAGGCGGTAAACAGTGTGGCACAGATGGCGACACCGCTGGCGCTTATCACGATTGGTGCTGGCTTTGAAGGAAGAAAGGCACTTGCGAAGATTCGTCCAACGATAGCAGCGGCACTTATCAAACTGGTGGTGCAGCCACTTATTTTTGTGCCGATAGCGGCATGGATGGGATTTTCCGGGGAGAAAATGATTGCGATTCTTATTATGCTTGCTTCACCGACGACACCGAGCTGCTATATTATGGCGAAGAATATGGATAATGACGGTGCACTTACTGCAAGTGTGATTGTGACGACTACGCTGCTTGCAGCATTTACTCTTACCGGTTGGATTTTTATATTGAAAACAGTGGGATTGATTGGGTAAACAAACTTGATGTATTTTAATATCCTTGATTTATTTTTGTATTCGATTGCATTTGCAGATGAGATGGGATATTATTTTGTACAATAACCGCTTTGGCGGATTAACGCGATAAGGAGGACGACATGGATATTACAGGCAGAAAGTTATTTGTAAAAGCCTTACAGGAAGAAGGTGTGGACACCATTTTTGGATATCCGGGTGGCACGGTAACAGACTTATTTGATGAATTATACAAACAGGATGGTATCGAAGTCGTCTTACCAAGACATGAGCAGGGACTGATTCATGAGGCAGAGGGATATGCGAAGTCCACGGGAAAAATAGGAGTTTGTCTGGTGACGAGCGGACCGGGAGCGACCAATATTATGACCGGACTTGCGGATGCACACTATGACAATATTCCACTGGTGTGTTTTACAGGTCAGGTGCCGCTTTCTTTGATTGGAAATGATGCCTTTCAGGAGGTTGATATCGTAGGAATGACCCGCAGTATCACAAAATACGGGGTGACAGTGCGCAGACGTGAAGATTTGGGACGCATTATCAAGATGGCATTTCACATTGCATCAACCGGAAAGCCGGGACCGGTTCTTGTTGATATTCCGAAGGATATTCAGACGGCGGCAGGCCCGTCAGTATATCCGTCTAATGTTCAGATTCGTGGTTATAAGCCGAATGAGACCGTGCACGTCGGACAGTTGAAAAAGGCATACAAAATGCTCAGAAATGCCAAAAGACCGCTGATTTTGGCGGGTGGTGGTATCAATATTGCCCGTGCAAATGATAAGCTGCTTTCTTTTGTGGAGAAGACCCGGATTCCGGTTGTTACTACTATCATGGGAAAGGGTGCAATCCCCACCGGACATTCCCTTTATATCGGCAATACCGGTATGCATGGAAAGTATGCAGCTAATATGGCAGTGAGTAAATGTGATGTGCTCTTTTCGATTGGAACCAGATTTAATGACCGTATTACGGGTGATTTGAATGAGTTTGCCCCTAAGGCGAAGATTATACATATTGATGTGGATACCGCGTCCATTTCCAGAAATGTAGTCGTGGATGTACCGGTTGTTTCTGATGCAAACTTAGCGCTTGAGAAGCTGCTAGAGTGGGCGGAGACGAGAGATACCGAGAAGTGGCAGACCCAGATTGCGGAATGGGATGAGCAGAATCCGCTTGAGATGCGCCGCGACCATGGCATGACACCACAGATGATTTTTGAACATGTCAACCGTACATTTGGCGATGCAATTTATGTCACGGATGTAGGACAGCATCAGATGTGGGCGACGCAGTATTTGGAACTCGATTCGTGGCATCAGCTGATTACTTCCGGCGGACTCGGAACGATGGGATTTGGACTTCCGGCGGCAATCGGTGCGAAGATAGGCAATCCGGACAGAGAGGTTGTGTGCTTTTCCGGGGATGGCGGTTTGCAGATGAATATTCAGGAGATGGCGACAGCGGTTGTGCAGGGCGCGCCGGTTATCATCTGTCTTTTCAATAATTACTATCTGGGAATGGTGCGGCAGATGCAGCAACTTTTCTATGGAAAGCGTTATGAGGCAACCTGTTTGCGCAGGAGAAAGACGTGCCCGAAAAACTGCAAAGGACCAAATGAAGCCTGTCCTCCATATACGCCAAACTTCGTGGCACTTGCCAAGAGCTATGGAGCGCATGGAATCCGTGTGGAGCGTGAAGAGGATATTCAGGCGGCATTAGACGAAGCGCGTACCTATAAGGATGCACCGACTATCATTGAGTTTATGATTTCCACGGATGAGATTGTACTTCCGATGGTAAAAGGTGGAAATGCAATGAGTGAGATGATATTGAAATAAATGAGACATGCCAGCCTGTAATGATACAAATATTCATGCTTGCAAGGAAATATTTGTATCTTGGCAGGCTGATAGGGCGAATGCCCCAAGCGAGATGAAACGAAGTGGAATCGAGCTTGAGCATGTAGGAGTGAATCGTACAAACAGGTCGAATTGCCTGAATGAATTGTCTGGATGGAGAAAGGAATAATCATGAAAAATAGATGGATTGCATTATATGTTGAGAATGATGTCGGTGTTCTTGCAAAAGTCTCAGGGCTGTTCTCCGGGAAATCCTACAATCTGCAGAGCCTTACCGTAGGACCGACAGAGGACGAGACGGTATCCCGTATGACTATCTGTGTGACAAGCGATGACATCACATTTGAGCAGATTAAAAAGCAGCTTAATCGTATGATTGAGGTTATTAAGGTAATTGACCTTACGGATGTGCCGATTCATATGAAGGAAATCCTTTATGCAAAAGTGTTGAATATCAGTGCGGCAGAGAAGCAGGAGGTTTTTCAGATTGCACAGGTATTTAAGGTAGAAGTGGTGGATGTCGGCAATGACAGTGTGCTTTTGGAGTGTAAGCTGACTGAGCGCAGAATCAATGAACTGATAGCGCTGCTGAAATCCAAGTTTAGGAGAATCGAAGTAGTGCGAGGCGGTGCGGTAGCAATCGAGTCCATCAGTACCTCGTGCAGATAATAGAACGGTCTGCAGGGACGCGCCATGCGCTTATGAAAGCAGAGTGCCCGGCAAAAGCGTTTTGCGGAATTCGGATGGAGACATTCCGGTAATCGATTTGAACGTACGGTTAAAGTGTGTTAATGAGGAAAAACCGGTTTTTCCCGCGATGACAGTGAATTTCAAATCCGTCTCCATAATTAAGCGCTGCGCGTTTAAGATACGTGTTGTATTTAGATATTGAATTATTGTCCGGTTCGTATATTTCTTGAATTCGTGGCAGAGGTAGTATTCACTGAGGTAAAATTCAGCGGCAATATCCCTGAGTTGGATATCCGTGGCATAATGCGTCTCAATATATTCAATAACCTTGGACATACGGTTTTTATACTCTGGCTTTGGCGCAACAGAAACACTCTGCATGATTGTGATTAAGAGACTGTTTAAAAGATTCTCCATTGCCGCATTGTGCAGAGAACCAAGAGAGTATTGTTCTTGCAGAAGCGCATCTAAAATATGGAGGATGGAACGTGTTATCTTAGGGGAAGCGTGGTAGAGCCCACTTGCATCCTTAAGCATTGAGCGCAGTTCCGGAGCATGAACAGTGTCTTCTGTAAAATATATAACTGTGCGCCGGAAGGGTACATCTTTCTCAGAAAAGGAGCGATGCATGACATATGGGGCAAAAATCATAAAGTCACCGGCACGGGTCTCGTACTGATTGTCCTGCATAATATGGTGTCGTATGCCGGCTTCTAAAAAGTACAATTCGTAATGTGTGTGGTAGTGCGATTTTGCCATGTTATCATTGACACCTTCTACACGTTCACATCCAATAACAGCACCCTGTTCAATTCTAATTCCCGCTCGATCCAGCATAATATCCCAGCCTTTCAGAATCTCTATATATATATGGTCAGCCATCATAAAAAACAGATGACAGATACCATTAAGAATTGCTGACACAAAAAGGACAGCAAGATTTGTAAAATATTTGCACACATATAACAAAATTAGTGTGGTTTTGCTATTACCATTTTGCTACGATAATGATAGAAATGCAAGAAAAATTGATAGTCAGATGGAGAATAGGAAGGGGATAGAAGTATGAAAATATGTCGTCAGTTAGAGCAGGTAAAAAAAGAAGGCAGATGGTTTCGGATTATCACAGATGCAGTAGAGATGCGTCTGTTGTTTCTGACGGATGACATCATACGAATCAGAGCCGGATTTGATGGTGATTTTGCGGAGGAATCGTATTCGTTGGTCATGACAGCATGGGAAGACCGGATGGATGAGGTGTTAAAAGATTACAGGCACAGAATAGAAGCGGCAGATGCAGATATGACAGAGACAGAGGAAGCGGTAATATTATCTGGAAGCCACTTGAAGGTGGTAATCAGGAAAAATCCTTTTTTGATTCAGATAATCGATTCAGACGGAACGGTATTACATGAGGATATTCCCTATCGCGGATGGCAGTGCGACAGCAATAATCGTAGAATTCACATGAGTGTGCTGGAAGCGGAAGATAATTTTTACGGATTTGGTGAGCGAAGCGGAGAATTGAATAAGCGGGAAAAATATATGATGACCGCACCGGGAGACTGTATGGGATATAACCCAAAGGAGACTGATTCTCTCTATAAGCATATTCCGTTTTATATTAAGTTAAATCAAAAAACGAAAAAGGCGGTAGGCTATTTTTATCACACGATGTGGGAGTGCGATTTTAATATGGGACGTTCCCATAGTAATTATACAAAGCATTTTTCAACAGTACGCATGGATGGGGGAGATGTGGATTTGTTCTTTATAGCCGGTCCGATGATGAAATCGGTGGTAGAACGATACACGGATTTGACCGGCAAATCCGTAATGCTTCCGAAGGCTGCACTGGGCTATCTTGGTTCTTCCATGTATTACCCGGAACTACCTAAGAATGCAGATGATGCGATTTTAGAGTTTATAGAGACTACAAAGGAAGAAGGAATACCAATTGATGGATTTCAGCTGTCTTCCGGCTATTGTGAAACAGATGCCGGAGAGGGGATGAAACGCTATACATTCGTATGGAATCGGGAGAAGTTTAAAAATCCGGAGGAGCATATTGCGCAGATGAAGAATCTGGGGATAACGGTATCGCCGAATATAAAACCGGGGATGCTGCTGTCACATCCATACGGAAAAGAGATGGAAGAAAAAGGAATGTTCGTTAAGGATAGTGAAGTGGAAAAGCCGGCCATAGGTTTATGGTGGGGCGGAATGGGTCACTATGTGGATTTTACCGATGAGAACATCAGAAAAGAGTGGAAAGAATATGTAAAACGAAATTTGGTGGACTATGGTATTACTTCCATCTGGAATGATAATTGCGAGTATGACGGGCTGACGGATAAGGATGCGCGGGTATCCTTTGAGGGAAAAGGAGCCACTATCGGACAGACAAAAGCTGTTATGAGTAACTTGATGTGTCAGCTTTCACAGGAAGCGATTCATGAAGAAATGCCGGATGTCAGAGCGTTTGTGGTTTGCCGGTCAGGTCATGCAGGAATCCAGCGCTACGCACAGACCTGGGCGGGAGACAATCTGACCTGCTGGGAGGCTTTGAAATATAATATTGCGACCATTCTGGGCATGGGAGTTTCCGGTGTGGCAAATCAGGGCTGCGATATAGGTGGATTTTATGGACCGGCACCGGAGGAAGAATTGTTTTTGCGATGGGTGCAGAATGGAATTTTTCAGCCACGTTTTTCTATCCATTCGACGAATACAGATAATACGGTGACGGAACCGTGGATGTACCATAATATCAAGGATAATATCAGGGAGGCAGTCGAATTTCGTTATCGTTTGTCACCTTATATGTATTCTCTGATGGCGCGTGCGGCAAAGAGCGGACTGCCGATAATGGAGCCTTTAGTGATGGCATTTCAGAATGACAGTGCGTGCAGCAGCGAGGGCGTGCATTTTATGCTGGGAGATTCCCTGCTTGTAGCCAATGTTGTGGAGAAAGGGGCTGTCGAAAAAGAAGTGTATCTTCCGGAAGGTGCTGTATTTTATGACTTTTATACGAGAGAGCGGTACGAAGGCGGACAGACGATTACAATTCCGGTTACTTTGGAAAGCATACCGATGTTCTTAAAGAGTGGTGCAATTCTTCCTATGGCAGAAAATCAGTTGCACAATCTGACAACAGAACAGGTGACGGCAATGAGAATTATCTGTGTTCCGGATGAAGATGCCCGGTTTGACCTCTATGATGATGACGGAACTACGATGGATTACCTGAAAGGAAAATACCTCAACACCAGAATATGCATGAAAACAGGTGAGCAGACTGTGATTAGCTTCACATCAACAGGCAGTTATGAAAATAAGGTAAAGGATATCTGTCTGGATGTTGTGCATAGAGAAAAAGCACCATACCGTGTGTGTGCTGCGGGGGAGGAGGTTCCACACTATCTGCATCGGGCAAAGTTTGAAGCGGCAGAGTGTGGCTGGTATTATAGTCAGACGTTAAAATCTGTCCAGATAAAATATCCTAATCCATGTAAGGATTACGAGGTTATCATATCCTTTGAGGCATTGGACTTAATTGGAATGTAGCAGAAGGACAGATGAGACATCGTGACAATTATATCCTCTTATTCAAAAACTCGATAATCTTTTCAAAATGTACCGGTGTGCCTTGAATCTCCTGTACTTTCAGCCGGTTTTCCTCGCTGAATCCCACGAGAATGTCATGGTTGGCTTCTGACAGATAATCGATAATACCATCGATGTCTGACTTGATATTTTTCGGACACTGGATGTACAGATGCCGGTTTGCACTGATGTGCAGGGTGTAGGAAATGCTGAAATGATACCAGAGGAACTTATGCAGGGTTGAGTACTTGTAAATCCAGATGATTTCGTTGATTGGGACAATGGCATTGCCGTATATGGAGGTCTCAATAAAGAAATGCTCTGTGATAAACATGTCCTCTGTGGCGAGCTGCGGCAGTGTGGCAAGCTCTTCCTCCGCCTGTTCCAGCAGCTTCTTTGGATTACCGAAAAGCGCTAAATCCTGACAAGGTGGAGATAGCAGCGGGAAAAAGATATAGATGATATACAGGCACAGGCAGATAAGTGAATATGCACCTGTGGCTAAAATGATAATATACAGCACTGCATTCCCTAATACGTTATAATCCGGTTCGCTGAGGACATAATGTGAAACTTTGTTGCGGATTCCGTTCTCAGTCCAGTTTAAATCAGTGGCAAGATTGTTCAGAAGTAATTCAAAGGTGTCGTTACCTTTTAGAATTCTGGCATAGATGGAAGCATGACTGATGGACGGAAGTCCCTGCTCACTGGTACCTGGAGAGAGCAGAACAATGATGCATTCATCCTGGCGCATGGTATAATAGTAGTAACCTGTTACCGAGCCGAAGAAACGCTTGGTGTATCCGGTAAATTTCAGATTTGTTAAAGATGTGTGTGTATATGTGGTGCCCTCCCGATACGCACTTTCCAGAGTGTCTGTTGATGCGAGAGATTCAGGAAAAAGAGGTGCACCAAGGGAAAGCGCAAGCCATAACACGACTAATAACAGCAGATACAGAATAGGTGCTATGAGTCTGCGCTTATAAAACTCTTTGATGTTGTTTGTAATAAAGTGTTCGTAATTTTCAGGCATAAACAGAAAACATCCTTTTATGAATATGAAACATTGTTAATACATGATATATAAGTATACGGGTTATGACAAAAATAATCAAGGAAGATTCGAGAAGCCTTGATTTCAAATCGAAAAATTGATAGTATACATTGTGAACTGCCGCAAATGGGCAGTTTGCCAGAAAATTTTGCCTGTGGGCAAGGCAGGAAAGCGGTGGAGATTTGGAAGCATACAGCAGTTTTGCAAGGGTCTATGACCTTTTTATGGACAACGTTCCCTATGAGGAATGGGCGGAATATATTCGGAGCATATTGAAGGAATATGATATCTGCGATGGTCTGCTTCTGGACTTGGGCTGCGGCACCGGGAAAATGACAAGATTGTTGGCAAAAGCAGGATATGACATGATTGGCGTGGATAACTCTGCGGATATGCTTGAAATTGCGCGCGAGGAAGAATATGAGAACGCAGACCGGATTTTGTATCTGCTTCAGGATATGCGTTCCTTTGAACTATATGGTACAGTACGGGCGATTGTGAGTATCTGTGACTCTGTGAACTATATTTTGGAAGAGGATGATTTGAGGGAAGTATTTCGCTTGGTGAACAACTATCTCGACCCGGCAGGTATTTTCATTTTTGATTTGAATACTGTATACAAATATCGGGAAATGCTGGGAGAGACGACCATCAGTGAGAACCGCGCAGAGGGAAGTTTTATCTGGGACAACTATTATGATGAAGAAAGCAGCATCAATGAATATGATTTGACACTCTTTATTCGTGAAGATGGCGATTTGTATCGTAAATATGAAGAGACGCATTATCAGCGTGCGTATGAACTTGATACCGTCAAGCGTCTCTTAACTGAGGCGGGCATGGAATTTGTGACAGCCTATGATGCATTTACGAGAGAACCGATAAAGGAAGACAGTGAGCGTATTTATATTATTGCGAGAGAGAAAGGAAAGAAGATATGAAAGATTACATCGTAAGAGCAACAGCAGCAGACAGCCAGATTCGTGCGTTTGCTATTACATCGAGAGAGATGGTAGAGGAGGCGAGACGCGACCATGACACAAGTCCGGTGATTACAGCGGCACTCGGCAGATTGCTTTCCGGAGCAGCGATGATGGGAACGATGATGAAGGGGGAGAAGGATCTTTTAACCATTCAGGTGCAGTGCAGCGGCCCGGCACAGGGACTTACGGTAACAGCGGATTCTAATGGTCACGTGAAAGGATTCCCGAGAGTTGCCAATGTGGATTTGCCACTCAATGACAAGGGAAAATTGGATGTCGGTGGTGCACTTGGACTTGGTGTTATGAGCGTTATCAAGGATTTGGGCATGAAAGAGCCTTATGTGGGACAGATTGCGTTGCAGACAGGCGAGATAGCGGAGGATTTGACGTATTACTTTGCAACCTCCGAGCAGATACCTTCCGCAGTGGGGCTTGGAGTACTTGTGGATAAAGACAGTACGGTAAAGCAGGCAGGTGGATTTATCATTCAGTTGATGCCGTTTACACAGGATGAAGTGATTGACAAATTGGAGAAGAAGATTACGGAGATTGCCTCTGTGACAGAGATGCTTGAGGAAGGAATGACACCGGAGCAGATTTTAGAGGCTGTCCTAGGAGAGTTTGGATTAGAAATCACAGACACCATCGAGACGGGATTTCAGTGCGATTGCTCGAAGGAACGCGTGTCGAGAGCGATTGCAACGTTGAGTAAAAAGGATTTGGACGATATCATCAATGATGGAGAAGCAATCGAAGTAAAATGTCAGTTCTGCAACAAGGCGTACCATTTTGATGTGGATGAGTTAAAAGAAATGAGAAAATAGGATGATGCAGTATCGGAAGGATAAAAAAGGAAATGATATTTCACTCTTAGGCTATGGGTGTATGCGATTTACCAAAAAGGGCGGAAGCATCGATATTGACAAGGCAGAAAAAGAGGTGATGGCGGCGATTCATGCGGGTGTGAATTACTTAGACACAGCGTATGTGTATGCGGGGAATGAAGTGGCAGTGGGCGAGATTTTAAGCCGCAATGGCTGCAGAGAGGATATTTATCTGGCGACAAAGCTGCCGCATTATCTGATTAAGTCTATCGATGGTGTCGAAAAGATGTTTCAGGAAGAACTGCGCCGCTTGAAGACAGATTACATTGACTTTTATCTGATGCATATGTTAAACGATATTCCGACATGGGAGAAGTTAAAGAAACTCGGAATGGAGCAGTGGATAGAGGAAAAGCTTGCCTCCGGTCAGATTCGGAATATTGGGTTTTCCTATCATGGAAAGTCAGATATGTTCAAACAGTTGGTAGATGCCTATGACTGGGATTTCTGTCAGATTCAGTATAATTATCTGGATGAGCATTCACAGGCAGGCGTGGAGGGACTTTGCTATGCGCATGAGAAAGGTCTTCCGGTTATTATCATGGAACCTTTGCGCGGAGGCAGGCTGGTGGATTTACTTCCGGAAACTGCGAAAGAACTGTTTCGGACGGATGAGGAGAGAAGAACTCCGGCAGAGCTTGCTTTTAAGTGGCTCTATAACCAGCCGGAAGTTACCTGTGTGCTATCCGGTATGAATTCCATGGAGATGGTAGAGCAGAATATAAGGACAGCATCGGAAGCGTTTGTGGGATGTCTGACAGCATCAGATAAAGCACTTGTGGAGAAAGTAAAGTGTGAGATAGAGAAAAATGTCAAGGTCGGATGCACCGGATGCGGATATTGTATGCCATGTCCGAAGGGCGTGGATATTCCGGGAACATTCCGCTGTTATAATGCGATGTATTCTGAGGGAAAAAAGTCGGGACGCAGAGATTATCTGCAATGTACGGCATTTCGGAAAGATACTGCCAGCGCATCACAGTGCGTAGGCTGCGGCAAATGTGAGAGTCACTGCCCACAGCATATAGAGATAAGAAAAGAATTGAAAAACGCCGCCGGAGAATTGGAGAATTTTGGTTATAAAGCTACGAAGACGGCAATACAGGTATTTAAATTATGGTAAAAATCTGCGGAGTAATCCGCAGATTTTTTTGAGGCTGTCGCATTAAGAATTTTTGTGCGCATAATTTTTATTATGGTAAGTTGTGTCATAACACATTTCCGATAAAACGAAATTTCAAAATCAACTTCACAAAATACGGAATTTTCACGAATCTGCGGTTGAAAGATGTGGTTATCCATGTCTTTTCGACGCCAGTACACTTCACGCGAGGCTGTACGCCGGAATGAAGACATTTTTAGAGGTTTTCCGTGACGCTCTTGCGGGGCGCGCGAGCAAAACGTAGCCGAAGCGAGGACTGTTTAAGAAATCTCCTGCCATGTTTTAAATAGCAGGAGATTTTGAGTTCCACAGCAAGGCTTATTCGCGTCTGTGAGCGCGCCTCCTTAGAGCGACTAGGAAGTTCTCGACTTTGTCTTCATCCGGTGTACATCCTGCGTGAAATGTTCTTTCGGCGAAAGAGACACGGCACATGATTTCAACCGCGGATTCTAAAATTCTCGCATTTGGCTCGAAAAGATTTTGAAATTTGTTTTCGGAAATGCGCTGTTTCATCGCTTTTGATAATAAAAATTATACTCACGAAAATCGCTTAGTGCGACAGTTTCATTAACGTATGGAAAATCTTATGACTGACAATAAATCTCAATTGCGCTGGCAGTAAAGGCAGCAGTTCCTGCTCCGCCATAACTGTCGATATTCTCAGTAAATTCTCCACCGCTTGCATACATTTTTCCAAGTCCTGACAGGATTTCCTTCGAGCACTCGTAATAATGTTCGGATATAAAATCCTGCAATTTTTTGACCTGCAGCTGCACGGTATCACTTGCGGCATCCTGTTCCTGCATCTTACCAAATTCTGCAAAAATCAACATAAAATTGTTAATCATATCTTTTTGCTGAACCTCTGTCATGTTCTTAGACTTCTTCTCATATTCATGATATGCGGAAGTATCTCCCCACTGTTCCTTTGCACGTTTGGCATATTCATCAATTTTTTTTGTGTCAAATACTGTAAAATCCATTTTATTCACTCCTATCGTTTTAATTCCTCGAGCAAAATCAATCAGATTCTCCAGATGCGCTTTTTTCAAGGTCAACAATTCAATCTGCTGTTCCAGTGCCTTGTCCCTGTCAAAATTAGGCGCATCAATAATCTCCTTAATTTCTTTTAAAGAAAATTCCAATTCCTTTAACAGTAAAATCTGTTGCAGCCGTTCCAGTGCGGTATCGTCATACAGCCTGTATCCGGACTCGGTGTATTCACTTGGTTTTAAAAGTCCGATGCTGTCATAATATTGCAGAGTGCGTATACTCACTCCGGTCAATTTACTTACTTCATTTACTATCATCATTGGCATTTCCTCCGCTCGATAAACATACTGTAAACTATTACGCAACGTGGGAGTCAATAGTTTTTTGAAAAAAATTTTATACATTTACATTACTATATATCCCGGCTTTTTGAAAGTCTGCATTTTTCAGTGGTTATTCCTGTGATGCAAAAATATAGTCAAAGTTGAATTCGTGTGATAAAATTTAATACGAAAAGGATTGATAGAAAGTATGTATGAGGGAATAAATAATACTATGGAAAAAGCAGATTTAAGATACTTAAAAACTTTGTCAAATCAGTATCCGACAGTGGCGGCAGCTGCGACAGAGATTATTAACCTGCAGGCAATTCTGAGTCTGCCGAAGGGCACGGAGCATTTTATTACGGATATTCATGGAGAGTATGACCAGTTCCAGCATATCCTTAAAAATGGGTCAGGGGCGATTAAGCGCAAGATAGAAGATGAATTTGGCAACGCGATTACTGCGGGAGAGAAGAAAAGCATTGCGACACTGATTTACTACCCGGAGCAGAAGTTAGAACAGATATTAAAGACGGAAGAGAATATGGAGGATTGGTACAGAGTAACTTTGTATCGTCTGATTCGTATCTGCAAAAGTGCATCTTCCAAATATACGCGTTCTAAGGTTCGTAAAGCATTGCCGAAGGATTTCGCGTATGTGATTGAAGAATTGCTAACCGGCAGACCGGATGTATCGGATAAGGAGGCGTATTATAATGAAATCCTGAATTCTGTTATCCGGACAGGCAGAGCGACAGAACTTGTCATTGCATTCTGTAATCTGATTCGTCGTATGGTTGTCGATCATCTGCATGTGGTAGGGGATATTTTTGACAGAGGACCGCACCCACATTTGGTTATGGATACGCTGATGCAGCACCATTCTGTGGATATTCAGTGGGGCAATCATGATGTGTATTGGATGGGCGCAGCAGCAGGAAATCAGGCGTGCATCTGCAACGTGATTCGTATTTCTGCAAAATACGGCAATTTGAATATGCTCGAGGATGGATATGGGATTAATCTGGTTCCGCTTGCACGTTTGGCAATGAACAGGTACAGCAATGACCCATGCGAGTGTTTCAAGGTAGACTTTAGAGAGGATGAATATGATGTCCGGGATGCTATGTTGGACGAGAAGATGCACAAAGCAATCACTGTGATACAGTTTAAGCTGGAAGGACAATTGATAAAAAAGCATCCGGAGTTTGGCATGGACGCGCGTCTTCTTTTGGATAAGATTGATATTGAGAAAGGAACGGTCTGTGTGGAAGGAGCGGAATACCCGATGAAGGATGTCAACTTCCCAACGATTGACTGGCAGAATCCTTATGAGTTGTCTGAAGATGAGGCAGATATGATAGAGCGAATCACACAGGCATTTTTGAATTGTGAGAAGCTACAGCGACATGTGAGATTTCTTTATACAAAGGGAAGCCTCTATAAAGTGTATAATGGCAATCTTTTGTATCATGGATGCGTGCCTATGAACGCGGATGGTACATTTACCAGTGTGGAGGTATATGGAAAGAAGTATGCCGGAAAAGAACTCTATGATGTACTTGAGAATTATGCCAGAAAAGGTTATTATGCGATAGACCGTGAGGAGAGAGAGAAGGGGCAGGATATTCTGTGGTTTATCTGGGAAAATAAAAACTCGCCGGTGTTTGGCAAGGCGAAGATGACGACATTTGAACGGTACTTTATTGCGGACAAAAAGACGCACGAAGAACCGAAAAATCCGTATTATAGTCTTCTTGAAAATGAGGAGGTCGTAAATCGTATTCTTGCAGAGTTTGGTCTAAATGGAGCTGAGGCGCATATCATTAACGGACATATTCCGGTGGAGGCAAAGCGAGGGGAATCACCCGTTAAGTGTAATGGCAAGCTGCTTATCATTGACGGCGGATTTTCTAAGGCGTATCAGCCGAAAACAGGGATTGCCGGGTATACACTGATTTATAATTCTTTTGGATTGGTGCTTGCGGCGCATGAACCGTTTGAGTCCGTAGAGAAAGCGGTGCAGGACGGAAGCGATGTTGCCTCACATACGATTCTGGTTCAGCATGTCGTGAAGCGCAAGACGGTGGCGGATACAGATATTGGTAAGGAACTTAAGGAGTCTGTCAAAGATTTGGAAGAATTGTTGAAAGCCTACCGTGAAGGTGTGCTGGTGGAGAAGCGCTAAAAGAAAATTTAAAATTAGGAAGAAAGTCTGATTGTATTCAGAAAAATACTGTGTTATACTTCGTATCACATGAATGCGAAAGAGTTTTCATGCAAATATTTGCCCACCAAGTAATTGGTTAAGCCCATACGGACAGGCGGGGCAGCTGCCGATTGTGGTGTAAACCACGTTATTGATTGAGTTAGAAGCTCAAATTTTATAAGTATCACTTGTGAAACGGTCAATAAAGCGTAGGATTAGCAGATATTTGCTGGCGAAGGTGCGAGAGAAGACTCTGAGACATTTAACAGATGTATGAGGCAGAAAAATGCACAATAGACGACGAATAGAGATGACTTTTTGAGCAGGTGATAATCACCTGCTCTTTTTTTGTGCAATAGAAAAGAGCTTGCTAGGGAGAGGAATATAAAAATGAAAAATAATCCACAGATGCATGCCCCCGTGTATGAGGCGCTGGAACAATTAAAAAAGCGGCGTGTGGTTCCATTTGATGTGCCGGGGCATAAGAGGGGAAGAGGCAACCCGGAACTGGTAGATTTGCTGGGTGAGAAGTGCGTAAGTCTGGATGTCAATTCCATGAAGCCGTTGGATAATCTCTGCCATCCGGTTTCCGTGATTAAGGAAGCGGAAGAACTGGCTGCGGAAGCTTTTCGCGCAGATCATGCATTTTTTATGGTGGGAGGTACAACATCCTCTGTACAGAGTATGATTCTTTCGGTCTGTCAGCCGGGAGATAAAATTATATTGCCGCGAAATGTACATAAAAGTGTGATTAACGCATTAGTGCTCTGTGGAGCAGTACCGGTGTATGTAAATCCGGAAGTGGATAAGAAACTTGGAATCTCACTCGGTATGGAAATATCGGAAGTAGAGCGTGCAATCATAGATAATCCGGGCGCAGTGGCGGTACTTGTCAATAATCCGACATACTATGGCATATGTTCAGATTTGCGTTCCATTGTAAAGCTGGCGCATGAGCATGAAATGCTGGTGCTGGTGGACGAGGCGCATGGGACACATCTTTACTTTGGCGAGGATTTGCCGGTGTGCGCAATGGATGCGGGCGCAGACATGGCATCTGTATCCATGCATAAGTCGGGCGGAAGCCTGACGCAGAGCTCGCTGCTTTTGACGGGCAAGCAGGTTAATTGGGAGTATGTCAGCCAGATTATTAATCTGACACAGACTACAAGTGCATCATATCTTTTGATGGCGAGCCTTGACATTTCCAGAAGAAATCTTGTGATGCGCGGGCGGGAATCTTTTGGCAAGGTGGCAAAGATGGCAGAGTATGCGCGCGAGGAGATAAATGCTATCGGCGGATATTATGCTTACGGCAAAGATTTGGTAAATGGAACGAGTATCTATGACTTTGATGTGACGAAGATGTCTGTGTATACGAGAGATATCGGACTTGCAGGTATAGAAGTTTATGACTTACTGCGGGATGAGTATGATATACAGATTGAACTGGGAGACATTGCAAATATTTTGGCGTACATCTCTATCGGTGACCGTATTCAGGATATTGAACGCCTTGTTGGAGCACTTGCAGATATTAAACGCCTGTATTCCAAAGACCCGGCGCAGATGCTAAAGACAGAATATATTAATCCAATGGTGCTGGTATCGCCTCAGACAGCTTTTTATTCAGAGAAGAAGAGCCTGCCAATTCGTGCGACAGCGGGTAAGGTTTGTGGTGAGTTTGTGATGTGCTATCCGCCGGGAATTCCGATTCTGGCTCCCGGTGAGATGATAACGCCGGAGATTATTGAATATATTATTTATGCGAAGGAAAAAGGATGTTCCATGCAGGGAACAGAGGACCCGAAGGTGGAATACTTAAATGTTCTTGTAGATGAGAGACAGGTGTGGAAGTGAGGTGAGAGAATGGAACTTTGGTTTTCAGATTATCATACAGATCATGTAAAAGTAGATGTAAAAGTAGAGCGTCAGCTGTTCGGTGCAGAGACTGATTTTCAGCGCATTGATGTATTTGAATCAAAGGAATTCGGGCGTTTTATAAGTTCGGATGGAAGTATCGTTTTTTCAGAAAAAGACGAATTTGTTTATGATGAGATGATTGTCCATGTGCCGATGGCGGTTCATCCTCACGTGAAAAATGTTCTTGTTATCGGTGGGGGTGACGGAGGTGTCGCGCGTGAATTGTCTTACTATGACGAGATTGAACAGATTGATGTGGTGGAACCGGATAAGGTGTTTGTGGAAGCATGTAAGCAATTTTTCCCGGATAATGCAAGAGGGTTAGAGGATGAGCGTGTAAATGTGTACTGTGAGGACGGGCTGCGTTTTCTTCGTACAAAGCAAAACCTTTATGACTTGATTATTAATGATGCGATTGACCCGCTGGGACATACCGCAGGACTTTTTACCAAGGAGTTTTACGGCAACTGTTACCGGGCGCTGAAGGAAGATGGAATCATGGTATACCAGCACGGAAGCCCATTTTATGATGAAGATGAGGATTCCTGCCGTGCAATGCACCGAAAGGCAAGCCACAGTTTTCCAATTAGCCGCGTGTATCAGGCGCATATACCGACCTGTTCATCGGGGTACTGGTTATTTGGTTTTGCATCAAAGCAGTACCATCCGCTGCGTGACTTAGATGTGAAGCGCTGGAAGCAGCGAAACATAAAAACATGGTACTATACCACAAACCTTCATAAAGGAGCTTTTATGCTGCCAAAATATGTGGAGGATATGCTTGAAGAGGAAGAAGATAGGAGGAAATAAAATGGGAAGATTATTAATTATCGGATGTGGAGGAGTTGCAGGAGTTGCGATTCACAAGTGTTGTCAGAATAGTGAGACATTCAAGGAGATTTGTATTGCAAGCAGAACCAAAGAGAAGTGTGATGCGTTGAAAGCTAAATTAGAGGCGACAACAGATACCATTATCACAACTGCAAAGGTAGATGCGGATAATGTGGAGGAATTGATTGCATTAATCAGTGATTACAAGCCGGATGCAGTGCTGAATGTGGCACTTCCGTATCAGGATTTGACAATTATGGATGCATGTCTTGCATGCAAGGTGGATTATATAGATACAGCTAACTATGAACCGGAGAATACCGATGATGCTAAGTGGCGTGCAATCTATGAAAAGCGATGCAAAGAAGAGGGATTCACAGCATATTTTGATTATTCCTGGCAGTGGGCGTATCAGGAGCGATTTAAAGAAGCGGGTATTACAGCGCTTCTTGGCAGTGGATTCGACCCGGGTGTAACCAGCGTGTTTACCGCATATGCCTTGAAACACTATTTCGATGAGATTGAGTATATAGATATTTTAGACTGCAATGGCGGCGACCATGGCTATCCATTTGCAACCAACTTTAATCCGGAGATTAATCTGCGCGAGGTTTCTGCAAATGGTTCTTACTGGGAGAATGGGCACTGGGTAGAGACAGAGCCAATGGAAATTAAAAGAGAATATAATTTTCCGCAGGTCGGTGAAAAGGACATGTATCTGCTTCATCATGAGGAAATTGAATCTTTGGCAAAAAATGTGCCGGGAGTGAAGAGAATACGATTCTTTATGACATTTGGACAGAGTTATCTGACCCATATGAAATGCTTGGAAAATGTCGGAATGCTGTCCACATCTCCAATCAACTTTGAGGGAAAAGAAATTGTGCCGATTCAGTTCTTGAAAGCATTGCTGCCGGATCCGGCATCTTTGGGACCGAGAACAGTAGGAAAGACCAACATCGGCTGTATTTTTACCGGAAAGAAAGACGGAAAAGAGAAAACCATCTATATCTATAATGTATGCGACCATCAGGAATGTTACAGAGAAGTTGGTTCGCAGGCAATTTCCTACACGACAGGTGTGCCGGCAATGATTGGTGCAGCTTTAGTGGTGGACAAAGTCTGGGATAAGGATGGTGTGTGGAATATCGAGGAGTTTGACCCTGACCCATTTATGGAGATGCTGAATCAGTATGGTCTGCCGTGGGTAGTGGATGAGAATCCGCAGATTGTGGAGTAGGTTATGAGCTGGAATGAACTGCCTACCCCGTGTTATGTTGTGGATGAAGAAAAGTTAAAACAGAATTTAATAACCCTGCAAGAAGTGGAGCAGGATACAGGATGCAATATCCTTTTGGCACAGAAAGCATTTTCCATGTACAAGCTGTATCCGCTGATTGGTGAGTATATCAGCGGGACAACAGCCAGTGGTTTATATGAGGCACGACTGGGCAAAGAGGAGATGGGCAGAGAAAACCATGTGTTTGCGCCGGCATATAAGGATGCGGATATGGCAGAGCTGGTACAGATTTGCGACCATATTGTGTTCAATTCGCTGACACAGTATGAAAAGCATCGTATGCGAATTCAGGAGCATAAGAAGGAAACATGCGCGGAAGACGGGAAGAGACCAGTCAGTATCGGACTACGCATTAACCCTGAATTCTCTACACAGGAAGGACATGCGATTTATGACCCATGTGCACCGGGGTCCCGTCTGGGTATTACTTATGAGGCATTGCAGAAGGGCTTGCGTGAATTAGGCATCCAACCGGATGAAGATGGCGTATGTCCTCTGCCGGAGGATGTGGAAGGACTGCATTTTCACACACTTTGTGAGCAGGATGCAGATGATTTGGAGAGAACTTTTTATGCATTCGAGAAAAAGTTTAAACCATATTTAACAAAGATTAAATGGCTGAATCTTGGCGGTGGACATCACATTACCAGGGAGGGCTACCGGATAGAGCAATTAAAAAGACTTATCTGCTATATCAGGGAGACGTATCAGATAGAAGTTTACTTAGAACCGGGAGAGGCGATTGCGCTTAATGCAGGATATCTGGTTACAGAGGTTCTTGATATTGTGCATAATGATAGGGATATTCTGATTCTTGATGCATCGGCGGCATGCCATATGCCGGATGTCCTTGAGATGCCGTATCGTCCGCCGCTGCGGGATGGATATGAAGCGGGAGATAAGTCATATACCTACCGCCTGTCCTCTGTTACATGTCTGGCGGGGGATGTCATTGGTGATTACAGCTTTGAAACGGAAATTCATGTGGGTGACCGTTTGGTATTTGAAGATATGGCGATTTATTCCATGGTAAAGAATAATACCTTTAATGGAATTCCGCTTCCGGCAATTGCAGTGCTTCATGCATCGGGGGATGTGGAAATTGTCAGGGAATTTTGTTATGAAGATTTTAAGGGGCGTTTGTCATGACAGAGACAAAAGAATGCATACAGAATAAAATTAAATATAAGCAGACATTGCCAAGTGAGGATGGCTTTTCCATGCCGGGAGAGTTTGAAGCACATCAGGGCTGTATCATGATTTGGCCGGAACGCCCCGGCTCATGGATTTATGGGGCAAAAGCGGCGCGGAAAGCATTTTATAATGTGATAGCAGCCATTGCAGAGAGCGAGCATGTGTATGTGGCAGTGAGTGAAGAAGGTATGCAGTCTGCTAAGGAGATGCTGTTTGGAGGAGAGCCCTTAGCATGGCAGCAGAATGTTGAACTTTTTGCGGCGAAAACCGATGACGCGTGGGCGAGAGATATCGCGCCTACTTTTGTGAAAAGGAAACAGCATATCCGTGCTATTAATTGGGAGTTTAATGCGTGGGGAGGAGAAGTGGATGGACTATATGCCACTTGGGACAATGACAATGCATTTGCCGGAGTATTTGCAGCAAAATATGGTTTTGCTCGCTATGATGCAGCTCCGTTTGTTCTGGAAGGAGGCTCTATTCACAGTGATGGTGAAGGAACCGTGATGGTAACGGAGGCGTGTCTGCTCAGCCAGGGCAGGAATGCAGAACTTTCAAAGCAGGAGATTGAGGATAAGTTAAAGCAGTATCTTGGAGCAGAGAAAGTTTTGTGGCTGCCGCGTGGAATCTACATGGATGAGACGAATGAGCATGTGGATAACGTCTGTGCATTTTTGCGTCCGGGTGAAGTGGTTCTGGCATGGACAGATAATGAACACGATCCGCAGTATGCGCTGTCTAAGCAATGTCTGGACTATCTGGAGCATACAACCGATGCAAAAGGAAGGAAAATCATCATACACAGATTGCCGATACCTGATGTCCCGGTCTGCCTGACAAAGGAGGAAGTCGCAGGCTATACCTTTGAGGAGGGCGAGGATGAGCGGGAGGAAGGTGAGCGTCTGGCGGCATCTTATGTAAATTTCTATTTTTCAAATGATGCGGTTATTATGCCGATATTCGGTGGTGAGAATGAAGACAGTGATAAGCGGGCGGTGGATTTGATGAAGAAGTGGAATCCGAATCGTAAAGTAATTCCAATCTATGCGAGAGATATTTTAGTCGGCGGAGGGAATATTCACTGTATCACACAGCAGATTCCGCTCGGTGAGCCGGAAGTGGTGAAATTATAAAGAAATATTTTCAGACTGGGGGATAGGTATGAGTGAGATAAAAGTTGCTGCAATTCAGATGCGCTGCGTGAAATCGTTAGAAGAAAATTTGAAGAATGCTGAAGCAAAGATCAGAGAAGCCGCAGCGGAAGGGGCGCAGATTATTCTTTTGCCGGAGTTGTTTGAAAGAGAGTATTTTTGCCAGCAGCGCTGTTATGAGTTCTATCAGTATGCGAAACCGGTTATGGAAAATGAAGCAGTGCAGATGGGAATGCGTCTTGCCGGAGAACTGTCGGTGGTATTACCGATTAGTTTCTATGAGCGGGAGGTAAATAACCTTTACAACTCGATTGCCTGCATTGATGCGGACGGCAGCCTGTTGGGCGTATATAGAAAGACACATATCCCGGATGACCACTATTATCAGGAAAAATTCTATTTTACACCGGGAGATACCGGATTCCGGGTATTTCAGACACGCTACGGCACAATAGGTGTGGGTATCTGCTGGGATCAGTGGTTCCCGGAGACAGCGCGCTGTATGGCGTTAAAGGGAGCGGAGATGTTACTGTATCCGACTGCCATCGGCTCTGAGCCGATTTTGGAATGTGACAGTATGCCGCATTGGAGACGATGTATGCAGGGGCATGCGGCAGCAAATTTAATGCCTGTTGTGGCGGCAAACCGTATCGGTGAGGAGAAAGTTATACCATGCGAAGGGAATGGAAAGCAGGAATCAGCGTTGATGTTTTATGGCTCTTCCTTTATGACGGATGAGACAGGGGAATTGCTTGCAGGCGCGTGCAGAGATAAGGAAGAAATCCTTTACGCAGAGTATGATTTGCCGGAATTGATGAAGAAAAGACTGGAGTGGGGATTATTCCGGGATAGAAGACCGGAATGCTATAAAGAGATTGTGGAGTAGAGCAAACGTGGTAAAGAGACTACAGCACAAGAAAAGGAAGCTGTCGCATTAAGTTTTTTATGTGCATAATTTTTAATATAGGTGTTTGTTGATAATATTATTCTATGATTAATGGTAAATGTAAAGGCGGATGATTATATCTGCCTTTTTATTGACAAAATAAATATGGATTACTATAATTGAACTAACGGTTTAATTAAATGAAGGATGCATTTTTTCTGTGCATGAAAGGATTGAAGGATGGCAAGAAGAAAAAAACAACCTCAAAGCGTACATAGAAAAAATATAGCAGAAATTGCAGAGAAGCTATTTATTGAAAAAGGGATTGATAATACTTCTATGAATGATATTGCAAAAGAGTCCGGTTATAGTAAGGCTTCTCTTTATGTTTATTTTAAGGATAAAGAGGAACTTATAGCGGTATTAGTATTAGAGAGTATGGAAAAATTATATGAATATCTTAGCAGGGCTGTGAATACACAAGGGGATTTTTATCACCGATATTTAGAAATTTGTGAAGCATTGTTTCAGTATCATAGTGAATATCCATTGTATTCGCAGATGGCATTGATGAATATAAATATTGATTTCGAAAGAACCGGATTTTTGCCGGAAGAAAAGGAAACTTTCCGGGTTGGTGAAAAAATCAATGAACTGCTTTGGTCATTTTTAAATGAAGGAATTGAATCAGGGGTTATAAAACAGGATGTGAACATACCGCAAACAACCTTTGCAATGTGGGGAATGCTAACCGGTGCTATTCAACTATCTTTTAATAAAAAGGAGTATATTACTCAAATGATTCATATGCAACAAAAGGAATTTCTGGATAGAAGTTTTGAATTATTGTATAAAGCGATTCGTGTGGAGGAATAAAAAATGTTAGGGATATATTTGAGCGGAACGGGGAATACGAAGTATTGCATGGATTTGTTGGTTAAAGGATTGGAATCAGATGCTGTGGTAATGTCTTTGGATAATCCCAATTTGGTAAAGGAGATAGAATCCAACGATGTAATTTTTTTGGGATATGCTACACAGTTTTCCAATTCTCCCTACATGGTAAGAGATTTTATACATAAAAATGCAGCCTTATGGAAGGGAAAACATGTTTTTTGCATGGCAACAATGGGAGCTTTTAGTGGGGATGGTGCCGGTTGCACGGCAAGAATCTTAAAAAAATATGGAGCTCATATTCTTGGCGGACTTCATGTACGCATGCCGGATTCTGTATGTGACAGTAAGCTGTTAAAAAAATCTGTGGCAGAAAACCGAGAAATAGTTGCCAAGGCAACAAAGAAGATTGAGCAAACAGTTATAAGTATAAAAAATGGCAAATATCCTAAGGATGGAATAACATTCTTCGCTCATATTGTGGGATTATTGGGTCAGCGTTTATGGTTTTATAATAAAACAACGGGATATTCTAATAACCTAAAAATACATGAAACGTGTGTTGGCTGTGGATTGTGTGTGAAGTCCTGTCCTATGAAAAATTTGTCGATTAGTGATGGAAAAGTAGTGTCCGGCGGTAAATGCACCATGTGCTATTCATGTATTAGTAAATGTCCTCATAAAGCAATAACTTTACTTGGGAAAGAGGTAAAAGAACAGTGCTGTCTGGATAAATATTTGTAAATCCTGTAAATTTTGCATTCTAATTGCTCTATCTATCAGGAATATAGTGTATAGATATCTTGAGAACAGCTTTCTCGAGTGTGTGAAGAAAAGTCTGTAAATAACTCGTAGCTTTTGGGGCGCTTCATGCAGCAGCTTTTTTCTCTGCGATACGCTTTTGTACTTCAACCATATCTTCTTTGGTTAAATGACAGAATTTCATGGCAGCTAAGGTACAAAACCATCCGAGAATTGGCAGACCGAAGGTAATAAACATAGTCAACCAGAATATTTGCGGTGTTGCAGCATTTCCCAGCTGTGGCATGGTTGAGGTATATCCTATTAATGCAACAGAAACTGTAGCAATAACAGCCGAAAAAGCTGTAATAATCTTGTCGAAAAAGCTGTAGGTACCTGTAACAACTGCGGGGATATAGCGTCCGCTTCGGTCTAATTCGTAGTCAATGATATCGGACATAAAAGCAGAATCGGCGGTTGTTACGCACATGTTCGCACCATTTTTAGCCAGAGTTAAAATGACATGCAGAACAGTAAAAATTCCAATATCTCCAATGATAATGCCATTTAGCATAGTTGTAATAATCGCTTGTGAAGCAGTCTGTTGTGCAATCTTGTCAGAAGCGCTGGATACAATGTAGCATTGAAGGGCGATTATTTTTGATGACCTCTACCATATCTTTAACTTTAAGAGTTTCCTTTTTTGAAGAAAAACCTGCAAAATTTTCCGGTTTGTCATATTCATAGACACCAGATAGTTGAGTGCCGTGGGCCATACACTGATAGTTGGCCGCTGTTTTGGGTCGTTAGTAATAAGTGGGTTGATAGTAAGTGCAGCCATATTTGTGATAGTATGCCCGATGACATAAAAGAAGGTATAGGAAATTACACCCGGCCCTTTCCCGGCACCCGATGAAACGCTGGTAGGCATATCTGGAAAACAGGGCAAAGCGGAATTGAATCGGCTGGTTGTGGAAAATGAATATCATTTGAATACCGGATTTTTGTCCACACTGTCTATTTGTGAGATACTTGTGCAGTATGTGGCTGGCTGTTTGGAGGCGTCTGCGGTATTCAGGTGCAGAAACAGCAAATCGTGATACGCCCGCAGCTTTATGCGGCATTGCAATACGCGAAAGCGGCGTATCAGTCACCGTTTGGTAAAATTGTAAGCGGGTGGAGGTATGAAGAAAATCAGCTGGTTTATGAACGTGAGATTCCGGCAAATGTGGAAGCAATCCTGATTCTGCCGGACGACAGCAAAAAAATGCTTGCACCGGGAGCACACAGGATTGAGTCTGCTTATAAAAAATAAATGTTGTTATGCAAAGAACATTCTCCTTGGTTGACAGAAAATGTGGTGTCGGTTATATTTATAGATACAATGTTTACTGGGAAACAAAAGGAGAGCCTTATGAAAGAACGTGAACAACTATTAAAAGAGATAGCGCTGATGTTAGAGCACCAGGATATGCTTTCGGCTTTGACGGAGAATCAGTGCCTGGATGAATATGGATATTCTGAAACGCATTGCATTGACTTTATAGGAAGATTAGAATTGCCAAATGTGACTAAAATTGCTGAGCATATGCGTATGACACGCGGAGCCATCAGTAAGATGACGAAGAAGCTGCTCGCAAAAGGTTTGATTGAGAAGTACACGCTTGAGACGAACAGGAAGGAAATTTATTTCCGTCTGACAGATGCAGGACAGGTTCTTTTTGATGAGCATGCAAAGCGTCATAAGCGCTGGGAGAAGCGTGACATGGAATTTTTGTCACAGTATCCGCTGGAGAAGGTGGAGACAGTGTGTGCATTTATGCAGGAATTTAATGAGTATCTTGAAAGCCAGATTAAAGAACTGGCAGAATGAAAATAAGAAACGAGGTTGTCATATGAAGCATATTCATGAATGACAACCTCGTTTTGTATTTAACTATTGACAACCGTTACAGAAATCTCTGGACTGCTCTGTGCGGCAGCTTCGGTATCTGTGACCGTATCAGATATCTTGGCAGAATCCGATGCCTGATTTGACTTAATGGATTGCAGTAAATCGACAAACGCACTTAAGGAATCTTCACCGATGGAACCGGAAGAGAGCATCGTAGAAAGTGCATCCTTCACATCAGTATAATCTTCCGTTTTCATATAGGAGAGAACCTTCTGCACATAATTCTGCGTCTCGGTAAAAGGTGGTATGCCTCCGTACTGGTCTACGTTGCCACTGCCGGCATTGTAAGCTGCGAGCGCAAGCGCGGTATTGCCGTTGTATTTGCTTAAAAGCTGCGAGATGTATTTGGCACCGCCCATAATATTCTCTCTTGCATCGTAAGAATTGGTAACGCCAAGAGAGGCAGCTGTGGCCGGCATCAACTGCATAATGCCAACGGCACCTGCACTGCTGACAGCGTCTGTGCGGAAATTGGACTCTGCCCGCGCTATTGAAGTAAGAAGATTTACAGAAACACCGAAGGTGTTAGCTGCTTCCTCGAAAATGCTGTATAAATCCACTGGGCATTCTGTGACAGAGTTAAGCACTTTTGCAGAAGAATAGCTATAACCGGCATCGCTTAACACAGACGAAAAATCAGTGGAGATGCTCTGTCTGGCAGCTTCCGCAGCTCTGGCAGCTTCTGCACGCTCGGCGGCGAGGGTATTCACTTGTTGAACCAAGGCCTGATCGTGATAGCCTAAAACTGTAATGCTCATTGGTAACTCCTTATATCAGGGAAATTGATATACATAACTAGAATAAGTATACCACAACATTCGTGGATAGAAAAGAAAAAATATTGTGATTTGCCAATGCTATTTATGAAAAAAGTTGCCAAGGAAACAAAAAATGGTTGAAAGCAAATGAAAAATACATTAGAATGTTATTCAATGACAGTATGAGTAATTGGAAAGAAGCAGGAACGTGACGGCATGAAGGCAGGAGACGAAAGAAGAACAAAAACATATCGTAAAGCATTTGCGAAAGCTTTTCCGCAGACGATACCGGTGCTTACCGGATATTTGTTTATCGGTATGGCATTTGGCGTGATGATACAGGAAAAAGGATACAATTTTTTGTGGGCGATGTTTATGAGCCTTGTGTGTTATGCAGGGAGCGGACAGTATCTGGCGGTTAATTTTTTCGTGCCGGGGATGAGTTTACTTCAGGTTGTTTTTATGGAGTTTATGGTGAATATCCGCCATATATTTTATGGATTGTCCCTGTTAGAGCGGTTTTCGCGGGCAGGGAAAAAGAAGTTTTATATGATATTTTCATTGACTGACGAGACCTATTCCTTATATTTTTCGGCAAAAGTACCGGAGGATGTGGAGGAGGACAAATTTCTCTTTGCGATTGCGGTTTTAGACCATTCCTACTGGATTTTGGGTTCTGCGATAGGTGCACTGCTTGGAAATGTGATGCCTTTTGACGCGAAGGGAATTGACTTTGCGATGACGGCGCTGTTCATTGTGATTATGGTGGAGCAGTGGATGGACAAAAAGAACCGCCGGAGTGTAGTGGCCGGACTGCTCTGCGGAGTGATTTGTCTTTTAATATTTGGCTCAGAGCAGTTTATTTTGCCTACGATGGCGTGCATTATGGTGATATTGTTAGCAGGCAGGAAATCATTTGAGGAGGTACAGGAAAATGCCGATTAGTGTGGGAGAATCGTTGGCAATTATTTTTGCGGTGTCGGTGACAATCTTTTTTACCAGAGCGATTCCGTTTCTTTTTTTCCCAAAAGGAAAAGAAATACCGCCGGTTATTCAGTATCTTGGAAAAGTACTTCCGCCGGCTGTTATCGGTATGCTGGTAATCTATTGTTTAAAAGGAGTGAACTTTGCGGCAGTTTCGCAGTGCGCACCGGAATTGATTGCGGCGTCGGTGGTTGTGCTTCTGCATCTGTGGAAGCACAACAATATGCTTAGCATAGGTGTTGGAACCGTGCTGTACATGTTTTTGGTTCAGGCTGTTTTCAAAGCAGGATAGAAAATGACAGAAATGTTGTCAGAAAATAAAGGGAAAAATGAAAAGAAAATGCAGGCTTGTCAGCAGATGACAAAAGAGCGGGAGGTAATCATATGAAAAAAGAAACATTTGTAACAAAAGCACAGTTAGAGGAGATGATAAAAGAATATCCGACACCTTTTCATCTTTACGATGAGAAGGGAATTCGTGAGAATGCGAAGGCAGTGAAGGAGGCATTTGCATGGAATCCGGGATTTCGTGAATATTTTGCGGTAAAGGCAACTCCGAATCCTTATATTTTGAATATTTTAAAAGAGTATGACTGCGGCTGTGACTGTGCATCGATGACAGAGTTGATGTTAGCGGATTCGCAAGGATTTGACGGCGAGCACATCATGTTTTCATCCAATGATACTCCGGCGGAGGAGTTTGTGCTTGCAGATAAGCTGGGTGCAATCATTAACTTAGACGATTTTACACATATTGATTTCCTGGAAAAGACCATTGGCAAGATTCCGGAGACTATCAGCTGCCGCTATAATCCGGGAGGTGTCTTTAAAATGAGCAACGGTATCATGGATAATCCGGGGGACGCAAAGTATGGATTTACCCACGAGCAGATGATTGAGGGATTCAAGGTTTTAAAGGAAAAAGGCGCAAAGTACTTCGGTATTCATGCATTTTTAGCGAGCAATACCGTGACAAACGAGTATTATCCGAAGCTTGCGAGACAGCTGTTTGAACTTGTGGTAGAATTAAAGGAAGAGACCGGCTGTGATATCCGGTTTATTAACCTGTCCGGTGGTGTTGGAATTCCATATACACCGGAACAGACACCGAATGATATCCGTGTGATAGGCGAGGGAGTAAGAGAGGCGTTTGAGGAGATTTTAGTTCCGGCAGGACTCGGAGATGTGTCTATCTACACAGAGATGGGACGCTTTATGTTAGGACCATACGGATGTCTTGTAACGAAGGCGATTCATGAGAAACACACCCACAAGGAGTACATCGGTGTGGATGCCTGTGCGGTCAATCTGATGCGTCCGGCGATTTATGGGGCATATCATCACATTACAGTCATGGGCAAGGAAGATGCACCGTGCGACCACAAGTATGATGTGACAGGTTCTCTCTGCGAAAACTGCGACAAATTTGCAGTTGACCGTATGCTTCCGGAGATTGAGATGGGAGACCTTCTTGTGATTCATGATACGGGAGCACATGGATTTTCTATGGGATACAACTATAATGGCAAGCTGCGTTCCGCAGAAGTACTTTTGAAGGTGGATGGTTCCACACAGTTGATTCGCCGTGCGGAGACACCGGAGGACTACTTCCGTACATTTGACTGCTTTGACATACTGAAAGATATGCGCTGGCAGTAATTTAAGATGCATTTTTGGAGAAAAATATGTGCATAGATATCGAACGATTTGAAAGGGCAAAAAACAGAGTGATTGGGATTGACCGCGAGCGGCAGGGAATCGGTACACTTTCGGAGAAAACGGTTCACGCAGTGCTCAAGAATTACTACGCCCCGGATACGGATATGCACGAGATACCAATTGAGAATTTTGTGGCAGACATATATACCGGGTCGGAGATTATCGAAATCCAGACCCGGTCTTTTAATAATATGAGGAGAAAACTTGCTGCATTTCTGCCGGAATATCCGGTCACTGTGGTTTATCCGATTCCGCATGTGAAGTGGCTTTCGTGGATTGATGAGGAGACAGGCGAGACATCGCCCAAGCGCAAGTCTCCGAAAAAGGGAAATCCATATCAGGCATTTATTGAGCTTTATAAGATTCGCCCGTTTTTAAAGGATGCAAATCTCAGATTTCGTTTGGATTTGATTGATATGGAAGAGTACCGCCTTTTAAACGGATGGAGCAGGGATAAAAAGAAGGGCAGTGACCGATTTGACCGCATACCTACGGAATTTGTGGAGGAGGTATGTGTGGACTGCAGAGAGGATTATATGCAGTTTATTCCTTATGACATACCGGAAAAGTTCACGGCAAAGGATTTTGCCAAGTGTGCCAAAATTCCGGTACGACTTGCACAGACAGTACTTCTTATCCTGACTGATTTGGAGATTGTGGAGAGAATTGGAAAGGATGGACGAAGCTATTTGTACCGAATTAACGAAATTTCGTGATAAGACTTGATTTTCACGACAAACGTGCTATACTGACAATCTGATGAATAAATATGCATAGATTATGCAAAAACAATCATTGAATGGAGAAAACAGATGAAAATGATGAAGAAAAAAGTTCTTTGTCTGTACCTTGCGGGAATGCTGCTTATGGGAATAGCTGCATGTGGACAGAGCACACAGGATACAGCGGAGGCTGTGGACACAGAGAATGTGTCAGGTGGGGAGAAAATAACTGAAGATGTGATTGAAACGGTAGATGACCTTCCGGGAAAACGCATTGGTGTACAGCTTGGAACCACAGGGGATATATTAGTCAGCGATTATGAGAGTGATGGTTCGGGTACCGTGGTAGAGCGTTACAATAAAGGCGCAGATGCAGTGCAGGCATTAAAACAGGGTAAGATTGACTGCGTTGTGATTGATGAACAGCCGGCAATCGAGTTTGAGAAGCAGAACACAGGACTTGCTATTTTAGATGAAGAACTTACAAAGGAGGAATATGCCTTTGTCATTGCAAAAGAGGACGAGGAACTTCTCGCAGAGGTAAATCAGGCACTGGCAGAACTAAAGAGCGAGGGCGTTTTGGACGACATTATGAAGAATTATGTCGGAACAGATGAGCAGCTTGGACAGTTTCCGTATGAACCGGCAGATGTCAGCCGTGAAAATGGAACACTTATAGTTGCAACAAATGCGGAGTTCCCGCCATATGAGTATTACGAGGAAGGCGTGGTTACCGGAATTGATATTGACATTATGCAGGCAGTCTGTGACAAGCTGGGTATGGGACTTGAGATTGAAGATATGGCATTTGATTCCATTATTTCTGCGGTTTCTACAGGAAAAGTAGATATTGGTGCATCCGGTTTTACCGTGACGGAAGAACGCAAAAAGAACATTAATTTCTCTGATACATATGCAATATCCAAGCAGGTGGTTATTGTTGCAGATGAGAACGCAACAAATGAGGAAGCTTCTTTTGCTGAGAAATTCCATGACAATTTTATTAAAGAAAACAGATATATGTATCTGCTAAAGGGGCTTGGAAATACACTGGTTATCACCATTTTTGCAGTTGTTATCGGTATAGTGCTCGGTTTTCTCATTGCGATTGTGAGAACGAACCATGACAGAAATGGTGGAATGACGGTATTGAATGCAGTTTGTAAGGCATATCTTACTATCGTGCGCGGTACACCGGTAATGATTCAGTTGTTGATTATTTATTATGTTATTTTCCAGAGTATCAATGCGGGCAAGATGGTTGTTGCCATCATTGCATTTGGCTTGAACTCCGCCGCGTATGTAGCTGAAATTGTCCGCTCCGGTATCATGGCGGTGGATGTAGGACAGTTTGAAGCAGGACGAAGCTTAGGACTGAACTATCAGCAGACGATGACGAGCATCATCATGCCGCAGGCGATTAAAAATATTCTTCCGGCACTCTGCAATGAGTTTATCAGTTTGTTAAAGGAGACATCCATTAGCGGTTATATCGGGCTGATGGACTTGACAAAAGGTGGAGATATCATACGAAGTGTTACTTACGAAGCGTTTATGCCACTGATTGCCGTGGCAGTCATTTACCTGATTTTAGTTATGAGTTTAAGCCGGATTGTCAATATATTAGAAAGGAAGTTAAGGAACAATGAGCGATAATACAGTAATCTTAGAAGTAAAAGACCTGTGCAAATCTTTTGACGGACATGAAGTATTAAAGGGCATTTCCACAACCATTAAAAAGGGTGATGTGCTGGCGTTAATCGGCCCATCAGGATGTGGTAAGTCTACATTTCTTCGTTCCTTAAATCTGCTCGAGGTTCCGACGGGAGGACATGTATTGTTTGAGGGAACAGACCTTACGGACAAATCAGTAGATATCAATAAGGTTCGTGAAAAGATTGGAATGGTATTTCAGCAATTTAACCTTTTCCCGAATATGACAATCAAGGAGAATATCATGCTTGCCCCGGTAAAACTTGGCAAGATGACAAAGGAAGAAGCCGAAAAACGGGCGCTGGAACTCCTGACTCGTATCGGTTTGAGCGAGAAAGCGGACGCATACCCGGCACAGCTTTCCGGTGGACAAAAGCAGAGAATTGCAATTGTGCGTTCTTTGGCGATGAACCCGGATATTATCCTTTTTGATGAACCAACGTCTGCACTTGACCCTGAGATGGTAGGTGAGGTTCTTGCTGTTATGCAGGAACTTGCCAAGGAGGGTATGACAATGGTTGTCGTGACACATGAGATGGGATTTGCCAGAGAGGTGGCAAATCGTGTAATGTTTATCAATGAAGGAGTGATTGGAGAAGAGGGAACACCGGAAGAAGTATTTGAAAATCCAAAGAGCCCAAGACTGCAGGAGTTCTTATCCAAAGTTTTGTAGTTTCGGTGAGCAGAATAGAGCATAAAAAGGAGTGTATTTGCAGAGCAGATACACTTTTTTATGCAATAGGAAATTGCGTCCTATTGCATAAAAGCACTGCGTGCACAGATGCGCAGCTCACGCGCGCGGAACAAAAGCTGTGCTATGTACAAAACTGAAACGCGAGAGTGTGCGAAGCACACTTTTGTTCCTCTATAGGAAATATCGCGTTGCATTAAAGCGTGAAATTGCGATTCCT
>CAZAGJ010000024.1:39381-40849 GCA_964484605.1 uncultured Roseburia sp. | reverse complement strand
ACCCCTGTTTCCGCCGTGAGAGGGCGGCGTCTTAACCGCTTGACCAACGAACCATAAATGTAAATATGAAATTGTAACTGAGCAGTTCGTAGGGGAATCGAACCCCTGTTTCCGCCGTGAGAGGGCGGCGTCTTAACCGCTTGACCAACGAACCGGACAAGGACTATTATATCATGCGATTGAAAAAAAGCAAGCATTTTTTTTGTTTTTTTAAATTTTTTAAAAATATATACAATTCGCACAAAAACACGAGAAAAAACATACGGGAAATATCATATTATACTAGGCGGATAAGCCTGTATTTCTTTGTTGAAAAGCCGCTTCTGTTAGATTAAAATAAAAAAGAAGGAAGCGGTATATTGATAATTAGGAGGGATTGATATGGAGCATGCGAATCCTTTATTGCAGAATACTAACGGCAACAGATTTATTACTATTGGTGAGATTATGATTCGTCTGACACCGCCGAATTATGAAAAGATTCGTATGTGTCACAGCTTTGAGGCAAACTATGGAGGCAGCGAAGCCAATATCGCATTGGCACTTGCCAATCTTGGAATTGACAGCACCTTTTTTACTGTAGTGCCGGACAACAGTCTTGGAAAGAGTGCAGTTCGCTCTTTGCGAAGCAATGATGTACATTGCACACCTGTTATTTTAAGTACGCCGGAGGAGACACCGTCTCACAGACTTGGTAGCTATTATTTAGAGACGGGATATGGAATCAGACCTAGCAAGGTAATTTATGATAGAAAGCACAGCGCGATTACAGAATATGATTTCAATAAAGTAGATTTGGACAAACTTCTTGATGGTTATACGTGGTTGCATTTGAGCGGTATCACACCGGCACTTGCACCAAATTGCAGAAAACTTACGCTGGATTGTCTTAAGGTTGCCAAGGAAAAGGGGATTACAGTCAGCTTTGACGGTAACTTTAGAAGTACGCTTTGGACATGGGAAGAAGCGAGAGATTTTTGTACAGAATGTCTGCCGTATGTAGATGTCCTTTTAGGTATAGAACCGTATCATCTCTGGAAAGATGAAAATAATCATGGCAAGGGAGATGTGAAGGACGATATTCCGTTCCAACCGAGCTATGAACAGCAGGATGAGATATTTCAGACATTCGTTGAGCGATATCCGAATTTAAAATGTATTGCGAGACATGTTCGCTATGCACACAGTGGTAGTGAGAACAGTTTGAAGGCATATTTGTGGTATGAAGATCATACATTTGAGAGTAAGTTGTTTACGTTTACTATTTTAGACCGTGTCGGTGGTGGAGATGCCTTTGCTAGCGGACTTATCTATGCGATGATGCATGACTACAAGCCGATGGATATGGTGAATTTTGCAGTTGCGAGCAGTGTTATTAAGCATACAATACGCGGTGATGCCAATATCACAGATGATGTGGCAAGTATCCGCAATCTCATGAATATGAATTATGATATCAAGCGCTAAA
>CAZAGJ010000024.1:0-39281 GCA_964484605.1 uncultured Roseburia sp. | reverse complement strand
GATAACACGATGACTAGGTTGAGAGAGGGCGAAAGTCCTCTCTCAATTCATGTTTATGGTAAAAACTGAATAATGAGAAAGAAGGTGTACACATGTCAAAGCGTGAGAGTTACGAAGCGCGCACCGAAGAACTGCTGACTCCGATTATCGAGCGAATGAATTTTGAGCTTGTGGATGTGGAGTATGTAAAAGAAGGCGGTACATGGTATCTGCGAGCCTACATTGACAAGGAAGGCGGCATTACCGTGAATGATTGCGAGGCAGTTGCCAGAGAGATGAATGAAATTTTAGACAGGGAAGACTTTGTGGAGGATTCCTATGTGTTCGAGGTGAGTTCGCCGGGACTCGGCAGACCACTGAAGAAGGAAAAGGACTATGTCCGCAGTATGGGCAAGGAAGTGGAGATACGAACCTACCGTGCCATCAATCGTGAAAAGGAATTTTATGGAATTTTAGCTTCATATGATGATGCAACCGTAACTATTGAGCAGGAGAACGGCGAGAAGCTTACATTTGAGAAGAGTGATATCGCATTGATTCGTCTTGCATTTGATTTTTAATAAATACGCTTAAGATTATAATTAGGAGGAAAATAAAATGAGTAATAATGAATTATTAGAAGCGTTGAATATATTAGAGCAGGAGAAAAATATCAGCAAAGAGACATTGCTTGAGGCAATTGAGAATTCCCTTGTGACAGCCTGCAAGAATCACTTCGGCAAGTCTGAGAACGTAAAAGTCAGCATTGACCCGGACACCTGTGAGTTTCATGTGTTCCAAGAAAAAACAGTAGTAGAGCAGGTTGAGGACTCCGTAGAGCAGATTAGTGTTGTAAATGCCAAAATGATTGATTCTAAGTATGAGGTTGGCGATATTGTGAATATCGAGGTACAGTCCAAGGAGTTCGGACGTATTGCAACACAGAATGCGAAGAACGTTATCTTACAGAAAATTCGCGAGGAAGAGCGAAAAGTATTATTTGATCAGTATTACAGCAAGGAAAAAGATGTTGTAACAGGTGTTGTGCAGCGCTATATCGGAAGAAATGTCAGCATTAATCTTGGAAAAGTAGATGCGATTTTGACTGAGAACGAGCAGGTAAAAGGTGAGGTATTCCAGCCGACAGAGCGTATTAAGTTATATGTGTTAGAGGTAAAGTCTACTTCCAAGGGACCAAAGATTTTAGTATCCAGAACGCATCCTGAGTTAGTAAAGCGTTTGTTTGAGTCTGAGGTTACAGAGGTAAAGGAAGGCATTGTTGAGATTAAGGCGATTGCCAGAGAAGCAGGAAGCAGAACGAAGATTGCGGTATGGTCCAATGACCCGGATGTAGACCCGGTTGGAGCATGTGTCGGTATGAACGGAGCGAGAGTAAACGCTATCGTGAACGAACTTCGCGGTGAGAAGATTGACATTATCACATGGAATGAGAATCCGGCGATGATGATTGAAAATGCGTTAAGCCCGGCAAAGGTTATTTCTGTTATTGCTGATGCGGAGGAGAAAGCTGCAAAAGTTGTAGTTCCGGATTACCAGTTGTCTCTTGCAATCGGTAAAGAAGGACAGAATGCAAGACTTGCAGCAAGACTTACCGGATTTAAGATTGACATCAAGAGCGAAACTCAGGCAAGAGAGTCCGGTGACTTCCTTGACTATGAGAATGATTACGAAGATGATGAGTATTATGAAGATGAGTACGTTGAAGATGGCGAATACGAAGACGGAGCTTACGAAGAGTAAGAGATAGAGGATGATAGAGAATGGCAAATAAAAAGATTCCAATGCGTCAGTGCGTGGGTTGTCGTGAGATGAAAGCGAAGAAGGATATGATTCGCGTTATCAAGACAATGAACGAAGATGAGACGGAGAGCCAGATTCTTTTAGATGCTACCGGGAGGAAGAACGGCAGAGGGGCGTATATTTGTTCAAATGGTGAATGCCTTAAGGCAGCGATTAAGAATAAAGGGCTGGAACGTTCACTAAAAATGCCAATTCCCAAGGATGTATATGAAGCGCTGACAAAGGAGATGGAGGAGTTTGAAACCAGATAAGGTATTATCCATGCTTAGCATAGCGGCCAAGTCAGGAAGCATAGCAAGCGGAGAGTTTTCTACTGAAAAGGCAGTAAAAGAAGGAAAGGCATATCTTGTGATTGTAGCATCCGATGCTTCGGATAACACGCAGAAGATGTTCCGGAATATGACAGATTTTTATGAAGTGCCGATGTATTTGTACGGAGATAAAGAGACACTTGGACATTTCATAGGAAGAGAGTTTCGAGCATCGCTTGCAGTGACAAACGAAGGACTGGCACATTCAATAGAAGACAAATTGAAAAATGTAACAACTGAATAATGGAGGAAATTGATATATGGCAAAAATGAGAGTTCATGAACTTGCAAAAGAATTGGGAATAGAAAGTAAACAGATTATTGAATTTTTAAATGAAAAAGGAACACCTGTAAAGGCGGCACAGAGCAGTGTAGAAGATGATGCACAGGCTTTGGTGCGTGGAAAATTTGGTAAGGCTTCGGCATCTGCAAAAGCTGAGACACCTAAAGCGGAGGCACCTAAAGCGGAGGCACCTAAAGCGGAGGCACCTAAAGCACAAGAAGCAAAAGCAGAAGCTGTCAAAGCAGAAAATGCAGATAAGCAGGCAGAGCGTCCGAAAAAGAAATCAAGTATAACAGCAGTGTTTAATGCACAGTATAGTAAGCAGGGAGCCGGTAATGGCAGAAGACCGGGCAATGGCAGACCGGGCAACGGAGAGCGTCGACCAATGAATGGCAATGGTCGTCCGCAGGGAGGCAGACCGGAACAGCGTCCAAGTAAGCCGGTCAGTGATTATGATGTTCGTAAGGCTTTTGAGCGTGTGATTAATCCGGAGGCTGCAAAGGAAGCAGAAGCAGCAGAACGTGCAGCAGCGGAGAAAGAACAGATGGCAAAAGCAGCGGCTCCGGTTGAAAAGAAAGTGGAGAGTGTCAAAGAACCTGTGAGCCGTCCGAATGTATATGAGAATGTATATGAGAACGTATATGAACAGCAGAGAGCGGCACAGCAGTCAACAGGACAGAGCGGAGACCGTCGTCCACAGAACGGAGATCGTCGCCCACAGAACGGAGACCGTCGTCCACAGAATGGAGACCGTCGCCCGATGAACGGAGACCGTCGTCCGCAGAATGGAGATCGTCGTCCGCAGGGAGACAGACCGGCAAGACCGGGACAGGGAGGCTTTAACGGAAACAGAGGAGGCAGACCGGATGGTAATCAAAGACCTTACTCAAATGGCAGACCGAATCAGAATGGTGGTCAAGGCGATAGAAACGGTAATCGTGGCGGCTCGTATCGCGGTAACCAACAGGGGGGCAGACTTGACCGTGAAATAGACCGTTTCAATAAAGAAACGGTTGCACCGGCAGAGGAACTGCGCGGTAAAGAGTCCAGAGATCGCGGCAGAGATCGCAACAAAAATGACAGAAAGCGTAATGAGTATGATGCACTCGGCGGCAAGAAACAGGAAAGCTTTGTTAATCTTGAGAAGAATGGTGGCAAGAAGAAAACACAGCATCAGCCTCAGCCAAAACAGGAGACAGATGTAATCCGTACAATAGTTCTTCCGGAGAAGCTTACCATCAAAGAACTTGCTGACAAGATGAAAGTGCAGCCTGCAATGATTGTCAAGAAGCTGTTTTTAAAGGGAACCATGGTTACAGTAAATCAGGAGGTTGATTACGAGACAGCAGAGGAAATTGCATTAGAGTTCAACTGCATTTGTGAGCAGGAAGAAAAGATTGATGTTATTGCAGAACTCTTAAAAGAAGAAGATGATGCAGAGGAGACATTAGTAGCACGTCCACCGGTTGTCTGCGTTATGGGTCATGTTGACCATGGTAAGACATCCTTGCTTGATGCTATCCGTTCCACACGTGTGACAGATAGAGAGGCTGGCGGCATTACACAGCACATTGGTGCATCCGTGGTATCTATTAATAATCAGAACATCACGTTCCTTGATACACCGGGACATGAGGCATTTACAGCAATGCGTATGCGTGGCGCTAACTCCACAGATATTGCAATTCTGGTAGTGGCAGCGGATGACGGTGTCATGCCACAGACGGTTGAGGCAATTAATCATGCGAAAGCAGCCGGTGTTGAAATCATCGTTGCAATCAACAAGATTGATAAGCCAAGTGCCAATATTGAACGTGTAAAACAGGAATTGTCTGAGTATGAATTGATTCCGGAAGATTGGGGCGGAAGCACGATTTTCTGCCCGGTATCTGCTCATACGAAAGAAGGTATCGAGAACCTGCTTGAGATGATTCTTCTGACCGCAGAAGTACTTGAGTTAAAGGCAAATCCAAAGCGTAATGCAAGAGGTCTTGTAATTGAGGCTCAGCTTGACAAGGGACGCGGTGCGGTTGCGACGGTACTTGTACAGAAAGGTACATTAAAAGTTGGCCAGCCGGTTGCCTGTGGCAGCTGTTATGGTAAAGTTCGTGCAATGATTGACGATCAGGGACGCCGAGTAAAAGAGGCAGGTCCATCTACTCCGGTAGAGATTTTAGGACTTTCCGCAGTTCCTGAGGCGGGAGAGACATTTGTGTCCACCGATACCGAGAAAGAAGCACGTGCTTTCGCAGAGACATATATTTCCGAGAGCAAGAACCGTCTGATTGAGGATACTAAGGCAAGAATGTCCTTAGATGATTTATTCTCACAGATTCAGTCCGGAAATGTAAAAGAATTAAATATTATCGTAAAGGCCGATGTGCAGGGTTCTGTAGAGGCAGTAAAACAGAGTCTTGTGAAATTATCTAACGAAGAAGTTGTTGTCAAAGTGATTCATGGTGGTGTAGGTGCTATCAACGAATCTGATATCAGCTTGGCATCTGCTTCTAACGCGATTATTATCGGATTTAATGTTCGTCCGGACCCGACAGCAAAGGTGACAGCAGAGAAGGAAAATGTAGATGTAAGACTTTACAAGGTTATCTACAATGCAATCGAGGATGTTGAAGCTGCTATGAAGGGAATGTTAGACCCAATCTTTGAGGAGAAGGTTTTAGGACACGCGGAGGTACGTCAGATATTCAAGGCTTCCGGTGTCGGAAACATTGCAGGTTCCTATGTGCTTGACGGTACTTTCGAGAGAGGCTGCAAGGTACGTATTTCCCGTGAAGGAACACAGATTTTCGAGGGCGATTTGGCTTCTCTTAAGAGATTTAAGGATGATGTCAAGGAAGTAAGAGCCGGATATGAGTGTGGTCTTGTGTTTGACGGATTCAATGATATTGCAGAGCTGGATATTGTAGAGGCATATAAGATGGTGGAGGTACCTCGCTAAATGAGAAAAAACAGTATTAAAAATACACGTATCAACGGAGAGGTGCAGCGTGAGTTGTCGAATATTATTCGCGAGGAGATTAAAGACCCGCGAATCAATCCGATGACCAGCGTGGTAACTGTTGAAGTTGCGCCGGATTTAAAGACCTGCAAGGCATATATCAGTGTGCTTGGAGATGAGGAATCCCAGAAGAATACACTGGCAGGACTAAAAAGTGCCGAAGGTTATATTCGTCGTGAGCTGGCGCGGAGCATTAATCTTCGCAACACACCGGAGATTACGTTTATTTTAGATCAGTCTATTGAATATGGAGTTCGTATGTCAAAGATGATTGATGATGTGACGAAGGATATTCATGAAAGAGACGGAGAAGATGAGTAAGATGACGAATTTAGATGAATTCTTAAAAGAGGCAGTTACAGTCGGTATCAGTGGACACATTAATCCGGATGGCGATTGTGTAGGTTCCTGCCTTGCTACTTACAATTATATCAGGACATACTATCCGCAGATTGATGTGGATGTGTATTTAGAGCCGATTCCAAACATTTTTAAGTTTATGGCGTGCTCTGAAGAAATTTGCAGTGATGCATCGAAGGACAGGTCTTATGACCTTTTTATTGCACAGGATTGTGGCGATACGCAGAGACTTGGGGCATTTTCTCATTACTGCGAGAATGCGAAAAAGACAATCTGTATTGACCATCATGTGAGTAATACGGGATTTGCAGATGAGGACTATATTTTCCCAAATGCAAGTTCGACATCAGAGCTTATCTATGATTTGCTTCCAAAGGAGCGTATCACGAAAGAGATAGCAGAGTGCATCTACACAGGAATTGTACATGACACAGGAGTATTTCAGTATTCCTGCACATCGAAAAAGACAATGGAGACGGCGGGAGCGCTGATGGAACTGGGAATCAACTACCCGAAAATTGTGGATGAAACCTACTATGCAAAGACTTACAATCAGAATCGTATCAGTGCGATGGCGGTGCTTAAAAGTAAGCTGCATTTGGATGGAAAGTGCATTTCAACTGTTGTTACACTTGATGAGATGCGCGAATATGATGTGCTCCCTAAACATTTAGATGGTATTGTGAATCAGATTCGCGTTACCAAAGGTGTGGAGGTTGCTGTCTTTTTGTATGAGCTGGAGGATGGTTTTAAAGTCAGTCTGCGTTCCTGCGAGTATGTAGATGTTGCAAAGATTGCTGTTTCTCATGGCGGAGGCGGTCATGTGCGTGCGGCGGGATGTTCTGTGGCTGGTAATTCGGATGCCATCATTGAAGAGATTGTGTCACAAGTTGCAGAACAGCTTATAGATAAGGAAAACAAGAATGCTTAGTGGAATTATTAATGTATACAAGGAAAAGGGGTATACCTCTTTCGATGTAGTGGCAAAGCTGCGTGGTATTCTTAAGACAAAGAAAATCGGACACACAGGGACACTTGACCCGGATGCAGAGGGCGTGTTGCCTGTGTGTCTTGGTAAAGCCACGAAAGTTTGTGATTTGCTGACGGACAAGGATAAGGAATACGAGGCAGTTATGCTGCTTGGAACAGTGACAGATACACAGGATATTACCGGACAGATTTTATCACAAAAGCAGGTAACAGTTACAGAAGTGGAAGTGCGGGAGGCGGTTTTAAGTTTTGTTGGTGACTATATGCAGACACCGCCGATGTATTCTGCGCTGAAAGTTAATGGCAAAAAACTGTGTGATTTGGCAAGAGAAGGCATTACCGTGGAGCGCGCCGCGCGTCCGGTCAAAATACTTGACATTGAGATTTTGACGATTGAATTGCCGCGTGTGCATATGCGTGTTGCGTGTTCTAAAGGTACTTACATCCGCACTCTTTGTCAGGATATTGGCGAGAAATTGGGCTGTGGAGCGTGTATGGAGTCTCTGCTTCGCACCAGAGTGTCGCAGTTTGATGTAAAGGATGCGTTACGTTTGTCTGAGATAGAGAAACTGGTCGCAGAAGAATCGATGGGACTTCCGAAAGAAGAATGGAAATCCGGGCAGTTTTCCTTTTTGCAAGCGACGGATGCGGTGTTTTTACAGTATGATAGCGCAGTTGTAAAAGAAGAGTTTGAAAAACTTTTGTATAATGGGAATCGTATGCGCCCGGAAATGTTTGAGGAATATGACAAAAGCTGGGAGAATGAATCGATTCGCGTCTATGACAAGGCAGGACATTTTATTGGTATCTATAAATTTGACACAGAACGGAAAGACTATAAACCATTAAAGGTATTTATGGAATCATGAAATATATCAAGAATACAACCGACTTTTTTATAGAAGAGAATACAGTGCTTTCACTGGGAAAATTTGATGGAATTCACAGAGGTCATGAATTGCTGTTAGAGCACATGGCACGCAAGAAGGGTGAAGGACTTTTGGGTGCTATTTTTACGTTTGACATTCCTCCGCGCAGAAATGTAGAACATGTTGAGGCGAAAGTGCTTACCACCAACGAAGAAAAGATGCATATTTTTGAGCAGCTTGGCATTGATTATTTAATAGAGTGTCCATTCACAAGGGAAATCATGTGTATGGAAGCAGAGGAATTTATTAGAAAGATTGTCACGCAGCTCCATGTAAAATGCATTGTGGTAGGAGAAGATTTTCATTTTGGCCATAACCGTCGCGGCGATTATCATATGCTTTCTGAATATGCAATGCAGTATGGGTATGAAGTGATTGTGGTGAAAAAAATGCAGGAAGATGCACGCGATATCAGCAGTACTTTTGTGAGAGAAGAAATCATGAAAGGAAATATTGAAAAAGCAAACCATTTGCTCGGATACCGTTACTTTGTGACAAGCGTGGTTACGCATGGAAATCAGATTGGCAGGACGATTGGAACGCCAACTATCAATCAGATACCTCCGGAGGAGAAGCTCCTGCCGCCGAATGGAGTATATATTACAGAGGTATACATTGATGAACAGAAGTATCGCGGTGTGACAAACGTGGGATGTAAGCCGACAGTAGGAGAAAAGAATCCGATTGGTGTTGAGACACATTTGCTTGATTTTGCAGGGGATGTATATGACAAGCTTGTGACGGTAGAGTTTCTCAGCCGCGTGAGGGAAGAGCGTAAGTTTTCTTCCGTAGAGGAACTGAAGAGTCAGATGCAGAATGATATTGCATTTGGAAGAGCATTTTTTGAAAAACGGAAATAAGACAAACGGAATTGCTATAAATATTACATAATTATTACAAAATTGTGTTGACATTGTAAAATGTGCTTGTTATACTGGAAAATGGAGTTGCAGAATGGAATGTAATTCTGCGGATGTGTCTGATGGAAAGTATCCAGGAGGTTTTATGAAGGCAAGAGTGATAAGAACAGCAGGAATACTTATTGCTGGAACAATCCTATTTACCGTTGCATATACAAATCAGAGTGAGGAAGATGCATATATTGCGGCGAACGATAATGTTCGTGCGGGAGTTTCTTCTGAAATCTGCACAGATATGGAAGCTTATTCCGAAGCGAACACTGTGGTGGCATCCGGTGTCACAGGTGAGGTTTCTGCCTATTTGAGTACATCCGTTGAGATGGCTGCTGCACAGGTATCGGAAGCAGAATCTGTTATAACCGCGACTGGTCAGGCGAATACATTTGGTTATACGAATCTGGGTGTTGCTGATGTAGATGGCAATCTGAATGTCAGAGAAGCACCATCGACGGAGGCAAGTCTGGTTGGTAAGATGCCGGACAACGCGGGCTGTGAGATTCTTGGTGTGGAAGGCGACTGGACGAAGATTAAATCCGGTGATGTAGAGGGATATGTAAAGTCTGAGTATCTGCTCAGTGGTGATGCTGCGATTGCAAGAGCAGAGGAAGTGAAGCAGACGATTGCAACTGTTACTGCACAGACACTTTATGTAAGAGAACAGCCGAATACCGAGTGTTCCATTATTACAATGATGCCAATGGGCGAGGAACTGGAGGTAATTGAGGCATTAGACGGATGGGTTAAGGTTAATGTCGATAGCGATGAGGGGTATGTGTCAGCAGATTATGTAGAGACATCTACTGAACTTCCTAAGGCTATGACGATGACAGAAGTTCGTTATGGACAAGGTGTGTCAGATGTTCGTGTTGCGTTAGTACAGTATGCGACACAGTTTATCGGCAATCCATATGTATGGGGAGGCACAAGCTTGACGAGAGGTGCTGACTGTTCAGGATTTGTTTTGAGTGTTTATGCAAACTATGGCGTTTCACTGCCGCATTCCTCCGGGGCACAGTCGAATTGTGGAACGAGGATTTCTGCGTCAGAGGCGAAGCCGGGAGATTTATTCTTCTATGGTAATGGCAGCCGTATCAATCATGTCGCAATCTACATTGGAAATGGACAGGTTGTGCATGCAAGTTCACCAAAATCAGGCATTAAGATTTCAGGTGCATATTATCGTACACCAGTTAAGGTTGTCAGAATTATTAATGACTAGATTGCCTGAACTGTTGTGTGAAATTATAAATTAGGCATTTACAATGAGAAAACACTATGCTATAATGCCTAAGTATGAGTTTAGCCCATATTCGGTAAATGGACACTCCAACCTTTTGCTGAGTATCATATGTAATTGGGCGATGGGCGCTAAGCAGCCCCGGAGACACAAGAAAGTGTTATCCAAGAATAATTAAAAGGAGGATCATAACATGATCGCAAAGGACAAGAAGCAGAGCATTATCGCAGAGTATGGCAGAACACCGGGTGATACAGGTTCACCAGAGGTACAGATTGCTATTTTAACAGCACGTATCGAGGAGCTTACAGCTCACTTAAAGGAAAACCCGAATGACCATCATTCAAGACGTGGTCTTTTAAAGATGGTAGGTCAGAGACGTGGTTTATTGGCATACTTAAAGAAAATTGATATCGAGAGATATCGTTCTTTAATCGAGCGTTTAGGCTTAAGAAAATAATAAAGTCCAACAGGCGGGCAGCTTCTGCCCGCCATTTTACGATTGATTTTAAGCAGGATTTATTTATCCGAGACCACTGAAATATACATATCGCCGAAAGGCGCGTGCTGTGTGCATTTCAGTAGTTTCGGACATTCTGCTTATGATAGAATGAGAGAATTAAAGGAGAATAAGTATGTACAAAAGTTTTTCAATGGAACTTGCGGGCAGAACTCTTACCGTAGATATCGGCAGAGTTTGTGCACAGGCAAATGGTGCCGCATTATTAAAATATGGAGAGACAACAGTACTTTCTACTGTTACAGCATCTGATAAGCCAAGAGATGGTATTGATTTCTTCCCGCTCAGTGTTGAGTATGAGGAGAAGATGTATTCAGTTGGTAAGATCCCGGGAGGGTTTAACAAGAGAGAGGGAAAGGCATCTGAGAATGCAATTCTTACATCCCGTGTTATTGACCGTCCTATGAGACCGTTATTCCCGAAGGATTACCGCAATGATGTTACAATTAATAACATGGTAATGTCTGTGGACCCATCCTGTCGCCCTGAAATCGTGGCAATGATTGGTTCTGCACTTGTTACTACAATTTCTGATATCCCATTTGCAGGTCCTTGTGCAACGACACAGATGGGTATGGTAGATGGAGAGTTTATCGTAAATCCATCCCAGAAGGATTGGGACAATGGTGATTTACAGCTTACGGTAGCATCTACTGCTGAGAAGGTTATCATGATTGAAGCTGGTGCGAATGAAATCCCGGAAGCAAAGATGATTGAGGCAATTTATAAGTGCCATGACATCAACCAGACAATCATTGAGTTTGTCAATAAGATTCGTGAAGAAGTCGGCAAAGCAAAGCATGAGTATACAAGCTGTGCAATCCCGGATGAGATGTTTGCAGCAATCAAAGAGATTGTTACACCGGAGCAGATGGAAGAAGCTGTATTTACTGATGAGAAGCAGAAGCGCGAGGAGAATATCCGCGAGATTACTGCTAAGTTAGAGGAAGCATTTGCTGATAATGAGGAATGGCTTGCTGTATTGGGCGAGGCAGTATATCAGTATCAGAAGAAGACAGTTCGTAAGATGATTTTAAAGGATCACAAGCGTCCGGATGGTCGTGCCATCGATCAGATTCGTCCACTTGCAGCAGAGGTAGACCTGATTCCTAGAGTTCACGGTTCTGCGATGTTTACACGTGGACAAACACAGATTTGCGATGTCGTAACACTGGCTCCATTATCTGAGGTACAGAAGATTGATGGACTTGATGAGAATATTACAACCAAGAGATACTTACATCAGTATAACTTCCCTGCATATTCTGTAGGCGAGACAAAGGTATCACGTGGACCGGGACGCCGTGAGATTGGACATGGCGCATTGGCTGAGAAGGCACTTATGGCAGTGCTTCCTTCTGAGGAGGAATTCCCATATGCAATCCGTGCCGTATCCGAGACATTTGAGTCTAACGGTTCTACATCCATGGCATCTACATGTGCATCCTGTATGGCACTTATGGCAGCTGGTGTACCGATTAAATCCATGGTTGCAGGTATCTCCTGTGGTCTTGTGACAGGCGATACAGATGATGATTATATCGTCCTTACAGATATTCAGGGTCTTGAGGACTTCTTCGGAGATATGGACTTCAAGGTAACAGGTACTCACAAGGGTATCACAGCTATCCAGATGGATATCAAGATTCATGGATTGACAAGACCAATCGTAGAGGAAGCTATCGCTCGTACAAGAGAGGCAAGACTTTACATCATGGATGAGGTAATGTCCAAAGCAATCTCTGAACCGAGAAAAGAGGTTGGCGAGTACGCACCGAAGATTATACAGATTCAGATTGACCCGGCTAAGATTGGTGATGTTGTCGGACAGAGAGGAAAGACAATCAATGAGATTATTGACCGGACCGGTGTGAAGATTGATATCACAGATGATGGTGCTGTATCTGTATGTGGTACAGATGCGGAGATGATGGATAAGGCGGTTGATATGATTAAGACTATCACAACTGATTTTGAGGAAGGTCAGATTTTCACAGGAACCGTTGTAAGTATCAAAGAGTTTGGAGCATTCTTAGAGTTTGCTCCGGGCAAAGAGGGCATGGTTCACATCTCTAAGATTGCTAAGGAGAGAATCAATCACGTAGAGGATGTCCTCACATTAGGAGACAAGGTAAAAGTTGTTTGCTTGGGCAAGGACAAGATGGGAAGAATCAGCTTCTCTATCAAGGATGTACCGGCAGAGGCATAGAATAAGAATCAAAACAGCCATTTCCCATGTGGAGATGGCTGTTTTGATGTGTAAATATACCAAAAAGCAGATTCAAAAAATTGTGCTAAACTGCCAAAATAAAGAAGAAATAAGAAATATGTATTGACATTTGCAGAAGAGAATATATAATATAACTCAAATGATGTCTGACAAGTTAAGAGAGGGGTGATATTTTTTTACACACGCATGTATGACAACCTACAAGTATGACAACTTACAAAACAACATACTTTGGAGGAAAATATGTCTGTAAAAATAGAAAAAATTCGTACGATTTGCACTGCTCCTGAAGGAATAAATCTTGTAGTGGTGAAGGTTGAGACAAATCAGCCGGGACTTTACGGACTTGGCTGCGGAACCTTTGCATACAGACATTTGGCTGTTGTAAAGGTTGTAGAAGAATATCTTGCCCCATTGCTTCGTGGACGTGATGTAGAAGATATCGAGGATATCTGGCAGCTTATGCATCAGAACGGCTATTGGAGAAACGGCCCTATTGAGAATAATGCAATTTCAGGAGTGGATATGGCATTGTGGGATATTAAAGGAAAGATGGCAAATATGCCGTTGTACCAATTATTTGGCGGAAAATGCAGAAGTGGTGTACCGGTATATCGTCATGCAGATGGCAGAGATGTCGAGGAAATTTGTGAAAATATTCTTCGCTTTAAGGAAATGGGTATTAAGAATATTCGCTGTCAGTGTGGCGGATATGGCGGTGATGCATATGGAACACTGCCGATAGGAACACCGCATGGAGCAAAACAGGGAGTTTACCTGAATGCAAAAGAGTATATCCGGGATACGGTGCAGTTATTTGCAGATATCAGAGAGCACATCGGTTATGACATGAACCTTGTGCATGATGTACACGAGCGAATTGCACCGATGGAGGCAGTCAAATTAGCTAAAGAACTTGAACCATTTGACCTGTTATTTCTGGAAGATCCAGTCAGTATTGAGCAGACGGAGTGGCTTAGAACGATACGGCAACAGAGCAGTATTCCAATTGCAGAAGGGGAACTTTTTAATAATCCGCATGAATGGAGATATCTTATTACGGAGAGACTCATTGATTTTATACGTGTTCATATCAGTCAGATTGGCGGTATTACACCAGCGAGAAAGCTTGCGATTTTTGCGGAACAGTTTGGAGTGAGAACCGCATGGCATGGACCGGGAGATATGTCGCCTTTGGCACATGCTGCAAATATTCATATTGACATGGCAGCCCCCAATTTTGGTGTACAGGAATGGTCGGGAATTGAACCGCCGAATTTTGTGATACAGGAATTAAAAGGACCGCATGGAGCACTTTTAGAAGTGTTTCCGGGACAGCCGGAATTTGATGACGGCTATGTGTATCCGAATGAAAAACCTGGACTGGGTGTTGATATTGATGAGAAAGAAGCAGCAAAATATCCGTGTGAAAATACGGTAACAATATGGACGCAGACAAGAAAGATGGACGGAGCTTTACAAACTCCGTAATAAGAGAGGTGCAGATGATATGGAAATGATGAAAGAAGTTGTGGTTGTAGAACCACATAAATATGAGATTCGGACAGTTCCGATACCTGAGTTACAGAGTGAGGATGATGTACTGATACAGATGAAGGCAGCTGGTGTATGTGGAAGCGACCATCATATTTACCATGGGTTGAATCCATGTTCCACATATCCAAGAATACCCGGACATGAAAATGCTGGAATTATTACGAAAGTTGGGAAAAACGTGACAAACGTGAAACCGGGAGACCATGTGATAGTAGATTTGATTTCAACCTGCGGCATATGTTATCAGTGCAGAATTGGCAGAAAAAATGTGTGTGAACATGTAAGAGTCCGCGGTTCGGGAGCAGATGGCGGCTGGAGAGAGTATTTTACAGCACCGGCAAAAGAAGTATACAAAATTGACGATTCAGTTAAGTGGGAAGATGCAGCTTTAGTAGAACCTTATGCAATTGGAGCACACTGTACGTCAAGGGGAAGAGTTGTACCACAGGATATTGTTTTTATACTTGGAACAGGAACAATTGGTTCTATTATTTTACAGACCTGTAAGGCAAAAGGCTGTAAAATGGTTATCTGTTGTGATATTGATGATGTGTCACTAGAACGGGCAAAAGGTTATGGCGCGGATTATGTTATTAATTCCAAAACTGAAGATGTCGTATCGGCAGTTCAGAAAATTACAGATGGAAAAGGTGCGACGGTTGCATTTGATTCGGCATGTTTTCCGGGTTCACTGACGCTTTGTATGCTGCCGGGGATTTTGTGTAATGCAGGAAGGATGGTGCCACTTGGATTTAGTACAGCACCGGAACAAATTACGCAGGCGATGATAAATCAAAGAGAACTGGATGTGATTGGTTCTAGAATGTCCTGCTTCCAATTTGAACCAACGATTGAACGAATGGAACAGCATCAGTTTAATACCGAAGGTGTGGCAACTGCTTTTATTCCGTTTGATGAAGTGGAAAAAGTTTTTGAATATATGGATCATCCGGTTCCAGCTTCAAAAAAGATGGTAATCATGTTTTAAATATGTCAGTGGAAAAATGCACAGATTTGTAATAGTAGAAAAGAAGAAAAGAGGATGAAAACATGAGTTTTGATTATAAAAAACAGTTTAGTGTAGAAGGAAAACGGTGTATTGTAACAGGAGGAGCACAGGGACTTTCACGAGGAATGGCGGAAGGACTTTTGGAGAATGGCGCTAAAGTGGTATTAATGGATGTACAGGATGAAAAATTAAAAAAAGTCGTTGAGGAATACAGACAGAATGGATATGAAGCATATGGTGTGGTTGGCAATTTGTCTGATCGTGCAGATATTGACCGTATGTTTGATGAGGCGATGGATATATTAGGTGGACTTGATGTATTAATTCCGGCGGCGGGTATCCAGAGAAGACATCTTCCGGAAGAATTTCCGATGGAAGAATGGGATCTTGTTATTAACATCAATCTGAATCATGTGTTTATCATGTGCCAGAAGGCATTAAAAGTAATGTTAAAGCAGCCGACAGGTGGAAAAATCATTAATATTGCGTCTATGGTTTCATGGTTTGGCGGAACAACCGTACCAGCTTATACAGCGAGTAAAGGTGCGGTAACACAGCTTACGAAGAGCCTTGCGGTAGATTGTGCTGGTAGAAATATCAATATTAATGCGCTTGCGCCAGGGTATATGGATACAGAGATGTGTGCAAATATGACACAGGAAAGAAAAGATGAGACAACACTTCGAATTCCGGCAGGACGTTGGGGAACACCGGAGGATATGAAAGGTCCGGTGCTTTTCCTTGCATCTAGTGCGTCCGACTACTTAAACGGCGCGGTAATTCCGGTAGATGGTGCATACCTGGTAAAATAGAAAGTGCTCATTATGTTTGACAATGTAAAAAATATAATTCATAATAAGATGTAAATTGTCGAACGAGAGAGAGGGGGAAACACCATTAAAATTATACATAAAAATGTCACAGAACAAATTGTAGAATATTTTACAGAAAATATTGAATCTGGAAAATGGAAAGTTGGAGAAAAGATTCCATCGGAGAACCAGCTTACGGCTATGCTTGGTGTGAGCCGCTCTAGCATTCGTCAGGCGGTTAGTCAGCTGGCTGGATTGGGTGTTTTTGAGACAATTCATGGAAAAGGAACTTTTCTAATTGATGATCAGGTGCGGGATGCGTTGTCCAAAGACAGTAAAATTACAGCAGAGGATTGTCAAGATGTAGAAAAAGTATTAGAATTTCGCAGAATTGTTGAGAGTGAAGCAAGTTACATTGCGACCCAGAAAGTTACACCGGAATTTATTAAAAAATTAGAGAAATATATTGTTGCCATGAAAAACAATAAAGATAATATTGAGAAGTTTGTGACGGCGGATATTCGCTTTCATCAGGCAATCTGTCAGGCAACGGATAATCCTTTGCTGGAAAAAAGCATGAATAAAGTGTTTGAAGAAAATCGCCGCAGCCAGCAACTCACGCGAAAAATATTTGGTTATCAGGACGGCATCCGCTACCATGAACAGATAATTGAGGCAATGAAAGCGCATGACGCGGAAAAAGCGCGTCATGCGATGTATGAGCATCTGCAAAACGGAATTGACCGCATACAGAAATTATAGATTGGCACATAAAAACTGCGCAGAAATTTGTCTGCGCAGTTTTTTATGAAAAAGTGGAGTAGGTGTTGTTGTAACCAAACTATAACATCAGTTCTTGAAGTGATTTTTCAAGATGCTCGAACATAATCTGGCGGCTCCGATTACTGTCATGAGCGGCGAGGGCTTCGTAAATCAATGTATGGTAATGATAAGCATTACAGGAACCTAATGCTTGGTTCATCTCTGTTAAAAAAGTAAGGTTCTCAAGAAGCAGCGATTGAATTGTTTGATAGGCAAGTTCGTTTTGGGAAGCTTTGGCAATCTGAATGTGAAACTCACAGTCATCTTTAACAAAAAGTTCAGGTGTTTTGGCGTGGCTTTCCATGGACTGAAGGATGGAGGCAAGTTTATCTAAATCTTTATTGCAGATAAGAGAAGCAGTATAATAGCAGATATCCGGTTCTAACATACGCCGAAAGGTCAGCAGGGTAAGCATTACCTGCTGCAGTTGTTCAGAAATAACGCCGGAACCAAAAGCTGAAATCTGATCTGAACAAATGTAAGTACCTTTTCCATGAATGCTCTTTAAAATGCCAAGTTCTGTATATTGTGCTAATGCACTGCGCACTGCGTTACGATTGACATGAATAGCAGCGCATATTTCATTTTCAGAGGGGAGTTTGTCACCAATCTCCCAGGTATGCTGAACGATTCCATTCCGAATATAGCGAATGACTTGATTTACTGCATGATACTTATCCATACGAATCTCCATTTTAAAAGTTTTGTACAAAATAAATGATTGAAAATCGAACAAGAGCATTGTAACAGCATTTCTGGCAGAGTACAAGTTCTGTTCTTGAAAATAAAGGTGGAAATTGTTAAATATCAACATGTTTGAGAAGGAAAACAAGTTAATAATGCTAAAAATGCTTGGAAAAGTACAGAAATTGTTGACTTTTTCCTATGCGTGAAATATGATAAGCATGTAAGTTGTCATACAAGCTGTGAACGCAAAAACAGTTGCGAGGAAAAGATTATGAAATCATTTGAGAGATTACAGAAAATGCCGTGTGAGGCAGGAGAGTTATTGATTATGTGGATTGGACAGGCGGGATTTGTCATGAAAAACAGTGAGAGCAAAATCCTTGCGGTAGATGTTTATCTGTCTGATTTGGCGATGAAACAAGATGGAAACAAAAGAATGATGCCGGCGATTGTTACTGCAGAAGAATTACAGACAAACTTGATTTTAGCATCACATAGTCATACGGATCATTTGGATTTAGACAGCCTGCCGGTTATGATGAAGGAAGAGACGAAGTTATACTGCTCAGAAAAAAGCTATGAGCTGTGCATCGAAAAGGGTCTTCCGGAAGGAAAAATAACGGCAGTAAAAGAAGGGGATGTATTTATAACAGATGGTTACGAGGTGGAAGCAGTATTTGCAGACCACGGAGATACATCACCAGATGCTGTAGGATTTTTAATCAAGTCGGAAGGTATTCAGGTTTACTTTACTGGAGATACCAGTTATCAGTTTGAACGGATGAAGCCAACCGCAGAAAAAGGTGCAGATGTTTTGCTTGTTCCGATTAACGGAGAGTATGGAAATATGAACGAAAATGATGCGGCAATGCTGATGGCGCAGATGAACGTCAAGCTTACAATTCCATGTCATTTCTGGACATTTATCCGGCATGAAGGAAATCCATACAAATTTTTAATGGCAGCAAAAATGACTGCACCGGGGAATGAAGCTTATGTAATGGCACCGGGAGAAATTATCCGATATGAGAAGGACGGAAGCTGGGAGACAGTTTAATTCCGGTGATGGTAAAAACAATTTATAACCAGGAGGATTTTAACATGAAAAAAATAATGAGTATATTACTTTGTGTAGTGATGTGTGCAACAATGCTTGCAGGATGTGGAAATAGTAGCAATAGTACAGAGGATGGAGTAGTTGGGGAAAGCGAAGCCTCTGTATCTGATGGGAAATATAAAATCGGTGTTTCAAATGCATATATGGGAAATGACTGGAGACAGTTAATGATTAAATGCCTTGAAGTTGCAGCAACCAAGGATGCATACAGGGACAAAGTTGATTTAAATATTGTGAATAGTGAGAATTCGGCAGAGGCGCAGGCAGCAGCAATTGACGCAATGGTTGAACAGGGATATGACGCTATTTTAATTGATGCATCATCTTCCACAGCATTAATTCCGTCTATCAACCGTGCTTTGGAAAAGGGAATTGTGGTGGTTACATTTGATTCCGTTGTAGATGCAGACAATGTGTACACAGTCCAGACAGATTTTGTGACGATGGTTGAAGCGTGGGTACAGTATCTGTATGAGAAGTGTGGTGAAGGGGCTAAAATTGCAGTTGATACCGGAATGCCGGGTTCTACAAATGGAAACACCATTTATGAAGCAGCAATCAATGCTATTGAGAAATATAATATGGAAGTGGTAGCAGAATTTGCATCAGAGTACGCAGATGGTGTGTGCCAGGAACAGCTTTCAAGTGTATTGGCAGCAAATCCGGATTTAGATGGAATTTTCTGTATGGCATATGTGGAATCCTGTTATTCTGCATTGACACAGGCAGGAAAGGATTTGATTCCTGTATCAGCATTTGATACAAACTTGGGAATGGAAACAGCGTTAAATAATGATATGGATGTTATTATTGGAAATAATTGCCCGGGTGTTGGTGTGATAGCGTTGGATGTTGCTGTCAGAGTGTTAGATGGTGAGGAAGTTGAGCAGGATACCTATGTGACGAGTGGATTATTTGTAACAGAGAAGGATAAGGATATAGAACTTGAACTGCCAACAACTGTAATTGAGGAAGGTGTCAATTGTTGGAAAGACCAGGCAGACGGTCTTGACTGGCCAGTACTTCCAGATACCTTTACAACGATTTCTTTTGAGGTAGATGAGATTTCTAATTATAGTAAATAGCAAAGGTATGGTGAGTATATGGCAGACCTTGAACTGAATCATATTACAAAAACATTTAATGGTAACTACGCACTGCAGGACGTTTCGATGTCCTGCAGCCGTGGTGAAGTACATGCACTGTTGGGAGAAAACGGAGCCGGAAAAAGTACTTTGTTAAAAATCCTTGCAGGTGCGTATCGTCCGGATTCCGGTGAAATCAAGGTATTTGGTAAGAATGCAGATATTAAGAGTCCGACGGATGCAATGAAATACGGAATTGGATGTGTATATCAGGAGTTATCTTTTGTACCGGACTTGACGGTAGCAGAAAATATTTTTATAGGAAGAATTCCGAAAACCAAATTAGGAACATTTGATTATAAAAAGCTTCGCGAGATGACGTTGGAACTATTTGATAAATACGAGGTGGATGAAATTGATCCGGACGCGAAAGCAGGAATGATTTCTCTTTCACAAAAGCAGATAATGGAAATTTTGAAAATATTATCTAAGGAGCCGGAAATTGTTATTCTGGATGAAGCAACGTCTGCACTTGCAGCAAATCGTGTGCAATGGCTTTTAAGACTTGCGAGAAAGCTTGCAAATGAAGGAAAAATTGTTATTTTCATTTCCCATCGTATGGCGGAGATACAGGATGCCTGTGACCGGATTAGCATTTTAAGAAATGGTACTTATGCAGGAACCGTGTCTGTGGATGAATACATGGACATGGATGAAATAATCGGAATGATGTTGGGAAGAAAGATGTCAAACTATTTTCCGGAGATTGAAAGCCATGTACAGAAAGCAGCGGCACTTGAGTTGAAAAACATCACATATGAACATGTTTTAAATGGAGTCAATCTGACACTATTTAAAGGAGAAGTACTTGGAATTGGTGGACTTGCAGGGCAGGGACAGGCAGAACTTCTGGAAGCTTTGTATGGTATTCATGCAGTAAAAGGGGAAATATATCTGAATGGTGAGAAAACAGTTATAAAATCACCCAAGGATGCTGTTCGTAAAGGAATTGCATTGGTGCCTGAAGAACGTGCAATACAGGGACTTTTTTTGAATCTGGGGATTGATTTTAACATTTCCATACCGTCTATTGGCAGATTGAAAAAAGGGTTGCTGGTAGATAAAAAGAAAGAAGATATGCTGGTAGATAAATATATGGATATTCTGGCAATCAAGGCAGCAAGCGCACAGTCTCCGGCAAAAGATTTGTCCGGTGGAAATCAGCAGAAAGTTGTTATGGCAAAGATTTTGTCTTGCGAACCATCACTATTGCTAATGCATGATATTACAAGAGGAGTAGATATCGGAACCAAGAAAGAAATGTTTTCTTTGGTTCGGGAACTTGCAAAAGATGGAAAAGCAGTATTATTCTTCTCTACGGATGTAGAAGAACTGGTTAATGTCTGCGATAGGGTAATTGTATTGCGAGATGGAAAAGTGGCGGCAAGTGTAAGCGAGGAAGAATTGACGAAAGAGCACATCATAGGAGCATCTATCGGAGTTGATATGAAAGGAGATGCAAGAGAAAATGGAAAAGAAAAATAAGCTTAAAAAGTTCCTTTCTGAGAATTGGGTAGCGCTTGTACCCTATGTGATGCTATTTGTTATCGTTGTTATCATTGGTATTTTGAATCCAAACACGTTGAGTGTCAGTTATCTGGCAAATAAGTGCGATGCATCTTTTTCATTGATTTTAGTTGCTGTCGGACAGACAATTGTGCTTCTGACAGGTGGCTTTGATTTATCAGTTGGTGGAATTATCTGTATTACAAATTGTATTGCGGCGGTTTATATGCAAAACAGTCTGGAGAGTATTGTTCTATGGGCAATTATTTGTATAGTAATCGGTGTGATTATTGGCAGCATTAACGGATATATTATCGAAAAAACACAACTCCAGCCATTCATTGTGACACTTGCAACGCAGTCGGTGTGTATGGGAATTGCACTGCTCATATTAAAGGTAGATGGTGGAAACGTGCCTCCCATGTATGTTTCTACGATGCTGAAACGTGTTGGTGTCATACCGGTATCGGCATTTTTGCTTTTGGTTTTAATCATTGTGTGGATGTATTTTAAACGAACTAAAACCGGTATGAATATCTATGCAATAGGAAGCAGCAAGAAGGCAGCAAATTTAAATGGAGTATCCGTATTAAAAACAATGGTAATTGCATATGGCATTTCCGGTGGATTTGCAGCACTTGCAGGATTGTTCAGGACAGCTTCCGTTGCATCAGGTTCACCGACAGCAGGTGGAGACTTTGTTATGACTTCAATATCTGCGGCGGTGATTGGCGGAACAGCATTGACAGGCGGAGTTGGTGGAGTAATTGGCACAATTATCGGGGCGTTTGTTTTAAAATACATTTCAGATTTACTGGTATTTATGCAGGTATCTTCCTATTGGTCGAGTCTTGTGCAGGGTGTGTTGCTGATTTTAGCAGTTGCATTGAGCGCTTATGGAACAGTCAGAAGAAAGAGAAAGGAAGGAATTGGATAATGACAGTACAATCAGTTTGGAAAAAGAATGGCTCCATTATAGTGACATTTTTAGTTGCGTTTTTGCTGTTGGGATTTGTTTCAATTGTAAAACCGGGATATGCCAGTATGGCGAATCTGAGAGTGCTTTCCATTTCGATTGCAGTTCTTGGACTTACAGCATTAGGTCAGACATTTCCAATTTTAACCGGCGGAATGGATCTTTCAATTCCGTGGATGTTTTGTATAGGTGGTTATCTTTGCGCTGGAATTACAGGAGGAGATAACACCAAACTTATTTATGCTGTTCCGGTTGTTTTAATTGTTGGTCTTATTATGGGCAGCTTTAATGGTTTTGGAATTGCATATGTAGGAATTGCACCGGTTATTATGACGATGGCGTCTAATATTATTTATCAGGGACTATTGGTGGGAATTACGGAAGGAACTCCAGGAGGAAGTATTCCACCGGTGTTTAAGCAACTTGCATCTGGTGGAACCGGAATAGTTGGCTGGCTTTTTATTGTATGGCTTGTAATTTCAGTACTTGCATGGGTCGTATTTGCAAAAACTCCTTATGGAAGAAAAATATATGCTGTTGGAAACAGTGAGACATGTGCACTCTTTTCCGGGATCAATGTAAAATTTTTGAAAATGTCTGCTTACGCGTTGTGTGGAATGATGGCAACACTTGCAGGGATGCTCTATTCCGGAAAAGTAAGTCAGTTGTATCTTGGAATGGGAGACACTTACCAGATGGCATCTGTTTCTGCTGTTGCAATTGGTGGTGTTTCTCTGGTAGGAGGGAGCGGAAGTTATATTGGAACGATGGCAGGATGTTTTGTAATTGTCATTCTGGAAGGACTGCTTGCTGCTATGAACTTTTCACAGGGTGTACAGAAGATTATCTATGGAGTTGTATTGTTTCTTGCCGTTATGATTTCATCCAGAAAAAAGAATGCGTCATAGAAAAATTGATTTTTAATTATGGAAGAATTGATAAAGGGTTCTTCTCCCAAGTGATGGGCGGGATTCACATCAGAATTCCGCCCGTTTTTATGCATCATAAAAAATTGCGTTTTTGACCTTCCTGCATAATTTATAATAAAAAGGTATTTTATGAATCGAGTGAAGAAGATAATTCACACGGATTATGCATATAAAATCGGACTCAGTGGGAAAAATATAACGATTGTGATAATGGATACAGGAATCGCACCTCACGCAGACTTTGGAAATCGTGTTCTTATGTTTCAGGATTTCTATAATGGACGAGTGGGGTTATATGATGATAATGGACATGGCACGCATGTGTCGGGAATTATCGCAGGAGATGGAAGAATGGCGCGCCGGATGATGGGCGGTGTCGATTATAGCGGTATGGCACCGGGAGCAAACCTTATTATGCTTAAAGTGTTAGACGGCAAGGGAAATGGGAACACACCGAAAGTATTGCAGGGAATTGACTGGATTATCAAGAATAAGGATGTCTATAATATCAGATTATTAAATATATCGGTGGGGATGCTGCCGAGTGCAGGTGCGAAAGAACAGCAGGAACTGTTAGATGCTGTGGATGATATATGGAAGCGGGGAATTATGGTAGTTGCTGCCGCCGGAAATAACGGACCGAAAGGAAATACCGTGACAATTCCGGGAATCTCCAGAAAAATACTTACGGTAGGAAGCTGCGATGATGTACAGCCGGAAGCGGGAGACAAGGGGTTGAAAAGTGGGTACAGCAGTACCGGACCCACTGCATGCTGCATTGTAAAGCCGGAGATACTGGCGCCCGGAACAGGCATTACCAGCTGTGGAGCTGATGGGAAAAAATATCAGGTAAAGAGCGGAACATCTATGGCCGCACCCGTTGTGACAGGAGCATTAGCACTGGCATATGAGAAATATCCGTATCTGAAACCGGCAGAAATGAAATTACGCCTTTACGAGAGAGCGTATCCGAGAGGGGCACACATAGGCAAGAAAAGCTGGGGAATTATTCATGTAGATAATCTGGTACGTGGAATATAAAGCGATTGATTGACTTTTTTGAGGAAAAAAACTAGAATAAAGCATACGGTGTTAGGACAATCGTATATGATTTCCTGAATTGCTGCATCTGGAAGGGGACTTATACTTATGAAGAAAATTGCAAATACACTGTTTGGTAGGCTGGTTCTTGTGGGCTTGGCAATTTTGTTGCAGATTGTCTGGCTATTTGTTGTATTATGGAAATTCAGTTATACATTTACCTATGCAAACCTGCTGATTCGCATTATTGCAGTGATTTTTGTGCTTGTAATTGTTAATAGATGGATGAATCCCGCCAATAAATTATCGTGGACATTTTTGATATTGTTGTCACCTGTGCTTGGTACATTGCTGTACTTTTTATTTGGAAGATCCAAAATTACAAAGTATGTCAGAAAACACATGGATGAGGTCAGTCGTGAGGTGTCTGCATGTATGCAAGAAGATGAGACTGCTGCAGATAAGCTTAAGTTGACCGATTTGACTGTTTACCGTCAGTCGAAATATATCAATGATTTCGGACATTTTCCGGTTTATCAGAATACCTCTACCCAATACTATAAGAGTGGCGAAGAAATGTTTCCGGATATGCTGGAGGCAATGAAACAGGCAGAGCATTACATTTTTCTGGAATTCTTTATTATTGATGAAGGATATATGTTGGATACAATAGTGGATATTCTGGAAGAGAAGATAAAGCAGGGCGTTGAGGTTCGCCTGATTTATGATGATGTTGGATGTATCAATACACTGCCACCAAAGTATTATAAAAAGCTTCAGGCAAAGGGAATCAAGTGTGCGGCATTCAATCCGTTTCGACCTGTTTTATCTGTGATAATGAATAACCGTGACCATCGTAAAATCCTTGTTGTGGATGGTAGAATTGGATTTACAGGCGGAATTAATTTGGCGGACGAATATATTAACCAAAAAGAACGCTTTGGATATTGGAAAGATACAGGAATTCGCATCGAGGGAGAGGCGGTATGGGGATTTACCCAGATGTTTCTTAGTATGTGGAATACAATTGTCAGAGGCAGTGAGGACTACACAAAGTACCTTCCGTCTGTTCATCAGAAAGAACCATTTGTAACAGATGGATTTGTACAGCCATATGGAGATAGTCCGCTTGACCATGAAAATGTTGGCGAGAATATTTATCTGAATATTATCAGCAAGGCAAAAAACTATGTCTATATCTTTACACCATATCTGATTATTGACTATGAAACACTTGTTGTGCTGCGCAATGCGGCAAAGAGCGGTGTGGATGTGCGTATCGTGACACCTGGAATACCGGATAAAAAGATTGCATATTTGCTGACGCAGTCTTACTACGAGCCGCTGATTCGTGCCGGAGTGAAGATATATCAGTATACTCCCGGATTTATTCATGCAAAATGCTTTGTCTGTGATGATGAGATTGCAACGGTTGGAAGTGTCAATCTTGATTTCAGAAGCCTGTATCTGCATTTTGAGTGTGGTGTGTGGATGTATCAGTCAAAGGCAGTGATGCAGGTAAAAGAGGACTGTTTGGAGACATTTGAGTTTTCGGAGGAGATGACATTAGAGTTTTGCCGTAAACGTGCGCTGCCGATTCGTATGCTGCAGGCACTGTTGCGTTTGCTTGCACCATTGATGTAATAAAAGAAACAAGAGGACTTTGCGCTAAATATTTATTGAAGCTGCCGCATCAGAACATTTTCTCCCATTGGATAATGTTTTGATACGGCAGCTTTGTGATAATGCTTGTTTAGGTTAAGAAAAATTGTACGGTGCGAAGAAAATAGTCTTTATAGCTTGCGGCATTCACAGTGTCCGTGTATAAAATGTTGACTGAACCAATTTCCTGTCCGTTCAATATATATACGGCCTTTCCGGCAATATCACCTTGACGAACCGGAGCAGTCACTTCATCTGGCAGCTCGATTCTTTTCTCCATGCCGCTCACATCAGAGCCGTCTGTGGAGAGATAGGAAAAGGAACGTTCGTAGGTCAGACCGACAGATTCGGCAATACCTTTTTTGACAGAAAGCGATGCAAGTTTGTCTTCGTTAGAATCAGAATAGATATGGCATTTCCCAAAACCATAGTTTAGGAGGGTAATGGCATCTGCCGAGCGTGCTTTGGAGTCGGCGGCAGCCATGACAACCGCAATCAACTGCATCCCGTCTTTTTGGGCAGTGGCTGAAATACACGACTTTGCAAGGCTGGTAAAGCCTGTTTTTAGTCCGGTGGTGTAGGGATATTGTTTGAGAAGTTTATTGGTGTTTGCCAAACCGAATTCACTGGTACCTTTTCTGGTTGTGTGCGTGATGTTTTCCATCCAGATAGTGCAGTAATTATATATTTCCGGGTGTCTGTTGATAAGTTCTCGGGACATGAGCGCAACATCATAGGCACTTGTCATATGACCTTCTGCTTCAAGACCACAGCAGTTTATAAATGTTGTGTCATTCATGCCCAGCGATTGGGCGCGCTCATTCATCTGCCGCACAAATTCTGATTCGGAACCACAGATGTGCTCAGCAATTGCAACACAGGCGTCATTGGCGCTGGCAACACTGATACACTTAATCATTGTTTCTACAGTCTGGGTTTCGCCTGGCTCTAAATAGACCTGCGAACCGCCCATGCTGGCGGCATATTCGGATACAGTGACGGTGTCGGTTAATGCAAGCTGTCCATTCTTAAGAGCATCAAATATCAGAATTAAGGTCATAATCTTCGTAACACTTGCGGGGCGAAGTTTATCGTGTGAATTTTTTTCATAGATGACGGTACCGGTAGTTGGCTCCATCAACAGTGCACTCGGAGCAGACACATCCAGCGCGATGCCGGTGGTGTCTGTATTTTCTGTTGGCAGCACGGACGCTGCAAAAATATCAAGGGTCACTGTGGATGTGGTAAGTAACAGTACAAATAAAAACGAGAGTAGACGTTTCAAGTAATTCTCCACATAGTATTTTTGTATATTTTAGCTGTAGAGCAAGTACATTATGATTATATTTTGCATAGATTATTTAAATTTGCTGAAATTGATTTACATAAAAACACTAATTATAGTGCAAGAATGGGAATGAAATACTAAATATGGTAATTTCCTCTTGAATTTTCTGCTAATCCAAGGTAAAATAGCTACGTTGAGGAATGTTTATGTCGTGGGAGCGAATGCTTTAGAAGAAAGCTATGGATTAGAAAGGCGTATATTAGACATGGATATGACAGTGAAGCTTCAGGTGTTTGAAGGACCGTTGGATTTGCTTTTGCACCTGCTTGAGAAAAATAAAGTAAATATATATGATATTCCTATTGTTGAGATTACAAATCAGTATATGGAGTATATTGCTGAGATGAAACGACAGGATTTAAATGTAGTCAGTGAGTTTTTGGTTATGGCTGCAACTCTGATTGACATCAAGTCAAGAATGCTTCTGCCGGCAGTGGAGTCGGAGGAAGAAGAGGAAGAAGATCCGAGGGCAGAACTTGTACAGCAGCTGCTGGAGTATAAGATGTACAAGTGTATGGCTTATGAACTGCGTGACAGACAGATGGATGCAGCGAGAGTGTTGTTTAAGGAGCCGACCCTTCCGTCAGAAGTTGCAGAATATGAAGAGCCGATTAACATGGAAGAATTGATTTCAGATGTGACATTAGCGAAGCTGAATGATATATTTAAGTCTATTATGAGAAAACAGGTAGACAAGATTGACCCTGTTCGTTCCAAGTTTGGCAAGATTGAGAAGGAAGAGGTCTCTCTTTCTGATAAGATGGCATATTTAGAGAACTATTGCATGACGCACAGCCGGTTTAGTTTCCGCAGCATTTTAGAGGCACAGGCGAGCAAGATGGAGATTATAGTAACATTTCTTGCAATATTAGAATTGATGAAGGTTGGTAAGATTTTTATTTCGCAGGCACATACCTTTGATGATATTGACATTCAGTCCAAAATTGTTGCGTAATACTGCGAAGTATATGGTATGCGCCAAAGTGCGCGTGAGTATCACAGGTCGTGTGCGAAGCATATGACATGAGAATGGAGTTTGAATGGAAGAAAAGAATTATCAGGCGATTATAGAGGCGATTCTTTTTACCATGGGTGAGTCCGTGGAATTGGAGAAGATAGCCTCAGTACTGGAATTAGACAAGAAAGAAACAAAGAAAATTATCGAAAGTATGATGGGACGCTATGAAGATTCTGCTTATGGTGTGAGAATCATTGAGCTGGATGGCGCATATCAGATGTGCACGAAGAGTGAGATGTATGAGTATCTGATTAAGATTGCAAAGCAGCCCCAAAAGCATGTGCTTACAGATGTTTTGCTTGAAACTCTATCAATTATTGCATATAAGCAGCCGATTACCAAGGTTGAGATTGAGAAGATTCGTGGAGTTTCCTGTGACCATGCAGTCAATAAGCTGGTCGAGTATAATCTGGTCTGTGAACTGGGAAGATTGGATGCGCCGGGAAGACCGCTGTTGTTTGGAACGACGGAAGAGTTCCTGCGAAGCTTTGGCGTGCAGTCTATTGATGAACTGCCGGTATTAAATCCGGTGCAGGTGGAAGAGTTCAAGCAGGAAGCCGAAGCGGAGATGAATATGAAGATGGATATTTAAAAGGATGTGCGAGAGCACATTCTTTTTTTGTGTAATTTTGAATATAGATAAAAGAATTCATTTTTGAGGAGTTTTTGTGAGACAACGAATTCTGGCGATAATTTTGTTTGTTAGTATACTATTTCAGACATGTGTCTGTGTGGAGGCAGCTGAGACACCAAAGGAGACGGAACTATATGCGAAGGCTGCGGTGCTCATGGATGCAGACTCCGGGCGCATTCTGTATGAAAAAGATGGGTATGAAGCACTGGCAAACGCCAGCACGACCAAAATTCTGACGTGCATTATCGCATTGGAAAATTGTGATTTGGACAGTCAGGCGACTGTGTCATCTTATGCTGCAGCACAGCCCAAGGTTCATCTGGGTATGAGGGAAGGGCAGAAATTCTATCTGAAGGATTTGCTGTATGGTCTGATGCTGGAGTCGTTTAATGATTGTGCGGTTGTTATCGCGGAACATATTGCCGGAGATGTTACGCATTTTGCTGATATGATGAATGAAAAAGCAAAAGAGATTGGGTGTGAAGACAGCTATTTCATTACGCCGAATGGCTTGGATGGTAAGGATGAAATTGGTTTTCATCATACGACAGCGGCAGATTTGGCTAGGATTATGAGATACTGTATCAAGTTATCACCCAAAAGAGCAGAATTCCTGCAGATTACAGGAACTGCACAACACAGTTTTTCAGATGCAGAGAGGAAAAGTAACTATAGCTGCTATAACCACAATGCTTTTTTGCAGATGATGGATGGGGCATTGTCCGGTAAAACGGGATTCACTGGGACGGCGGGATATTGTTATGTGGGAGCTTTAGAACGCGATGGTAGAACATATATTGTGGCACTGCTTGCCTGTGGATGGCCGAATAATAAATCCTTCAAATGGTCAGATACCAGGAAACTGATGTTGTATGGCATTGAGAATTACAGCAAAAAAGATTTACAGAGGATAGAATTAGAGAAAGATGAGCTTGCGCCGATTCCTGTCGTGGCGGGGCAGGGAAAAGCAATTGGTGAAGAAACATCTGTCAATGTAGCGCTGGAAGATTACGAAGGATACAGGGAACTTCTGCTTGCGCAGGATGAGGAGGTGACGCTGCGTTATGAACTTGCTGACAAATTGTATGCACCGGTGGAAAAAGGCGCGTATGTTGGAAGAATCCGCTATATGCTTGGGGATGAAGTGTTGGGAGAGTACCGGATTACCGCTGCGGATGAAGTACGAAAAATTGATTTCAAGTGGTGCTTTGTGCGTGTAATTGAGCAAATGATGCTAAGAAACGATTAAAGAATATTTTTGGGCTGATAAAAAATTAACAATTTACTTGAATTATTGTAATAAAGCAACTATAATTTAATATAGCGGAATTTGTTGATTTTTATAATACCGCTGGATTTACATTATTCACTATGAATCCATATGGAATCATATGGAAAACAATTTATAGATGGAGGGCAAAAGAATGAATAGTAGTAATGGTAGCCTGGCTATGCAGCGCATTACCAGGTTAGTCGATGAGAACAGCTTTATTGAAATCGGTTCTCTCGTGACAGCAAGAAGCACGGACTTCAATCTTGCAGTAACAGACACACCTTCCGATGGTGTAATCACTGGTCATGGACTTATCGATGGCAATCTTGTGTTTATTTACAGCCAGGATGCTTCTGTATTGAACGGTACAATCGGTGAGATGCATGCGAAGAAGGTTGCGTCTGTGTACGATATGGCGATGAAGATGGGGGCACCGGTAATCGGATTCATCGATTGCGCGGGAATTCGTTTGCAGGAATCTGTTGACGCATTGGATGGATTGGGACAGATTTATGCAAAACAGGTTGCAGCATCCGGTGTGGTTCCGCAGATTGCAGCTGTTTTCGGAAGCTGTGGAGGCGGACTCTCTGTTGTGCCTGCATTATGTGATTTCGCATTTATCGAGGAGAGCAAGGGTAAGATGTTTGTAAATTCTCCAAATGCTATTAGCGGCAACCGCGTAGATAAGTGTGACTCTTCTGCAGCAAAGTTTCAGGGAGAAGAGACCGGCTGTGTAGACATGGTTGGTACAGAGGACGAGATTCTTGTTTCTATTCGTGAACTGGTAAGCATGCTTCCGCTTAACAATGAGGGAGATGTGTATACCTGTGATTGTGAAGACGATTTAAACCGCGCGTGTGAGAATATGACAGCGATGAAGGGAGAACCTAGATATCTTTTGTCCGAAATCTCTGATGGACATGTATTCTTTGAAACAAAGGCTTCCTATGCGAAGGATATGGTAACCGGTTTTATTAAGATGAACGGTATGACCGTCGGCGCAGTTGCAAACTGTACAGAAGTTTATGATGCAGAAGGCAATAAGATCGAAGAGTTTGAGAACGTTCTTTCTCCGCAAGGATGTGAGAAGGCTGCAGAGTTTGTTCAGTTCTGTGATGCTTTTGAGATACCTGTTTTGACATTGACTAATGTCAAGGGATTTAAGGCTTGCATGTGTGCAGAGAAGAAGCTTGCCAAAGCACTCGCTCATATGACAGCAGCTTTTGCCGGTGCTACATGTCCAAAGGTAAATCTGATTACAGGAGAAGCTTACGGAAGTGCATATGTAGCGATGAATTCTAAGTCTGTCGGAGCAGATTTCGTATATGCTTGGCCGGAAGCAAAAGTTGGCATGATGGATGCCGAGCTTGCTGCTAAGATTATGTATGCAGATGCTTCCGCAGAAGAACTTTCCGAGAAAGCGAAAGAATATGATGCATTGCAGGGAAGCGTTGCAACAGCAGCAAGAAGAGGATATGTTGATTTGATGCTTGAGCCGGCTGATACAAGAAAGTATCTTGTGAACGCGTTTGAGATTTTATACACGAAATATGCAGGGGAACCGGACAAGAAGCACAGAACAAAATAGAAAGGTGAAGTTTATGAAGAAGAAAATATCTCTTATGCTTTGCCTTGTCATGATGGTACTCGGTTTGTCCGCTTGTGGTATAGACAAAGAGACATTTGATTTTTACGGTCTGACTTATACGGACTGTGAGACAATTATGACGCAGAATGTCACACAGATTGCCACTATGAGCGAGGATGAGCTGACATATTACGAGGCAAATGCAGATGAAGTGTACGCAAAGCTGTTTTCCGGCTGGAAAGAATGTACTCCTGAGTTGGGGGCATACATAGGTTTAGGTGAGTTTACACTGGATAAGGCACAGGATACGATGACATTAACACAGGAAGTCCTGTATGAAAATCGTGAACTTTGTGTAACTTTTGTCTTAGAATACAATTATGAAACCAAGCAGGTAGAAATTACGGATACCAATGCAGACCTTGTATATACGCTTGGTGAGAAGATGACCACTGCAGCACTGAATACAGTGATGGGAATGGGAATCGTATTTGCAGTTTTGATTTTGATCAGTTTGATTATCTATTGCTTTAGATATATATCAGTAATTCAGGACAAACTGGCAGGTCGTGACAAGGAGGAGACAAAGCCGGAAACTGTTACTGCAGAACCGGTGCAGATGGAAGCTCCGCTGACAGATGATTTTGAACTTGTCGCAGTGATAGCAGCAGCGATTGCTGCGAGTGAAGGAACTTCTACTGATTCGTTTGTGGTACGTTCTATCCGTAGACGCTAAATCAAACAAATCGTTGGATTCGTCTGATTGGAAGTTCGTAAATGAACTTTCACAAATATTTGAATTTCTTTAGGAGGAAAAAATAATGAAAAGCTATACAATTACAGTAAATGGCAATGTTTATGATGTGACAGTGGAGGAGAACGGAAGCGTTAGCGCACCGGTAGCAGCACCAAGACGTGCAGCGGCACCAGTGGCAGCACCGGCAGCTGCACCAGCTGCAGCAACACCGGCAGCAGCGCCGGCACCGGCAGCAAAACCTGCTGGAGCAGGAAGTGTTAAGATTGAGGCCGGAGCTGCAGGTAAGGTATTCAAGATTGAGTCTTCCGTTGGCGATGCTGTAAAGAGAGGCGATACGCTGATGGTATTAGAGGTTATGAAGATGGAGACTCCTGTTGTTGCAACAGAGGACGGAACCGTAGCAAGCATCAATGTAAATACTGGAGATATGGTAGAGGCTGGTGCATTACTCGCAACTTTAAACTAATGATTTTAGGAGGAAGACAATGAGCTATTTTACAGAGACAATGGGAAACCTCCTGCATCAGACCGCTTTCTTTAATCTGACTTGGGGAAACTATGTGATGATTCTTGTTGCATGTGTATTCCTGTATCTGGCAATTGCAAAAGGATTCGAGCCATTATTGCTCGTGCCGATTGCATTTGGTATGTTGCTTGTAAATATTTATCCGGATATTTTTGCAAGTCCAGAGCAGACGAGCAATGGTGTAGGTGGATTATTTCATTATTTTTATGTGTTAGATGAATGGTCAATATTCCCTTCCCTGATATTCCTGGGAGTTGGAGCAATGACCGATTTTGGACCGTTGATTGCCAACCCTGTCAGCTTCCTTATGGGAGCAGCAGCACAGTTTGGTGTTTTTGGTGCATATTTCCTTGCAATCCTTATGGGATTCAACGACAAGTCCGCAGCGGCAGTTTCTATTATCGGTGGTGCGGACGGCCCGACATCTATTTTCCTTGCAGGAAAGTTAGGACAGTCCGGACTTATGGGACCAATCGCCGTTGCGGCATATTCTTATATGGCGTTAGTTCCGGTTATTCAGCCACCAATTATGAAGCTCTTTACCACCAAAGAAGAGCGTGCAATTAAGATGGAGAACTTAAGACCGGTATCTAAGCTTGAGAAGATATTGTTCCCAATCGTTGTTACGATTATTGTTTGCTTACTTCTTCCGACAACAGCACCATTGGTTGGTATGTTGATGCTTGGTAACTTGTTCCGTGAGTGTGGAGTGGTTCGCCAGTTGACAGATACAGCATCCAATGCACTTATGTATATCGTTGTTATTCTGCTTGGAACTTCCGTAGGTGCATCTACCAGCGCAGAGGCATTTTTGAATGTGACGACACTTAAGATTGTTGCACTTGGTTTAATCGCATTTATGTTTGGTACAGCGGCAGGTGTATTATTTGGTAAACTGTTATGCAAGGTAACCGGAGGCAAGATTAATCCACTTATCGGTTCAGCAGGTGTATCAGCTGTTCCAATGGCGGCTCGTGTATCACAGAAGGTCGGTGCGGAAGAAGACCCTACAAACTTTTTACTTATGCATGCAATGGGACCAAACGTTGCCGGAGTTATCGGTACTGCTGTAGCAGCCGGTGTATTCATGGCTATCTTTGGTATTAGTTAGGAGGAAATGGTAATGTCAGAAGTGGTTAAGAAACCTTTAAAAATAACAGAGACAGTATTGCGTGATGCGCATCAGTCTTTGATTGCTACAAGAATGACAACTGAACAGATGCTGCCAATCGTTGAGAAGATGGATCAGGTTGGCTATCATGCAGTTGAGTGCTGGGGCGGTGCAACATTTGATGCTTCCCTTCGTTTCCTGAAGGAAGACCCATGGGATCGTCTCCGCAAGTTGAGAGATGGATTTAAAAACACAAAGTTACAGATGCTGTTCCGTGGACAGAATATTCTTGGATATCGTCCATATGCAGATGATGTGGTAGAGTATTTCGTACAGAAGTCTATTGCAAATGGTATTGATATCATTCGTATTTTCGACTGCTTAAACGATTTGCGCAATTTACAGACAGCAGTCAGCGCATGTAACAAAGAAAAAGGTCATGCGCAGGTTGCTCTGTCTTACACATTAGGTGATGCTTATACATTAGAGTATTGGACAGAGATGGCAAAGAAGATTGAGGATATGGGTGCTGATTCTATCTGTATCAAGGATATGGCAGGACTTCTTGTTCCGCAGAAAGCAGATGAACTGGTTCGTGCATTGAAAGAGACTACAAGTCTTCCAATCGAACTGCATACACATTATACCTCCGGCGTTGCTTCTATGACATACTTAAAGGCAGTAGAGGCTGGATGTGATATCATTGATACTGCAATGTCTCCGTTTGCACTGGGAACATCCCAGCCGGCAACAGAGGTTATGGTAGAGGCATTCAAGGGAACAGAGTTCGATACAGGATTAGATCAGGCGAAGCTTGCTGAAATCGCTGATTACTTCCGCCCAATGAGAGAGGAAGCATTAGAGAGCGGTCTTATGAATCCGAAGGTTCTTGGTGTCAATATCAATACATTGTTATATCAGGTACCGGGCGGTATGCTATCTAACCTGATTTCCCAGTTGAAGGAGCAGGGCAAAGAGGACAAATACGAGGAGGTACTTGCAGAAGTTCCTCGTGTTCGTAAAGACCTCGGTGAACCGCCACTTGTTACACCGTCATCCCAGATTGTTGGTACACAGGCTGTGTTCAACGTGCTTATGGGAGAGCGTTATAAGGTTGCTACCAAAGAGACAAAGGATGTACTGCTTGGTAAATACGGACAGACAGTAAAGCCTTTCAATCCGGAGGTAGTTGACAAGGTTCTTGGCGATGAGAAGAAGAATGCAATTACCTGTCGCCCGGCTGACTTGCTTGAACCGGAATTAGATAAGATTGAGGCTGAGATGAAACAGTGGAAACAGCAGGATGAGGATGTATTATCCTATGCATTGTTCCCACAGGTTGCAACAGAATTCTTTAAATATCGTGAGGCACAGCAGAAAAAAGTTGATGCAACAATTGCTGATACGAAGAATGGTGCTTATCCGGTATAATTGCTAAAATAGAAGCAGTGTACATGGCTTTTGGCTGTGTGCACTGTTTTTTTGTAGTTAAAAGTAAGTACACTTTTGCTGTATTTCCTATATGCAGTTCTTGCAAAAAACTTTGTATTTGATATAATTAAAATACTATTGATTATATAATAGGAGAAATGTGCGGATAGCGCAGAAGTGAGGATAACTATGAGCAATACGAATGACCTGAGTAATCGTATTAATGATGCATATGGCAAATTAAGTAAGGGGCAGAAAATGTTGGCAGCCTATATTACCGACAATTACGATAAGGCGGTTTTTTTGACAGCTGCGAAGCTTGGCGAAGTAGTAGGTGTCAGTGAGTCTACGGTTGTACGTTTTGCAACACACTTGGGTTATAAGGGGTATCCGGAATTTCAGAGCGCGCTCGAGGAACTTGTGCGCAATAAGCTCAATTCAATTCAGCGAATGGAAGTTACCTATGGTCGCATCAGCCAGTCTAAGATATTAGAATCCGTACTGAAGTCAGATGCGGATAAAATCAATTCTACATTAGAAAAAATTGATCAGAATGCATTTGAATTGGCAGTAGATACTATTTTAAATGCGAAGCATATCTATATTATTGGAATCCGCAGCTGCGCGCCATTAGCAAGTTTTATGGCATTTTATTTTACTCTGATGTTTGATAATGTGCATTTGATTCAGACAAGCAGTTCCAGTGAGATTTTTGAACAGATGGTGCGCATTGGCAAGGAGGATGTCATCATTGGTATCAGTTTCCCGCGCTATTCCATGCGTACATTAAAAGCAATGGAATTTGCAAACAACCGCAGTGCGAAGGTTATCACACTGACAGATAGCGTACATTCGCCGATGAATCTGTATTCTTCCTGCAATCTGATTGCAGACAGTGATATGGCATCCATCGTGGATTCTCTTGTGGCGCCTCTTTCGGTTATTAATGCATTGATAGTAGCGCTTTGTATGAAAAAGCAGGGAGAAGTTGCAACAACACTTGAAATGCTTGAGGACATCTGGGATGAGTATCAGGTATATGAGAATGATGAGATTAATTATATAGATGATTCTATCAAAATGCGTTATGCCAAAATAGGAGATGGCGATTTTAATGAGTAAGGTAATAGTGATTGGCGGAGGACCTGCGGGCATGTTTGCGGCGATTGCTGCTGCGGAAAATGGACATCAGGTGACTTTGCTTGAGAAAAATGAGAAGCTTGGGAAGAAATTGTACATAACGGGAAAGGGGCGTTGCAATATCACGAATGCCGGTGATATGGAAGAACTTTTTGCCAATGTCATGACGAATTCCAAGTTTTTATACAGTGCGTTTTACACATATGATAATCAAAGCGTGATTGATTTTTTTGAGAAAAACGGTCTTCGGACAAAAGTTGAACGAGGAAATCGCGTTTTTCCGGCGTCGGATCATTCTTCAGATGTCATTGCAGCTTTACAGAAGGTGTTAAAAGAGAAGAACGTAGAGGTTCGACTGCACACAAGAGTGGAGACACTTTTGACCGAAGAATTGCAGACAGATGCGGCAGAACCGGAAATGAGCGCGTCGGTAGTGCAGGACAAGTGGGCATCTAAGAAAAAAGAAAAAGGAACAAGAGCAAGAGTGACGGGCGTGCGTCTGACAGAGGGAAAGATATTAGAAGCAGACAGTGTCATTCTGGCGACAGGAGGTTTTTCTTATCAGACGACTGGTTCCACAGGGGATGGTTATCGTTTTGCAGAGAAAGTTGGACATACTGTGACGGATATCAAACCTTCGCTGGTTCCATTTTATGCGGTTGAGCCATATGTGCTGGAGATGCAGGGGCTTGCACTTAAAAATGTGCGTGTGCGTATCCGTGATGGGAAGAAGCTTTTATATGATGAGTTTGGTGAGATGCTGTTTACGCATTTTGGAGTTAGTGGTCCACTGATGCTCAGCGCGAGTGCGGCAATTAAGCCTTCACTTACTGCAAAGCAGCTGGCGATGGAGATTGACATTAAGCCGGCACTTGACGAGGAGCAGCTCGACCAACGGCTTTTGCGTGAATTTGAAGCAAACAAGAACAAGCAGTTTAAGAATTCGATTCATTCACTTTTTCCGGCAAAGATGATTCCTGTCATGCTGGAACTTAGCGGAATCGATCCGGAGAAAAAAGTTAATGAAATCACGAGAGAAGAGAGAATGGGATTTGTGCATCTGATAAAGACATTTCCGGTAACATTAAATGGATTGCGTGATTTTAATGAAGCGATTATTACGCGTGGCGGAGTAAAGGTTAAAGAAGTGAATCCGTCTACGATGGAATCAAAGCTTGTAAAGAATCTTTATTTCTGTGGGGAAGTGCTTGACTTAGATGCGATGACCGGTGGATTTAATCTGCAGATTGCATGGTCGACTGGTTATCTGGCGGGATGCAGTATTGTGTAATTATCAGTGGAAGATTTGAACAGCAGTGTTTTTATAGAGAAAGGATGAGAATAAGATAAGATGAGTATGAATATAGCGATTGATGGACCGGCGGGAGCAGGCAAGAGTACGATTGCAAAACGTCTGGCGAAAGAACTTGGATTTATATATGTAGATACCGGTGCAATGTACCGTGCAATGGCGTATTACTTTTTGACCAATGGAATCAAGGCTGAGGATGAGGCGGCGATTGCCGCAGCCTGTCCGGAAGTAGATGTGACGATTGCCTATGAAAATGGTGAACAGCAGGTGCTTCTAAATGGAGAGAATGTAAATGGCGTTATTCGCAATGAGGAGGTTGGCAATATGGCATCGGCCAGTAGTGTATATCCGGTTGTGCGTGAGAAGCTTATGGAGATGCAACGCCACTTGGCAGCTACTGCGGATGTGATTATGGATGGAAGAGACATTGGTACCTGCGTGCTTCCGAATGCACAAGTAAAGATTTACCTTACTGCAAGCTCTGCAACAAGAGCGCAGCGCAGATATGATGAACTTACTGCGAAGGGCGTTTCCTGTGATTTAGAAGCGATTGAGAAAGATATTATTGAGCGTGATTACAGGGATATGCATCGGGAGACAGCACCATTAAAGCAAGCCCAAGATGCGGTGCTGGTGGATAGTTCCTATCTGAATATTGAAGAGGTTGTGGCTGAGATTCGCCGTATCTATGAAACGCTAATTTAAGCCGGTGGAAAGGATTTATCAGAATGAATGTTGTGTTGGCCAAAAGTGCCGGGTTCTGCTTTGGTGTGAAGCGGGCGGTAGATACGGTGTATGAAGAAATTGAAAAAGGCAAGGCGATTTATACGTTTGGACCGATTATTCACAATGAAGAGGTAGTCTCAGATTTGGAAAAGCGGGGCGTTGTGGTAGTTAATGATGTGGAGGAACTTAAGGACAAGCCACAGGGGACGGTTGTTATCCGTGCGCATGGTGTAGAAAAAGGTATCTGTGAACAGATTGAAGCAATGGGATTTCATATTGTAGATGCAACATGTCCGTTTGTGCTTAAGATTCATCGTTTGGTGGAACGATACAGCGGTGAAGGGTGCCAGATTGTGATTGTCGGAAATGAGGCGCATCCGGAGGTCAAAGGAATTAAGAGTTGGTCTTCGGCAGAAAGTACAACAGTTATCAGCGATAAGGAAGATGCCGGGAATTATATGGCAGATAACAGTAAAAAAGTTTGCATAGTATCACAGACGACATTTAATTACAATAAATTTCAAGAATTAGTTGAAATTATAAATGAAAAAGGTTATG
>CAZAGJ010000023.1:0-40992 GCA_964484605.1 uncultured Roseburia sp. | reverse complement strand
CTATAACAAAATATAACAGTTATTAAATCCCTTAAAATACCTCAAGTGAGAATTCTAATTTGTCTCGTACTTTTTCCAAGCAAATTATACTAGAAAATTATAAAGAAATCCGCCAGTTGCACAAGAACCGCCCGAACATTTTCGTCCGGGCGATTTCGTTATCTATCATAGATCAGTTCAAACTTCTGGGTAAAAAGTTCATTTTGTACATAATTTCGTGCATGGTAATTAAGGGGTATTTTAGTATTGACAAAGGAAAGTATAAGTACTAATATAATTCATATCATACCAGTATGATATGAAATAAGACAGAAGGAAATGGTGTAACATCATGGAAAAGAGAATTATCTATATGGACAATGCTGCGACAACTCCGGTCAGACCGGAAGTATTAGAAGCGATGATTCCGTATTTCACAGAGAAGTTTGGTAACCCATCCAGTATATATAGCATTTCTGCGGAGAATAAAAAAGCAATTACCGATGCGCGTGAGTTGATTGCAAAGACTATCAACACGACACAGGAGAATATTTACTTCACAGCAGGTGGATCTGAGTCAGATAACTGGGCACTTAAGGCGACTGCAGAGGCATATGAGACAAAGGGTAAGCATATTATTACGACAAAGATTGAGCATCATGCGATTCTTCATACTTGTGATTATTTAGAGAAGAAGGGCTTTGAGATTACTTATCTGGATGTAGATGAGAATGGTGTCGTAGATTTAGCGCAGCTAGAGAAATCTATCCGTCCGGATACGATTTTGATATCTGTTATGTTTGCCAATAATGAGATTGGAACGATTCAGCCGATTGCAGAGATTGGCGAGATTGCGCATGAGCATGGAGTGTTATTCCACACAGATGCAGTGCAGGCGTATACACAGGTGCCGATTGATGTGGAAGCCATGCATATTGACATGATGAGCACCAGCGGTCATAAGATTAACGGACCGAAAGGAATTGGCTTTTTATATATCCGAAAGGGCGTAAAAATTCGTTCTTTTGTACACGGTGGTGCACAGGAGCGCAGAAGAAGAGCCGGTACGGAGAACGTGACAGGCATTATCGGTATGGCAAAAGCTGCCGAGATTGCAACGGATAATATGAAAGAACGGACAGCGTCAGAGTGTGCAGTGCGAGATCATTTAATCGAGCGTATTGAGAAGGAAATTCCATATGCAAAGTTAAATGGTGACAGAACACGGCGTCTGCCGAACAATGTCAACTTCAGCTTCCGATTTATCGAGGGTGAGTCCATGCTGATTATGCTTGATGGCAAAGGTATCTGCGCATCCAGTGGCTCTGCATGCACTTCCGGTTCCCTAGACCCGTCTCATGTACTTCTGGCGATTGGACTGCCGCATGAGATAGCGCATGGTTCCCTCCGCCTGACTATCAGCGATGCAACCACGATAGAGGATGCGGATTATGTGGTGGACAACCTGAAGGAAATCGTGGCGAATTTGAGAAATATGTCCCCACTGTACGAGGATTTTGTGAAGAAAAATAAGTAAGCTATAATAACAGGCAACATCGGCGAAGTGTCAAATGACCATAACAGCCGGACAAAGATATAATACTAATAGAAAGAGAGAAATAGATATGTATACAGAAAAAGTAATGGATCATTTTCAGAATCCGAGAAACGTAGGGGAAATTGAAAACGCAAGTGGTGTCGGCACAGTCGGTAATGCAAAGTGTGGAGATATCATGCGTATTTATCTGGACATTGATGAAAATCAGGTGATTCGTGAGTGCAAGTTTAAGACATTCGGCTGTGGTGCCGCAGTTGCAACCAGCAGTATGGCAACTGAGATGGTAAAGGGCAAGACAATCTACGAAGCACTTGAAGTTACCAATAAAGCAGTTATGGAAGCACTTGACGGACTCCCACCGGTAAAAGTACACTGCTCTCTTTTGGCAGAGGAGGCAATTCACGCAGCTCTCTGGGATTATGCGGAGAAAAATGGTATCAAGATTGAAGGTCTTGAAAAGCCAAAGACGGATATCAGTGAGGAAGAAGAAGAGGAAGAGTACTAATTCATGGAAATGCATACACAGGCAGATTATGACAGATTAAGAGACTATCTGTGCGATATGGTTTTGGAGGAGCAGTTAAAGCTGGGATTTGAGCGGGAAACGATACGCTTTTATTCTCCGTGTGCTTCTGTGAGCCACATTCTTGGCTTAAAGGAATGCAGTTGTGAGATGGTAATGCAGGCATTGCAGGCGTTTGGAAGCTATGCGGCGGATACCCTGGGTGAAATTCAAATCAGACGTTGCAGTGGAGAGCGTATTTGTTTTTTGATTCCGGCGCAGGGGGTGGTTTATGTGCATGAACATTGGAATGCCAATCCTTTTTTGGAGGAATTGATTGCGTGTTTTTCAAGGCACGGAATTACATTGCAGGATGTACAGAATATTTTTTCCAAATGGTCAGACAGTGCTAAGTGTATTCATATTGGAAGCAATGAGTTTGATGAGGTTCTCTTTTTTGAAAATGGGAAACCGGACGATTATTGGTACTGCGTGAAGTTTGACGCAGGACATGCGTTTTATCATCGATTCTTAAGAGAGGATTTCGAGGAACTTTTCACGGAGGAAAGGGGAATAGACACCGATGAAGATAACGACTAAGGGCAGATATGCGATTCATATTCTCTATGATTTGGCAGTCAACGGGTCAGAACACCCGGTGTCTGTGAAAGAGATTGCGACCCGACAGGAGATATCAGTTAAATATACAGAGCAGATTATATCGATTCTGAATAAAGCAGGCTATGTCAGCAGCAGCAGGGGATTTCAAGGCGGCTATCGCCTGACAAAGCCGTTGGAGGAGTATATTATTGGTGATGTACTAAGACTTACGGAGGGCTCCCTGGCACCGGTGGAATGTCTTGCTTCCGGTAAGGTGGATTGTCCGAAACACGGACAGTGTGCGACAATTGTGCTATGGGAGAAGGTAGACAAGGCAATTCGTGATGTAGTAGATCATGTGACACTGGCAGAGTTGGTGGAATGGCAGCATGCGTAGTGAGAAAATGAGGAACGATAGATGAAGATTTCAACGAAGGGCAGATACGCGCTGCGCTTGATGCTGGATTTGGCGATGAATGAAGAAGGCAGTGTTGTACGAATCAAAGATATTGCTGTGAGACAGGGAATATCAGACAAATATCTGGAACAGATTATTTCTATTTTGAATAAAGCCGGTTATGTGCGAAGCGTGAGAGGACCACAAGGTGGCTATTGCCTTAGAAGGAACCCGCAGGATTACACAGTAGGGATGATTTTGAAACTTACCGAAGGGAGTCTTGCACCGGTACCGTGTGTCGAAGAAGATGCACTTGCATGTGAACGAGAGGAGCGATGTGCCACGGTGGAGGTATGGAAGCGGCTAAACATGGCAGTAAATGATGTGGTAGAGAATATTACATTGGCTGATTTGGTGGAAATTCAGAAGGAAAAGTATGACCAATGTAAGAATGGTTCTCATATATAAGAAAGGCGGCGTAAGATGGCAAAGATTTTTCAGGGTGCATATGATTTAATCGGTCATACACCATTGGTAGAATTGACACATATTGAAAAAAGCTATGATTTACAGGCGAGACTTTTAGTAAAACTCGAGTATTTAAATCCGGCAGGAAGTGCCAAAGATCGTGTGGCAAAAGAGATGATTGCTGATGCGGAAGAAAAGGGCATTTTAAAAGAAGGTGCGACGATTATCGAGCCGACTTCCGGCAATACAGGAATCGGTCTTGCAGCGATTGCGGTTGCAAAGGGATATCGTGTGATGATTGTGATTCCGGAGACGATGAGTGTAGAGCGTAGGAATATTATCAAAGCCTACGGTGCCGAGATTGTTCTTACTGACGGTGCAAAAGGAATGGCGGGAGCGATAGAGAAAGCAGAAGAACTGGCACGTGAGATACCGAACAGCATTATTGCCGGACAGTTTGAGAATCCGGCGAATCCGGCGGCACATCGCAAGACGACGGGACCGGAAATCTGGGAGGACACAGACGGAGAGATAGATGCTTTTGTAGCAGGTGTTGGAACCGGCGGCACAATTACGGGCGTTGGAGAATATTTGAAGGAAAAGAATCCGCGGATTCAGGTGATAGCGATGGAACCGGCGGCATCTCCATTTTTATCTAAGGGAGTGGGCGGAGCACATGCGATTCAGGGAATCGGTGCAGGATTCATTCCGAAGATATTAAACACAGAGATCTATGACGAGATTATAACGGTGGAGGATGAGGATGCTTATCGCTATACAAAGTCAATTGCGAGAGAGGAAGGACTGCTTGTAGGTATTTCTTCCGGTGCAGCATTAAAAGCAGCAATTGACTGGGCAAAGAGACCGGAGAATAAGAGTAAGACAGTTGTAGCACTGTTACCGGACAGCGGTGACCGCTATTATTCGACCCCACTGTTTCAAGAGTAAAAAGGAAGCCCCTTGGCGTGATGTTTGCAGCCATCATGTCAGGGGGCTTCTTATAAGAAGAAGGGCTTTCCCGATTTTCGACAAAACCCATAGTGATATTATGCACGGTTCGGCACATAATATCCGTTGACATTATAGCATAAATTTGGAAAAAATCCAGATGAAAGTCCAATTTACTTGACGCTTCTCTGGTTCATCATATAAAATGAAATAGATTGTGAGTTTTCGTATAGGAGAGAATAAAATGTCAATAGAGCAGAGCAAAATCAGAAATTTTTGTATTATTGCACATATCGATCATGGCAAATCAACACTTGCAGATCGTATCATAGAGAGTACCGGAACACTGACAAGCCGTGAGATGCAGGCGCAGGTTCTTGATAATATGGATTTGGAGCGTGAGCGTGGAATCACTATCAAGTCTCAGGCAGTTCGTATTATCTACAAGGCAAAGGATGGCGAGGAGTATATTTTTAATCTCATTGACACGCCGGGACATGTCGATTTCAATTATGAGGTATCGCGAAGTCTTGCAGCATGTGACGGCGCGATTCTTGTTGTAGATGCAGCACAGGGCGTAGAAGCGCAGACGCTTGCAAATGTATATCTGGCACTTGACCATGACCTTGATGTCATGCCGGTTATCAACAAGATTGATTTGCCGAGTGCACAGCCGGATGAAGTTATCCGGGAGATAGAGGATGTCATTGGTATTGAGGCAGAGGATGCACCGCGTATCTCTGCGAAGACCGGGCTTAATATTGAGGATGTGTTAGAGCAGATTGTAACAAAGATTCCTGCGCCGACGGGAGATGCAGAGGCACCGCTTCAAGCGTTGATTTTTGATGCATTGTATGATTCCTATAAGGGAGTGATTGTATTCTGTCGTGTGAAAGAGGGTACGGTAAAAGTTGGCGACCCGATTCGGATGATGGCGACGGGAGCAGAGTCAGAGGTAACTGAGGTTGGTTATTTTGGTGCGGGTCAATTTATTCCATGTGAGGAGTTGTCTGCCGGTATGGTTGGTTATATCTGTGCGAGCATCAAAAATGTGCGTGACACACAGGTGGGTGATACGGTAACCAATGCGAAAAGACCGTGTGCAGAGCCGCTTCCGGGATATAAGAAGGTCAATCCGATGGTTTACTGTGGTATGTATCCGGCGGATAGTGCGAAGTATCCTGACTTGCGCGATGCTTTGGAAAAGCTGCAGATTAATGATGCTTCTTTGCAGTTTGAGCCGGAGACATCCTTGGCGCTGGGCTTTGGATTCCGCTGTGGATTTTTGGGATTACTGCACTTAGAGATTATTCAGGAGCGTTTAGAGCGTGAGTTTAACTTAGACCTTGTGACAACTGCACCGGGCGTTATTTATAAAGTGCACAAGACAGACGGTGAGGTGATTGAACTTACGAATCCGTCGAATCTGCCGGACCCATCCGAGATAGAATATATGGAAGAACCAGTGGTTTCGGCAGAGATTATGGTGACGAAGGATTATGTAGGTGCGATTATGACGCTCTGTCAGGAGCGCCGTGGAATATACCTCAGTATGGAATACATCGAGGAAAACCGTGCGCTGATTAAGTATGATTTGCCGCTCAATGAGATTATATATGACTTTTTTGATGCGTTAAAGTCCCGTTCGAGAGGTTATGCATCTTTTGATTATGAACTTAAGGGTTACGAGCGTTCCGAGCTGGTGAAGCTTGATATTTTAATCAACCGCGAACAGGTAGATGCGTTATCCTTTATCGTATTCAAGGACAGCGCATATGACCGGGGCAGAAGGATGTGCGAGCGCTTGAAGGAGGAGATTCCGAGACATTTGTTTGAGATTCCGATTCAGGCAGCAGTCGGCGGCAAAGTAATTGCCCGTGAGACAGTGAAGGCAATGCGTAAAGATGTGCTTGCGAAATGTTACGGCGGTGATATTTCCCGTAAGAGAAAGCTTCTTGAAAAGCAGAAGGAAGGAAAGAAACGTATGCGTCAGGTGGGTAATGTAGAGATTCCACAGGAAGCATTTATGAGTGTGTTGAAATTGGATGAGGGTTAGAAAGGTGTATTATGAGCGGGAAGAGGATGCAATTATATATTCATATTCCCTTCTGTGTAAAAAAGTGCCAGTACTGTGACTTCCTGTCATTTCCGGCGGATGAAAGCACGCAGAGCGAGTATGTGGACGCACTGCTTCGTGAGATTGTATATTATGGTTCCAAATGCCGTGAATATCTGGTGACGACAGTTTATATTGGCGGCGGTACACCGTCGTGGCTGCGCGAGGATGCGATTGAGAAAATCATGAGTACTGTGAAACGGGAGTTTCGTCTGGATACAGATGCGGAAGTATCGATTGAGTGTAATCCGGGCACGGTGACAGATTACAAATTTGCAGTCTACCGCAGGGCAGGAATTAATCGTATCAGCATCGGTTTGCAGTCAGCATCAGATGAAGAACTAAAACTGCTCGGACGAATCCACACCTACGAACAGTTTTTAAAGACTTATGAACTGGCGCGCAAAAATGGATTTTACAATATCAACGTTGACCTTATGAATTCCCTGCCGGGGCAGACAACAGCAAGTTTTTATCACACGTTGCAGCAGGTACTTCGACTAAAACCGGAGCACATCTCTGCGTATTCGCTGATTATCGAGCCCGGAACTCCGTTTTATGATTTATACAAGTTTGATGCGGTAAAGCAGCGGGCCGGGATGAATACCATTGCACTGCCGACAGAGGATGAAGTCTATCAGATGACAAAACTCACAGAACAGGTATTGAGAGAAAGCGGTTATGAGCATTATGAGATATCAAATTTTGCGAAGCCGGGATTTGCGTGCCGTCATAACATCGGTTACTGGCAGAGAGAGAATTACTTGGGCGTAGGACTTGGTGCGGCATCTCTGATGGAAAATATCCGCTACTCGAATGTCACAGACTTATATACATATCTGGAGCAGACAAGAGGTATTCATGAAGGATTCTGGGAGAATGAAATCATAGAGCAGGGAGTAGGAAACAGTTTCAGTCGTGTGGAACAGGTGCCTGCAACGAACCTGCATGCGTCGGCAGAGCGAGTCTCGCGTAAGGCACAGATTGAGGAGTATATGTTTTTAGGACTTCGCATGATAGAGGGAATTACGAGAGAGCATTTTACGGAAGTTTTTGGAATCCAGATCGAGGCGGTGTATCAGGATGTGATGCAGCGTCTGCAGGAGGAGGAACTCTTAGAAAAGCGCGCCGGACGCATTTATCTGACCGAAAAGGGGCAGGATGTCAGCAACTACGCGCTGGCACAATTTTTGTTGTAAAAATGCTGTAAAACAAATGAAGCATGAATGCAGGGAAATAGACCGATAAAAGATAGAATAAAAGCTTGAATGTATGAAAAGTAGTTGCCATGCGTTACTATCCATGTTAATCTTGGAATACGAGAAATCTTATCAGCAAGATGCGTTCTTACTGATGAGATGAATTCAGAACAAAGACAATGAATACAAATAAGCATCTGACATTAAGGTTATCCTACGTGAAAGATATGGCGAGCATAGAGAAGTCTGAGGAAGAGTTCTGTCTGTAAGAGACAGAATGATTTTTGCGTACACAGTGAAGCTGTATCCGGATAGGGTATCCGGATACAGCTTTTTTGATGCAATAGGAGAATGTTCCTATTGCAGAAAAGCATTTTGTGTGGGAGGAAAAACTCGCAGAGTGGAAGCAAGCCAAAATCGTGCTGAATTGTATCTATACAAAAAAATGTTTTCGCTAGCAACAAAAAACCAGGTTTTTTTGTTACTGTAAAGTAGATTTTTATACATAGACCTAAAATGGAGAATTTTTAGCATATAGAGTATACATTTTGGGAGGAAATTGGAATCTGGAGCATTACTTTTTTTACATAGACCTAATTTTGAAAAATCCAAAGCATGAGAAATCCAAAGCATGAGAAATCTAAAGCATGAGAAATCTAAAGCATGAAAAATCTAAAGCATGAAAAAATGAAGGGAGACTTTATGAATACGAGAATTGCATTAATCGGAATTATTGTGGAAAACATGGATTCTATCCAGCAGTTAAATCAGCTTTTGCATGAGCACAGCAATTATATCATCGGGCGCATGGGGATTCCTTACAGAGAAAAGGGTGTAAATATCATCAGCGTGGCGATTGATGCGCCGCAGGATACCATCAATGCGCTATCAGGAAAGATTGGTCGATTAGATGGAATCACGGCGAAGACCGTGTATTCTAATGTGGGAGCGTGAGATGCAGCGCGAGACAGAAATTATCGAAAAACTAGAAAAAGAGCAGAAGATAGATTTAGAAGGTCTGCGGATTCTGCTCACAACGCAGGAGACAGAGGTTATCGCTAAACTTGCCGCGCGGGCGAGAAATGCAGCACAGCGCATCTATGGCAACAAGGTCTATATTCGCGGATTGATAGAATTTACAAATTACTGTAAAAATGACTGCTTATACTGTGGTATCCGGCGGAGCAACCGATGTGCCGAGCGGTATCGTCTGAGTGAGGAGCAGATTTTATCCTGTTGCGCAACGGGCTATGAGCTTGGTTTTCGCACATTTGTGTTGCAGGGGGGAGAAGATGCGTATTTTACAGATGCGCACATCTGTGCGATTGTGTCAGAGATAAAAAAGAACTATCCGGACTGCGCAGTCACACTTTCCATCGGCGAAAAGGAGCGGACGAGCTATCAGGCGTATTTTGAGGCAGGGGCGGACAGATACCTGCTTCGTCATGAGACTGCAAACGAGGAACATTATAAGAAACTGCATCCGGCGGAGATGTCACTTGCAAACCGCAAGCAGTGTCTGCGTGATTTAAAAGAAATCGGTTATCAGACAGGATGTGGATTTATGGTGGGTTCGCCGGGACAGATGGTGGAAACTTTGTATGAGGATTTGACATTTATCAGGGACTTGCAGCCGGAGATGGTCGGAATCGGGCCGTTTATCCCGCAGAAAGACACGCCGTTTGGGAATGAGGAGGCAGGAACGATGGAATTGACATTAAGATTGCTTTCTATTATCCGGCTGCTTCATCCTAAAGTATTGCTGCCATCTACAACGGCACTTGGAACCATTCATCCGCAGGGCAGGGAAAAGGGAATATTAGCGGGAGCAAATGTTGTGATGCCAAACCTCTCTCCGGTGAACGTCAGGGAAAAGTATAAGCTCTATGACAACAAGATTTGTACGGGAGATGAGGCGGCAGAATGCCGTTTCTGTATGCAGAAACGCATGGAGAGTATTGGGTACGAGGTTGTGACAGACAGGGGCGATTATGCAGGGGAAAAAGAGAGGAGTAATTATGTATAACGTAAAATCACTAAAAGCAGAGGAATTCATCGCTGACGAGGAAATCAGAGAGACACTGGCGTATGCCGATGCCAACAAGGACAATATAGAATTGATTGATGAAATTCTCGCAAAGGCGAAGGAACGCAAAGGGTTAAATCACAGAGAGGCATCTGTGTTATTAGCGTGTGAAATGCCGGAGAAAGTAGAGGAGATGTATGAGCTGGCAAGACAGATTAAGCAGGATTATTATGGCAATCGTATTGTTATGTTCGCGCCGCTGTATCTGTCAAACTATTGTGTGAATGGTTGTGTATACTGTCCATACCATCTGAAGAACAAGCACATTGCAAGAAAGAAGCTGACACAGGAGGAAATTGCGGCAGAGGTAATTGCTTTGCAGGATATGGGACATAAGCGTCTTGCGATTGAGGCAGGTGAGGACCCTGTCAATAATCCGATTGAGTATATTTTAGAATGCATCCATACCATTTACAGTATCAAGCACAAAAATGGAGCAATCCGTCGTGTCAATGTCAACATCGCAGCAACTACCGTGGAAAATTATCGCAAGTTAAAAGATGCCGGAATCGGTACATACATATTGTTTCAGGAGACATATCACAAGGAGAGTTATGAGAAACTTCATCCGACAGGACCGAAGCATGATTACGCATATCACACTGAAGCGATGGACAGAGCGATGGAGGGAGGCATTGATGATGTGGGACTTGGTGTTTTGTTTGGGCTTGAGCTGTACCGTTACGAGTTCGCCGGACTATTGATGCATGCAGAGCATTTAGAGGCAGTGCATGGTGTCGGCCCGCATACCATCAGTGTGCCTCGATTAAAGCGCGCCGATGACATTGATCCGGATACATTTGATAATGGTATCAGTGATGACATATTTGCAAAGTTGTGTGCGCTGATTCGTATTTCCGTGCCATATACGGGCATGATTATTTCTACCCGCGAGAGCCAGGCTGTGCGTGAGAAAGTATTGCCGCTTGGCGTTTCCCAGATTAGCGGTGCATCGAAAACCAGTGTTGGCGGTTATGCGAAGCCGGAAGAAGAGGAGGAGGTAACCAGTGAACAGTTTGATGTCAGCGACCAGCGAACCTTAGATGAGGTTGTAAACTGGTTGATAAAGCTGGGGCATATCCCAAGTTTCTGCACGGCATGTTATCGGGAGGGAAGAACCGGAGACCGTTTTATGGCACTTTGTAAAAATATGCAGATTCTAAATTGCTGCCATCCAAATGCGCTCATGACGTTAAAGGAATATCTTGAGGACTATGCGAGCGAGGAGACGAAGAAAATTGGTATGGAGCTTATTGACAGGGAGTTGGAGAAGATTACCAATCCCAAGGTAAAGCAGACGGCTTATGAGCACATTCATGATATTGCAGAGGGCAAGCGTGATTTTCGCTTTTAGCAGAGGAAGGGAGAAAAGATATGTCAGTATCGCTAAATGGCACGCCGGGCAGCAACCGTCTGCATATCGGTATTTTTGGCAGGACAAATAGCGGAAAGTCCACATTTGTGAATGCGTTCACAGGACAGGATGTCTCAATTGTCGCTGATGTGGCAGGGACGACGACTGACCCTGTGTACAAGGCAATGGAGATGCATCCGCTCGGAGCCTGTGTGATGATTGATACAGCGGGTTTTGATGATGAAACAGAACTTGGCGGACGTCGGGCGGAGAAGACAAGACTTGCAGCAGAAAAGACGGAACTTGCTGTAATTTTATTTGCAGGAGAGCAGAAGAACTGTTTGCAGGAAAAAAAGGAGCAGGGTTATGCTTTTAGCCAGAAGTATGAGACATCAGAGTATGACATTGTGGAGGAATTAGGGTGGTATCATTATTTTAAGGAACGGAAGATACCTGTACTTTTGGTTATAAACAAGGCTGATATCCGCGAAAATGCCGATACTTTGCGTGCACAGATTAAAAAAGAGACCGGAGAGGACGCACTTATTGTCAGTGCGAAGACCGGAGAGGGAATGGATGCAGTGCGAGAGGCACTTGCCAGAAAAATCCCGGAGGACTATGGTAATCAGACGATTACCGCGGGACTGGTAGGGGAGAATGATTTGGTAATGCTCGTGATGCCGCAGGATATTCAGGCGCCAAAGGGCAGACTGATATTGCCACAGGTGCAGACCCTGCGTGAACTGTTGGATAAAAAGTGCCTTGTCATGAGTGTGACAACGGACAAGATGACAACTGCTTTGGAGACGTTGTCACAGCCGCCTAAATTAATCATTACGGATTCGCAGGTGTTTGGCTATGTGTACGAACATAAGCCCGCGGAGAGCATGCTGACTTCCTTTTCCGTACTGTTTGCAGCTTATAAGGGGGATTTGCCTTACTATGTAGAAGGTGCGAAACAGATAGATGCCTTAAAGCCGGATTCCCATGTGCTGATTGCGGAGTGCTGTACGCATGCACCGCTTACAGAGGATATCGGACGGGTAAAAATTCCTGCAATGTTACGCAGACGCTTTGGAGAGACGCTTGTCGTGGATATGGTAAGCGGAACGGATTTTCCACAGGATTTAGCGGGATATGATTTGATAATTCAGTGCGGTGCCTGTATGTTTAACCGTAAGTATGTGATGTCCCGCATTGACAGAGCGAGGAAACAACAGGTTCCGATGACGAATTATGGTGTAACGATAGCGCATCTGACAGGCATTCTTGATAAAATATCCATGCCTCAGTGAAAAATTGATAAAATAAAAAATTGACACCCTTCATAAAATTTGTAGTCTTTTACCCGCTTGGCGAATGAAGCATAATTCTGGTATGCCTAAATGGGGATATAAGGCAAATGCAAATTTTATGGAGGGTGTTTTTATGAGAAAAAGGACTGCGAATGCCCGTGGGAGAACAGACAGGGGGAATTTTGTGAAGAAATATTGGAAGGCGGGAGTTTGCGGTATCGCGGTGCTTGCGGCGGTGCTAGTGGGAAGTGTAGGAATGAAAAGGCATGGGGCAAATACAAAAATCGTGGATTGTCACAATGAGCTGTTTGGAGAAAACGTGTATCTGTTCACACCGGAAGATGATCCGGCAGAGGTAAATCAGATACTGGATGAGCTCTATGATGAACAGGAGGAAAACCAGTTTGGAAAGGAGCGTTATGCCATCTGCTTTATGCCGGGGGTGTATGACGAAGCTATTGAGGTAAATGTCGGTTACTATATGCAGATTGCCGGACTGGGAGAACTGCCGACAGATACACGGATTCCGGCTTTACAGTGTACGGCGACATGGCTGGGAGATGACCCGAATAACCACAATGCCTGCTGCAATTTCTGGCGTGGAGTCGAAAATATAGAGATTGGCAGCAACACCATGTGGGCTGTATCGCAGGCAACTTTTATGCGGAGAACTCAGATTGACGGAGCGCTGTATCTGCACGATAACTATGGATGGTGCAGCGGCGGATTTTTAGCAGACTCCAATACGGAGTTGATGACAGATTCCGGTTCACAGCAGCAGTGGTTGTCGAGAAACTGTAACTGGAAAGCATGGATGGGTGCAAACTGGAACATGGTATTTGTTGGAACTGAGGAGAATAAAGCACCGGAGGGCGCATGGCCGGGAATTCCGTATACAGAGATTGCACAGACAGAAAAGATACAGGAGAAGCCGTTTTTGATGTATGACGAAGAAGCCGGCTATCAGGTCTATGTGCCGGGAGTGCGAATGAATGCGGTGGGAACCTCTTGGCAGAATACCACAGAGCAGTCTGGCAGCAGCGAGACAGAGCATACTGCTGGAATGCGGATTTCTATTGATGAGTTTTATGTGGCAAAAGCGGATACGGACACGGCAGAGACACTGAATGCGGCTCTTGCAGATGGCAGACATCTTCTTTTGACACCGGGAATTTATGCATTGGAGGAACCACTCCATGTTACAAAGGCAGACACTATTGTGCTTGGCATGGGGCTTGCAACACTTCAGCCTGTCAAGGGAAATAGTTGTATTGAGACAGCGGATGTACCGGGGATTATTCTGGCGGGAATCCTGTTTGATGCAGGGGAAACAGAGTCGGAAAATCTGCTTGTAGTGGGGATGCCGGAGAACTCTGATACGCAAAACATACAGAACGAACAGTTTACAAGAGATTTTATTACACTCAGTGATTTGTTTTTCCGTGTAGGCGGTGCAGAGACTACGAATCCTGCCTGTGTGAAAAATTGCATTACTATTAACAGTGACAATGTCATCGGAGATAATTTCTGGGTATGGCGCGCAGACCATGGCGACCATGTGGCATGGGATGAAAATATCGCAGATACAGGAATCATTGTAAATGGAAATAATGTGACAATCTATGGCTTGATGGTGGAACATTTTGAAAAATATCAGACGGTCTGGAATGGTGACGCTGGCAAAGTCTATATGTACCAGAGCGAGATTCCGTATGATGTACCGGAACAGTCACAGTGGATGAGTCATAGTGGAACAAAAGAAGGTTATGCATCCTTTTATGTGGATGAAAATGTTTCTGAATTTGAGGCGTGGGGATTAGGCATATATCTGTATAATCGGGATGCTGCGGTCACGCTTGCCTCGGCAATGGAAGTGCCGGATAAGGAAGGCGTAAAGGTGCACAACATCTGCACGGTTATGCTGACCGGTTATCCGGGCATGAAATATATTATAAATGACCGTGGCGGCAGTGTGATGCAGGCAGGAGAGCGTCAGGTTATCTGTGAATATGAGAGCGGCGTAAAAAAATAAATATGCAAACTAAAAAAAAGATACCTTTGTTAAAAAAGGTATCTTTTTTGCATTCTGTCTTTTCCATAGAATGACAGTAGAAAGTGAAAATGGAATGAGAGGATAGACAGATATGACAAAACAAGCAGAGAACTTTATTATGAAAGATTATGGGAAAAAATCGACGTTTGCCAGCTTCCTTCCTGGCATTTCCGGAATCAGGGGTATTCCAATCTGGTGCTATTATGTAAATCGGGGACAGTGTGTAGTCAGCTTTGGTGTAGATAATAAGGATCATGCGATTATGGAATTTTATCCGGCACATCAGGCATATCAGAATGTTAAGACAACCGGATTTCGTACATTTATAAAAAAGAATGGCAGGGTAACGGAAGCATTTGCAGATGAGCAGGTGCCGCACAGTATGCAGATTGCGATGAATGGCTTAGAGATAGAGGAGTGCAACAAAGCAAGAGGCATTCAGACACATGTGACTTATTTTACATTGCCGGGAGAAAATCTGGGTGCACTGGTACGCAAAGTGGAAGTGAAAAATATTGCGGATGAGAGTATGCATATAGAGGTACTGGATGGTATGCCTGCGGTAATTCCTTACGGGGTGGGATTAGACAGTATGAAAAATATGGGACAGACCGCCAAAGCATGGATGCAGGTCGAGGACGCGGAAAGCGGTGTGCCATATTACAGAGTGCGCGCCAGCATGGATGACACTGCAGCGGTACACCGGATTTTAGGTGGTAACTTCGCAGCCGCCTGTTTGGCGGACGGCACGAGATTAATGCCAATCGTAGACCCGGAGGTAGTGTTTGCTTACGATACTTCTATGCGCAGAGCTGTCGGTTTTGAGGAGAAGAGTGTAAGTGAACTTCTTGTGGCGGAGCAGATTACGATGAATCAGCTTCCGTGCAGCTTCTTTGGCGTGGAGCGGCAGCTTGCGGCAGGGGAGAGCCTTGTGATATATGAGCTGATTGGACAGGTTGAGAAAAAAGAAATCTTAGAGAACTTCTTTGGAGAGAAAAAGGATGGCACTTACTTTGAGATGAAGAAAAAAGAGACGGAGGAATTGGTGGAGAACCTCTGCAAAGGGATTACTACACACACAGCCTCCAAGGAGTTTGATGCCTACTGCAAATATACGTACATGGACAATGTACTGCGCGGTGGATACCCGATGCAGCTTGGCAGCAACAAGATTTTCTATGTGTATTCCAGAAAGCATGGCGATTTAGAGCGCGATTACAATTATTTTTCCATGCTTCCTGAGTTTTACTCACAGGGAAACGGCAATTTCAGAGATGTAAATCAGAACCGCAGATGCGATACCTTTTTTGCACCATTTGTGGGACGGGAAAATATCAAAGAATTTTACAGCCTGATACAGTTGGATGGATACAATCCGTTGGGCGTGGAAAAACTGACTTATCAGTTGAAGCCGGATGCAGCACAGCAGTTGTTTGCAGGAATGGAGGATGCCAAGCGGGAAGCGATGACGAATTTCGTGACAAAGGCATTTACGCCGGGAGCACTTTATCGCAAGATGGAGGAAGTTTTTGGGGATGCGTGGAATGAAGCACTCTTTTTCCAGATTATTGATTTCGCAGACAGCCTTGTAAATGGAAACTTCGGCGAAGGTTATTGGAGTGACCACTGGACATACAATCTGGACTTGATTTTGGATTATTTGGAAATCTATCCGGAGCAGGAGCGGGAAATGCTTTATGAGCAGGATTATACCTGTTTTCTTGCACAGGTCAGCGTGAATCGGCGATATGAGCGCTACGCAGAGACGAAAAACGGTTTGCGCCAGTATCATGCGTTAAATGAAGCGACGAAACGTGAGACGACGGAGAAGCTTGTGCGCACAGATTTTGGAAATGGCGAGATTTTGCATATGTCTCTGTTTGAAAAATTGATTCTTTTGTGTGCGACAAAGTTTGCGACGCTGGATGCATATGGAATGGGCATTGAGATGGAGGGCGGCAAGCCGGGCTGGTATGATGCATTAAATGGTATGCCCGGAATGTTTGGTTCTTCCATGGCGGAGACTTACGAACTTTGCCGTATGTTAGAATACACGGTAGGAGCATTGAAAAAGTATCCGGGTGAGATTCCTGTTTTAGAAGAGCTTGGAAGCTTCATGGATGAACTGCACTTTATTAATCGCATGGAGAAAGAAGCGATTGAGAAGAATGCGGAGGTACTTTCTTTCTGGAATCGCATCAATGATGTAAAGGAGATTTACCGTGAAAAAACATTTGCCGGAGTTTCAGGGAAGAAGACGATTTTTAGTTCCGAGAATCTGGCAGAGATACTGAACGGATTCCTTGCAACCGTAAAATGCGGCATTAGTAAGGCAGTCAGATACGGCGGAGGCATCTGCCCGACATATTTTACCTACGAAGTGCCGGAGTATGAGGTAACAGAGGCAGGCATTAAGCCGTTAGCGTTTAGGGTGCAGATGGTCCCATATTTCCTGGAAGGCCCTGTGCGCTATCTGAAGCTGGAGGGAGAAAAAGAGAAAAAGCAGGAACTTTATAAAAAGGTCAAAAACAGCGACCTTTATGATAAGAAGCTTTCCATGTATAAGGTCAATGCATCCTTGCAGGAAGCATCCTTTGAACTGGGACGCGCGCGGGCATTTACACCGGGCTGGCTGGAGAACGAGTCCATCTGGCTGCATATGGAGTACAAGTATCTGCTCGAACTTTTGCGCAGTGGTATGTATACGGAATTTTTTACAGATTTTCATGCGGCAGCAGTGCCGTTTTTAGACCCGCAGGTATACGGCAGAAGCATTTATGAAAATTCCTCGTTTATTGCGAGCAGCAAAAATCCAAATAAATCTTACCACGGAAAAGGCTTTGTGGCGCGTCTGAGCGGTTCTACCATTGAGTTTATCAGTATGTGGAAGCTGATGATGTTTGGCAGACATATTTTTGATATGCGGGACAAAGAACTCGTATTTGCGCCGGAACCGGCGATACCGGAATACTTAATAGGCGATGACAAAGCGGTGGAGACAACACTTTTTTCCAATGTCAATGTGCGTTATCGTTTTGCGGAGCGCAGAGATTATGTTCCGGGCAATTATGAAATATCAGCAATGACATTCCGATATCAAAATGGCACGGTTGCAGATACAAAGCTGCCGTATGTGTCAGGAAAACTTGCGGAGGATATCCGCAAGGGCAGGGTGGCAGACATCGAGATAGTGATAGTGTAGAAGTATTTTGCGAAAATAGATACGGAGGCAGGTATGAGTGAGATAAAAATAATCACTACGAATGAGAAAAAACAACAGTTCTGGGAGGAAGAACTCCTTGCAAAGACAGCAGTGACGGACTGTATGCATGTCATCAATGTGTACCCGGACGTAACCTATCAGCAGTTTCATGGATTTGGTGGTGCATTGACGGAGGCAGCCGCGCACATTTACGGACAGATGAGTGAGGATGTACGCGGGGCAATCATGGAGGATTGTTACGGAGAAAGTGGTCTGCGCTACAATCTCGGACGCATTCATATGAATAGCTGCGACTTTGCATTAGGGAATTATACCTATGTAAAAGAGGGGGATATGGAGCTTACCTCATTTGATATCAGTCATGACAAAAAAGAGATTCTGCCGATGATTGCCGATGCGGGAAAAACGCATCGGGCATGGACGATGGAAGCAGACGAAGGAACTTCTGCGGAAATTCGATTTTTGATGTCTCCATGGTCGCCGCCGGCATACATGAAAACCAACGGTGAGATGAACCATGGTGGAAAACTAAAAGAAGATTGCTACCAGGTGTGGGCAGATTATTTTGTAAAATTTATCAAAGCATACCGCAAGGAGGGTGTGGATATTCGGTGGCTTACTGTGCAGAATGAGCCGATGGCTGTGCAGACATGGGATTCCTGTGTCTATACAGCAGAGGAAGAGAGCAAGTTCGTGCGTGAAAATTTAGGGCCAACGCTTGATGCGGCAGGACTTTCTGACATCGGAATTTTCGTGTGGGATCACAACAAGGAAGAGGCATATCAGCGTTTTAAAGATACTGTTGCAGATGAGACGACCAGGAAATATGTGGCTGGTGAAGCAGTACACTGGTACACAGGAGATCATTTTGAGAGTCTGGAAATGGTGCGGAAAATGTATCCGGATAAGCAGATATTTTTCACCGAGGGATGCGTGGAATATTCCAGATTTGCAGATTCCGGCGAGGTGCAGAAAGCGGAGATGTATGCACATGACATTTTAGGGAATCTAAATGCCGGGATTAACGCGTCCTTGGACTGGAATCTGCTTCTTGACAGTGAGGGCGGTCCGAATCATGTAGGAAACTTCTGTGCTGCTCCTGTTATGTGTAATCCGGCAGAAAACAGCTATGAAAAGCGCCTGAGTTACTATTATATCGGGCAATTCAGCCGCTATATCAAAGAGGGTGCAGTCCGCATCGGCACAAGCCGCTATACAGACGGCATAGAAGTGACCGGTTTCTTAAATCCGGATGGAGAGCGCGTCATTGTACTTTTGAATAAGAGTGACACTGCAAAACCATATACGCTGCGCGAGAATGGGGAAGGAATTTGTGCGGAACTTGCACCGCATTCTATCCAGACAATCTGCTACCGATAGTTCCTTGTTTTTGAAAAATTTTCATGGTAAGATGAAAAAGTCTCAAACAACTTTAAAGTTTTAAGGAATGGTAGGGGTATGTATCAGAAATACAGCATAGGAAGAATGGCAAAGTTACTGGGAATAACATCGGAATCTATCCGATATTATGAAAGCAAGGGGATTATCCAGCCGGCCCGTGATGAGGAAACAGGATATCGCTATTACAATGCATGGGATCTTCATATGCTTTTGCGTGCAAGACATTATCAGAGTTATGGATTCTCGCTGGAGGAAGTGGCGAATTTATTTCGCACCATGGATTTACAGAGAATCAGTGCACAGTTAAAAGAACAAGAGCAGATGATGGAAGATGAGATTATCCGTCAGATTAATTTATTGAAAAGAATCCGTCAGAGTCAGCAGATGTTACTGGATGCGCAGAATTGTATTGACAGGTACGAAATACGTCAGCGACCTGGAATTTATCGGATAAATACGCAGAAAAAATACACGCTGTTCAATAAGAAAGAGGAACTGGCAATTATAGAAGAATGGTCGAAGAAAACACCTTTTGTGTATTCCTGTGCGGTATTCTATGAAAAGAATATTAAGCAGGAACACGACTCCTTTGACTTTGGACTTGGAGTAAATGAAGAGTATGCGCAGTTTCTTGATGTGGAAGGAAGTGACAAGGTGCAGTATTACCCGCCTTGCACCTGTGTGTGTACCTGTGTACCGTCGAGGTCAGGACAGTACTTGTCATTAGAAAAGTTAAAGGGTGGTCTGGACTATCTAAAGGCGAAGGGACTGCGCTTGAGTGGAGATGTTGTCACACAGGTGGTCTGCATGGCAAAACCGGAGGATGAGTATTACAACTGGCATATCGTATGGTTTCCAATCGATATACAATAGAGAGAATGAACAGACAAGATGTAGAAATACATCTTGTTTTTTTGTGCGAAAATTACTATTGACCTTCAAATTGTTTGAAACTTTATAATGAGCTTGTTAAAAAAATAACAACTAAATCAGCAAGAGATAGGAGAGGAAAATGATATGAGCGAAGAGAAAAAAGTTGTTTTAATTACAGGCGGTGCGATGGGTCAGGGAAGAGCACATGCGGTAAAATATGCGGAAAATGGATTTAACGTTGTTCTGGCAGATATGCTTGAGCCGGATGATGCGCGGTATCAGGAGACGATTCGGCAGTTAGAAGAATTAGGAGCAGAGGTTCTTGCATGCAAGGCGAATATCTGCAGTACACCGGATATGGAGAAACTGTTTGCAGATGCGTGGGGAAAATTTGGAAGACTTGACGTTGTCATTGCAAATGCGGGTGTGATTAATTTTGGAAATACTTGGGAGCTTACCGACGAGCAGGTAGAAAAGGTAATCAACATCGACTTAATTGGAACGTGGCGCACAGATAAGTATGCGACCCAGTATATGTTAAAGCAGGGATTTGGAAGAATCATCAATATTGCATCTACCAGCGGACTCTACGGAACACCAAAGCTTGCAACCTACTGCATGGCAAAATGGGGTGTCTTGGGACTGACAAAAACACTTGCAAAGGAAGTAGGAAGCAAGGGAATCATTGTAAATGCACTGTGCCCGACCAAAGTGAAAACACCGATGTGTGAGACACCTTCTTATGTGGAGTTTATCAACGAACTTACCGGAAATCAGTTCAAGGACTATAAGGAAATGTACGCAGGAGTACCATTCCTTGAGGTAGAGGATATTTCAGATATGGTTTACTGGATGGGAACAAGCCGTGCAGCCGGAAAATTCAACGGCAGAGATGTAGCACTGGATTTGGGAACATTACAGGCTTAGGGAGAGTGATATGGGAAATTTCGGATATAAAAATGTATCAAAAACCGAGAAGATAGGTGTGGCAGAGTATTTGTGTTATGGAATCGGCGATTTTTCCTTTTGTTTCATCTATGGTGCAATAGGTTCTTATATCGTTTATTTCTACACGGATATTGCACTCATCGGTGCAGCATCCGTAGGAACTATATTGCTGCTCAGTAAGATTTTTGACGGAATCTCGGATATGATTATGGGATTTATCATAGAAAATGTACATTCGCCGCTAGGAAAGGCCAGACCATGGCTTTTGTGGATGGCCGTACCGTATGCGATTGGCTGTGTGATGCTGTTTAGTGTTCCAAATTGCGGTGAAACCGGGCGTATCATATATGCATTTGTCTCGTATAATCTTATGGCTACATGCGTATATACATCTATGAATGTACCGTATGGCGTATTGAGCAGTGTGATGACCAATAAGCAGAACGAACGCTCCATCTTATCGATTTCAAGGGCGAGTCTCGGCGCGCTCGGTGTTTTTATCATCAGTTCCTATGCACCGGATTTGGTGGATTTCCTCGGTGGCGGAGCTACCGGATGGCAGAGAGCATTTCTGTTTATCGGCATACTTTCCATTGGACTTTTCCTGATTACGTTCTTTGGATGCAAGGAAAGAGTGGGAAGCGGTGTGATGGAGCAGAAAACAGGAAAGAAATCATCGCTTGGTATTGTGGAAGGAATAAAAATCTGTTTTAAAAACAAATACTGGTTCATCATGCTGATGGTAAATATTTTTTACACGGCAATGACGAGTTTATATGGAATGAATCTGTATTTTGCAAAGTATGTACTCTGTGATGCGGGATACAATCGCACGATGATGGTGTGCTCCACCTTTGCGGCAATCCTTGTCCCATTGCTGATTATTCCGGTAGTTCAGAAAATCGGAAAAAGAAATGTGGCGCTGTACGGAGGTGTCGGCTGTGGTCTGGTGGGACAGATTCTTTTGATTGCAACGGCAGAAAGTTCACTGGGACTGATGTATCTGGGATTGGTTATCAGAGGAATGGGCGTAGCCTGTGTGTCAGCTACCAAATTCGGTATGATAGCAGACAGCATTGAATACGGTGAATACAAAACCGGTGTGCGTGCCGAAGGCTTCGTATATTCAGCGGCATCCCTGGGCGTGCGTGTCGGCTCCGCGCTGGCTTCCGCGTTTATCGGATGGATTCTCGGAATCTTTGGTTATGACGGGGCGTTGGCAGTTCAGAGTGCGTCCGCGATGAAGGGTATCCGTATCATGTTCTATTATGCACCATTAGTGATATTTATCGCATTGCTCCTGCTCCTGATTTTTTACAAACTAGACAGAGAATATGACGATATTATGAAGGTGCTGGATGAGAGACATAAAGCACAAGAGTGTAGTTAAATCGAAGGGAGAATTAGAAAATGAAAATCACAAAAGCAACCCGATGGAGAGTGTTTGCAGGCGTATGGCTGCAAAGTCTGTTTACTTCTGCAACTGCATATTTTAGTTTGTTTTGTATTCCGCTTACCACGAAATTTGGATGGAGCGATTCGGACTTTGCGCTGGCATACACGATATATATGTTTACATACAGTGCAATCGGTTTCTTGGGCGGCTCTTTAGCGGAAAAATTCAGCCCGAGAAGAACCATCTATTTTGGCCTGGCATTGTTTGCAGGCGGATGGTTTTTGACCGGATTTGCGAATAGTATACCGCAGCTATATATTTTCTATGGCTTGATGGCTGGTGCAGGTGGCGGAATTATTTATCCGGCATGTCTTCCAACTGCGTTGAAATGGTTCCCGGACCGTTCTGGTTCTATCTCCGGTCTGGTACAGGCAGGAGCATCCTGCGGACCGTTCATCATGAGCCCGATAGCACAGATTTTGATTGATACTTATGGAGCACAGATGACCTGTCGGATTCTCGGCATCGTGTTCTTAATCGGAGTCGGAGCCGTGGCATGGATGATTGTACCGTGCCCGGATGGCTGGGTACCGGAGGGATGGACACCAAGCGCTGCTCAGGCAAAAGAATTAGACACCAGAGATTATACGATGGGTGAGATGGTAAAGACGAAGGTATTCTGGGTACTGTTACTGTTTTTTATTTTTGCAAATGCAGCAGGAACGATGATGGTTTCCTTTACCAGTCCGATAGCACAGCGTCAGGTAGGACAGACGGCAATGACCGCCGCGCTCTGCGTGTCCGTCATGACACTTTCCAATATGTGCGGAAGAATTGGTTTTGGATTTATTTATGACAAGTTAAAAGGCTGGAACAGTCTTATATTACTTATGGTTATCAATGGTGCGTCCATGCTGATGCTGACACAGGCAAGAAGCCTTGGATATTTTATCGTATGTGTAGTTTTGGTAGGCTTCTCCTTTGGCGGTCTGCTGGTTGTTTTTGCACCGATGGTGCGAATGATATTTGGTGCAAAGCATTATAATCAGAACTATGGTCTCTTGTTTATCGGATATGGTGTAGGTGCGTTTGTCGGGCCCAAAATCAGTGCATATTTCTATGATGCGACAGGGCAGTATACGCTGGGCTTTATCGGAGCGGCAATTTTAGCATTAGTGGCAATCCTTTTAGTGGTTCTGGCAAAGAAATTAGTAAAAGAATAAAAAAATGACACCTTTTTAAAATTCGGGTCATTATATCGAAATGAAATCCTCCTTATAATTCAATTATCAACAAACAACAGTGATGTTGAATTAAAGGAGGATATTTTTATGAATTGGAAAAAAGTAGTATCAGTGTTACTTGTCAGTGCAATGTCACTTTCCATGGTAGCATGTGGGGATTCTTCCGAGAGCAGCAATAACAGTGCAGCGAGCGGAACAGAAGCATCCGGTGGGGAAACGGCAAGTGGAGAAAAGTTAGTTGTCTGGACACTCGCAAATGACCTGATTGATTTCGGTGAGAGATACCAGGAGCAGACAGGTGTAGAGGTAGAGACAGTTGTTATTGAACCGGCAGATTATCCGACAAAGGTACAGACAGCATTGCTTGGCGGCGAGACAGAGCCGGATATCATCGTTGGTGAGCCACAGATGTTAGAGGACTTCTATGATGCAGGATTTTTCGAGGACCTCGACCAGTTCGGCGCACAGGATTACGCAGATCAGGTTGTAGACTACGTATGGAAAGTCGGACAGTCTTCTGATGGCGTACAAAGAGCAATCTCTTATCAGATTACACCGGCAGGTATCTATTATAGAAGAGATATTGCAACTGAAGTATTCGGAACAGATGATCCGGATGAAATCGGCAAATTATTTGCAGATTATGACACAATTCTTGAGACAGCACAGACATTAAAAGATGCAGGATATCGTATTTTCTCTTCTGACGCTGAAATCAATTATTTCTCCGGTGACTCTGCATGGGTTATTGACGGAACATTGAATGTTGATCAGGCAAGATACGATTATATGGACCTTTGTGTAGACTTATATCAGAGCGATTTGACAGCATATGCAAATCAGTGGTCTACACCATGGTATCAGGCCATGGCTGGCGAGGTACCTATCCTTACCGCTGAAGTTCAGAGCTATCAGGATGATTCCGTAAACGTATGGGATGAAGAGCAGTTTGCAGAGGCAACTAAGGATATGGATAAGACAGAAGTATTTGCATTCGGTCTTCCTTCCTGGGGCGTTCTTACCATGAGAGATAACGTAAAAGATACCTCCGGTTTATGGGGTGTCTGCGCAGGACCGGCTTACGGATTCGGTGGTGGTACTTACATCGGTGTGTCTTCACAGTCTGAGCGCAAAGAGCTTGCATGGGATTTCGTAAAATTCTGTACATTAAATGAGGATACAGCTAACTGGTGGATTGAGTACTCTGAGGGCGATACCGTTTCCTTGATTCCTGTACTTGAGCAGCACAAAGATGATGCAAACGAAGTTTATGGCGGACAGCACTTATATGCATTCTGGTTAGAGCAGGCAGAGGGTATCGACTATTCTAAGGTTACCAGATATGACAAGGCTATCGGCGATGCTTGGGGTAATGCAATCTCTGCAATCAAGACGGGTGAGAAGACAAAAGATGAAGCAGTAGCTGAGTTCTACGATGTAATCGAGTCTACGTACCCGGATATCACAGTCAACAGATAATAAAAAACACCACAGCCGGTCCGCGAAAGCGGACCGCGTGGTATTCTGTGACATGTGAAAGAAAGTGGGAAAGGGCATGGTTATTATGGAAAAGAAAGCAAAACAAATCAAAGACTATAATAGGGCGGGATATCTTTTCGTGTTACCATTTGTCGTGGTATTTTTGATTTTTAATGTATACCCGGTTTTAAGAACTTTGTTTTTAAGTTTTACAAATACAAAAATTGCAGGTGTCGGTCAGGCAGACTGGGTATGGTTTGACAACTATGTGAGAGTACTGACAGACAAATTCTTCTGGCGGGCATTGTGGAATACGGTAAGAATCTGGGGCGTGAACATTGTTTTACAGCTTGGACTCGCATTCATTCTTATGATGATATTCAGCGATGTAAAGTATAAGATGAAAGGACTTGGATTTTTCCGTGTCATCTACTATCTGCCAAACTTAATTGCAGCGACTTCAGTTGCATTCTTATTTAAAACATTACTGGATTGGCGTTATGGTACGTTCAATCAGATTATATACGGTATATATCAGCTTTTTGGAAAGAGCTATAACCCGGTAGACTGGCTTGGAACTGCGGCAAATGCAGGAAATACCATTGCAGTGATTCAGACATGGGTATGGTTCGGAAATTCCTTCATCATGCTGATGGCAGGTGTACAGGGAATTTCAAAAGATTACTTTGAGGCGGCGGCAATCGATGGCGCCGGAAGATGGACAGTATTTCGGAAAATCACGTTACCTTTGATAAAACCGATTATGTTGTATGTGGCAATTACATCATTGATTGGTGGTTTGCAGATGTTCGATTTGCCATATCTGATGTCAGATAAGGCGAGTGCATCCTACAACTCGGTACAGACGGTGGTAATGTATCTTTATAAATTTGGATTTGAGACGGGAACAACACAGACCGGCTATGCATCTGCAATCGCATATGTCATATTCTTAATCATTTTATCTGTCTCAGTGCTTCAGCTTAAGATATTCAACAGAAAGGAGGATTAGAGTATGCATAGTATAGGTTATAACATTAAAAAAGGTTTGCTCTATTTGTTCTTAATCCTCTTAGGAGCGACTTGTCTGATGCCATTTCTTCTGATGATGGTAAATGCGACAAGAAGCGGTTCGGAAATCGTGACATCCTTCACATTGATTCCGAGTACGCATTTGAAGGAAAACTGGGATACGGTATTTAGTTATTTCAACCTGTTCCTCGGTATGGCAAACAGCCTTAAGGTTGCTGTTCCGGCAACACTTTTAACGGCTTACTTCTCTGCAATGACTGCGTATGGTCTTGCAATGTATAAGTTCAAGGGAAACAAATTGATTTTCGGAACTATTCTGGTGTTCATGATGATTCCGGGACAGTTGGGACTTATCGGTTTTTATAACCTGTGTACCAAGCTTCATCTGGTAAACTCCTACATACCGCTTATCATTCCGGCAATTGCTGCACCTGGTACGGTATTCTTCCTTAGACAGTATGTACTTTCCGTACTGCCACCGTCCCTGATAGAAGCGGCACGTATCGATGGAGCGAGTGAGGTTTATTCCTTCCACAGAATCGTACTTCCGATTATGTCACCGGGTATCGCAACCATGGCAATCATGGCATTCATAGGAAACTGGAACAATTACCTGCTTCCGATGATTATCTTAAACAAAAATGAGAAGTTTACTTTACCGGTTATGATGGCGACACTTCGTGCCTCCACCAACATCAATGCAAATCAGGGAGCGATTTATCTGGCGGTAGCAATCTCCGTTATCCCGATTCTTCTGGTATTTGCCTTCTTCTCCAAATACATCATCAGCAGTATTTCTGCAGGTGCGGTAAAGGAGTAAATCATACATCTTTCTCCCATAGGGGTGGTACGCCAAAGTTTGCGTGTGCCGCCCCATGTTTTGCGTTGAGAATTTGTATTTTGAGAAGATTTGATATAACATATTTCCGATAAAACGAAATTTCAAAATCAACTTCACAAAATACGGAATTTTCACGAATCCGCGGTTGAAAGATGTGATTATCCATGTCTTTTCGACGCCAGTACATCCTGCGTGAAATGTTCTTTCGGCGAAAGAGACTCGGCACATGATTTCAACCGCGGATTCTAAAATTCTCGCATTTTGCTCGAAAAGATTTTGAAATTTGTTTTCGGAAATATGTTTTATCCAAAGTTTTGATAATACAAATTCTCAACCCAAAATATGATGCAAACTGTGGTGCAAAATGGGGAAGAATGTTATACTTTTAGGAGAAAAACGGAAGGTATGGGTTACATATGAGCAGAATGAAGCAAAGAATATGGAAGAGGGGCATAGCGGCAGGCTGTGCCGGAATGATGCTGTTTCAGATGACGGCGTGTGGGGCATTAGAGTCGGCATCCACAGAGCCAAATGATATAGATACAGACACAGAGCAGATTATGGCGCAGGATGGTGAAACACCGGCTTGGCAGCAGTTAGCAGATGAGGAGATTACGCTGGACTGGTATGTAAACTACTCGTGGTTTGCAACTCCCTGGGGAGAGAATCTGGTGTCGCAGACCATCACGGAGGAGACCGGGGTCAATGTGAATTTTATCACACCAATCGGAAATGAGACGGAGAAGCTGAATGCTCTGATTGCATCCGATGCTCTGCCGGATATTATCACAATCGGATGGTGGGAACCACAGGTTTCCGAAGTGGTAAAAAAGGATATGGTCTATGCGCTAAATGAACTGGCAGATGCGTATGACCCGTATTTCTGGGAAGTTACGGATGAGACAGCAGTGAACTGGTATACGCAGGAAGATGGCAATATCTATGCGTACCCGAATTCTTCAGTAACACCGCAGGATGTGGAAGAGAATGATTTGCTTACGACCAATGAGACTTTTTTGGTACGGGGAGATATCTATGAGGCGATTGGAAGCCCTGATATGTCTACACCGGAGGGCTTTGCGGCGGCAGTGAGGAAGGCAGCGCAGATGTTCCCGGAAGTGGACGGCGGTGAGTTGATTCCGGTTGGAGCACATGTGTTTGACAATGAGGGAAATGTCTCTTTTGATAAATATCTGATGAATTTTCTGGCGATTCCGTGGGAAAAGGACGGAGAATACTATGACAGGTATACAGACCCGGAATATATTACGTGGCTTAAGATGTTCCGCCAGTTAGGGGAGGAAGGTTACCTTGCCAATGATATTTTTGTGGACACACGTACACAGATGGAGGAAAAGCTTTCACAGGGAAGATATTTTTGCATGATTTATCAGTATACGGATATGATTTCACAGCAGAAGGCACTCTATGCAAATAATCCGAATAGTGTCTATGTGGCAGTGGAGGGACCTAGAAATTCTGCAGGGGATGACCCGACACTTCCAACGACGAATATTAACGGATGGACGGTTACCATGATTTCAAAAAATTGTAAAGACCCGGAGCGTGCGATTGCGTTCCTCGATTATCTGATGAGTGAGCACGGACAGATGGTTACCTACCTGGGAGTTGAGGGTGTTACATATGATATGGTAGATGGAACTCCGGTGCTAAAGGATGAAGTGCGGGAACTTCTGGCTACGGATAGGGACACATATGACAAACTGTACGGCGCGGATGATGCTTACTGGATGCTGCAGGATAATGCGATGCAGCTGCAGTGGAGGCAGCAGTCCTCTCCGGCAGTAGAGCAATTGGAGAACTGGGGCAAGAAATATGTGGTTTATAACGGTCAGTATGACATCTTTTTGCAGGCAGATTCAGAGGCGGCAAATGCGGAGGATCGGATAACGAAATTGTGGAGTGAAACTTTACCGAAACTTTTGCTGGCATCCTCTGAGGAGGAGTTTGATGCTATATTGCAGCAATATATAGAGGAGCGGGATGCATTGGGATTTGCGGATGTACAGGCAGAACGCACCAGCTATATGAATGAAGCGAAGGAAAAGTTGGGAATCGAATAGAGAAAGTATATGAAAATCTGGGAAAAATTCAGCAACCAAAAATTAAATATTAAGTTTACATTTGTAATCATTTTGTTTATGATTATTCCGATTGCGATTTTTACAGGCGTTCTCTTTTATATCATGGAAGAGAATGTTGTCGGGGAGAATCTGAACTACATGGAGTACACGATGCAGCGAAATCGGGATTCGATTGAGACGAATATCAACTCCATGAATATGGCGACACAGTTCTTTTTAAGCGACGACAATCTGCTTGAGATTTTAAACCGCACGAAAAATGGAGAGCCGATTTCGACAGAAGAGTGGTTAGAGTTCAAGAAAGAGGACATCTATGCACTGGAGCGTCTGGTAAATAATAACTCCCTGCTCTATGGTGTGCGCGTTTATGCGTCCAATGACAATGTGCAGGAAATGATGCCGATTCTCTATCAGGAATCCCGTATGTATAAGCAGGAGTGGGCAAGCGGGGAAGAGTATCTGGGATGGCATTATAATTTTAATGACAATATTTTCTCCTCATATACGATGGATCAGAACCGTAAAATTATCAGTCTGGTAACACCGATTGAGAACAGCGAGAACGGATATGTCGGAACAGTGGAAGCGGCGATGACCATGGAAAATATGTTTCCAAGCCTCTACGAAGGAATCGAGCATGAGTGGAGTTGCTTTGTCACTGTGGATGGAGAGAGCTGTTTTGGGGATGATGAGAGCGAAAACAATGCAGCATTGCTCGAGCAGATTTTTGCAGCATTTTCCGGCGAAGAGGAGATTCAGGTATCTTATATCAAGCCGGACGGACAGAATCTGATTGTCACGTACCTGCCAATCAAGGAACTTTCAGGCGTGCTCATCTGTGTGAAAGACATCACGGAAAATGTGCAGCATGTTCACAGGATACGCAATATTTTTGTGACAGTGATGCTTCTGTTTATGGGAGTGCTGGTCTGCGTTATTAATCAGATTGTACGACGTTTGCTAAAGCAGTTTTATGATATTTTACGATCTATCCGTAAGGTACAGAAGGGTGATTTGGATGTCGTGATAGAAAACTGCGGCAAGGATGAAATGGGCGAGTTGGGAACGCAGATTAATAAGATGTTAGAACGCATCAAGCAGTTGATGGATGACAACTTAAGCAGAGAGATGCTTGCGAAAAATTCTGAGATTCGTGCGTTGCAGAATCAGATAAATGCTCATTTTATCTATAATGTTTTGGAGTCTATTAAGATGATGGCAGAGATTGATGAAGAATATGCCATTTCGGATGCAGTGACAGCGCTAGGAAAGCTACTTCGATACAGCATGAAGTGGGTGTCAGGAAATGTTCTTGTGGAGCAGGAATTAGAATATATTAAGAATTATATGGCACTTATCAATCTGCGGTTTGATTATGAGATATACCTGTCGCTGAATCTGCCGGAGATTGTTTTGAAACAGGAAATACCGAAGATGTCCTTACAGCCGATTGTAGAAAATGCAATCTATCATGGAATCGAGCAGATGGCAGAGGACACAAACATTTACATAAAGGGATTTTTAGAAGAGGATGACTGCATTATAGAGATAACGGATGCCGGACGGGGAATGACTGAGGAAGAAGTGGAGCAGTTGCGTCTTAAGATTGCCGGGAAGATTGATTCGAGCGGTGGCTCGGGCAATGGCATTGGACTTAAGAATGTGCAGGATCGTATTCATATAGCATTTGGAGAGAAGTATGGAATAGAGATTGCCTCTATGCTGGGATGTTACACGAAGATTCGTGTGCGGATTCCATTGACACATACGGAGGCAGAGACAGCGACGAATATGGCTTAGGAGTAGGATATGAAAACAGTATTGATTGTGGAAGATGAGAAAATGATACGTCAGGGCATCAAGACGATGATTCAGCGGAGCGGTGTCCCGGTGGAGGTTATTATTGAATGCAGCAATGGGGAGATGGCGCTTGAGGTCATACGTGAGCAGAAAGTGGATGTGATGTTTACGGATATCCGCATGCCCAAAATGGATGGAATTGAACTTGTAAAGCAGATGCAGTCCTGTGAACATATCCCGCTGACTGTTGCAATCAGCGGTTATGATGATTTCTCATATGCAGTGGAGATGCTTCGCAGCGGTGTCCGCGAGTATATCTTAAAGCCGATTGAGCGAGAGAAGATTACTGAAATTCTGCAGAAACTGAATGAAGAAATTGAACATAATCAGGAAAAAGTGCAGAACAAAAAGCTTTTGGGCTATCAGCAGATGAAGCATTTGATGCTTTTGGAGAATACGACAGAAGAGGAACTGCATACGTTAGAACAGCAGTATGCAGAGGAATTTTACAAGGATGCATATGTGGTGTGCTGTGAGAACAAGAAAGAACATACCAAGATGCAGATGAACAATTATATCTATCTTTCGGATATTGAGGGGTGTGATATTTTTGTTGTAACGGAGGACACGCTGGAGTTACTGTTACGAAATGAGTTAAAAGACGGATATATCGGCATTAGCAGAAAGCACCATGGGTTAGCGGAGCTGCGCGAGGCATATTTAGAGGCAGTAGAGATGAGAAAGCGTGCATTTTGCCAGAATCGCAGAAATGTTCGCGCAGATGAACAGGCAGAGCGTGTGCCGGAGGGACTGATTTTAGAAGCAGAAAAGCTTACCACGGATGCTGCCAGACTGCAGAGAGTACAGTTGATTGGAACAGAGCGCAGGGATGAACTTGAAAAAGTATGGCATCAATTTTTCTATGAAGTAAGCAATGGAAGACTTACACCGGAACAATATGAAAAATGTATGAAAGACTTCTTTGATGATGTGTCCAAAACCTACCGCAATTCTGTGGAAGATGCAGAGGGACTTCCGTGCTGTGGAGAGCCTTTTGGCGAGGAGTGCATAGAGAACTATGAAGTAAAACTGCTTGCGGGAATTGTAAAACTGCAGGAATACATCGGAAATCAGCTGGATGTTAACCGCAACAGCCAGAAAATTAAGCAGGCGGTTGAGTATATTGAGCAGAATTATGCAAGCGACTTAAATATGGCAGTTGTATCGAATTATATTTCGATGAACTACTCCTTATTTTCCTATTCTTTTAAACAGTACACCGGAAGCAACTTTGTCAACTATCTGAAGGATATTCGTATGCGCGAGGCAAAGCGCCTGCTCGCTGAGACGGATATGCGCATCATCGACATCAGTCAGGCAGTGGGCTATGAAAATGAAAAACATTTTATGAAGATATTTAAATCATCCTGCGGCGTTTCACCGAGTGAGTACCGCAAGAATATGCAGCAGGGTTAGTGCAGATGAGCCTCTTTTTTTTGCTGATACATAAGCTGGTCTGCCTCGGCAAAAAGGGTATCTACATCTTCCATGGAAAAACCGGAAGAAGCAGTGGCAGAGGCATAGCCGCCGCTGGCAGAAATGGTATATGGTTTGGTACACAAATGGTTATAGTTGGACAGATATTTTGCGACGTGGGCGAGTAAATCGTCCGCGTCCTTTTTCGTATAGCCGCTTGTCAGTAAGTAGAACTCATCACCGCTGAAACGTGCACAGATATCTTCCGGGCGGGTGACACGAAGAAGTGCCTGTCCGATGACCTGAATGGCAAAATCGCCCTCGGAATGCCCGTATGTATCGTTAATCTGTTTTAAACGATTAAGGTCGAAAATAAAACAGGTCACAGTCTCTTTTTTTGCAGATGCCTGAGCAATAAGCGTTTCCGCGTGCTGCAGATAGCCGTGCTTATTGTATAATCCGGTCAGGGAATCCTTGGTGTAAAAGCTTTCCAGATGTTCAAGCAGAATGGTATTGCAACGGTTCTCGCAGATGAGATGAAGCAGCTGGTTGATATTTAAGAACCAGTGAACCAGTTGGAACACATAAGCAATGTGGTTGCTTTCGTAGGAAAGTGCTACATATCCGAAGGTTTTGTTTTCAAAAAACAGTGGTGTGTAGATGTAGGCAGAATCCGACTGCTGATAGATATGTTTTGGAAGCAGACCGCCTGCGGAGGAGCGTTTAAAACTGCATTCCGGCAGACGTTTGCCGTCGCGTATGGCGAGCTTTATCAGAATCTCGTCAGAATCATAGGAAGAATCTTCTAACAGGGTCAGTTCCTGCACATATGAAGGGACAGAGTCCCAGCCGGAATACAGACAGAGATAAAATTCTCTGCAGTGTTCAATGTGTTTGATATGTTGTGCCAGCAAATCAAGACCTTCCTCAAGGTCTTTGATGCATGAAAATGAGGCAGACATACGCATAGATTCTAAAATCGATGATTCTAAGGAGACAATCCGTTCGTGCTGCAGCTGCTGATATGGAAATAAGTCAGTAAATTCATGCATAGGGCATCCGCAGGAATTGCGATAAAGCGGCTGTGCAGATACAAAAGTCATCGCATCTACAGATTCTCCGCGAATGAGTGCAAGAAGCTGCTGTGTGGCGCATACACCCAGTTCATAGACAGGAAAAGTCACTGTGGTAAGAGCAGGAATCGTATTTTGACCACGTCTGCTGTTGTCGCAGCCTGTGATGGCAATATCTTCCGGGATATTGTAGCCGGCTTCATTTGCAATCTGCATGAGAAGAAGTGCAATGTCATCATTGTAGCAGACAATTGCCTCCGGTATGCTGCCGCCGGAAAGAAAGGCAGAAAATGCTTCCTGTACGGAATCAGGAGTGATTGTACAGGTGCAGACATCCTTTTCCCCGATGGAGATGCCAAGCTCATCCATGGCAGAGCGGTAATAGCTTTCACGGCTGTCAGAAAAGTAAGGCTGTTCACTGCAGCCGAGGTAGCAGATACGCTTGTAGCCGTGTTCTGTGCCAAGGTGACGTACGAGGTCATGAGTCATGCTGTTGTTTTCCAGAGCCACCGCAGGGAAATGCGGCTGTACGGTTGCTATCTCGATTACCGGACAATGGCAGGAAGCTTGCAGAGAGTGCAGAATTTGTTCCTTTAATTCCTCAGTGGGATAGGAGTCAGAGGCGAAGATGATGCCGCTGTAATCCTCATAATTAGGAAGCTGAATGATACTCTTTTCTCCGATGCCGTATGCACCCAGATTTTCTCCGTCCATTGTTGTAAAGATTTCGGCAGTATAGCCGTATTCCAGTGCTTTGTCGATGATGCCCTGACAGATATTTTTCTGATAATGTCCCATGATATGCGAGATGAATACTCCAATTTTCAAGGAATGATACATAAGCACCCCTCCGAATTAAAAAATTTATTTTATATATTGTAAATAGTATAGGAAAACGAGTATGATTACAATGTATAAAATTTTAAAGAGGTGCAATTTTTTTGATACAGGATATATTACCATTAAGAATGAATAATCAATATGAGAAAACGTCGCCGAAGTTAGGAAGCAGGATTCTGGCATTCTGTGAGGATACCGTGCTGGTAAAAAAAGGTGCGCAGACGGATTACCTGACGTATGAGGAACTTATCCTTCGATGTGCAAAATGTGGAAAGGATGTGCCGCAGATGGTATATCTTTTTGCGGTGGGAGGACATGACTATTTCCTCGCAGAGATTAAGGAACTGCCGGGAGAGGGATATGAGTTTGTGCGTATGTTTGAAATGCGTCAGAGACAGCCGAAGGAGCAGGTGTTTATAGCAGCGACGGCATGGCATCTGTATTGCTGGTATCGCGATAACCGATATTGTGGAAGATGTGGCAGGAAATTGGTTCACAGTGATTCCATGCGCATGCTTTCTTGTCCGGGCTGTGAGAATCAGGTATTCCCGAAGATTGCTCCGGCGGTTATTGTAGCAGTGACAAATGGAGAGTATATTCTGATGACAAGGTATGCCAACCGGGAGTATAAGCGTTATGCGTTGATTGCCGGTTTTACCGAGATTGGGGAGACGGCAGAGGAGACCGTGCGCAGAGAGATTTTGGAAGAGGTTGGACTGCGGGTTAAGAATATTCGGTATTATAAGAGCCAGCCATGGGGATTTGATGCAAATCTCCTGCTGGGATATTTCTGTGAATTGGACGATACAGAAGAAATTCATCTGGATGAGGAAGAACTTGCATCTGCGGAGTGGGTGCATTACAGTGATATCCCGGATGATGCGGAGGGGCTTAGCCTGACGCGTGAGATGATGAGGGTGTTTCGAGATGAGAAGAACCTGCTGCACGAAAGAACTTAGTGCAGCAGGTTCTTCTTTATATAAAAATTTTCTGTTGACAGCACAACAAAGTTACTGTATTATTACAATAGTACAAATGAAAGAGCGGAGGAAAAATAGTAGGAATTATGAAGAATTCTTAAGATTCACTTAACTCCATTTCTTTCCAAAAAAGTTGTGGTACAATCACGTTAAATTTATTTTTATTAGAGGGAGAGACAAGAATGAAGGGCAAAAAGAAAAAAGTGGTAATTGTGATTGTGGCAATCGTGGCGGTTATAGCGATTGTCATTGGTATGGCAGTACATAGTATGACACAGGCGGTAGAGATGGTAGCGAATACTGTGGAGGTAGAGCCTGTACAGATGCGCGACCTTTCAGATACGATTTCACTGAAAGGAACGGTTGCGGGCTCCAGCAGTGTGAATGTAATGTCAACAGCAGTAGCAGAGATTACAGAGATGAACGTGCAGGTGGGTGACATTGTGCAGAAGGGGGATGTTCTTTGCAGACTGGATTCTGCAACCATTCAGGAGAACCTGACAGACCTTGAGAAGAGTGTATCGAATGCAAGTGCTACCAGCAATATCAATAGTCAGCAGACGAAAAATGCCTTAGAGCAGGCACTTAATGACCAACAGACAGAGATTGCGAAGGCACAGCAGGCGGTGGATGATGCACAGGGAGTCTTTAACTGGACAGAGATGCAGTACAATAACGGGGCAGTGGATTTCTCCGAATATTATAATGCGAAACGTTCCTTAGAGAATGCACAGACAGCATATGCGGAAACCGTGGATAAAACGAACCAGGCTGTTGAGGGTGCGAGAACAGATGTAGAACTCGACCAGTACAAGGATACAGATACCACATCTAAGAATAATCTGGATGACCTGAGAGAGCAGTTAGCGGACTGTGAGGTAGTTGCACCGTGCAACGGTGTCGTGACATCTGTCAATATGCGTGTAGGTGATACCAATGCGGCAAAGACAGCGATTATTACGATTGAAGATACCAGCAGCTTAAAAATAGTTGCAACTGTGGATGAGGCAGATATTTTAAAGCTTCAGGAAGGCATGAGCGCAGTTGTCACTGCGGATGCAACAGGTGAAGAGGAGATAAGCGGAACAGTTACAAGAGTTGTTCGTGTAAAGGCACAGGCTTCCGCTACGGAAGGAACAGCCGGAGGATACTCTGTGGAGATTACGATTGACAATAAGGAACTCTTAATCGGTATGGCGGCAAAAGCCAAAATTATGATTAAGGAAAAGGGTGAGGTATTGGCGATTCCGTATGACCTGATTCAGTATGACGAGGATGGCAAGGCATTTGTACTCGTGGCAGAAAGCAATGAGGATGGTACAGCCGTTGCAGTGAGAAGAGATATTGAAGTTGGTGAAGAAGTAGATTACTATACAGAGATTACAGGCGGTGACTTGAAGGAAGGCGATATGCTGATTTACGACTATACATTCTCTGTTGCCGAAGGACAGACATTTGCACCGGAGCAGATGTACTCCAACCAGAGTATGGATTTAGGAGATGCAGTGGATGAAGGTGCCGCAGATGTGGAGGGCGAGGAATAGTGAGTGAACCAGTAATCCGAATGGAAAATATAATTAAGACATATTATCAGGGCAAGCCAAATGAGTTAGAGATTTTGCATGGCATTGACCTTACTGTAAATCAGGGAGAATTTGTTTCCATCGTCGGTGAGTCCGGTTCCGGAAAAAGTACCTTAATGAACATCATTGGTGTGTTAGACCGGCAGACAGCCGGAAACTACTACTTAGAAGGACAGGACGTAAACAGTATGACAGATGAGGTTCGAAGTGCAATTCGTAACCGAAGGATTGGTTTTGTATTTCAGAACTTCAATCTGCTGCCGAGAGCGAATGCGCTTAAGAATGTCATGGTGCCGCTCATGTATGGTGAGGAACGTATGAAGAACCAGAAGGAGCGCGCGATGGAGATGCTTGCAATGGTAGGAATGGATGAGCGCGCCATGCATCGCCCGAACGAACTCTCGGGTGGACAAAAGCAGCGTGTGGCGATTGCCAGAGCCATGATTAATGATCCGGCGATTATCCTTGCGGATGAGCCAACCGGAGCACTTGACTCAAAGACCGGACATATGGTGATGGACTTGTTCCACAAACTTCATGAGGAGCAGGGAAAGACAATTGTGCTCATCACACACTCTCAGGAACTTGCTGCAGAGACGCAGAGAATCGTAACTCTCTTAGATGGAGAAATTGTATCAGACAAGGGAGGTGCGCGTTAATGTTTTTGGAAAATATAAAAGAAGCAATCGCCAGTATCTGGGCAAATAAGATGCGTTCCCTTCTTACGATGCTTGGAATTATCATTGGTATCAGCTCTGTAATTATCATCACGACAATCGGAGGTTCTATCCAGAGTACTCTGACAGCGACGCTGAATTCGCTGGGTGGTAATACGATACAGGTATATGTCGATGCACGTTATCCGGAGACGGATGAAGAGTGGGATACATGGGAGTACCCTGAGATGGAAGAGGATGACTATGTGACGCAGGAGATGATTGATGAACTGGTGGCACTCTATCCGGAGGATGTAAAGGGTATAGCGGCACAGAGTTATCTTGGATCCGGACAGATTAAGGACGAGGCAGATTCTGACAATTATGCAAATGTCAATATCGATGGTATTACGCCGGAGTATTTAGAGTATATGAAGCTTACGATGTATGCAGGACGAAGCTTGACGGCGGATGATAACAGAGGGCAGAAAAAGGTGTGTCTGATTGCGGATACGATGGCAGAACGGTATTTTAATGGGGAAAATCCGATTGGAGAAAAGCTGTCGGTTGCAGCTTCGGACGGAAGCGTTTACGATTTTGTGGTAGTTGGTGTCTATGAGTATAATCAGGCATTGTTCGGAAAGGTTGATACGACAGTTCCGGAAAAAGACCGTGTGACAGAATTGATGATTCCGCTTCAGACCTGCTTTAAGATGCAGGGAACAGAGCAGACAGGATACGAATATTTCAATCTTTTGCTTACGCCGCTTGCAGATATTGAGCAGACAACGGTAAACATTACAGATTTCTTTGAAGAGAAGTATGCAGATAACGAAAACTTCCATATATATGCATACAACATGCAGTCGGACATGGGAATGATTAATACGGTTCTCAATGTTATCACGGTGGCAGTGTCAGGTATTGCAGCCATCTCTTTGATTGTAGGTGGTGTCGGTGTCATGAATATCATGCTCGTATCTATTACGGAGCGTACCAGAGAGATTGGTGTGCGTATGGCGCTCGGCGCGAAGCGCAAAATTATCCGCCAGCAGTTTGTTATTGAGGCGATTGTACTCTGCCTTATCGGCGGTGTTATCGGTATACTTATCGGTGTCGGTATCGGTGCCCTGCTTGGACAGGTGGCAGGATTTATTATACAGAATATGTATGCGGAGTACTCCAGCTACATTATTATGGAAGTACATCCTTCCGCAACAGCGATACTGTTGTCATTGTTCTTCTCTATGCTGACAGGTGTATTCTTCGGATATTATCCGGCGAATAAGGCTGCGAAGATGGAAGTTATCGATGCACTACGGTATGAGTAAGTAGTAAAAAACCGGAATTTATTAATAAAAAATAAATTCTGGTTTTTTTTCTGTTTTTCTGTTGACAATAAAATATGATGGTGCTATTTTATGTACATAGATATTAGCACTCCAATCAAATGAGTGCTAACAATTCTAAAAGGAGCTGCATATAATCTAATTGATAGGAGACCGATGGTGGACGAATTTGAATTAGACGAACGAAAAACCAAAATATTGAATGCAATTATCCGAAATTATTTAGAAACCGGAGAGCCGGTTGGTTCCCGTACGATTTCAAAGTATACGGATTTGAATCTAAGCTCCGCGACAATTCGCAATGAGATGGCAGACTTAGAGGAACTTGGCTACATTGTGCAGCCACATACTTCCGCAGGACGCATTCCATCGGATAAGGGATACCGTTTTTATGTAGACCATCTGATGGTGGAGAAGAACCGCGAAGTTGATGAGATGAAGAACTTTGTTATCGAGCATACGGAGAAGGTCGAGCAGGTACTGCAGCAGGTGGCGAAGATATTGGCAGCCAATACCAATTATGCCACGATGGTAACGGCACCGAGCTATCACAGGAAAAAGGTAAAGTTCATACAGCTGTCCAATGTTGACCATGACCAGATTTTAGCAGTTATTGTCACTGAGGGTAACATGGTAAAGAACAAGATTATCCCAGTGGATGAGCCGATTGATAATGAGACGATACTGAAGCTGAACCTTTTGCTGAATTCTAATTTGAACGGTCTTGCATTACAGGAGATTAATTTAAGAACGATTGCCAAGTTGAAGGAACAGGCAGGTATCCACGGAGACATTATCAGCAACGTGCTTGATACACTTGCTGAGACGATGGCAGAGGATGAAGATATTCCGATTTATACAAGTGGAACGACAAACTTCTTCAAATATCCGGAACTGAGTGATTCGGCGAAAGCAAGCGAACTTATTTCCACATTTGAGGAGAAGCAGCAGTTGGCAAGCCTTGTAACTGAGAACCTGTTAGAGGAAGAGCATACAGGGATTCAGGTTTATATAGGAAATGAAAGCCCGATTCAGACGATGCGGGACTGCAGTGTTGTGACAGCAACTTATGAATTAGGCGAAGGCATTCGAGGAACGATAGGAATTGTCGGGCCGAAGCGAATGGATTATGAAAAAGTAATGAATAACCTGAAGGTGCTTAAGAATTCCCTTGATGGAATCTTAGATAAGCCGAAAGGACAGACATAGCTGTCTGTGAACATGGAGGAATGGCATGGCAGATAAGGAAAAAGAAATCTTAGAAGAAATTTTAGAAGAGTTAGAAGACGCACAAGCGTCTGAGACGGAAGCAGAAGCACAGAATACGGAAGCTGAACCGGAAACCTCAGAAGCGGAGAATGAAGCAGATGAGAGTGCAGATGCCGAAGCGGAGGACACGGCAGATGGCACGCCGGAAGGCACGCCGAATGGCGAGAAGAAAGGCTTCTTCAAGAAGAAAAAGGATAAAAAAGACGAGCAAATCGAAGAACTGAATGACAGGGTAAAGCGCCAGATGGCAGAGTTTGAAAACTTCCGCAAGCGTACTGAGAAAGAAAAAACACAGATGTATGATATGGGAGCAAAAAGCATTATAGAGAAGATTCTGCCGGTCATTGATAACTTTGAGAGAGGCTTTACAATGGTACAGGACGAAGACAAGGATGATGCATTTGTTACAGGTATGGATAAGGTATACAAACAGATGGTTACTGAGTTGGAATCCATCGGAGTAAAACCGATTGAGGCGGTTGGCAAGGAGTTTGATCCGGAACTTCACAATGCAGTCATGCAGGTGGAGAGTGAAGAATATGAATCCGGTGTTGTGGCACAGGAATTATTGAAGGGCTACATGTACAAGGATGTTGTGGTACGTCACAGCATGGTGGCAGTCGTATCATAGAAGCAGGTATTGCTAGAGACATGGCGGGATATCCCGACATTATCAAATAGATAACAACCAATTTAGTTTTTCATATTATGAGGAGGAAACAATCATGGGAAAAATTATCGGAATTGACTTAGGAACAACAAACAGCTGTGTAGCAGTTATGGAAGGTGGAAAACCAACTGTTATCGCCAATCAGGAAGGTGCCAGAACAACACCATCTATCGTGGCATTTACAAAGACAGGTGAGAGA
>CAZAGJ010000022.1:0-41245 GCA_964484605.1 uncultured Roseburia sp. | reverse complement strand
GTAAAGTAAACGGAACACCTAAGAAATTATATGTATGTGCTTCCTGTTTAAAATCCGGCAAAGTTGAAAGAGCTTAATAAAATGATAACACCTGCGATATGCAGGTGTTATTTTTTTCATAGGAAAGACCTTGTTTGTTTAAAGCGTGAAAGTGTATGATTTCCTATGAACAAAAAAATGCTCCGCAAGGATGCGCACCTCGCGGAGAAGAAATTAATCGCAGAGCGATACCACTCTGGCGCGGAGAATCAGCAGAGCTGATTCTTTATTTTCTTACTCTTCTGTTTTTAAATACTTCTCAAATGTTTTTCTGTAATATGCCGCAAAAAAGAATCCCAACAGTCCAAAGCCATATATCAAAGACAAAAAATTTGCCAAAAGATTCGTCGTATTTACCCAGACAAACAGAACCACCAGTATCGCCATCTGAATTGTATACTTCAAATTACGCAAAGCCATAAAAAACGCATAGCGAATGGTTGCCTTGACCGGATTAATAAACTTTGCCTGCACTCCATACACATATAACAGTGATAAAAAATATGGCACAGCAAGAATTCCTACGACTCCCTGTATCGCCAATCCCATGCTATCTCCTGCCTGACCGCCCAGCAAAAAGTTTACTGCAAGAATTACTCCTGCAATCAGATATAGGAAGAAAATTCCTGTAGCCTGTTTAAAGTTATCTTTGAAGGAAGAAAAGAAATTCTGATACCAGTATCCCTCATTTTCCTGTAGCTTCATACTGCTGTAAATAAGTGCTGTGGTTGCAGCGCCCATAGTAAAAATAGGCAGTGAACAAATCAGCCATAACAGATTCAGTAAAAAAATCTTTCCTATTTTATCAATCGCACGAAAAACCACATTATCAAAATCAAAAATTCTATCTAACATCCTACAACCTCTTCATTAAACTCTGCAGGCATCCCATAAAGCCTGAATATAGGCTCTTGCCTGTACTGCATTTTCCGGTACCGTATTTTCAAGTGTCACATGGATATATGGCTTTCTCGTCTTGATAAAACGAATAATCTGCATATAGTCCATCTCTCCGGTTCCGGCAGCTACTGAAGTAAGTCCCTGTTCCGTCACCACAAAATCTTTGATGTGTATCATCGCTATATCATCACCGAGAAGTTCAATCGCCTCTGCTATAATTGTCTCTCTGTCCTGATAATTAGAAATATCAAGCAGATTTACAGGGTCAAAGATAATCTGAAGATTCGGAGAATGAATCTCATCCAACACTCTTCTGGCACGCTTCGGATTGCAGACAATATGCTTGTATACAGGCTCAATCGCCATAATCACACCCATCTTCTCTGCATATTCCACAACCGGACGCAGATTCTTGATAAAGACTTCCATCGCTCTCTCCGTATGACTGTTTTCGTCAAACTGATATTCCTCATTCATCGCCCCTGTCTCAGTACCAACCACACCGGCACCGAGCAGTGATGCAAAACGAATATGTGCCATATAGCGGTGTGTAATCTGCTTTAACTTCTCTTCATTCGGATTTGCAAGGTTCAAGTAACATCCAAGCACTGCCACATCCAGATGATTCTCAGCAAACAATCTTTTTAAATAACAGGCAAATCCCGGTGTCAATGCCGTATCATCCACCGGATACTCATCAATCACCTTTGACAATGCCAGATGACCGCAGGCAAATCCCTGCTCTTCCGCTATCTGTAAACGTTCCTTAAGCGGAGCTTTTTTTATGTCATGCAAACGTATTCCTAACTGCATCATTCTCTCCTTATCTGACTACTTCATCCACTTCATGAAGTTCTATCTCTTCACCGACATTACCTTCAATCTGCACATTTTCAAGAACCAGTCTCTTTACATTTCGCGCATACAGCCCCTTCTTACTGCAGGCATCCACACCATTCGACATAATCGGAACATCGCATTTAGCATCCGGCGCAAAGGAAATGCTGACATTTTTCATGACAATTTCCTCAATTTTCCGTTCCGGCAGACCGTCAAAATAGGAGGCTGCTACATGGCAATTTGCCGCTTTAATATTTTCAAAACAGAGACGTTTGATCTCCGGTGTTCCATCATCCACAGGAAACTTCTCTCTGGACTGCACAAACTCTGTCCTTCCATCCGGGTCACAGAAGTAAAACGCATTTGCAGTAAACGGAGTCATCACTTCCTCCATCACAAGATCACGGAATACAATATTATCAAGCACAGCATCCTTTCCTCGTCCACGCCTCGTCTTAATGCGTAATCCGCGATCTGTATGGTAAAAACGGCATTTTTCAACAATGAGACTATTCACACCACCAGCCATCTCACTTCCAACAGTCACCGCACCGTGTCCATTTTCCATCAGGCACTGGTATACATGCACGTTTGAAGATGGTGTTTTATATTTTCTGCCCATATAAATCTTGCCGGACTTCACAGCAATACAATCGTCCCCTAACGAGAAACGGATTCCGCAGATTTCTACATCCGTACAGGATTCCGGGTCAAGTCCGTCCGTATTCGGTGAATTTGCCGGATTCTCGACAATCAAATTGCAGAACATCAGCTTTCTGCTGAAATAAGGATGAATTACCCACGCCGGACTGTCATGGAAATAAATTCCCTGTACCATGATATTTTCACAGCGAATGAGAGAAAGCATCCTCGGACGGAAAGCGCCCACCATTACTTTTTCATTCTTCCACCAGTTCTCATGATTGGCGCAACCATTGATGCTGCCTTTACCATAAAGCTTTACATTTGATACGTCAATACCCGAAATAATCCCAGCAAACATCGGAAGCGGATTTCCCTCCCATGAGCCAAGATTATATTCATCCATCTCATCATAACTTTCTACCATTCCCGGAAGAATTGCAAAATGTTCCCTAACAATATCTGCACGAAGTTCTGCACCCTCAGCAAGTTCCACATTGATGTCGCTCTTCAGAAAAATACTGGTTATTTTATATACTCCTTTGGGAATCAACACCCGGCTCTGCTTCGGACATACCATAATTGCCGCCTGAATAAACGCTGTGTCATCGGAAACTCCATCACCTTGTGCCCCAAATTCACGCACATTGAGTGTCACGTATTCATAATCTGTTTGAAATGTAAGCTCTCCGCAAACCGTCCCTTCCTCATCTGTCACACAAATAGTGTATTCTGTATCCGGGCAAAGCCCATAAACCGAAGTAATTACCGTATTTGTCGTCTGCATCTCTATTTCGTTTACTAATATCTTATATCTTGTCTTTGTCTGATAGATACCACCATCTTCAAGCGCGAGTGATACACTTCGCGCTGTCTTCATCACAAGTCGAATGTCCATCTTTTCCTCCTGCTATCAAAAAAGGAGACGACATAACTGTCATCCCCTTTCACATGTTCATCTAGCCTTTTACACCACCGGCAGAAATACCATCCACGAACTTATCCTGTGCCATAAAGAACACAACCAAAGACGGAATAATGGAAATCAGTGACAATGCAAGAATTCTGTTCCAAGAGAATCCTGCATCTGCATCCATAGACATCTTAACAAAAATTGCCAATGGATACTTTGCTGGTGTATTGACGTAAAGCAATGGTCCCATGAAGTCATTGGATGACCACATAAACTGGAACAATGCAATAGACGTAATTGCCGGAGAAAGCATTGGTACAATAACCTTTACCAAAGTCTGCACAGCATTACAGCCATCAATCTTTGCCGCCTCATCCAATTCCTTCGGTACATTACGCAGGAACTGAATCAACTGGAATACAAAAAGTGTATCTGTTGCAAATAATGTCGGCGCAATAATCGGCAGATAAAGTGGAGAATCCACCCAGCCTAACTTGGTAAACATAATGAACTGCGGTACATTCAATACTACCTGTGGAAGGAACAGCGTTGCCATCAGGATAGCGAACAATATTCCCTTTCCCTTAAATTCGAAGCGTCCGAAGCCATATGCTGTCACGGTAGCTGAAATCATGGTAAACACTACCTTAGGAATAACATAGGAAAAAGTATTAATCATTGCTTTCCATACGTTAATCGCTCCGCCGTAATTATTCATCGCATCAATATAGCCCTGCACGGTAGGGTTCTTTGGAATAAATCCAATACTCGAGAAAATCTCAGCATTTGATTTAAATGTTGCACCAATCATCCAGATTAATGGATATACCATAACTAATCCAACGAGAATCAGTACAAAATATCTAAGAAATACGCTTATGCGCTGTTTTGACTTACTTTGTGCTGCCATGTCCTTTAACCCTCCTCGTCAGAATAGAATACCCAGTATTTCTGGCTTAAGAATGCGATAACCGTAAATATCATCAAGATGACAAACATTACCCATGCCATTGCACTCGCCATACCCATATCATACTGTTTAAATGCACTGTTATAAATTAATAACGAAATCAATGTTGTTGAGTTTCTAGGTCCACCCTGTGTAATAATGTATGGTCCGTTGAACTCCTGGAATGCCTGACACAACTGTGTTACAAGGTTATAAAAGATAACCGGTGTGATAATCGGCACTGTTACCGTAAAGAACTGACGCCATTTTCCTGCGCCGTCAATAGCTGCCGCTTCATAGAGCTCTGTCGGAACACCCTTTAATGCTGCAAGGAAAATGATCATTGCAGAACCAAACTGCCATACACGGAGCAGACAGACAACAAACAATGCATAATTCGGATCTGAAAGCCAGCTCGGTCCTTCAATACCGACAAGCGCTAAAAACCCATTTAACAATCCATCATCGCGGAATACCGCTTTCCAGAGCACTGCAATTGCGACAGAGCCACCTAAAATAGACGGAATATAATATGCAGTACGGAAAAAGTTCACGCCTTTAATCTTGAAATTCAGAATATATGCGATAAACAACGCAAATACCAATTTCAATGGTACTGTTATAAACGCATACTTAAATGTAACTCCCAATGCGGTTGTTATTTTCTTTGTCGTAAATACATCAATATAATTCTCTAAGGTTCCAATTACATTCATACCCTTAAACAAATTATAGTCTGTAAAACTATAAAACAATGAAGAACCCATCGGCCACAGCTTAAAAACAAGAAATCCAATCAGCCATGGTAAAATAAAGAAAAAGCCAATATTCTCTTTGCAAATGTCTTTTATTGTTTTTTTCTTCTTTGGTACTGCAACACTTGCGGTATTACTTTTCTTAGCCAACCTTATGTACCTCCTAATTCATTTTGAAGTTCATGCTCTCGGCATACGCCATCATGACAACACCTGTCATCTCTGTATCATTCATCCCATTCAGTTCATCTATCATACCATCAATCATGGAAAGTCCAACCCGGGCATACTTTTCACCGTTCAACACATGCAGTCTGCAAGCTTTTACAACAGCATATCCTACCATTGCACACTCTTTACTCTCAAAGTTCGCCTTCCAGTTTTCCTTAAGAACAGTCCTGATGGTCGTTTTAAAAATCTCCTCCAGAGATTTATAATGTTCGAAAATTTCTTGGCTCATATGATCCATGACATCAATCAACGTCATCAGATACCATCCCAGTTCGGTTGTCCAGTGCTCATCCGGCACTTTCAGCATCCGTAACTGCTCTACTATTATACCATATTCTGCCTTATTATGATATTTTGTTTCATATTCCATATAAAACGTATATATCCTGTAAAGTTCACTCCATGGTATTTTTCTCCGTTGCTCCCCGGTATTATCAAATACGCCTTCCCGTGTGCAGGAACAACTTTTAAGCCAGTCTTTGTATTGCTCAATTTCTTCTCTATATTTCTCATCCCCGCTTCTTTCATACAAAACAAAATTGTATCTCTCCGGAGATAACATATACTCTGGCATGCCATCGTATATCTTTATTTCATCCTGCCATTTTGCCATGCACAGACATTCGTCCATAATACACCTTTTAAAAAGGAGCTGCTGTCGCTTTATGAAACAGCAGCTCCGAAATTATGTTTTGATATTACTGAGAAATAACGCTTGTTACGCCATCTACTAATACCTCAGCTGCTTCCTCTACTGTGTAGTCACCGTAGCTTAAGCCTGCCATTACATCATAATATACGCCATCGCTGCTCTTAAGCTGTGAATCCTCAAACTTAGGATCGAAGTTATTGCTTACCCAAGCAAGAACCTTGCCATTAGCCTCAACTACCTGTCCGTTTAATAATCCCTCAGCATTTGCTGTATCTAACGCAACCTTAGATACCGGAATACCTCTCTCAGATGCAAGAATCTTAGCTGCATCTTCGTTGTTCATTAAGTAGTTGACAAGTAATGCTGCCTCCTTCGGATGCTCGCATGTTGCGCTGACTGCCCAGCACATAGATACTTTAGCGAATCCACCCTGATACTCGCCAAGGTCTGTTAAGTAATCGCCAACAACGATTTCACGTCCTTCAGCTGCTTTAGAGAACTTGCTTGCAGAAGAATCCCACTCAAAGATACCTGCATAGTGTCCATCAATCCAGTTCTGGTTCTGATCAAGAGATGCAGCTCCATCACCAGCGATTGTTGCAATAGTAGGAATTACATGTGCATCCTCAAGATCTTTTAAAAACTGTAATCCTTCAGCAACCTGCTCTGTTGTGTAATTCAGCTGTCCGTCTGTTACCCAGTCAGTACCATATACAGACTCAAGATAGTATACCATAAGGACTGTTCTGTCGTACTCACCTATTGCTAATGGATAATAATCCTCTCCATAAGCCTCGAACTTAGCGCCGCAATCCTTTAACTCAGCAAGAGTTGTAGGAATCTCGCATCCAATCTCATCAAATGTTGTCTTATCCCAGTAGAAAATTCTACCTGTCATAGATACAGGAAGTGCTGCCTGAGAACCATCACCAGCTTCACACATCTTAAGATATGTAGAATCAATCTGGCTCATATCAATAACGCCTGTGTAATCATTCAAATCAAGGAAAGTACTTCCATCAGAATCATACTGTGTAATCCAGTTCCAGTTAATCTGGTTAACATCCTGTGCTGTACCTGCTGCGAATGCTGTAGCCATCTTCTCTTCCCAGCCATCCCATGCTGAGTATGTAGACTCAACCGTGATTCCAGGATAAGCTGCCTCGAATGCCTCGATAGCTTTCTCTGTAGCTTCATGTCTGGTATCACCGCCCCACCAGGAAATTGTTAATGTACATTCCTCGTAAGAGCCATCGTCTGTTGCTGCTGCGTCTGCAGCTTCTTCTGTTGCCGGTGTCTCAGCTGTTGCATCTGCTGCTGGTGCATCTGTCTGCTCTTCTGTGGATCCTCCACATGCAGCTGTTGTAAGAGCCATTGCTGCTACTAAGCCAGTGGCCATTACTCGTTTCAAGAATTCCTTTTTCATAGTTTTCTTCTCCTTTTTATTACTCATCGCCAAAGCAATGCCGCTTCTTTGCTGTCACATGAGTTGTCCATTCTTGTTGTCTGTTCTAAATGTTTCACCAACAATCGGCTCTGTTTTGGTAATGTAAGTGCTTACATGTTGTATTATAACATACGAATTACAAAAATGCACTACTTTTTTTCATTTTTTATCATTTTTTTGTAACTTTTGTTTTGTGGTCAAATATGCCACTAATATGGTCTACTGTGGCTGTTTTCCAATATAAGCGAGAATACCGCCATCAACATATACAATGTGACCATTTACAAAGTTAGAAGCATCGGATGCAAGGAAAACTGCCGGTCCCTGTAAATCCTCTGCATTTCCCCAACGTGCTGCCGGAGTTTTTGCAATAATAAACTGATCGAACGGATGTCTGCTTCCATCCGGCTGAATCTCACGCAATGGAGCTGTCTGCGGAGTTGCAATATAACCAGGTCCGATACCATTACACTGGATATTGAATTCACCATATTCGGACGCGATATTTTTTGTAAGCATTTTCAAACCGCCCTTTGCAGCAGCGTATGCAGAAACTGTTTCTCTTCCAAGTTCACTCATCATAGAACAAATGTTGATGATTTTACCATGACCTTTTTTAATCATGCCAGGAATCACTGCCTTCGCTACGATAAACGGTGCATTTAAATCCACATCAATTACCTGTCTGAACTCAGCTGCTGTCATCTCACACATTGGAATTCTCTTAATAATACCTGCATTGTTTACAAGAATATCAATGACGCCAACCTCTTTTTCAATCTGTTCAACTAAATTCTGTACACACTCTTCGTTTGTTACATCACAAACATAGCCATGTGCCTTGATGCCTTTTTCAGCATAAGCTGCAAGTCCCTTGTCAACCAAGTCCTGATTGATATCGTTGAATACGATAGTTGCACCTGCTTCAGCATATGCAGATGCAATCGCAAAGCCGATACCATAGGAAGCACCTGTTACAAGTGCAATCTTTCCTTCCAAAGAAAATGTGTCTAAAATTGCCATTTTTTTATTCTCCTTTTCTTTTATTGCCATTATATATTAAAGTGTCACACCGCGTTTGAAGATTGCCATGTCGTGGAATCCTGCTTCCTCGCTACATACCTTCTTTCCGGATGCTACCTCTAACACATACTCAAATAGTTTCTGACCGGTTTCATTTAATTCCTTATCCTCCACCAGAACCCCGGCATTGAAATCAATCCAGTTTTTCTTTTTTTCTGCCAATGCACTGTTGCTGGAAATCTTTACCGTTGGAACCGGAGAAGCAAACGGTGTACCTCTTCCGGTTGTAAAAAGTACAATATGTGCACCGCTCGCCGCAAGTGCTGTGGATGCCACCAGATCATTTCCCGGTGCAGACAACAGGTTAAGGCCTCTCGTCTGTACTCTTTCTCCGTATGCAAGCACGCCCTTGACCGGTGCACTTCCTGATTTTTGTGTACAGCCGAGTGACTTATCTTCTAATGTCGAAATTCCGCCTTTTTTATTTCCCGGCGATGGATTTTCATAGATGGTCTGGTTGTTATCTTTAAAGTATTGCTTAAAATCATTAATCAGCGTTACTGTCTGCTCAAATAAGCTTTCATTCTCGCAGCGATTCATCAGAAGTGTCTCAGCACCAAACATTTCAGGAACTTCCGTCAGAATCGTTGTGCCGCCTTTTCCAATCAGGATATCCGAGAACTTTCCGACAAGCGGATTAGCTGTAATTCCTGAAAATCCATCGCTTCCGCCGCATTTCATTCCGATAATCAGTTTGGATGCGCTGATCGGTTCTCTCTCAAACTTAGAAGCATAATCAATCAGCTCATCTAAAAGTTCTGCTCCTGTCTCCATCTCATCATCCTGTTCCTGACAGACTAAAAATTTAACACGATTCTCATCATAGTCGCCAATGTATGGCTTCAACACTTCAATATTACTGTTCTCACAGCCAAGACCCAGCACCAGAACACCACCGGCATTTGGATGATTAATTAAATCTGCCAGAAGTGTTCGCGTGTACTCCTGATCATCCCCCATCTGTGAACAGCCGTAAGGATGTGGAAATGCAATCACTTCCTCCACGCTGCCTTTCACTCTCGCAGACGCCGCTTTCGCCATTGCTGTTGCAATATTATTTACACATCCAACCGTCGGGATAACCCACACTTCATTGCGGACACCGACTTTTCCATCCGGGCGTTTAAATCCCATAAAAGAGGCTTCTTTTGTCTCCTGCACTTCAGTCTGCACAGGTTCATATGTATATTCAAGCAAATCCCCAAGTGCGGTACCGATATTGTGCACATGCACCCACTGTCCTGCCTTGATTGTTTCCTTTGCGTTTCCGATGCGAAAGCCGTATTTAATAACTTCACTTCCCGCCTCTATATCCCGAATCGCCATCTTGTGTCCCGCCGGAATTTTCTCGCCGACAGTAATCACAGTATCGCCAGCCGCAACTGTTTCGCCGGGTGTAAGTTCTTTTAACGCAACGATTACATTATCATTTTCATTGATTTTGATAAAATCTTTCATTCGCCGACTCCTACTTTGAAAAGTTCTTTTCCATTGCTTTTCTCATTCCAAGTGTACGGATGTCTGTCATATAAGAAGTAACTGCCTCTTCCACTCCGGAAATTACCGATAAATCTTCTCCCCAGAAAGAAGTGTTAGAAAGTACTGCATGCACATACTCTTCCGTATCTTTGCTTGAATTCTCTGCAAAGAACTCCAATACAGGCGCATCATCCAAAATGTTGTATTCTGCACCATCTCTGTGTCCAATCAGCGCCTTATCACGAATCTCACTTCCTGTATAGAATGCCATCAAAGCTGCCAGAGAAAAAGTAAGATGTGTCGGAAGCTTTCCTTCCTTTTCAATGTAGCCAAGGAAACTTGGCATACATCTTGCTCTCCACTTAGAAACAGAGTTCAATGAGATAGACAGCAACGCATGCTTTACATAAGGATTATTAAATCTTGTAATAACTGCCTCTGCAAAATCTAACAAATCCTGTTTCGGCAATGTCAATGTCGGAATCACCTCATCGAAGATTGTTTTTTTCATGAAATCTAAAACAAGTTCATCCTGCATGGACTCCAATACAATATCATTACCGCAAAGATAAGATGCCAGTACAAAAGATGTATGTGCGCCATTCAAAATGCGAACTTTTCTCTGCTTATATGGTTTCTGATTATCAGTAAAAATAACCGGAAGTCCTGCAGCCGGCAGCGGAAATTCCTTGCTGATATCCTTATCACTCTCAATTACCCAGAGTGCAAATGGTTCTCCTGTTACAATCAGATTGTCCTGATATCCAAACTCTTTGCACAATTCTTCCGCCTCATCTCTCGGATATCCTGTTACAATTCTGTCCACCAATGTAGATGTAAACACGCACGCTTCATTCAGCCATACTTTAAATTCATCTTCCAGCTTCCAAAGTTCAGCTAACTTCAGCACGCATTCTTTTAAATGAATACCATTATCATCAATCAGTTCAACCGGAAGCATTACCAGACCCTTGTCCATAGCTCCATTAAAATGCTTAAACCTTTCATATAAGAACTTCGTCAATTTTCCCGGATAACTCTTCGGAGGGTTCATCTCCAGACGATCTGTATCATCATAAACTATACCTGCTTCTGTGGTATTAGAAACAATGAATCGAAGTGTGTCCAGCTTTGCATACGCTGCATATTTTTCATATTCTCCGTATGCATCTACAGCATCTGCAACACTTGTCACGATACGGTTAATACGTTTCGGCTCCCCATCTACAATACCGCGAAGCTGTACGGTATACTGGCATTCCTGTTCGTGAAATCTATCTAATGAGCCAAACTCAATCGGTTTCACCAGAACGACATCTCCATTAAATCCGCCCTGTTCATTTGCAATGTCAATCATATAATCGACGAACGCGCGAAGGAAATTGCCTTCTCCAAACTGTAAAACTTTGATTGGTCTCTCTACTTTGCCAGTCTGTTTTCTGTTTAATGTATCCATTCCATCCTCCTGTAAGCTTAATTTGTGCAACGCTTTGTTGCTATGTAAGCGTTTACACACTTTATTCTTACATCTTTTCATCAATTAGTCAATATGTAATTTTGCATAATTTAGTAATTTTTTTCTATTTCGCAGTAATTTCTCCATAGCATTTTAGCATTTTTGTCTTTTTCTTGATTTCTAATATTGCTTTCTGTTTTTCAATATTGTATAATAGAAGCGCTTGCAATGAAACTGCTTTCATTGTTACAATTTATAAGTACTACAGCGCATGTAAGAATGTATGAAAGTATCATTCTTAGAAAGCAGAGGATAATATAACATGACGATTTATGACATCTCAAAGAAGGCCGGCGTATCCATTGCCACCGTATCGCGTGTCCTGAACGGGAGCGATAAGGTTCGGCCATCTACTCGTAAAAAGGTAATGGACATTATCGAAAAATATGACTACACTCCCAACGCTTTTGCCCGTGGGATGGGGCTTCGTTCTTTGCAGACGATTGGTATTTTGTGTGCGGATTCTTCCGACCTTTTCCTTGCCAAGGCAGTCTACTATCTAGAACAGGAACTTCAGGCGAACGGTTACGAATCACTTCTATGCTGTACCGGTTACAATCTGGACATCAAGAAGAACTACCTGAATTTGATTCTTTCCAAAAAAGTAGATGCTGTCATTCTCGTAGGCTCCAACTTCATCGGTACCACAGAGGATGAGAACCAGTATATTATGGATGTTTCGGCTCAGGTTCCAATTATGCTGCTGAATGCATCATTTGATTATCCAAACGTATACAGCACACTTTGTGACGATTACACAACCATGTTTGATGCAGCCTCTTCTATGTTGGATGCAGGAATCGAAGATATACTTTATCTGTATAACTCCAATTCATACAGCGGTGACAAGAAATTAAATGGTTTCAAAGCCGCTATGGAAGCTCGTCATATTTCAGATTACGAAAAGCGTATTCATTTTTATAAAGGTGACCCGCAGCAGATGGATGATGTTGCAGACTTCGTGGAACGCCTCGCCAAAAAGAAAATTACGTTCCATGGTGTCATCGCATCCGAAGACCCCCTTGCAATCGGTGCCATGAAATACGCTTTGCGCAAAGGTCTTGATGTTCCGAATGATTTATCCGTCATTGGTTACAACAATTCCATGCTGACCACATGCTGTACACCGGAACTGACTTCCGTGGATAATCGTCTTGAAACACAGACACATCAGCTGGTGCAGACATTACTCGGCGTACTTTCTAATGAGGAAATGCCTAAAAAATCTATCTTTTCCGGCAAGCTGATTAAGCGCGGAACAACCTTGTTCTAATTTTTTTCAAAATAAATATGGAGGGAAACACTATGAAACAATTTATGGACAAAAACTTCTTATTACAGACAGAGACTGCACAAAAGCTGTATTTCGATTACGCAGATCCTAGTCTTACACCTATTCTGGATTATCACTGTCACATCAATCCACAGGAGATTTATGAGGATCGCCAGTTTGAAAACATCACTCAGGTATGGCTCGGCGGAGATCATTACAAGTGGCGCTTCATGCGTTCCTGCGGTGTTGATGAGCGTTTTATCACAGGTGATGCATCTGATAAGGAAAAATTCTTAAAATGGGCAGAGGTTCTTGGCAAAGCCATCGGCAACCCACTCTTCCACTGGAGCCACTTAGAATTGCAGAAGTACTTCGGATATACAGGCGTTCTTAATAAAAACACTGCAGAAGAAGTATGGGAGCTTTGCAACAAGCGTCTCGCTGACCCTGACATGTCTGTCCGCAACATCATCAGACAGTCTAATGTTACATTAATCGGTACCACAGACGATCCGGTTGATTCCTTAGAGTGGCACAAGAAAATCGCTGAAGATTCTTCTTTTGATGTACAAGTTCTTCCATCCTGGAGACCTGACAAGGCTATGAATCTCGAAAAAGTTACTTACTTAGATTATATCGCAACACTCTCTGAAGTGTCCGGGGTCAAAATAAGCACTTTTGCAGACCTTTGTAAAGCCTTGACTATTCGTATGGACTTCTTCGCTTCCATGGGATGCCGTGTTTCCGACCATGGTCTTGAATATGTCATGTATGAGCAAGCAACTCCGGAAGAAATCGAAGCAATCTTTGCTAAGAGACTCAGCGGTGGCGCTATTACACGCGAGGAAGAACTTAAGTTCAAGACTGCATTTATGATTTTTGTCGGCAAAGAATATGCTAAGCGTAACTGGGTACTTCAGCTTCACTACGGCTGCAAGCGCGACAACAACACGCCGCAGTTTGACAAATTAGGACCTGACACAGGATATGACTGCATCAACAACTACGCTCCTTCTGCTGACCTTGCAGACTACCTGAATGCTTTGAACAAAGACGGTAATCTTCCAAAAACTATCATTTACAGCTTGAATCCAAACGATAATCAGGCAATCGGTACAATCCTCGGATGCTTCCAGGATTCTACTGCTGTTGCTAAGATTCAGCAGGGTTCTGCATGGTGGTTCAATGATCACAAAGTGGGTATGGAGGATCAGATGATTTCTCTTGCAAACCTTGGAAATCTCTCCGGATTTGTCGGAATGCTGACTGACTCCAGAAGTTTCCTCTCCTATACTCGTCACGATTATTTCCGCAGAATTCTCTGCAACTTAATCGGAAACTGGGTTGAGAACGGAGAGTTCCCGGCAGATTACGATACTTTAGAGGAAATCGTAAAAGGAATCTGCTACAACAATGCAGTGAAATACTTCGGTTTTAACTTAGAGGTTTCTAAGTAATATAAGTGTTCAAAAGATTGCCCGGAGTTTTCTCCGGGCAGTTTATTTGATAAAATCTATTATAAAGGAGAATACATATCATGGAACTTAGAACAGCCGCATCTCCAAGGGATGTCAAACATTACACTACTGAGCGTTTAAGAGAAGAATTTTTAATTGATGATTTATTTCAGCCGGATATCATCAAATTAGTCTACAGCCACATTGACCGCATTATCACCGGTTCAGCTGTACCGGTAAAAGAAGTCTTAAATCTTACTGCCGGTGACGAACTTCGCGCACAATACTTTTGCGAGCGCCGCGAACTTGGCGTCATCAATATCGGCGGTGCCGGAACTATCTCAATTGACGGAAAAGTATATCACGTGGAACATAAAGAAGGAATGTACATTGGCATGGGTTCCAAAGATATTTCTTTTGCAAGCGATGATGCTTCTGTTCCTGCAAAATTCTATTTAAACAGCGCTCCTGCACATAGAACTTGTCCTACTGTCCTCATCAAGCCGGAAGGAACACCTGAGGATGGCGTAGTCATTATAAAAGACAGCAACAAAGTAGAACTCGGTTCTTTGGAGACAGCTAACCACCGAACCATCTGCAAGTATATCCTCCCAGGTCAGGTAGAAAGCTGCCAGTTAGAAATGGGCATGACAAAGCTTGAGCCGGGAAGCGTTTGGAACACAATGCCAAGCCACACACATGACAGACGTATGGAAGTTTATCTGTACTTTGATATGCCGGAGGATGCCCTTGTTATGCACTATATGGGTGAGCCGACTGAAACACGCCACATTGTAATGCGTAATGAACAGGCAGTTATATCCCCAAGCTGGTCTATCCACTCCGGTTGTGGTACACAGGCTTATACATTTATCTGGGGTATGGTTGGAGAAAATCAGGACTTTGACGACATGGACGGAATCGCCATGACCGATTTAATGTAGAAAGGAACGAAAAACATCATGAAAATTGCATTGATAAACGAAAACAGCCAGGCTGCAAAAAATGAATTAATCTGCTCCACCTTAAAATCTGTGGTAGAACCAATGGGACATGAAGTATTCAACTATGGTATGTACTCTGCTGAAGACAGCCACTCTCTCACTTATGTACAGAACGGTATTCTTGCCGCTGTATTGTTAAACTCCGGTGCTGCTGACTTTGTTATCACAGGCTGTGGTACAGGCGAAGGTGCAATGCTTGCCTGCAATGCCTTTCCAAATGTCCTCTGTGGTCATGCACAATCTCCGCTTGACGCATATCTGTTTTCTCAGGTAAATGACGGAAACTGTCTCGCTCTTCCATTTGCTGAGCATTTCGGCTGGGGAAGCGAATTAAACCTCTCCTACATCTTTGAAAAACTTTTTAGTACTCCGGGCGGCGGCGGTTATCCAAAGGAGCGTGTCGTTCCTGAGCAGCGTAACAAGAAGATTCTTGACGAAGTCAAAAAAGTGACACACCGTGACATCATCTCAATCTTAAAAGAATTAGACCATGAACTTGTTGTCGGTGCACTCAGCGGAGAGAAATTCCAGGAATACTTCTTTGCCAACTGCAAGGATGATGCTATCGCTGCTTGTGTAAAGCAAATTCTCGCATAAGGCTTAAATTTTTTTAACATTCATCACAGCAAAAAAGTAAATAGCCTGCTATCATGGTAATGATAAGCAGTATAAAACCAAAGAAACGATTGTGAAGGACAAGCATAACCAACATTCCCATTGAAAAACAAAACAATGCAAATCCTAACATCCGTTTCATAATAACCTCACAAAAAAGCATATATTGATATAATATATGCTTTCTTTGTGCTTTGTTGTATACAATTATAAAATTGAGTAAATTCTAATATTCACCCTTTTCCTCTTTATTCACAGAATCTGCAAGGATTTCTTCCATCTCCTTACCAGCAGCTTCCTTGGCCGCTTTCTCCTCCTCTGTCGGAGCATTCTGCACTGCCGAATCATTTTTGGAAGTAAATTTGTTTACGAAATCCGGAACCATATCCAGAATCTTGGTCACTCCATCCTGATTCTTAATATTGACAAGCTTTGTTGTACCATTCTGAATTACCAGCACCGCACTCGGCATAATCTTACCGCCCATACCTCCGGCTCCGTTATTCTTCTTATCTTGGGAAAAAGCACCCGCAGCAACACCGAATGATACATCTACCAGCGGAAGAATAATCGTATCACCAATATGAATTGCATCTCCCACAACAGTCTTTGTTGTAATAAAGCTGTCCATTCCCTTAAATAAAGATTCCACGGTTGTGTTAAAACTATTGTCTGCCATTTTGCAACCTTCCTTTCTATACTGTATATTTCTATCTATTTATCAAGTAATTTCTTTACCAAATCACGTACTTCCTTCTTTTTCCAAAGATGTAATAATGCTACAACCAGATGCACCGTCCGCACATGTCCTTTTATCTCAAACGTTCCCTTTATATAGAACTCATCTGTCTCAAAATCCGGTATGACACTTACCTGATATCGATACAAAACCGGGAACAAGCACATAACGCCCATCGCCTGTCCTGTCGCAGCGGGATCTCCAGCCGAAAATCTCAAATCCGTAACAAGCTTCCGAAATTTGAAGTGCTTAAGCAGATATCCCAATTCAACTAAAACAGCTTTCACCCCCCTGTGGTTTGCCTCGTCCGTGATAATTTCTTTTACCGAAGAAACCTTCCCGCGCAACTGCCCTAGCGCATTCTTTAATCTTCGCACTGTATCTAAAAATTTCTGTATTCGTGATGGCTTTTTAATGCTTTCTTCTTGTGAACCGGACACGCTCCGTGATGCCGCTGTCTCATCTGATGCACTCGTCTCTGCCCGTGCCTTATCCGTCTGCTCAGTTTCCAGCTTCTCTTCCGGCTCATCCACGGGCAATTCATCCAAAGCTGCATCCTCTAAAGTGCTTTTTGTCTTTGCCTTCTTACGGATTCCTAAGATGCGAAGAGAAGTCACAGCTTCGCCCTTCTCATAGTCAACAACAAATGATATCAAATGCAGCAGCCACGTGACTTTTGCATGTACTTTCATCTCCGTTTCCAGCTCTCCCGACACATAATAACGTATCGGCACGAAAAGCACCAGTAAAAGCAGTGTAACAAAGATTCCCAGCAATACCAGCAGGATGATTCCGATTAACTTAAGTATAAATAATATGACCGACATTCATCCTCCTGCTTACTTTCCCGCTGTCAAATAGCTTTTGATTGCAAATGTTCCGGTTGTCTGATACACCTCATCCACAATCGACACTGCCACCTCCACCGCTTCCTCATATCCCTTCGCCAGTCCAACAATATAAAGATTCTGCTTGGGATAGCCTTTCTGCATCAATTCCTGTGCCGGAATAATATCCAGCAGATTTTGCCCATTCGATGCCAACGCAATGACATAAATGCTTAACTGTCCCGCATTATGGCATATCTTCCATTTAATTTTATTTGTCTTATGTACGATGCTCTCACCTACATACAAATTCTCATGCCATGTCATGTACGCTTGCAATCTCACTCCTCATCATTAAAAGTATTTGTGATTTCCCCACAAATTACTCCTCTTTAATTCCAAATATTCATTGTAAGCTTTCTCTAATATCTGCTTCTCATTCGGAAACTTGAGCAGATGATATGCTTCATGAAACTTATAGTATCCGGAATCCACAAAAAATTCTTCTCTCTGTGGTTTGCTGTAATAACTGTCCGACATCATGAGATACCAATGAACTTCCTTCTCCACGGTATCCTCCGGCACCGCGAACGAATACCGGCTCTTACCGACATACTTGATGATTGCTGCTTTCACACCGGTCTCTTCCTGCACTTCACGCATTGCAGTATCCTTATATTCTTCGCCTGCCTCAACAGTCCCCTTTGGCAACACCCAGCCTTCATACTTATTCTTATAATTCTTGTATAAAAGCAGTATTTTACCACGGAATATTACTACACCACCACAACTCGTTGCTTCGATCACTGCAATACCTCCTGTGTGGTTGTCAAATTTAGGTTTAGTATAATACTTTTTCGTCTTCCGTGCAACTGCCTGCTGAGAGTTTCATGTGTGCAGATTTTGATTTTTTAAGTATATAAAACCAGTCACTTCACCAGACAATTTTCTATCTATGTGAAATATAATGTTCAGCCTGCATAGCTGCTATCGCGCCATCTGCCACTGCGGTCACGACCTGACGCAGACTTTTCTTGCGAATGTCCCCAGCCGCATATACTCCCTCAACATTTGTGTGCATATCTTCATCTGTGAGAATATATCCATTCTCCATCTCAACCTTATCGATAAACAGTTCTGAACATGGATGATATCCGACAAATCCAAACACGCCCATCATTCCATCCTTTTCATCTGCTTCAATTCTTATAGTTTCACCCGTCTTAACATTCTTGACTGTCATCGCCGAGAGAATGCCATCACCATGAAGTTCCTCGACAACTGTATTCCACATGAATTCCAGTTTTGAATTCGCAAATGCCTTTTCCTGAATCGACTTTGCTGCACGCAGCTCATCTCTGCGGTGAATCAGCGTGACTTTACGGGCAAACTTTGTTAAATACATAGCCTCCTCTACTGCCGCATCACCACCGCCTACCACAAATACTTCTAAGCCCTTAAAGAAAAATGCATCACAGGTTGCGCAATAAGACACACCTTTTCCTCTAAATTCTTTCTCACCTGTACAGCCGATTTCTTTCGGTGCTGCACCTGTCGCAATAATGATTACACGAGCCTCATAAACTGCACTTAAACAGATTACTTTTTTGATGTCACCATCTACTACAACCTCGTTTACAGTATCCGTCACACGCTCGGCACCAAACTTTTTTGCCTGCTCAGACATTCTGCTAATCAGAGATTGTCCGCTTTCTCCTTCTATCAACTGTCCCGGATAATTTTCGATTTCGTCTGTGGTTACAATCTGTCCGCCATCTCTCCCTTTCTCGATAATCAAAGTATCCAGTCTGCTTCTTCCTGCATAAAGTCCTGCAGCCAGACCTGCCGGACCTGCTCCGATAATAATTACATCATATATTTTACTCATTTATTTCTCTCCTGCTTTCCATGAAAATTACTCTATCTGAATATAATATTGGTCAAAAATTTCCTGTGCTATCGGCACTGCATACTCACTGCCAATACCGGAATCCTCCACGATAATTGCAACCGCGATATCTTTTTTGCCATCCTGATGCGCATAACCGACAAACCAAGAATGTGTCGAATCAGAACTGGAAGAAAATTCTGCAGACCCGGTTTTTCCGTAAACTTCATAATTCTCATTGGATAGCTTAGTCGCTGTTCCCTCTTCCACAACCGCGCGCATATATTCCTGCAAAAGTGCCGCCTCTTCCTCTGACATAAGCGTTGCATATTCCAGCGGCTCATATGCTTCAACCAAGTTGCCATAATCATCCTCTATACGGTCAATCATATATGGACGCATTAAAACACCATCATTTGCAATCGCGCTGGTGATAAGCGCCATATGATATGGTGTCACAAGTGTTTTACCCTGACCGATTGTCGTCTCCATTACCGTAGAAGTCCTATCTCCGGCAGACAATACAAAGCTGCTTTTAGAGGTATCAAAGGTCGTTGGCAGATTTTGATTAAACAGCAGGCTGTCGCACAATTTTGCAAACGAATCAATATCCAGTGTCATACCAAGAGAAGCATATGCCGAATTACAGGAATGTGCAAAAGCTTCCTTCAAATCTTCCGTACCATGACTTTTATTCTTATAACAGTGAATTGTTTTATTATTCAGCGTGTATGAACCATCACACTGATACACATACTCCGCATAATCAGGATGCTGTTGAATATAAGCTAATGTAGTAATAATTTTAAATGTAGACCCCGGCGGATAAAGTCCCTGCGTTGCACGATTTAATAGCGCAGAACTGTCACTCTCCTCCGATACCATCTCATCCCAGTCCTCCGCGATATAATTCGGGTCGTAATCCGGCTTGGAAACCATCGCAAGAATCCTGCCTGTTTCAGGTTCCATCACTACCACAGCACCATCATAAGTTCCAAGTGCATCAAATGCACGCAGCTGCAGCTCATAATCCAGTGTCGTAACTACGCTGTCACCCGGACTCTTCTCGTTACGCAAACTGCTGAGTGCCTTTTCTCCATAAAAAATATTAGAACGAAGCAGACTGAAGTTTGCCAGTTCCTCTATACCGGTTTTTCCATGCGTTGAATACCCGACAACATGGGCAAAGATTCGTCCATACGGGTAAAAACGCGTCTCATTGCCGTCCTCGTCTGTAAGAGTCTCTGCCAGTGTGACTCCGTCCGCCGAACGTATTTCTCCCCGGACAACATTTCTCGCAAAAAGTTCCTGTCTCTTATTGTAAGGATTATTGATAAACTCCTCACTCTTGGCATACTGAAAATATACAAAATATCCCATCAGACACAAAAAGCACACCAGAAACGAATATGTCACAACTGCAAATTCTTTATTTTTTTTATTATTCTTTGGTGCAGAGGTACTGTCAAGATAAGTCCTCAACCTCTTCATCAAACCCTGTTTTTCTTCGTTTTGCGGTTCTTTCGCCATTTGCATTTCCCTCATCCTGTCTAAGAATATACAATCCCTGCACGATAGCAAACATTATCATCGTGGATAATAGTGAACTTCCGCCATAGCTGACTAACGGCAGTGTAACACCTGTGGACGGAATAAACTTTGTGACACCACCCACCATCAGAAACACCTGAAATCCGTACACTGTGCCAAGTCCTAATGCCACAAGCTTATAAAACTGGTTCTTCATCTGCATCGCAATGTTTAAAATCATTAAAAAGCAGCTCACACAGACCATCAGCAGACATATCGCAAAGATTCCTCCCATTTCTTCTGAAATCGCAGAAAAAATGAAATCCTGCTCGACAACCGGAATCTTCTCCGGCATCCCCTGATATAAGCCGACTCCAAACCAGCCTCCGGTTCCTATCGCAAACAGCGACTGACAAATCTGATATCCTTCATTATCAATCACACTCAAAGGATCTGACCATGCCAGCACACGCACACGCACATGTGCAAACAGATTGTACGCCACAACAGCCGCGATACTTCCCGCCATCATGCCGCTCGCCAGGTAGAAAATCTTGCGTGTCGCCACGTAAAGCATAATCAAATACGTAAAGAAAAAGATTAAGGCACCACCCAAATCCTTAGAGGCAACCAATATCAATACATGAATTGCAGCTACTACCGTGGTAATACATACCTGTCTAAAATCAGTTTTCTCATGAAGCATACCTGCCACAAAGAAAACAAAAATAATCTTGATAAATTCACTGAGCTGAATCGATATTCCTGCCACTGTAATGGACAGCTTTGCGCCATAACTCGTTGCACCCAAAACCGCAACCACTCCAAGCGCAGCAATACCAACAATTGCATACAGCCATGTCAGTTTGCGGACAAATCTCACCTTACGAATCAATACCGGAATAATCAGTGTCGCAACCATCGCAGCCACCGCAATCAGATATTGGCGCACTGCCTTATCAAAAGACAGACGGCTTAACATGACAAATCCGACATCCAGAAGCATACACATATTGTTGATTAGCAGTCTTGATGCACCTGTATAAAGCAGTTGGTAGCACGAAACCGTAATTAACACGAAAATCATCTGAAATGCAAAGAAAATAATCATGAGTACATCATCCGTTACCGCATAGATTGCAAGGTAGGCATCCAGATGAATCAAATACATAAGAATCATCTGCCGTTTAAATATTTTATTTTTCTTTTCCTCACTAAGCTTTCCTCGAAATGCAGAAAAGCATTCATACGTGTAGCAGGCAAACAACACGATAATCAAATACTTTGATATCTCCACGATTATATTCGTCATACAACTATTCTACCCCTCGCTTATAATGCCCATTTGTATATTCACATGTAAGTAATTCCTTGAAATCATGTCTGCCAAGCACAAACGACTCCTCACATACGTCTAGTATGTCAGAAACCTGTTTCTCCTCTTCTATCGTAAATGAAATACGATATGTTGTGATACCCATTTTCTTAAATTCGTCATGCGCACCGAATAAAACTAACGGTGTTGTATTATATATTGTATTATAACATTCACTGCAATGGTTCTTCACCGGAAAATACTTTCCATATCTGTCTTTGAGATAAGCAGTGGTACTGCTCTTATCACAGGTTCCTGTGTTCGCATGTACACACTGTGCCGATGTCATCAATGGCAGATATCCGTAGATAACCGCCTCACTGGCAGTATTGTCTCTGTCTGCGATTTCCCTGCGATTTAATTCCAACGGAATCGTATCGCGTACCGGATTCATTCCCGCAAGCAAACTTTTTGCTTCCGAATTCCACGCGTATATACTATGGTCTAGTACAATCTCCATATGAGAAGCAAGATGCTTATGCGCAAACGCAGCCGCATCATAGCTTTTTACCACCACACCATCCGGTTTTAATGTCAAAAATGTCTCCAGATACTTTTTATAAAAATCAGCAGTTCTTCCACGGAAAATTGCCGGCAGTATGAAATACGCTTTCTTCTGCGCTTCATGGGATGCCTCTATATCCTCCTTAAGCTGTGCAAACATGGTTGCCCTGTCATAGCAACTGCTGTCATAGTAAATGGCATTCACAAAAGTACTGCGCAGCGCTGCCCTCGCCTGTCTGCGACTCTCAACAGAAACGATATAGTTTTCCTGTGAAAAGCTGTCTGTCTTTGTCGCAATCCAAGGCTTATCAGCCTTGCTGTATATTCTTCGCTTATCCGCCAGCAATGCTGTCTCTAACTGTTCTAACGCTTCTCTGCGCAATTGATTAATCGCCTGTACAGGCATGAATATATCTGCATCCATATCAATCGTAAGATGTTCAAAAACAAACGGTGTGTTTCCGGTCTTTCGCATGCTCGTCTCTACCTTTTCTCCGGAGAGTGGCTGATTGCGTGCAGACTGTACTGCATCCCCCGATACAGAGATATGTACATCATTCATTGACAACTCTATTGTAGCAGGAAATTCTTTTTTTAATCTTAAGATTCCATTGATTTTTTCTTTTAATTCTAAACCTTCTGCCTTAGCATGCACATAGCGCTCACGGATTTCTTCCTGTAAGCTTTCATTCGTCTTTGCATGATTCGGTTTTCCGAGTGTAATCATGTCCTTGCCGTTATTCTTATGATAATATCCATCCGTAAATCCACTGCGATTTCCCATATCAAGAAGCTTTGTCATATCAGACTTTTTAACCTGATAATGCACCTTTGCCTCTGCTCTGGCTTCAGTTTCCGGCATTCCCTTTGCACGTGCTTCGTTTAATTCATGCAGATACTTATCTGCATATTTGCGGTATACCGATACAACACCTGCCGCATACTCCGCCTGCTTCATTCGTCCCTCAATCTTAAAAGAATACACTCCGCTCTCGGATAGCGTCGGAATACTCTCGATGCCACATAAATCTTTAGGACTGAGCACATAATTACCGCTGGTTTTGATACGCTGTTTCTTATCATCATATACTTCATATGGCAGGCGGCATGGCTGTGCACATCTGCCGCGGTTACCGCTTCTGCCACCGAGCATACTGCTGAGCAGACACTGTCCCGAATAGCAATAACAGAGTGCACCATGCACGAATGTCTCAATTTCAACCCCCACTTCCTCATGGATGCGGCGTATCTCACTCAATGACATTTCCCTCGCAGTGACAACCCGGCTTGCGCCAAGCTCCTTCATATAAGAAGCACCATAAACCCCCGTCACGGTCATCTGTGTACTTGTATGAATATCCATATCCGGGAACTCGCGACGGATTACTGCCAACGCTCCCATATCCTGCACAATCACTGCATCTAATCCCTGTTCATAGTAAGGGCGCAAATATGCACACAACTTTTCATTTACTTCTTCTTCTTTGAAAAGTGTATTGACGGTCAGATAGACTTCCCTCCCATGTATATGTGCATAATCAATTGCCCGCAGCAATTCCTCTTCATCAAAATTATTCGCATAGGCTCTTGCACCAAATCGACTTCCTCCCAGATAAACCGCATCTGCACCTGCACGAATTACCGCCTGAAATGTCTCAAAAGAGCCAGCCGGTGCTAAAATTTCAATTTCTTTTTTACTTATCTGCTCTGCCATATCGCTATCCTTCCTCATGGGAATCTTTCTGTCAATTCTAAAGAATAAGGGACGAAAAAGTAATCTCTCCGTCCCCGTTTTATCCTCATATATAATCTCTACTTTGCAGACACTTTGCCAAGCAAAGCATCCTCTAAGCTCGCCTCAAGCTTTGCTTTATTCAGCAAGAGTTCCCGGTTCTCCGCCTCAAGCTCCTTACGAGCCGTTTCATCGCTCTCTGCCTTAATCTGATTGGAAATCAAATCATGCTTTAAGTCGTAAATCTCCTTATCCTTCTGTTCGATCTCCTGCTCTAACTTCTCCACCTGCGCTTTGGCTTTGAAATAATCATCCGCAATATTAAGCTGTAACAGTGTCGCTTTCATATCGCTTGGAAAACGTCTCAATTCTTCCATGCCATTAAATTCATTAATTTTATTATTAATGTAAGTAGCAACTCTCTGCAGATACTCCTCACCTTCATATCCGCTTAAAGTATATACCTTACCACCAATGATTACCTCGGCGCTTGTCTTCTCTGACATAACCTGCATCCTCCCTTATCAGATACCAGATGTACCCGATGTAAGTATAAATACTCACAATATATAGTATATTATAATGGCATATCAGAGGAAAAGCAACTACTTTTCCAATCCAAAATGCTGATATGCGAAGTCTGTTACCACGCGCCCCTTTGGTGTACGGTTGATAAAGCCGTTTTTAACCAGATAAGGTTCGTAAACATCCTCAATCGTTCCTGCATCTTCGCCGATTGCCGCCGCTAATGTGTCAAGTCCTACCGGCCCGCCGGCGAACTTTTCTATCATAACTTTTAAGATGTTTCGGTCACTCTGGTCGAGTCCCATCTTATCCACTTCCAGCAAATCCAATGCAAAAGAAGCGACTTCCTTAGAGATTTTTCCATCGTATTTTACCTGTGCAAAGTCACGCACACGCTTTAACAGACGGTTTGCAAGACGCGGAGTTCCTCTGGAACGTCTCGCCATCTCATATGCTCCCTCTTCATCAATCTCTACGCCCAGCGTCTCTGCCGAATGAAGAATAATCGTCTTTAATTCATCCACGGTATAAAACTCCAGATGATGAACTACCCCAAACCGGTCACGGAGCGGTGCTGATAAAAGTCCTGCTCTCGTCGTAGCACCCACAAGCGTAAACTTAGGCAAATCAAGCCGGATAGAACGCGCAGTTGCACCTTTCCCAATCATGATATCGATAACATAATCTTCCATCGCCGGATAGAGAACCTCCTCTACCTGACGATTCAGACGATGAATCTCATCTACAAAAAGTACGTCTCCTTCCTGCAGGTTACTAAGAATCGCTGCCATCTCTCCCGGCTTTCCGATTGCAGGACCGGAAGTAATCTTCATGTGCGTTCCCATCTCATTTGCAATTATTCCGGCAAGTGTAGTCTTGCCAAGTCCCGGAGGACCATAGAAAAGCACGTGGTCTAACGACTCTCCTCTCGCCTTTGCAGCTTCAATATAAACTTTTAAATTCTCCTTAGCCTTCTGCTGTCCGATATAATCATCCAGCGTCTGTGGTCTAAGGCTCTTTTCGATTTTAATGTCTTCTTCCTGTACCTGAGTGGAAATGACACGTTTCTCCATACTCTTTGACCCCTTTTACATAAACGCCATATTCTTCAATGCCGCTTTCAAAATATCCTCAACATCGGTATCCGCTGTAATTTCCACATCACCGATAGCTTTTAATGCCTCCGAAGAAGAATAGCCAAGTGCCACAAGTGCCTGCACAGCTTCATTTTTCGCGCTTTTTATTTCATCCACATTCTCATTCTTTGCCGTGACATTCTGAAGCTTCTGTTCAAATGCATCCTCCAAGGAGAACTTATCCTTCAGTTCTAAAATCAAACGCTGTGCCGTCTTTGCTCCGATTCCCGGAGCTTTTGCAATCGCTTTTGCATCCTCACCTAACACAGCGAAACGTAAATCATCCGTCGTCATCACTGAAAGAATTGCAAGCGCTCCCTTCGGGCCGATGCCGCTCACTCCTATCAGAAGTTTAAATACCCGCAAATCATCCTTTGTCAGAAACCCGTATAACATCATGGCATCTTCCCTGACGTTCAGATAAGTATATAGTTTTACTTCTTCACCAATGGACGGCAGATAATCAAATGTCTGCCCTGTCGTGTAGATGTTATAGCCAATGCCTCCAGCTTCCACAACAACTAAATCCTCTTCCATATCCGTCAAAATGCCCTTGATATATGAATACATCTTATTTCCTCCTAAATTGGCTACCGATTCGCTTTATCAGTTCCTGTACCGTCACCCCAATCAAAAAGCCTGTAACAATGCCTGCTATGAGCAGTACCGGCACATAGTAGAATACATTGTAATTTTGAGCAATACTTGCCGCCACGATAATCTGACCGATATTATGTGCAATGCCACCACTAATGCTGATTGGCAGCACACCAAACTTTTTCGTGCGTTTTAACAGCCACATTATCAAAAAACTCAGTAAGCCTCCTGCAAGGCTGTATAAAATACTGAACATATTTCCAAACATAAATCCTGCCAGTACAACACGCAGCACAGACACTGTAAATGCTTCTTTCGTCCCAACACAGTACAGCATCAGCACTATCACCACATTGGTCAATCCAAGCTTTACCCCCGGAACACCAAAATAAAACGGAATCAGTGACTCTACATAGCTGCAGATTAACGCCAGTGCCAAAAAGACGCCAAGGTATGCAACTTTATTTCGCAATTGAATCAACCTCGCTTTCTTCATTGCTTGTCACCTGTACCACAATCTGATTCGGCAGACAGACAATCATCTCGTTATTTTTAGAAATGGATGCCTGATGTACACATAACCTGTCCGGGCAGTCAGCTTCTGTCATATCCGCTTCTCCGTCTTTAATCACAAGCAGATTTGTCGTAACACCGTCTATCACAATCGGAATCTCCTGTTCATCGCTAAGCAAATAAGTGCCATAAACTTCCCCGCTCACAGTGACAACAACCTGTGCTCCCTGCTCTCCCTTCAGGAAAAAAGAAATCACAAGCAGAACGACAATGATAAACGCCGCCACTTTCAAAAAAAGTTTGTCGTTTTTATTCGTTGACTTTTCCAACATAATAAAATCCTCTGCACTCTTCCAGCCTCACCTGATAAATATTACCAATCATATCTGCTGTTCCAGGCAGATGTACCACAGAATTGTTGCTCAAACGGCCTGTCACATGATTTGCATCCTGTTCATTCTGCTCTTCCACAAGCACCGGAAGTGTCTGTCCGGTCAGTTCTCCTGCCTTTTCCGCAGAAATTTTCTGCACTTCCTTTAGCAGACGGTCAAAACGATCTTTTACCACATCTTCCGGTATCTGTTCTTCCATAGCTGCCGCCGGAGTGCCTGTACGCTTAGAATAAATAAACGTGAATGCACTGTCGTAACGTACCTTGCGCACTACATCCAATGTCTCCTCAAAATCTTCTTCCGTCTCTCCAGGAAATCCTACGATAATATCAGTCGTCAACGCAATGTCCGGCACTGCCGCACGAATCTTATCTACAAGTTCCAAATAATGCTCTTTATCGTAATGACGGTTCATAATCTTTAAGATTCGGCTGCTTCCTGACTGTAACGGAAGATGCAGATGATTACAAATCTTCTTGGAATTCTTCATCACTTCAATCAATTCGTCGGACAAATCCTTTGGATGAGAAGTCATAAAGCGAATGCGCTCTAAGCCCTCAATCTTCTCGATTTCCTGCAAAAGCTGTGCGAAAGATATTGGATTTTCCAGATTCTTACCGTAAGAATTGACATTTTGTCCCAGCAGCATAACTTCCACGACTCCATCTGCCACCAGACGCTCTATCTCACGTACAATCTCCTTCGGTTCGCGGCTGCGCTCTCGTCCCCTCACATAAGGAACGATACAGTAACTACAGAAGTTATTGCAGCCGAACATAATATTCACGCCGGATTTGAAAGAATACTTACGCTCCACTGGCAAGTCCTCCACAATCTTGTCCGTATCTTTCCAGATATCGATTGTCATCGTATTAGACTCTAATGCGGTAACAATCAGTTCTGCAAATTTATAAATATTATGTGTACCAAATACCAGGTCTACATAGCGGTAACTCTCTTTTAACTTTTCTACAACAGTCGGTTCCTGCATCATACAGCCACAGAGTCCAATCATCATATGTGGATTTTTCTTCTTATAATTCTGCAGGATACCAAGTCGTCCATACACCTTATTATTGGCATTTTCACGCACTGTACAGGTATTGTAAATAACAAAGTCCGCATTCTCTGTATCTGTCTCCACGTAGCCGATACGCTCTAAGATTCCCACCAGTTTCTCTGAATCTCTCGCATTCATCTGACAGCCAAAGGTTGTCACATGAAAAGTCAGCGGCGCACCTTTTTTCTCTGCAAGCTGTGCCACATAAGCCTTTGCTATATCCATAAAATAATACTGGCGTTCCGGTTCTGTCTCAGGAATCTGTTTCTTATCTATAATTTCAACTCTCAATGTCTTTTTCTTTTTCATGTTTCTCATTCCTCACTTACTGCATGGCTCCGATATATGAGCCATTTTTTATCTCTATCTCAAATGTTACCTCTGCGTCATCTGTTCCAACAAGCTTGACACAGGAAAGTCCGTCTCTTAATACAATCGGTGAAGCCACCATCTTATCAGAGACATAATTTTCATTAAATTCTTCAATCGTCTCAACAGAGACACTCCTGCCATCCGTATAATATAAAATCAGTTTTACCTTTCCCTGCAAAACATTCATCGAATACTTCACATCTACCGGAAAGCCACCATCATCTTCATATATCCAGAGTGCAACCATACCATTAAATCCGCAATACGTTCCGGAAATCCGATCCCCGGAAATTTGCTGCGTACATTCCGTCATTTCATAATCACTGTAATAGCTGCCTAGCTGTTCATCATCATAATACATGTCTGCCATCGGATTTGATGTAGTTTCGTTACATCCTCCCAAACACAACATCATCCCTACGACAAGCATTACACTTATCATTTTTTTCACAAGCAGATCTCCCTTGTACTGTTTCTTATCCTGCTTAGGCACGTACCTGTCCATTGCCATAAATAATATACTTCGTACTTGTAAGTGCCTCTAATCCCATCGGTCCTCTCGCATGCAGCTTCTGTGTGCTGATACCAATTTCTGCGCCAAAGCCAAACTCATAACCATCTGAAAAACGCGTAGATGCATTGACATAGACACACGCTGCATCAATTTCATTCAGGAACTTCTCCGCGTGTGCATAATCATTCGTGATGATTGCTTCCGAATGCCCGGTATTATAATGATTAATATGTGCGATTGCCTCATCTACAGAAGAAACTGTCTTTACAGAAATCTCATAGTCCAAATACTCTGTACCCCAGTCTTTTTCTGTTGCTTCTTTGATAAGCTCCTCTCTGACAGACACACCACATTTTTCATCAAGTGCTGCATGCAGGCACTTCTCATCTGCATGTACAAGCACATCCTTTTCCTGTAATGCACGTACAAGCTGCGGCATAAATGCATCTACGATATTCTCATGGATAACCAGAGATTCACAGGCGTTGCATACACCGATTCTCTGTGTCTTCGCATTGCGGATAATGTCAATCGCCATCGTAAAATCAGCAGTCTCATCCACAAAAATATGACAGTTTCCAGTTCCGGTCTCAATCACCGGAATTGTCGCCTGCGTTACAACTGCCTGAATCAGTCCTGCTCCACCTCTCGGAATCAGAACATCCACATAGCCATTCATCTTCATGAATGCAGCCGCAGTTTCCCTCGAAGTATCCTCTATCAGAAGTACCGCTTCCTGCGGAATTCCCTGCTCCTGCAATGCATTCTGAATTGTTGAAACAATCGCAATATTTGAATGAATTGCATCACTTCCACCTTTTAAAATAACTGCATTGCCGGTCTTAAAGCAAAGTCCAAACGCGTCCACAGTCACATTCGGACGTGCCTCATATATCATGCCGACAACCCCTAATGGAACACGCTTTTTACCAATCATCAAACCATTTGGGCGTTTCTTCATGGAGAGCACTTCACCGATTGGGTCTTCTAAGTCTGCCACCTGTCTTAGTCCCTCCGCAATCTGTTCTACACGGCTGTGGTTCAGCATCAGACGATCAAGAAGCCCCTCCGGCATATGATTTTCTCTTCCATGCGCCAAATCATGCTCATTGGCTGCTATAATTTCATCTGCATGAGCCACAAGAGCCTCTGCCACTGCCAAAAGGGTACGGTTCTTGGTATTCGTATCCAATGTTCCAACCTGTCTGCTTACTTCCTTTGCTTTCTTACAGATTTCCAATAATTCCATCGTCTTTCTTCCTTTCTGTCAGCAGCCGACTCTTCTGCTCTGTATAAATACAGTCCATCTTTACATCCGTCTGCGATACGATAAGTTCCTCTTCGATTTGATTCTCGTATGCAAGAGCCACCTTATAAAGTTCCGGGAATCTTGCAAAATAACGGTCATAATAACCTTTGCCGTAACCATAACGATTCCCATTTTTGTCAAACACAACGCCGGGCACAAGTACCACCGCTTCTCTTTCCTGTACCAGAGAACAAGTGACATCAGGCTCAAGCACACCAAATTTACCTGCCACCGTCTGTTCAAAAGAATAAATCTCAAAAAAATCCATATGGTACACCTTTGCCAATGCCGGTTCAGTCGCCATGCGCGGCAGTGCCACCCGCTTTCCCGCAGACAATGCCATCTCCAAAAAATTTCTACAATCCACTTCCTTGCCAAGTGGATAGTATCCATAAATCCATGTGCTGTTCTGATACCATGATGCTTCCGAAAGCCTCTCACATATTCTGTCACTCGCATGAACAACCTCATGCTGTTCCATGCTTTGCCGCAGATTTTTATGCTGTAAACGTAATTCCTTAGGTGTATTAGGAAAGCTTATTACTCTTTCCATACTTTTCACCCAGATTCTCCACAGAGCCATCTGCATTTACCATGTCAATATTGTCCAGCTGTGCCCGCACATTTCCGCGCACATCCGCGACAAACTGCTTACGAAGCATATCCTGTTCCTTTTTTTCTGACTCTGTCAGTCCTTCCGCTTTAGATTTACGGTATAATTCATTAATTCTATCAATCTGTTCCTGTTTCATCGTTACTCCTGCTATCCTATCGACTCTAATATAAAATCTTCGATGCGGAATGTCTCTCTCTTCTCCGCCTTAAATATCGTTCCGGTAAAACTATCATCAAAAATGTGATGTAAGATACATACATCCTTGCCATTTGCAATAATCATATCTGCCCCGGAATGTGTTGCAATCTTTGCCGCAGTAAGCTTTGTCGCCATACCTCCGGTTCCAACATCGCTACCGGTAGAACTCTTCGCCATCGCATAAATATCTGCATCCATATGCTCCACCACTTCAATCAGCTTCGCGGACGGATTCTTGTGCGGATCATCCGTAAACAGTCCATCAATATCTGATAATAAAATCAGCAGATCTGCATTAATCAAAGAAGCTACAATGGCAGACAATGTATCATTGTCACCGAACTGCATCTCATATGTAGACACGGTATCATTTTCATTTACAATCGGAATTACACCCAGACGGAATAATTCGTCAAAAGTATTCTTGGCATTCTCACGAGACACCGGATTAACCATGGTATTCTTCGTCATAAGCACCTGACCTGCTACCTGATTATACTCGCCAAACAACCTCTGATAAATCATCATAAGCCTGGCCTGACCTACTGCAGCACAAGCCTGCTTGGTAGAGATATCCTTCGGACGTTCCTCCATCCCAAGTGTCTGTCTGCCCGCTGCAATCGCTCCGGAACTGACTAAGCATACATCCATACCACGATTTCTCAAATTGCACAATTCTCTAACTAAGTGTTCCAACTTCGTAAAATTCAGTTTTCCGGTTTCTTCGTAATTAAGGGAAGAAGAACCAATTTTTACAACAACTCTCTTTTTCTCATTAAAACAAAAACTCTTCTGCTCCATCTTCTAGTCCTCTTATCGCAAAATATAAATAACGCATCATACTGTATAACTCTATCATATCTTAGCAAAAATGGCAAAATTATTTCTATATAAATTTCATTGTTGAACTAAGAATTTTATGGTACATTTTTATAGAACGCCACAATTATTTCATTAACTATACTTTTATTTTTAATAGAGGGCTAAAATGAGAAAAAAGAAAACATTAGTTGCAGTTATACTGCTCTGTATCTGTCAGATTCTAAGCGGCTGCGGCACATCAGATGCTGCACCTGTCAGCAAATCCGGCTTTTACTTCAATACGATTATCACAGTCACAATTTATCAGGATGTCAGTGATGAAATCATGGATGAATGTTTTTCGCTGGCAGAACAGTATGAAAATTATTTTTCCAACACCATTCCTGACAGCGATATTTCACAGATTAATGCTTCCGGTGGCATTCCTGTGACAGTACATGATGAGACCATCGAATTATTGCAGGAAGGCATTTCCTATGGTGCTATCAGTGATGGGCGCTTTGATATTACCATCGGAACGCTTTCTGACCTGTGGGATATCCCGACCAAAGCATTGTTAGAAGAAACAAATGCTGACATGATTCCTTCAGATTCCAAGATAACTGCCGCCCTCTCCACTGTGGATTACCACAACATCAAAATCGACGGAAATGAAGTTACACTGTTAAATCCCGATGCCAAAATTGATTTGGGAGGCATCGCCAAAGGATATATTGCTGACCGTATGAAGGAATTTTTAAATATCAATGGAATTACCAGCGGCTTTATCAATCTCGGCGGTAACTTTCTCGCTCTCGGACCAAAGCAAACCGGTGATGCCTATGTTGTCGGCATTCAGAAACCTTTTGCAGAAGATGGTGCTGTGCTTGCCACCGTGGAAGTTACGAATCAGACAGTCGTGTCCTCAGGAATTTATGAGCGATACTTTACCGTAGACGGCATACGTTATCATCACATATTAGACATAAACACCGGATATCCTTATGAGAACAATCTTCTGGGTGTTACGATTATCACAGACAAATCCGTGGATGGAGATGCACTCTCTACCACCTGCTTTTCTCTAGGCTTAGAAGACGGCATGGCACTTATCGAAAGTCTGCCTGACACGGAGGCGATTTTTATCACAGATGACTACGAACTTCATGTAAGTTCCGGTATAGGAAACACAATTCCTTATACCAAACGTTAAAAGAGGATATTGTATGGAGCAAAACTTCATACAATATCCTCTTTTTATCCAATCGTATCTACGATATTATTCACCCATACTTTCTTTTTCAAAAGAACAAATCCCAAAATAGCCTTAAATATCTCGACACTTTGGCAGAGAAAGAATATCATTCCAAGACTGACTCCGGTGAAACGACTCAGCACAAAAGCCACAGGAATATTGACCGCCCACACGTAGCAGCTGTCAAACAGGAACGTAATCACCGTCTTTCCACCCGTCCGAAGGGTAAAGTAGGATGCATGATAGAATGCGTACAACGGCATAAACAGCGAGGAAATACGTATCAGCTCTGTTGCAAGTCTTCGCACCTCATCTGATGTATTATAAATTTCCGGGAATAATGGAGCTACCAAATACAACACTCCACCCACAATAACACAGCATACTACAGAAAAGAATATCATCTTTCTATCCGTTTCAACTGCCTCATCCATGTTGCCCGCACCAAGCTGTTGCCCCACAACAATTGAAATTGCACTGCCTAATGCAATAAATACAATGTTAAAAAGATTTGACACTGTTGTAGAAATATTGACCGCTGCCACTGCACTCAGTCCACGCATTGAATAGCATTGCGCAAGCATTGCCTGTCCCACAGACCACAATGCTTCATTTGCAAGCAATGGTGTTCCCTTTCTAATAATCTGTCCTGCAAGGCTGACCGGAATCCACGGTTCGTCCTTTTCAAACATGCGATATGCACCCTGAATAAATACATTGCGCTGGCTGTTTGCATGTGTCCATATAACCACGATTCCCATCTCTACAAAACGTGAAACAATCGTACCAATTGCAGCTCCAACAACTCCCAGCTTCGGGCATCCAAAGTTTCCGAATATCAGCAGATAATTCAAAAAAAGATTGGTAAACACCGCTGCTATTCCTGCAATCATAGGCAGAACCGTCTGTCCTGTTTCTCGTAGTGTACTTGCATATATCTGTGTAATGGTGTATGGAATAAGTCCAATCAGCATCACCGCCAGATAATTCATCCCCGCCTTATGTGTCAGTGCAATTTCCTGCGCACTGCCATCATTTAGATACAAATGAATTAAATTATCTCCTGCAAATATCAGAATCAGCATCCATAAAATCGTAATCACCATACAACAGACAAGCTTAAATCGAAACGTATTACGCACACCGGTATGGTTGCCCTGTCCGTAAAACTGTGCACTGAAAATAGATGCACCTGATACAGAACCGAAAATACACAAATTAAATACATTTATGAGCTGGTTGACAATGGCAACACCGGACATCTGCTCTGTTCCAAGCTGTCCCACCATAATATTGTCAAGCAATCCCACAAAACATGTGATACCATTCTGTAATAATATCGGGAACGCAATCACAAGAATCATCTTATAAAATGCACGATCTCCGATATAACGTTCTTTCAATCTATTCATCTTACTCTATCCTTATATCTATCTTTCGGTCTTTATAATAATACTGTCTGTCACGTTCTCCCACTTCACGGAGTACGCGGCATGGATTTCCTGCAGCCACAACATTTGCCGGTATATCCTTTGTCACTACACTTCCTGCACCGATAACTGCGTTATCTCCAATCGTAACGCCCGGAACAATAATCACTCCTGCGCCAAGCCATACATTGCGTCCGATATGTACCGGCATATTATATTGATACGCCTTCTCTCGAAGTTCCGGAAGAATCGGATGTCCTGCTGTCGCTATCACGACATTCGGGCCAATCATCGTATAGTCTCCCACAAAAATAGCTGTATCATCCACTAATGTCAAGTTAAAGTTCGCATATACACCTTTTCCAAAATGTACATATCTGCCTCCCCAATTTGCATGAAACGGAGGTTCGATATAACAGTTCTCTCCGATTTCCGCAAACATCTCTTTTAACATCTGCTCTCTCAGTTCGCCCTGCGAAGGTCTTGTTGCATTAAAATCATAGAGACGCTCTAAGCACTTCTCCTGTTCGCCCATAATGGAATCTCCATTAGGCAGATACAAACTGCCATTCTGCATACGTTCCCACTGTTCCTTGTCCACTGTACTCATCCCCATAATTCCATTCTCCTTTTAATTATATCATGTGCTTCGCACACGGTATATGGCACCTATGTATAAAGTAAAATAAATGAAGGTCCCGGAATATCACACTCCCGAAACCTTCATCGTTCGCAAACATCTTTCAAAGAACTCTAAAAAACTCTTTTAAAGAATAACTTCTTAAAGAATAATCTTCTTCGGACACTTCTCAGCACAAATACCACATCCGGTACATTTCTCCTGATCAATATACGCAATATTATTCTCTACATGAATTGCATCTGAAGGACAATTTTTTGCACATAGCTGACAGCCGATACAGCCTACGGAGCAGGCCTTCATAACATCCTTGCCCTTATCCTTAGAACTACACTGTACCACGTGCCTTGTATCATATGGTACAAGTTCAATCAAGTTCTTTGGACAGGCTGCCACACACTTACCGCATGCCTTACATACTTCCTTGTCTACAACAGCAACGCCGTTCACTACATGGATTGCATCAAACGGACATGCCTTCACACAGGAACCATATCCTAAACATCCATAATTACAGGACTTCGGACCACCGTTCGGCACGAATGCCATTGCTGCGCAATCTTCAACACCAGTATATACATAATCCGTGCTTGCTTTATCACAGCTTCCGGCACATTTTACAAATGCTACCTGACGGACACCTTCCTCTGCGGCAACGCCCATAATGTCTCCAACCAGTGCTGCCACCGGAGCACCTCCAACCGGACACTGATTTACCGGAGCCTCACCTTTTACGATAGCGGCTGCCAAACCGGAACATCCTGCATAACCACATCCACCACAGTTATTTCCCGGAAGTACCTCTAAAATCGCTTCTTCTCTCTCATCTACTTCTACTTTGAACTTTTCTCCTGAAATACCAAGGAAAAATCCAATCAAAATACCTACGCCACCGACTACGACGGCTGCAACTAAAATTGCTGTAATATTCATCGTCTTTCCCCCTTAAATCATTCCTGAGAATCCCATAAAAGCAATGGACATCAGACATGCTGTAATAAGTACGATTGCTGTACCCTGAAACGGCTTTGGAATGTCATTATATTCATTTCTTTCACGAATACCTGCCATAATAACGATTGAAATCAGGAATCCAAATGCAGTTGCAAAACCATTGACAACACTCTCTAAGATTCCATACTCCTTTGTTACATTGGTAAGCGCCACACCAAGTACCGCACAGTTTGTTGTAATCAGCGGAAGGTAAACACCCAGACTCTCATAGAGAGGCGGCATATTCTTCTTAAGAAACATCTCAACAAACTGAACTAATGCTGCAATCACTAAAATAAACACAATAGTCTGTAAATATGTAAGATCAACCCCCTTGCTCATAAGGAAATCATTTGCAAGGATATATTTATAAATCACAGCTGTAACAAAAGATGAAATTGTAATAACGAACACAACTGCAGCACCCATACCGGCAGCCGTCTCTGTCTTCTTAGATACACCTAAGAATGGACAGATACCAAGGAACTGGCTTAACACTACATTGTTAACAATCGCAGAACCGATTGCAATTAAAAGTAATTCTTGCATCTGTATCTATCCTCCTATTCTGTCTTCTCAGCAGACTCCTCTGCTATTGGTGCCTCTGAGCGGTGTGTGCAGGACTGGCTACAGTTTGCACAATCGCCGGAAATACATCCGGATGGTTCAGCAAGAGGTTTGCCTTTTGCTTCCATCTTAGCTCTGACAATATTCATTACAGTAACCAGAGACGCTAATACAAGGAATGCCCCCGGTGCCATAACAAAGATGGTAATCGGTGTACCCACAAGTGCAATCAAACCAGCTAATACAACAATAGCACCTATTACAAGTCCTAAAATGACAAGTGGTGAAAAATCTTTTGCTTTTCCCACGAAAACAGCAGCTGCAATAATTATAGCACCAATCAATAAGATTATAATTACTGTCAGCAAAGAACACTCCAATATGGAAACGCCAAACACCTGACCAGAGCCAAGTATCTCACGAATAAGACCAATAGAAGTTAAACCAAATGTAAATCCAAGTCCCATTCCCATACCATCAAACATAGATGGCACAACCGGATTCTTAGATGCATAACTCTCCGCGCGACCCAAAATAATACAGTTTACAACGATAAGCGGAATATACACACCCAGTGATTCAGAAAGTGAAGGTGTATATGCCTTCATGATAAACTCAACCATCGTAACCAGAGACGCTACAATAACAATGTATGCCGGCATACGCACACCATTCGGAATTACCTTACGGAATGCAGAAATCAGCATATTTGAAAATATCAATACCACTGTTGTGGAAAGTCCCATTCCAAGTCCGTTTGTTGCAGATGATGTAACAGCCAAAGTAGGACACATACCAAGCATCAGCACGAACGTTGGATTTTCCTTTATCAAACCGTTAAATAAACGTTCCAAATTTGTCTTCATTATTCTGCACCTCCTGCCAATACATTCTGGAAGTAAACGATGCAGGCATTCACACCGTTTGCCATAGCTTTTGATGTGATGGTAGAACCTGAAATAGATTCAATCTCATTATCCGCTGCCGGAGCCGACTTTACAACAACAAAAGAATCTACCTTCTTATTCTCAAACTGGCTGTAGAATTCTTCTTCGGAAGCTTTCATACCAAGCCCCGGTGTCTCTGCAATAGATGTAATGGAATAGCCGTTGACCGTTCCATCATTACGAATGCCTACAGAAAATGTAATGGTTGACTGGCTTGCATCCTTTGCAGTTACAGTAATCACATAACCTATAGTATTGCCGGACGCGTCCTTAGCCACCTGTGCATCTTCAATCTCATCTATATAGCCCTTCTCTGCCATCAGAGAAGCAGCCTCTTCCTCATCAAAATCTGCATATGGTTCAAAGGAATCGGCATCCTCAAACACCTGCTTATATGCAGACTGTGTCTTCTCATAATCAGCCTTCTCAATCGGTTCCTTGGTAATTCCCTGAACCACGCCGAGCAGAAGTCCAAGTACAAGGGTAAAAGCAAATAAAACTAACGCATCATGTACAATTTTCTTGTTCATTCTATTTGCCTCCTTCCTGCTTCTTTGCCTCTTTAACCTGACCGAATGCTCTTGGAATCGTAAACTTCTCAATTATCGGTACAAACAGGTTACTGAGAATAATCGCAAAGGAAACGCCCTCTGCGTTTGCACCAAACATACGGAACAATCCGGTCAATATACCACAGCAGATACCAAAGACAATCTGTCCTTTCGGTGTAATCGGCGATGTCACATAGTCCGTTGCCATGAAAAATGCACCTAACATCAAACCTCCACCACAAAGCTGTGCAGTAATATAGTTTGCATCAAATCCCTGTCCACTGAACAACACTATGAATACAATAAAAGAAATAATATATGATGCAGGAATTCTAAGATCAATAACCCCCATCAGAATCATGAAGATTGCACCGATTAAAATCGCAATTGCAGATGTCTCGCCGATAGTTCCTGCCGTACGTCCAATTAGCATATCCATCGTATTGACAGTTTCACCGTTACGCATCGCCGCAAGCGGAGTTGCTCCGGTATATGTATCCGTAACAAAATTGGTCATATCTGCCGCAAATGCAATCAGCAGGAAACATCTGGCACCAAGCGCCGGATTCATAAAGTTCTGTCCCAATCCACCGAACAGACATTTTACAAAAATAATGGCAAATACACCACCCAATGCAGCCTCCCAGAATGGAAGTGTTACAGGCAGGTTCAATGCCAGAAGCAATCCGGTAACAACAGCACTCAAATCATTAATCGTGTTATTCTTATGTACAATTTTATTGTATACCCATTCAGCAATCACACAGCTTGCAACTGTCACTACCATCAGTGCCAGTGCTCTGAACCCGAAATTGATAATGCCCGCTATACTTGTTGGAAGTAATGCAACGATTACATACAGCATGATGCGGCTCGTCGTGTCGTTGGCACGCACGTGTGGTGATGATGAAACATGATATAAATCACTCACGATAATCCACCTCTCTCTTCTTGTTTTCTCTTGTTATTTAGGAATGCAATGGTCAAGCCTGCTATTTCTTACGTTTTGCCGCCAGCACCTGTTTTTTCATAGTCTTGATAGACTGTGCTATCTGTCTTTTTGCCGGACAGACATAACTACAGCTTCCACATTCCACACATTCAAGTCCATTCCATTTTTCAAACTCTTCGTTAAGTCCACGCTCACCAAACTTCGCTAATCTGGATGGAATCAGCTGTTCCGGACATGCCTCCACACAGCGTCCACAGTTGATACATGCAGACGGTTCCATCATTGAAACCTCATCTTTGGTCAGACAAAGCAATGATGAAGATGTCTTCGTGGTAGGAATATCCAGACTAAACATAGAAAATCCCATCATCGGACCACCGGAAATAATCTTTTCCGGCTGCTCCTTAAATCCACCTGCCGCATCTACCAGTTCTGCATAGTTTGTACCGATGTTATATAAGAAGTTGCCAGGATTAGCAACAGCATCACCTGTAATCGTCGACACACGATTTGTCAATGGTCTGCCGTTCTTCACTGCCTGATAAACGGCAATAATCGTCTCAACATTATCGACGATACATCCGGCATCTGCAGGCAGCATCTTAGAATTAATTGCACGACCAGTTACTGCATAGATGAGCTGACGCTCACCGCCCTGCGGATACTTTGTCTGTAACGCACACACTTCAATGCGCGGCTCGTTCCCGGTAAGTTCTGTAAGCTTCTCAATACAATCCGGCTTGTTATCCTCAATACCCAAAATACCCTTCGCATTATTAAAGAGCTGAAGGATAATCTTCATGCCTTCGACTAGTTCTTCCGGATTTTCAAGCATACGTCTATAGTCTGCGGTCAGATATGGTTCACACTCTGCGCAGTTTGCAATGATGTACTCAATCTTATCCGGTTCCTTTGGAGACAATTTCACATGTGTAGGAAATCCTGCGCCACCCATTCCCACAATACCGGCTTCTTTTACTTTCTCAATAATCTCTTCCTTGGAAAGCGCCGTTACATCTTCACAAGGTGTATAGTTTACCTCTGTAAACTCCCCATCGTTTTCAACTACGATGGAATTCACCATATCACCAACTGCTACACGTCGTGGCTCAATCGCTTTTACCGTACCGGATACGGAAGCATAGATTGGAGAAGATACAAAACCGCCAGCTTCTGCAATCTTCTGTCCTTTTAACACCTTGTCACCAACTGCTACAATTGGAGTCGCCGGTGCACCGATATGCTGTGACAACGGATATACAAGATCACCTTTTGGTAAAACTTCAACGATTGGCTGATCTTTTGCCAGTTCCTTTCCTTCAAAAGGATGGACGCCACCTTTAAATGTCTTTGAACCCATTTTTCGTGCCCCACTTTCTCTTGTTTGTATTCTATTCATAGTCTTAAGTGACCTAGAATAATAATCTATAAAATTATACCATATTTTTATAATAATAGGTCATATTTTTTTGTATTTTTATTAAAAC
>CAZAGJ010000021.1:27023-41403 GCA_964484605.1 uncultured Roseburia sp. | reverse complement strand
TCTATTGTCTCAGAAATATAAATCGGATTCTATATACCGACTATGGAGCGTTTACGAATAAGTGTCAATTAGTGCATTTATTAAAGCATTATCAGATATAGTGTCATTGTAATCTCAAAAGGACAAGATTATAGAATGAACAATATCCTGTACTTGCTAATTGCTGCTCTGCGCGCTCAAGTATAAACGACAATTCCACATTAGAGATGCGGTATATTAGGCGATTCATTATGTCTATGCTTTTTTAAATGTGTGTATAATTGCTTACTCTATGCTATAATGTCGGTAGACATAATCCGCGTCGAAGTGCACTGAATTATGTTGACCATAGCTTGTTTCTAATATTATTTAACGGCTATAATTATTTAAAACATTTCATTGCCGTGTCAATTTTATCGTCAGTAGCGGCAGTGTTATCAGTGTACTCACGAGGAAAAAGCGTTTGAAGCGTATGCATGGAGCAGAAGATAGGGAAATTAATTTTAGTGAGATGTGGGACGACTACGATAAGCTGCTTGCTGGCATAGAAAACTGGGTCAAATATTATGAAAAATTCTTCGCAAATCAGTCGATAAATGGTGAAGAAGAATGCGTTGAGATGTGCTATCTGATAACAAGCAAAGAAGACGTATTATTACAAAATGAATTAAAAACGTATGGCGTAAAATTAAAGACGTGATAAAAAGCGGAAGAATACCCAATCATTTCAAAAATTATTATTGTTATTTTGACAGGGATATTAGTGGGGCTTGTGGAAAATCATATAGTTATTAAAGAAATAAACCAAATGGAAGAATAATTGAATGAATTTAGACGGGAAGCCCGGCGAATGATGATTGAGTGATTCGGAAAGCTTTTTTTAAATCGGAGGTGCAAAATGTTATTTTTATGTTATCCAAAGTGTTCAACCTGCCAGAAGGCTAAGAAATGGCTGGAGGAGCACAAAATAGAATATACAGAGCGTCATATCGCAGAGGAGCATCCGACCTATGACGAATTAAAAATATGGTATAAGCAGAGTGGTCTGCCGCTTAAGAAGTTTTTCAATACCAGCGGTCTGCTTTATAAAGAAATGCAGTTGAAGGATAAACTGTCGTCAATGAGTGAAGAAGAGCAGTTAAAAATACTTGCTACAAATGGAATGCTCGTAAAGCGACCAATGGTAATAAGCGAAGATAAAGTACTTGTAGGATTTAAAGAGGCAGAGTGGGAAATATTAATTTAACTCTATGGAATTGCGTTTACGATAAAAATGAGCAAAAGAGGAAATCATCAGATTGCCGGATTTTGTGAAAAGAGAAGACTTTGACGGGGCAGTAGAACAGGCGGCAAAGAAAAAGAAAGTCGTTAAAAAATGCTTGGCTTTAACATAACTTTAACATTCGTATGTTATAATGAAGCGCAAATGCAGGATAGGTACTGCTTTGGCACATGATATTATAAACTGCGATATGAGATATTAGCGGGGAGAATTATGAAAACAATACTAAACATAATAAAAAAATTCCTTATCTTCTTTGTGCTGACCTCATTTGTTGTAACCTGCAATTTCCTGTTGTTTTTCCATTGGACAAACATGAGTGAAGAGCAGATTCTAAAGGCGGCACCCATAACATTTGGAAATGTTGTTTTTATCACGATTATATTTTACATTTTAGACCAGACTCGCCGCTATTATACGATAGACCGGGCGGTGAAAAGAATACAAAACGGGATTGACCGGATTGTTGCGGGTGATTTTAAAGCACGCATAAAGTACGTGCATTACGAAGGCAGTAAGAATGAATTTGACCAGATAATAGCCGGTCTGAATAAAATGGCAGAGGAACTCGACGGCGTTGAGACGCTGCGCACGGATTTCATTTCAAATGTATCACATGAGATGAAGACGCCGCTTACGGTACTGCAAAACTATGGTACCTTATTGCAGGGAGACGACATATCAGAAGAGAAAAGAAAAGAATATGCGGCAGCTATTATTGCACAGTCTCGCCGTATGTCCAGCCTGATTACGAATATTTTGAAATTAAATAAACTTGAAAATCAGCAGATATATCCGAATGTCACAAATTACAACCTTGGGGAACAGTTGTGTGAGTGTATGCTGGGGTTTGAAAGTGAGTGGGAGAAGAAGAATATAGAAATTGATGCAGATATAGAAGAGGATGTCTATGTGAATGCAGATGAAGAGATGCTGAGTCTTGTATGGAATAACCTGCTGTCGAATGCCATTAAGTTTACCGAGGCAGGAGGCAAAGTAAGCCTTGTGCTAAAGAAAATGGATAATAAAGCACTTGTTCAGGTCATTGATACGGGCTGTGGAATGAATGCAGAGACCGGAAAAAATATTTTTAATAAATTTTATCAGGGAGATACCTCGCATGCCACACAGGGAAATGGATTGGGACTTGCTTTGGTAAAAAGAGTCGTAGACATTTCCGGCGGAGAGATAAAAGTATCCAGCAAACTGGGCGAAGGAAGTACGTTCAGCGTCATCCTAAATATGAATGAATAGAAGGAGAATACACACATGGAAAACAAGAAAGACAGTTTTGAATATTCCTATTCAGCGGAGCAGCAGAAGGAAATTGAACAAATCCGCAAAAGATACCTTCCGCAGGAAGAGGATAAGATGGAGCAGCTTAGGAAATTAGACCAAAGCGCTACGAAAAAAGGAACCATCTATTCGATTGTGGTGGGTGTTATCGGGACACTCGTGATGGGAGTGGGATTAACCTGTACGCTCGAATGGGGCGAAACACTTTTGATACCGGGGATATTTATCGGGTTGATTGGGATGGCTCTGATAGGTATTGCATATCCGCTGTATGCCAGAGTGACGAAGAAAGAACGCGAGAAAATTGCGCCGCAGATACTGGCATTGACAGAAGAACTGAGCAGATAGCGTTACATAGAGGAAGACTATATGATGTCAGAGAAAAAGAATTGGAAGAAGATTTTTTTCCCGAAAACAATTGTTGTCTTTTTTTTATTTAACATAGCAGGAGCATTATTGGTGTATTCGCTCTTTGCGCCTGAAGCATACGCGTTTATTCAATATGGCTCGTATGCTTTTTCTACTTATGTGTTAGTGGTTACGGTACTGCATATACCTCAAACGATTAAAAAGGTAAAAAGGACGCTCCACAGAAATAAACATGTATCAAGATTTATGACAGATAAGTATCTTCGCTTTGTGGTTACGCTTGCATATGGAAGCGGGGTAAATATTGTTTTTGGAGTTTTGAAAATTGTAATGGGAATCTTTTATCAATCGGCCTGGCTGATTGCTGTGGGAATCTATTACATTATGTTAAGCATCATACGTGCGACGTTGTTGCTGCGAAACTATTTGAGCCGGAAACAGGAAACACAGAAGCAAAAGTACATATATCAATTAAAGAGCTGCAGAGCGTGCGGAAAAATGATGTTCGCGTTAAATGTTACCATGGCGGGAATGATTATTCAGATGGTGCGGAAGGGAGAAGGCTACACCTATCCGGGGTTATTCATCTATGCATCGGCAGCCTTTGCGTTCTATGCATTGACAATGGCAATCATTGGCTTGGTAAAAAATTGGCATATCAAGAATCCGATTTTTTCTGCAAACAAGCGAATTGCTCTTGCAACAGCAATGATGTCTATTCTGGCGTTACAGACAGCGCTTATCACGCAATTTGGCGGTGAAGGAAACGAGGGATTCCGCCAGCTTATGAACGCCCTGACCGGAACGGTAGTCTGCATAACGATTTTATGGATGGCAGTTGGCTTGATACGTAAGGCAAATAAAGAATTGAAGGCGATTGAACAGGAAAATATGTGAATTAATATTTCGTAAACATTTCAAAAACATTTGTTTAAAACGGCAGCGTTAAGATAACATCATCAAGAGGAACACGAATATAAGAGATGATGAAAGGGAGAACACCATGGACAATAACAATGTATTTGAAGAAAGTTATTCACAAAAGATGCAGGAAGAAGTAAAACAGATTAGAGAGCGCTACATTCCAAAAGAAGAAAACAAGATGGACCAGCTCAGAAAACTCGACCGGAGTGTTACAAAGCCGGGAATGATTGCAGCATTAATACTCGGCATAGTAGGTTCGTTGATTATGGGAGTCGGAATGTGCTGTGTGATGGTTTGGGGAAATACACTTTTTGCGGTCGGCATTGTAGTCGGAATTATCGGAATGGTGATTCTGGGCGCTGCATACCCGATGTATGTGAAGTTGACAGAGAAAGAGCGCGAGAAACTGGCACCTCAGATTCTTGCGTTGGCGGATGAATTGGCACAATAATCAAGCTGATGGCAGATAGATGAAAGACGGGAGAAAATCCCGTCTTTTTTTACGTGAAAAATATTTCTTAATATTGGAAAAAGGTATTGACAACAAAAGTCAAAATGACTATTATACAATTAACAAAAGTCATTTTGACCATTAAAGGAGGAGGATATGACCGAACAGGAATATTTAAAAGAATATGATCCTTCGCAATACGAAAAGCCTTCGGTGACTGTGGACGCATTGGTGATAACGATGAATGAAGCTCAGCAGTTGGAAATCCTGCTGACAAAGAGAAAATCGCATCCATTTCAGGACAGATGGTCTTTACCGGGCAGCTTCGTCGGGATGCAGGAATCCTTAGAAGAAGCAGTTGCGAGAGGACTAAAGCAAAAAACAGGGCTTGGTAACGTGTATTTAGAACAGCTGTATACATTTGGCGCGGTGGACAGAGACCCGCGAATGAGAATCATATCCGTAGCATATATAGCACTTGTTCCGAAGAGAAAACTGAATATGGATATGGCAGAGAATACAAGAGCAGCAATGTTTGAAATTTCATATGCCGCAGATGGAGTGGTTTTAAGTAATAAAAAGCTGGGGATAGAGCTGGCGGCATCCGAGATGGCATTTGACCATGGAGAGGTGCTGACCACAGCGCTGGAGCGATTAAAAGGGAAAATCAGCTATACGGATGTGGCGTTTGAACTGCTGACTGATAAAAACTGCTTTACCGCATATGAATTAAAAATGATATATGAAGCGGTGCTGAATAAAACACTGGACACCGGAAATTTCCGCAGAAGCTTCAAAAAGAGATACATAGAGACAAACAAGGTAACAGAGACCGGCGTAGAAAGCAAGGAATTTTCTAAAAAGCCGAGTGCTACATATAAGATAATTCAATCATAGAAGGGAAAAGTTATTATGAAGAAAGAAGTATTAGTAGTTGTAGACATGCAGAACGATTTTATCAATGGAGCGTTGGGAAGTAAAGAGGCAGAAGCTATCGTGGGTAAAGTTGTAGAAAAAATAGCGGGATTTGAGGGGGAAATTATCGCGACATACGATACACATGAAACAAATTATATGGATACCAGAGAAGGAAAGTATCTGCCTGTACCACATTGCATCCGTGAGACAGAGGGATGGAAACTGAATCCGAGTGTAGAGGCGGTATTAGATAAAGCCGGACACCGTGCCGTGTATAAGCCGACATTCGGTTCCGTAGAACTGGTGGATATGATAAAGAATTTTTTACAGGAAAATAATCTCGCTGAAACAGAGCTGGTAATAACACTTATCGGTTTGTGTACCGATATCTGTGTGGTATCCAATGCAATGCTGTTAAAAGCAAATTTCCCTGAAATGGATATCAGAGTAGACTCTGCCTGCTGTGCAGGCGTGACACCGGAGAAGCATGAGGCAGCGTTAGAGACCATGCGGTCCTGCCAGATTGATGTATTCTAGGAGGAGAGACAGATGATTACAGCGAATGGAAACGAAATCAGAATAGAACATTTCCCGGATGGGACACAGAGATTAAAATATGATGTCAGTGGGACGGAGCACAAACTTGTGTGGCTTTATGAGAACGAGGAAGAATTGTCAACGCTTATCTATGTGACGAAGCACATCAGAAACAGCAGTCAGCCGGAAGACAAACAAATCACACTTCTTCTCCCGTATCTTCCGAATGCGCGTATGGACCGCACGAAGAAGGAAGAGGAGGTATTCACTTTAAAATATTTCTGCGACATTATCAACTGGCTGCAGTTTGATTCCGTAAAGATACTGGATGTTCACAGTAATGTCGGGGCAGCGCTGTTGAACCGCGCGCAGGTTATGAGCCCGGCACCCTATATTGCGGAAGCAATCAGACGGGTGGAGACGGATGATGCGGAACTGATTTTATTTTTCCCGGATGAGGGAGCAAGCAAACGGTATGCGGATATGTTTCCGGCGTACAGATACATCTATGGAAATAAGAAGCGTGAATGGGGAACCGGAAAGATTTTGGGCACAGAAATCATGAACCCATACGGGATTGATTTAGTCGGCAAGAGAATTCTTATGGTGGATGACATTTGCAGCAGAGGAACGACTTTTGTGAAATCAGCAGAAGCCTTAAAACCATATGATGTAAAAGATATTTACTTATATGTAACACATTGTGAAAATACGATTCTCGAAGGCGAAGTTCTGACAAGCGGACGCATCGAGCGAGTATTTACAACAAACAGTATCTTTACAAAAGAACATGAAAAAATCACGGCGATGGAGGTCTAGACGATGGATAATACAATGGCTTTATTACTTTCTGATACATACAAACAGTGTCATGACAGAATGTACCCAAAGGGACTGACTAAATTAGTTTCCTACTGGGTGCCGCGCAAATCCATGTTAGAAAAGCAGGATAAGATGGTATTCTTTGGACTTCAGGCATTTATCAAAGAGTACCTGATCGAATACTTCGATAAGAATTTCTTTGCCTTGTCCGAAGAAGAAATGTTATCTCTCTACACGGATTCGATGAATGTGCAGATTGGTGAGGGAAATTATGACTTAGAGAAGGTGGTTTCTCTGCACAGATTAGGTTATCTTCCGCTTGAAATCAGAGCATTGCCGGAGGGCACGCTGGTTCCGATGGGTGTCCCTTGTATTGAGCTTACGAATACACATGAGAAATTTGCATGGCTGGTGCAGTGGATTGAGTGCATTCTTCAGGTAGAACTGTGGAAGCCTTGCTGCCATGCAACGATTGGTCATATGTATAGAGAGATTGCAGATTATTGGTATGAAAAGACCACTGATAATCTCCCGTCCAATATGGCTTGTGCAGACTTTGGTATGCGCGGAATGTCCTGTATGGATGAGGCGGTCAGATGTTCCGCAGCATGGCTGCTTTCGTTTAATAAGACATCAACGATTCCGGCAATCAGATATGTGGATACCTATTACAGTGCGGATTGTAAGAATCATGGATTGGGTATCGGTGCTGTCAGTACTGAGCATTCCGTTATGGGAGCCAATTATTCCATCGATGGAGACGAGATAACTTTTGTTAAGAGACTTTTGACAGAACTGTATCCGGATACATCCTTTAGCATGGTGTCAGATACATATGATTACTGGAACATGGTCAACAATATTCTTCCGCAGTGCAAAGAAGAGATTATGAACCATAACGGAAAACTTTTAGTTCGTCCGGATAGTGGCGATATTGTAGAAATCTCTGTGAAGACAGTGGAGCGATTATGGGAGATTTTCGGCGGTACTGTAAATGCAAAAGGATACAAGGTGTTAGACCCTCATATCGGCATTATCTATGGAGATGGCTGCACACTTTCTAATGTGGATACTATCTGGAGAGAGTTAGAAAAGCGTGGATTTGCGGCAAACAATATTGCATATGGTGTCGGCGCATTTTGCTTTACAGCAATCGTTGAGGATGGAAAAATGATTGTTGTCACCAGGGATACATTTGGTATTGCGATGAAGGCAACCTATGGAATCATTGACGACAAGAAATTGTTGATTTATAAAGACCCGAAGACAGATACCAGCCATTTAAAGAAGTCACACAAAGGATGCTGTAAGGTATATGAGGAAAATGGCGAATTAAAATGTGAGGACGGAATGCTTGAAATGAGCGATGAAAGCTTGCTCACAACCGTATTCAAAGATGGAGCACTGGTAAGAGAGGAGACTTTCATGGATATCAGGGCAAGAATGTATGGAACGGACAGATAATAGACTTGGCAGGTAAGAGGAGAACAGGAGGGATTGCGTATGAGTAGTTTTCGCGCATTAGAGATAAAGAATGAAGTTGTTGCCTGGATTCGGGATTTTTTTGAAGAAAACGGAAAAGGATGCAATGCGGTAATTGGAATTTCAGGGGGAAAGGACAGTACGATTGTCGCAGCACTTTGCGTAGAAGCATTGGGAGCAGAGCGTGTCATCGGCGTGCTCATGCCATGCGGAGAACAGGCAGACATTGATTCTGCCATAGAAGTAGTCACGCATCTGGGAATAAAAAGTTATCGTATCAACATTGAAAACACAGTAAATGCACTTAGGGAACAGGTTTTGGCAACGAGCGGCATGAGCGAACAGGCAGAGATTAATCTACCGCCAAGAATCCGTATGGCAACGTTGTATGCAGTGTCGCAAAGTGTAAATGGAAGAGTTGCAAATACCTGTAATTTGTCGGAGGACTGGGTAGGATATTCCACCAGATATGGCGATTCGGTAGGAGATTTCAGTCCGCTTTCCAATCTTACTGTGACTGAGGTCAAGGAAATCGGAAGATTACTGGATATTCCAAGAGCACTGGTAGAGAAAGTTCCGTCTGACGGCTTGTGCGGTAAAACGGACGAAGACAATCTCGGCTTCTCCTATGCAGTTCTGGATAAATATATCCGCACGGGAGAAATTGTGGATAAAACCACAAAAGAAAGAATCGATTCCCTGCATGAAAAGAACCTGTTTAAGCTGCAGCTGATGCCGGCATATAAGCCACAGAACATCTAAAAGGGGGAGAACTGCGATGAAAGAATTTATGCAAAATGAACTGAGCGGATGGAAGCGTGCGGAAGTATTCTGGCTTTTGGCAGCCTGCGTCGTGATAGCGGGATTGTCCGTTTACTGGGGAGATAGTCTAATGGGAATCATTTCGGCTACCACAGGTGTTGCGTGCGTGGTATGCACCGGAAAGGGTAAATTGTCCGCATATCTTTTTGGTTTGATTAATTGTGTACTCTATGCGATTATCGCATACAAAGCGACTCTTTACGGAGAAACCATGTTAAATGCAATTTATTACATTCCCATGCAGTTTGTAGGATTTTATACATGGAAGAGAAACATGAATGCGGAGACGCATGAGGTAAATAAACGCCATATGAAAAATTGGCATAGGCTAATCATGCTGCTTAGTATTATTGTAGCCACTCACGTGTATGGTCTGCTACTTCAATATCTGGGGGATGCAATGCCGTTTGTGGACAGCTTTACAACCGTTTCTTCCGTTGTCGCCATGATTATTTCAGTCAGGATGTTTGCGGAACAGTGGTGGATATGGGTTGCTGTGGATGTGTTCAGTGTCTATATGTGGTGGTGTGATTTTCGTACAGGAAGTGACAATATGGCAACACTTCTGATGTGGGTTGTCTATCTGGGCAATGCATTTATTATGTTGGTGAAATGGGAAAGAGAAGCGGCGAAGGAGGCATAATGAGATATAAAGTTGGAATGTATGGCGGTTCATTTGACCCGCTGCATGTGGGACATATTCATGATATAATTCGTGCAGCAGCGATGTGCGAAGAACTTTATGTGATAATAAGCTGGTGCGATGGCCGCGAATCGGTTTCCAAGGAACTGCGGTATCGGTGGATTCTAAACAGCACCAAACATCTGAATAATGTGAAGATTGGGCTTGTGGAGGATAAAGCGGTATCCAAAGAAGTATACAATACAGATTTATACTGGGAGCAGGGCGCAAAAGATATTAAGAATCTGATAGGAAAGCCGATTGATATTGTATTCTGCGGAAGTGACTATCAGGGCACGAATCGCTTTGAGTCACTTTACTGCCCTGAAAGTGTGGTACATTATTTTGACCGTGCGGAGGTGCCAATCAGTTCCACGGACATCCGGGGATGGGCATCTGAAAACTGGGATTACATACCGGAGGTGTGCAGGGATTTTTATGCCGAAAAAGTGTTGATCGTAGGTGGCGAAAGCACAGGCAAATCGACTCTGGTGCAGAATCTTGCGCTGGCATACAACACGAATTACGTGGCGGAAGTCGGCAGGTATACATGTGAGTATGCCGGAGGAGAAGACTATATGATAGCGGAGGATATGTATGAGAATATTCTGCGGCAGAAGATAAATGTCTTAGATGCGGCAAAGCAGGCAAATCGGATTCTGTTTGTGGATACAGATGCAATTACGACCATGTTTTACAGTCAGTTTTTGCTGAGTGAGCAGGAAGAAGATATGCAGAAATGCATTGCGCTTGCAAAAGCGGTCAATGCGGTCTGCACGTGGGATTTGGTGCTATTTCTAGAGCCGGATGTTGCCTTTGTGCAGGATGGCACCAGAAATGAAAAGATTAAGGCAGACAGAGAAAAATATAGCAGACAAATCAAGCAGCTGCTAGAGAGCGCTGGCATAAAATATCACTGTATCAGCGGCTCGTATCTGGAACGCTTTGATTTAGCGAAGAAATTAATAGAGCAAGAACTTCATATCACCACACAGTGGTAATCAAGAAATCAGATTTAAGGAAGATAGATAAATGAGCAGCACAAAAGCAGATAAAAACAAACAAAACCGCATGATGTTTACAACAATTCTTACCCTTGCCTGGCCGACGATGATAGAACAGCTCATGCAGACCGCGGTGCAGTACATAGATACCGCAATGGTGGGAACACTTGGAACACAGGCAACGGCAGCAGTCGGCGCGACCACAACGGTAAACTGGCTGATTAATAGCACGATTTCGGCGCTGAGTGTCGGATTTTTGTCGTTTATCGCGCGCGCCTGCGGTGCCAACGATAAGACCGCGGCAAGAAAGGCGGTTGCACAGGCGGTGCTTGTGACACTAGTGACAGGTGTTGCTTTTACACTCGTAACAGTGAGCTTGAGCGGAGTGATACCGGTATGGATGCAGGTAGATGAGAGCATACGGCAGATGGCATCCAACTACTTTCTGATATTGTATTTGCCAATGCTGCCACGTACGGCGAGTATTATATTCGGGACAGTGCTTCGGGCAGCAGGAGATACGAAGACTCCGATGAAGATTGGCGTGCTCACGAATGTTATCAACATTATTCTGAATACACTTTTGATTTATGAGACGCGGGAGGTATCTGTGTTTGAAATGCAATTTGTTATGCCGGGAGCCGGGCTTGGCGTGGCCGGAGCAGCGGCAGCCAGCGCGGTGGCATTTACAGTGGGCGGCATTTATATCACAGCAGTACTCTGGCGGCATCCCATGGTCTCGCCACGAGGGGAAAAGCTGCGTCCGGATATGGACATTTTAAGACCATGTATGCAGGTGGCGCTGCCCAATATGCTTCAGCGTTTTGGCACATCTCTCGGTTATGTGGCGTTTGCTGCGATGATTAATTCGCTTGGCGAGGTGGCAACGGCGGCGCACACGATTGCCAACACTGTGGAATCTGCATTCTATATTCCGGGTTACGGCATGCAGACGGCAGCGGCAACTCTGGCAGGAAATGCTTATGGCGCTCATGACAAGAAGAAAATGGAAAATCTCGCTGCAATATTTATTCCTATTGAGATAGGACTTATGATTTGCTCCGGAGGACTTTTGTTTGTGTCGGCTCCGGCACTGGTTGGCATATTCTCTAAGAGCGCGGAAGTGATTGCACTTGGTGTGACGGTGCTTCGTATGGTGGCAGTTTCAGAACCATTTTATGGATTTTCAATTATTGTAGAGGGATTTATGATGGGTGTCGGCAGGACGAGGGCACCATTTGTCTATAATATAATCGGTATGTGGTGTGTGCGCATTGTTGGAACATTTATCTGCACGCAGATATTTGACATGGGACTGGTGTCGGCGTGGGCTTGCATGATTGCGCATAATCTGTTATTATTTGTCCTGTTCTTGATTTGTTATATCAGGGGAACGTGGAATCCGCTGAGAAATGATAATTGACGGAAAATTGAGACTAGAGGAGAAAGATGATGTATAAAGTTATGAAGAAAGTTTTGCCAATACTTTTAATGATATGGCCGTATGTATTCCTTACTATCTTCTGGATGCTGGCAGCAGAGAGTGAAGCATTCTTTGGACTGATAATGAAAGTTGGTATCTTTTTGACCGGAGTAGTAGTTGTGTTTAATATTATGAATGCATTCACCTACAGGGGCATGTATGCAGATTATGAACTGGCATACTGGAATATGCTGATTAAGCTGGTACATATTCCGTTCTATTTGCTGATATTTGTGCTTGGAATAGCCTTACTGGCAGCGTCCGTTGTTCCGGCGCTGATTTTTGTTACGCCGATATTTATTGTATGTCTGATGGCAGGTGCGTTCTGCCTGATGATTACGACATCCATGTATGGGATTAACGCATTGGCACGAGCAGTTAAGATGCGGGAAATATCTGTTGCCTATGCGGTTGTACATGGCATATTGCACTGTATTTTTGTCACGGATACAATCAGTGCAGTGATAATATTCTTTAAGTTGAGAAAGAAAAGTAAAGAAAAAGTTCCGGGCTATGTTTGGTCATAGCCGGAACTTTTTTTGATTCTAGGAAAGCTTTTGTTTGAAGCGTGAAAGTGTATGATTCCCTATGAATCAAAAGCTGCTGTTTTCATTTCAAGTTTCATCTGGTACATACCTCTGTCTGCACGGCGCAGGGTATCACTGAAATCGAAGTCGTTCTCATCATCATAATTTGCATAGCCATATGCAATCCTGACCGGGAATTCATCCGGATGAGTTTCATTAAAAATCATTAATAACCGTTCAAACTTTTTTAAACGTTCCTGTATGAATTTCTCTGTGGTATGTCTTACAATCACACAGAACTCATCACCGCCCATGCGAATGCATTTTCCCTCAGGAAGAAATACTTCTTCGAGAATGCTCGCGCTGTTTCGCAACAGTCTGTCACCACAGTCGTGTCCGAATGTATCATTACATTGCTTTAGCTCATTGACATCGAACATGATAATAAAAGAATCCGGCTGATGAAGGTTATGTTTTTCCAAGTATTGTGCGTAAAATGCACGGTTGTATAATCCGGACAGTTCGTCATGCAGGGCAAGCTGTTCATAATGTTTTGCCTTTCTTCCCTGTTCGATTAGGGAAAGAGCTTCTTTAAGTGATATATAGCCCATCGAGATGACGTAAATAAGAAATGCGAATAAGCAGTACATCATAGTGCCTGAATTACCTGAATGATAGTAGACCATCATATCGATAAATGTACCGAGCAGGCAGAGTATACAGCAGATTATAGTCGCTTTCAATCGGGCAGAAAGCTTGCGATGACGCATTTCCTGAAACAGTTTAACCATAATTAGTAAGATACATATAACAGCCATGGCATGACAGAGACTAAGTGTCTGTCGCAAATCGGCAATGCCGGTCAGCTGAAGTGTCACAATAATAATGCATATAAGGCTGATGCCGACACATATTCCATTCCAGAAGCGGTGTGATGCAACTGCTATCTGATTGCGAATAAAGAAAATGTAGGGAGCTGCCATCATTGATATGGAGATAATGGCAAGTGCTGACAGCGTCATGGAGTCCTTAAAAATAAGTGATGCTGCCGGCATGTCCGACACTTTCCACAAACCGGTAAAAATAGAGAAAACACCAAGCATTGCGAGACTGGTATCAAAGTCGTGGGTTCTGCGGTTGGCAATTACAAACCCGATAAAAACAATGCCGATGACAATAGCTATAATACCAAGTGCCAGAATCGGCAGATTGTTTTGCACAATGCGGTTGCAGATGGTGTCATAATTTCCGTAATAGATGGTTAGGTCATTTCCGATGCTGGATTCATAAATTGGCTGAACCAGAATGCGGATTTCTTTCCCTTCATCCTCCGGGTAAAGAAAAGCTTTCGCCCAGTCACAGCCCACGGTTTTTGAGAAGTAATTGTCCTCATCTGCGTGGAGTGAATAAACTAATGTATCGTCTATGTAGATTTCAATTTCCTGATGGATAACGTAAAAAGTAACACTTCCACTGCGTGTCGTTATATCATGAAGTATCCACCTGTATTCCTGAGTAATTCCAATGGGAGCAGATTCGTCATCATAGGAAGTCACGTCATAGTCAGTCAGAATGCTGCATTCTCTCTCGTCGTTTAATACATATTCGTCTGAGCGCTCATGAGAGTGAAAGAGAATAAGCATAAAAAGGACGAGAACCAAAGAAAAACCATAGATTACTTTCACATGCCTTTTCATATAGGTTGACCTCTTTTACTGCTTAGTTACGCTTCGCACATGGTATCTGATACAGATGCGCACTGCGGCGCGTATAATGTCTTTCGACATTATACCATGTGCTTC
>CAZAGJ010000021.1:0-26923 GCA_964484605.1 uncultured Roseburia sp. | reverse complement strand
TATGTGGTACAGATGCGCACTGCGGCGCGTATAATGTCTTTCGACATTATACCATGTGCTTCGCACACGGTATGTGGTACAGATGCGCACTGCGGCGCGTATAATGTCTTTCGACATTATACCATATTTGGTGAATCAGAAAAGGGGTATTTTTGATATAGAAATGCCAAATGACACAAAAAAAACTGGATTTTTTGCAAAAAAATGCCAAATGGCGTTTGAGCGTTGGGAAATATGTGATATGTTTTGCTTGTTTAAAGATTGGTTTTGTACAAAATCACCAAAGTGCTGAAGGGAGGAATTTTTATGGCAACACCACACAACACTGCGCAGGCGGGAGATATTGCAGAGACGATATTACTTCCGGGTGACCCGCTGCGTGCAAAGTACATTGCAGAGACGTATCTGGAGGATGTGGTACAGTTCAATGCCGTGCGCAATATGTTTGGATATACCGGAACATATAACGGCAAACGCGTTTCTGTTATGGGAACCGGTATGGGATGTGCATCTATTGGCATTTACACATACGAGTTAATTCATTTTTACGGGGTTAAGAATTTGATTCGTATTGGTTCCTGTGGAGCAATGCATGAGAATGCAAAATTGGGTGACATCGTGATGGCAATGGGGGCTAGCACGGACTCGAATTATGCGCATCAGTATCATCTGCCGGGCACCTTTGCTGCAACCGCATCTTTTGAACTGCTGGTAAAGGCGCAGCAGGCAGCGGAGAAGTTGGCTTATCCATATGTAGTTGGAAATGTGGTTTCATCGGATGTATTTTATAATGATGATGAACAGGAATGGAAGGTTTGGACGAAGATGGGAGTCCTTGCAACGGAGATGGAAAGCTTCGCACTATATTGCAATGCGGCACGGGCAGGGGCAAATGCGCTTGCAATATTTACGGTGTCAGATTCGCTGGTTACCGGTGAAGAAATGTCTGCAATGGAACGTCAGACAGGATTTGCGCACATGATGGAGGTCGCACTGGAAATAGCGTGCGGCGATTAATGTAAGAGATTAGGAGAGGGAAAAACACAAAATACAAAAGCGCCAAATGTCCTCGATTTTGAAAGTGAAATATGCTAAAATTTTATGAGGGGAATATTGTATAGGATAAGGTTTGATAGTGAGAGAGGGTAATCCTATGTATGATGTAAGAGCAGTGATTGGGGAACTGGACGAGGACAGACGTGTATATTTGGAGGAATACTTTAAAACTGCACCGGCATGGTTGATGAATGCGATTCAGGTTATTAAGATTCGCAAGGAGCAGACGTTTATCAACGAGGGTGAAGAGGCGGACAGGATTTACATACTGTTAAGAGGCAAGGTAGTTGGTATCGATTACCGCGTGAAGGAGGTCGCATACGGCTATCTGAAGTTTAAGCCGATTGAAGTGTTTGGCGCGATGGAAATTATGCTGAAAATGGACAAGTATAAGACGACGCTGCAGACACTTGAAAATTGCCTTTTTCTGCGAATTGACCGTGAAACATTTGCAAAGTGGATAAACAATGACATGAATGCCTATCGCATGCAGGTTGAAAAGACGGGACGTTATTTACTGGAAGAGGCTAGAAAAGAGCGGCTGTATGTCTTGATTCAGGGCGTGGAGCGTATTTATCTGGCGCTATATGAACTGTATCAGATATATGCTCATAATGGAGTGTGCAATATCTATGTGAGCCGCAAGGACTTCACACAGATTACCGGCGTGTCGGAGCGGACGGTCACCAGAACGATTACGGATTTAGCCAACCGTGGGTATCTGTCAAAGGATGGATGGAAACTTGTGATTACGAAGGAACAGCATAAGAAGATCAGGGCACTGGTCGAAGATAGAATTCAGGAATTAGGTGTAAATAAATATGAGCTTTTTTGAAAAATATCCGGTAAGTAAAATGTTGGCAGCGTTACTTGGCGTTGCATTCGTAGGAATTGGTGTAGCATTTAACAGCTGTGCAGGTCTTGGCAATGACCCGGTAGGAATTGTCTATGATGGAATCAGAAGCACGGCAGGGCTGAATGCGGCACAGCTGGGTATGGCATCCAATATCGTGAATTTTTCACTGGTGGGACTGCTTCTGATAATAGGAAGAAGATATATCAGCGTTGGGACATTGATTTATTTTATTCCATATGGTCTTTTTGTGAGCGCAGGCGAGCACATTTACAGCGCACTGGTTTCGGAAAATACGTTGATGATAAGCATTTTGTTCAGTATTTTAGGCTGTCTGCTTCTGTATCTTGGAGTGGCGATTTATATTCAGGTAGATATTGGAGTGGACCCTTTTACTGGAGTTGTTCTGGTGATATGTGATAAAGTAAAGAAAGAGTATCGCATTGTAAAGGTGGTATTTGATATTTCTATGATTATTCTGGGTACAGTTCTTGGAGGGAAACTGGGAGCTGTCACCGTTGTAACGGCATTGACCGGAGGCCCGGTGATTCAGTTTTTCAAGGGATGTATTCAGAAAGTGTTCTATGTAAATGGGCAGAAAGGGGCTTGAAACTATGAAAAAGTATAATCGTGTATTTGTGGTAGTAATGGATTCACTCGGTGTGGGAGCGATGCCGGATTCAGAAAGATTTGGTGATGTCGGAGTTAATACGTTGGAACATATTTCTGAATCAGTTGAGAACTTTACAATTCCTAATTTGCAGAAACTTGGTATGGCAAATATCACACCGCTGCATCAGGTGGCACCGGTGGAGCAGCCGATGGCATACTACGGAAAGCTTCGTGAGAAAAGTAACGGTAAAGACACGATGACAGGTCACTGGGAGATGATGGGGCTTGAGATTACAAAGCCGTTTCAGACATTTACAGAAACAGGTTTCCCACCGGAATTGATTGCAGAGCTGGAACGCAGAACAGGCAGAAAAGTGATTGGTAATAAGAGCGCCAGCGGTACAGAGATTTTAGACGAACTTGCAGAGGAAGAGATTGCAACCGGACATATGATTGTGTACACATCTGCGGACTCGGTACTTCAGATTTGTGGTAACGAGGAGACATTTGGTTTAGATGAACTCTATCGATGCTGTGAGATTGCACGCGAGATTACGATGAAGGATGAGTGGAAGGTCGGACGAGTGATTGCAAGACCTTATGTTGGTAAGAAAAAGGGCGAGTTTAAGAGAACCAGCAACCGACATGATTATGCGTTAAAGCCATATGGAAGAACCGCATTGAATGTCCTTAAAGATGAGGGATTCGATGTAATTTCTATCGGCAAAATCAAGGATATCTTTGATGGCGAGGGAATTACAAAAGCATTGAAGTCGAAGAGCTCTGTGCATGGCATGGAGCAGACCATTGAGGTGGCAGGCGAGGACTTTAAAGGACTTTGCTTTGTGAATCTGGTTGATTTTGATGCACTTTGGGGACACAGAAGAGATCCGATTGGCTATGCGAAGGAAATCGAAGCCTTCGATGAGAAGCTTGGGGTATTGTTAGATACGTTAAAGGAAGACGATTTACTGATTATCACGGCAGACCACGGTAATGACCCGACTTACACAGGTTCTGATCATACACGAGAAAAAGTGCCGTTTTTGGCATATTCTAAGTCCATGGAGCAGGGAGGCGAACTGCCGGAGCAGGATACATTTGCAATTATCGGTGCCTCTATTGCGGATAACTTTGATGTGACAATGCCGGAGGATACGATAGGACATTCGATTTTGGATGGCTTGAGATAGAAAAATTTTTAATGCCGTTTGAAATAGCAAGAGGGAACAGGAAAAGGAGAGGGAGAAGAAAAATATGAAGGGTATATATAAGAAAAGCATGGCTGTTCTTGCTGTCGGAGCAATGACAGTATCATTAGTTGCAGCATGTGGAAATAGTAACTCACAGACCGAAGGTACAGAGGCAGCTGCGTCACAGGAGCCGAATGACATTATCGTGTTATATACGAATGATGTTCATTGTGGTATTGATGGCGCTATCGGATATGCGGGTCTGGCAGAATACAGGGACGACTGTATAGAGAAAACGCCGTTTGTTACTTTGGTAGATGTGGGAGATGCCATTCAGGGAGATGCCATTGGAACGGTGTCTGACGGCGAGTATCCGGCAGATATTATGAACCAGGTTGGCTATGATATTGCAATTCTTGGAAATCATGAGTTTGACTACGGTATGGAGCAGCTTTCTTCTATTATCGGGGAGTCAAGTGCGCAGTATCTGAGCTGTAACATCACATATACCGGAAGTGGAGAAAATGCACTTTCTGAGGTCGCTCCATATGAAATCATAGAGTATGGTGATACATCCGTTGCTTTTATCGGTGTGGCAACACCGGAGAGCATTACAAAGTCTACACCGGCTTACTTTATGGAGAATGACGAGTTTGTGTATGATTTTTGTGGCGAGAGTGGTGAGAAGTTGTATGAGTGTGTGCAAGGTTATGTGGATGAGTGTACAGAGAAAGGGGCAGATTATATTGTTGTGCTGTCACATTTAGGTGATGGTGAGGAGTCTTCTCCATTTACATCTGTTGAGTTAATCCAGAATACAACAGGCGTTGATGTACTGCTTGACGGACACGCGCACAGTGTTATTTCCTGTCAGGTAGAGCAGAACAAGAACGGTGAAGATGTATTGCTTTCTTCCACAGGAACAAAGCTTGAGAACATCGGACAGCTTGTAATTACAGCAAATGGAAACATCAGTACGGGGCTTATTTCTTCTTATGCGCAGAAGGATGAAGAGGTAGATGCATACATCAAAGATGTTCAGGCACTCTGTGAGGCTGAATTAAACCAGACAGTAGCTTCCAGTGATGTTGCACTTTACACAGGAGATGCGAATGGCATTCGTCTTGTGAGAAACAGAGAGACAGCAATCGGTAATCTGTGTGCTGATGCATACCGTGCAGTAGGCGAGGCAGATATTGCGCTTGTAAATGGTGGCGGTATCAGAGCAGATATTCCGGAAGGCGATATCACGTATGCGGATGTGATTGCAGTTCATCCATATGGCAATGCACTTTGTGTGGTAGAAGCAACAGGTCAGGAAATTGTAGATGCACTTGAGTTGGGTAGCCGATTCACAAAGAATGTAACAGAAGAAGATGGCAACGCAGCAGGTGAGTGTGGTGGATTCTTACAGGTATCAGGTTTGAAATATACGATTGACACTTCTGTGGAGTCGTCTGTCGTTTTGGATGAGAATGATATGTTTGTTTCTGTTGATGGTGCACGTAGAGTAAGTGATGTACAGGTACTTAATGATGCAGATGAGTATGAGCCAATCGACTTGGAAAAGACCTACACAGTGGCTTCCCACAACTATATGTTGAAATCTTGTGGAGATGGCTATACGATGTTTACAGACAATACATTTATCATTGATGAAGGTGTGTTGGATAACCAGATTCTTATCACGTACATAAAAGATGTACTGCAGGGTGAATTAGGTGCGACATATTCTGAGGTTGATGGTAGAATCACAGTAAAATAGTTAGAAATCAGATATACAATAAAGGAAGAGACTGTTGCAAAAATAATGCGACAGTCTCTTCTATTTTGTTGTCTGGTGAGAGACACAAATGAACTTGTTTGATTATTCTCCTACAGCTTTGTTTGTGAACATGGTGTAGGTAAGTTTTAACAGGCTCGCGTTTCCCATGCGCGTATTTCCTTCGCCCATGCGGAGAACTTTCTTCTGTTCTGCGGTGACAGGCTTCCATTCCGGGAGTGATTTCTTGGCTTGCGAGCCTGAACTATTTGCGGAAGCACCGGAGTGATTAGGATTTCCTGTTTTTACGAAGTTTGTCAGATAATCCGTCATCTGTTCACTTAGTGCGTGGTCTTTATCGGTAAATGGCCGCCAGCCGTTTGCGAGTGTTCCAAACCAGTACCAAAGGTCGCTGGAGTGCCATGCGCCGTTCTTATCGCCGGGGAGTTTTCGATCAAAAAACCAACAGAAGCTTTCCGGTCTGTTCTGGGTGACCTGTGTGGCACACCAATTCTTTGCCATCTTGTGAATGATTGGCGGCATGATGTCCTGACTGGTGGAGCCGATAAGATATGGAATGCTTTTCTGTTTGCCTGAAGCAACCGCATCTACACCGGAATTTGTGATAAATGCACCATCGAGACATGGTGCGGCAGCCATCGAATATTTGCGATCCGTCTTTTTTATTTTCTGCCAGGAAGTAAAAAGTGAGTCAACCGGAATAGCGCGGAACTCGTCAAGAGTCCGGCATCCACAGTCCTCCATTATCATCTTCCAGAAATCATAGTGATTTTCCGCAGGTGCAGCACTCATCATTTTATGTACGCCACCGCCACTGCTCATCACTGCCTTGGAAAACAGACCATCGGTCAGGGGAGAGAGACAGAGCTGCTGCACGCTCATAGCTCCGGCACTCTGCCCCATAATGGTAACTTTCGTCGGGTCGCCGCCGAATGCAGAGATGTTATCCTGCACCCATTTAAGGGCGGCCATCTGGTCGTAAAGACCATAGTTTCCTGTATGCCCGGCTTCTGCCGCGAGTTCCGGCAGACAGACAAAACCCATAGGACCGAGGCGGTAATTGATGGTAACACCAATTACGCCTTTAGTTGGCCAGATTGGTCCGTCGAAGTGTTTTTCATGTCCGCAGCCACCGGTGTAGCCGCCGCCATGAATGTAGACAAGAACCGGAAGCTTGGAAGCCTCATCGGCATTCTCCGGTGTCCAGATGTTTAAAAACAGACAGTCCTCACTGTAGGTGTACGCCTCGCCACGGCGGAACTCGTTGTAATAAAATGCTTTTTCCGGGACATTTTCTTCATTATAAAATGCTCTTGGCTGATAACTGCAGTTTCCGTACTTGGTGGCATCATAGATGCTGTCCCAGTGCGTCACCTGTACGGGATATTCCCATCTTCCTGCGGTAGCGTAGCGAATGCCTTTGTAGGCGGTCACACCTTGCCATTGGCAGGTGGTACCCTGTATCTGTCCGCAGGGTGTGTCTCTGATAGTTGACATAATTCTACCTCTATCTTTTAGTTAATGTAATTGTCCTTTATTCTGCGCTTCCGGCTTTTCTTCTTGCCATTTCTTCACGGATTTCCGGTGTGATATTCCATACGAACTTAAATGCAGCCCATGAACCGAGAAGGAAGATTGCCGGCAGTAATACACAGAGAACCTTGATTCCTGTGATAACACCTGCAGTCTGTGCAAGACCTGCGTTTGCAGCAACGGTATCATAACCAATCCAGCCTAACATCAATACAGCGGCTGAGTTACCGATGGTCTGTCCGATACGGCGTGTCAGGTTAAATGTACCGTAGATGGAGCCCTCGGTACGTTTTCCGGTTACATACTCGTTGTAGTCGATGGCTTCGCCGACCATACCCCACTGCATATAGATGGATACGCCGGAGAAACCGGATGCAACACTGCTCCAGATAATATGTACCCATGCATTTACGGTGGTGAGCATATGTGCTGCGAAGAGTCCGAAATACAAAACGGAACTGATTAGTAAGCAGTAGCGTATCATTCGCTCCAAACCTAATTTTTTGGCGCCTTTTGGAGCAGCAACCAGAGAAAGAAGACCCAGTGGCATGGCAACTATAGTTGCCATACTCATCATGGCAAGACTTCCGAGTACATCACCATACATATAAGTGCCCAAAGTAGAAGCGACATACTGATTGGTACAGATGCAGATACCATGGATGCAAAGAGCCAGGAATGCGCGGTTTTTCTTAAATACATTTAAGATATCTGTGAATTTGATATTGGCAGCATCATCTGTTCTGTCGGCAACAATGTTGCGTTCTTCGGTCAGATAGTAGTGCAAAAAGCAGATGACAAAACCGATTAATGCACAGATGGTAGCGCCGATGGCATAACCTTTTGCAGAGTCATTGTACATCTCTAATATAATAGGGAAAATTGCAAGAGGAACAATATTTCCAAGCATGGAACCAAAGCCGCGTGCAGATGAGAGAGAGGCACGCTCTTCATCGGTGTTTGCCATTGCTGATAACAGAGAACCCATCGGGATGTTGAACATGGTGTAGCATCCTTCGTACAGAATCTTACAGACGAACAGTACACAAATCATCGCAGTTCCCTCGAAAAATGTCGGAACAGTCCAGAATATGATGGAGGTGATTGCTAACAGTGGTGTGGCGCGAAGCAGCCATGGACGGAACTTGCCCTGTTTGTGCTGATGTTTAGCAAACATTTTGTCCATCAAGGCACCCATCATCGGGTCGTTTATGGCATCCCACACGTTCCAGACAAGCAGAAGAACAGCAAGAACCGCTGTGTTTACCTGCAAAATGTTGACGTAGTAACGGGTAACCATGGAGCCCATGAGCGCAAATGTCATGCAGCCACCAAAGTCACCGAGCATGTAGCCTATCCAGTGCTTTTTGGTAAGACCGGTATTCATAGTGTTTTTTCCCATTTCATTATCCTCCTCGAAATGTAATAGAGCTGCCAGAATGCAGCGAACCATTCTTTATAATGTGAGTATATCAGAAAGAGAACGCAAAGTTAATTGCAATATCCGCACAAAACATTGCAAAACCGGCAAATGGATGATACGATATAAACAAAATGCATAAAGGAAATTGGAGATAATTGTGAAATTAGACGAATTAAACAGGATTGCAACAGAGCTGGATGGATATGGGGGAAAAGCAGATATAGAGAAAGTGAAGCGTGTGCTGGCAGAGATGGGATATGATTTTGGAAATGTCTATCAGGAACTGGAGATGCGCTCACGGTTCGTAGACTCCCATCAGGATGTCAGCTATGCAAATGACAAGCTGGGGCTGCATAGTCATGATTTTTATGAAGTGCTATATTGCAAAAGCAACAGCAGTATTCAATATCTGGTCGGTACACAGCGTTACCGTCTGCAGAGAGGAGATATTGTGTTTGTTCCGCCCGGAATGGGGCACAGACCGATTCTCGAAGCGGAGATGGCAGAACCTTATTATCGAGAAGTGATTTGGATAAGTACGGAGTTCATGCGGGAGGTGATGTCAGTGTTTGAGACGGAACAGACGCACTGGGAGATGGAACATCATCTGGTACGAACCGCGGGTACGCGCTGGGAGCGGCTGGGAGAGTACTTCCATGCGGGTGTGCGCGAAGCAGAGCAGAGAAACTGGGGCTGGCAGGCAGCATTGTGTGGCAATACTACACAGCTTCTTGTGATGTTGGGACGAGCGATTAAGGATAGAGGGAATATGCTGCCGAATGCCGAAAAACCGGAACTTTTAGATGAGGTTATGAATTATATTGAGACAAATCTGGGAGAAAAGATTGTGATTGCGGATGTGGCAAAGCGTTTCTGGGTCAGCGAGAGTACCATCAGTCAGCTTTTTCGCCAGAAGATGGATGTCAGCTTTCATCATTTTGTCACGCAGAGAAGATTGATTGCAGCCAAAAGTATGATTCTTGAAGGACAGCCGATGGATGAGGTCAGCGAAAAGGTGGGATTTGCAGATTATTCTGCCTTTTATCGTGCATTTAAACAGGAGTATGGAATTTCACCAAGGCAGTATCGCAAATTAACCCTGTGCTGATGTTAAAATGCATTGACCGGATGAAAAATAGCTGGCGTCAGAGTTTTGTTTCTGTTGCCGAAAAAACGAAAAAAAGATAGAATAAAAGTATGTCTATATGGAGGTGGAAGTTATGAATGAATATTTACAGAGTGTGAATTCAGGCGTGTTCTATCTGCTTGTTGCAGGAGTTATGCTGTTTATCACGATTATGTGTGCGGCGTTTCTGGTAAAAAGCTACCGTGCAGGTATTGAAATCGGCATGGACAAAAAAGTCCTCAAAAAGACGATTACCGCCAGCGCAACGTTTACGTTATTGCCATCGGTCAGCATCCTTCTCGGTGTGGTGGCACTCAGCGGAACACTTGGCGTACCTTTTTCGTGGCTGCGTCTGTCTGTTGTCGGTGCCCTGCAGTATGAATTAAATGTGGCAGAGATTGCAGCGCAGAGTATCGGACTTAGCGGTTTGAAGGTTGCAGAGATGAGCAGTGGTGCATTTGTCACGATAGCACTTGTTATGACACTTGGAATTTTGGGTGGCATTATCTGCTGTATCTTTTTCCTGAAAAAGTACTTAAATAAGATGCAGTCGGCACCGAAGAAGGAATCAGGTGGAAAGCCGGGCTTTGGTGACCATGCGACAACAGCGATGTTTGTCGGACTATGTGCAGCATATATCGGTGCTTACATTGGAAAAGCAGTGCCAAGGGATGGTTCGGATGTGATGCCTCTGATTGTTGCGGTAATAGCAGCTACATGTATGGCAGTTTTTGAGTATCTTATCCAGAAAAAAGGGAAGGCAGTTCTGGAGAATTTCAGCCTGGCAGCCAGTATGCTGATTGCAATGGCGGCGGCAGTTGTGATTCAGATGTTTGTGTAGGAGGTGTGCGATGGACGAAAAAGAAAAGTTTTTTGAAGAATTTAACAATGGACTTCACAAGCTTGGCCGTGTGACAAGTGTTGCAGTTGTTATCTTATTGGTTGCGGTACCGCTTATATTTGGTGTTATCAATGGCGCTGCACCGGATGCAGCAGGTGTTTTAAGTGGATTTGCCAAGGTTGGAATCATTTATATTCCGGTTGCAATCGTGGAGTTTCTGGTATATTCGCCGATGCTTGGTGTTGGAGGAAGTTATCTTTCTTTTATTACGGGAAATGTGACCAACATGAAGATTCCGTGTGCAATGAATGCACGTGATATTGCAGACACGAAGCCGGGGACGCCGGAGCATGAGATTGTTTCCACAATCAGTGTAGCAACCAGTGCGATTGTCACAACACTGGTAATTGTTGTTGGGGTTATTCTTCTTGTACCGCTTCAGCCGGTGTTGCAGAGCGAAGTATTGCTGCCGGCATTCAATAATGTGGTTCCGGCACTTTTTGGTGCACTGGGATTGAAGTATTTTATGAAGAGCCCAAAGATTGCTGTAATTCCACTGGTTTTGATGAGCGCGTTGTGTATTTTTGTACCGGCGGCAATCAATCAGACAAGTATTTTGCTGCTGCCAAGTGGCGGACTTGCATTGGCAATCGGATACATTATGTTTAAGAAGGATAAGCTGTAGAACAGTAAAGTTTAAGATAGAATTTTGCAAAAGTAATTCTAATCAGGAAGGCGGATGATAAAATGACAGTTTTGTGGATAATTCTTGCAATTTTTGCAGCACTTGTGATTATTGTACTGCTTCGTACAGTGATGTTAAAGCCGACAGAGGCGAGAGATGCAAAGGTTGTGCTGGATACAAGTGAGCGAAGTGTGGAGTATGGAAAACGGCTGGCAAAGATGGTGCAGAAGGAGACGATTTCCAGTCGTTTTGAGGAAGACCGCACCAAGTTTTATGAGTTTCATGAGATTTTGGAGGAACTTTTCCCGAATGTACATAAGACCTGTGAAAAGCATGTTTTTGACGGAAGCCTGCTCTATAAATGGAGTGGAAAGAGCAGCGAGAAGCCGATTCTTTTCATGAGCCATCAGGATGTTGTGGAAGCCGGCGGTGTGTGGGAGCACGAACCATTCAGTGGAGATATTGATGAAACAGGAAGAGTCTGGGGACGCGGTACAGTGGATACGAAGGGAAGTCTGTTCTGCATCTTCACCGCGATAGAAGAATTGATAAAAGACGGTTATCAGCCTGAAGTTGATGTGTATATCGGAAGCAGCTGTACGGAAGAGTGGAGTGGAGAAGGAGCACCGGCAACTGTGGCATACTTAAAGGAGCATGGCATTGAACTGGCACTTGTGCTCGATGAGGGCGGTATGATTATCGAGGAGCCAATCGGCGGTGTCAAGGGAACATATGGTATGGTCGGCGTTGTGGAAAAGGGCTACGGTGATGTGAAGTTTACCGCGAGAAGCGGTGGCGGCCATGCAAGTGCGCCGAAGAAGAATACGCCGCTTGTCCGCCTTGGCAAGTTTATGGTAGAGGTAGAGAAGCACAGTCCATTTATCTGCAAGTTTTCTCCGACATTGGAGGAAATGTTCAAGCGTTGTGCGCCGAATATGGACTTTGGCATGAAAATGATTTTTGCGAATATGTGGCTGTTTAAGCCATTGCTGACAAAGCTTCTGCCATCTATCAATGCGGCAGCAGGTGCCATGCTGCATACGACACTGGCATTTACGACGGCGAAGGGTTCTGATGGACTCAATGTGCTGCCGCAGGAGGCATATGTGACTGGAAATATGCGCTTTATTCATCATCAGCCGAATAAGGAAAGCATCGCGGCAGTCAGTGCCATTGCGAAGAAATACGATATCGAGACAGAAGTCATCTATCAGGATGAGCCATGTCCAATCGTAGATTTTAACGGGGATGCGTTTAAGCTTGTGGAGGAGACAATTCATGAAGTATATCCGGGCATCGGCGTCTGCCCGTATATCATGACCGGTGGAACGGACGCGAAGTATTATAAGGAAGTCAGCAAGAACTGTGTGCGTTTTGCACCTCTTTATATCGATGGACAGCAGTATGGTAGTATCCATGGACTGAATGAAAACATTTATCAGGGAGCACTTCCGATGGGCGTTGACTTCTACAAGACCGTCATTAAGAAGAGTACAGCGAATTAATTCCTGAAATGTAAAGCTATAATGTGACTTACTCACAGATAAATTCGTGAAAACGGGTAAAATAAGTATTGTTATTTAGAGACGGAGCAATGGGCGCATGGCTCTGAATAATAGTCAAACATGGGTAAGAAAGGAGAAAAATTATGGCAGCAATACACATTACAAAGAGTAATTTTGCGACGGAGGTATTAAACTCGGACAAACCGGTATTGGTAGATTTCTGGGCACCATGGTGCGGACCTTGCCAGATGGTTCTTCCGATTATAGAAGAACTGGCAGAGGAAGTGACAGATGCGAAGATATGCAAGGTAAATGTGGACGAGGAGCCGGAACTTGCGAGAGAATTTCGTGTGATGTCCATCCCGACCTTGCTGGTATTTAAGGATGGCAAAGTTGCACAGACTGCAATCGGCGCCAGAGATAAAAATGAGATTTTGACAATGCTTCGCGCATAATAAAAAGGCAATCACACGGAGAGATTCGTGTGGTTGCTTTTTTGATGTATGGAAAAGAAGGTGTTTGTTTAATGTGTATGCGTTTCGTGATTAAGTTACAGTTTGAGACGAAGTTCTTTTATATAATAGTACAAAATGAAAAGTACGGCACAGCGCCGGGAGAAAGGAGCTATTATGAAAAAGAACAGGAAAGCTGTTGTGGACAGACGCGACTGTGTCAGTTGCGGCAGTTGTGTGAAAGTATGTCCGAGAGGTGCCATTCGTGTGCCGAATGGTATTTATGCAGTGGTAGACGAAACGTTGTGTGTGGGATGCGGACTGTGCGCGAAAGCATGTCCGGCGAGTACCATCCTTGTGAAAGAGTGGGAGGTGTCAGACGATGAAAACTAAGAAAAAAGCATGGAATGATTATCTGTGGATTGTATCTGCCCTCTATATGTTTTTGGGACTTTTTAATATTATGTTTGGCTGGTTAGGACTCATCTGTTTTATTGTGCCGCTTGTCATCTCGATTGTGAAGGGAAACAAGGCATATTGCAATAAGTATTGCGGCAGAGGTCAGTTGTTTGATTTGCTGGGAAACAGGCTGCGGTTATCAAGACAGAAGAATATGCCGGGGTTTATGAAAAGTAAGTTTTTCCGCTACGGATTTTTGATTTTCTTTTTGACTATGTTTATAAATATGCTCTTTCATACATATCTTGTCTTTGAGGGAGTACATGATTTGCGACAGGTTGTGACACTGTTTTGGACGTTTAAGGTGCCGTGGAAATTTGCATATCACGGAACATTGGTTGCGCCGTGGGTGGCGCAGTTTGCATATGGATTTTATAGCATGATGCTGACATCGACGTTGCTTGGAATGATTACGATGATGCTTTTTAAACCGCGCTCGTGGTGTGTCTACTGCCCGATGGGAACTATGACACAGGGAATCTGTCAGTTGAAACACAGAAATGACGCGTAAATTTACTTCGCTACCATGCTGACTTGCGCATCTTTTTGTTTCGTAGTAATCTATTTCCGAAAACTCTGAGAAAAGCCTGTAAGCGTGTAAGTACGCGGCGGGAGAAAGGAAGAGGGACGGATATGAAGAGCTTATTATACTGGATTGTAGGATGGATTACGAAAATACATAATTATATTCTGCGCTTGAATGATGCGTTTGAATATAATTTTACGGATAAGGAACTGCACTTTTTAGTTATTGGTATTCTGGGAATGGCATTTATTTTTGCGATTTATCCAATATTTAAGTGGCTGGCAAACAGAGGTCATATTATGACGATTACGTTTATCTATGCGTTTACACTTATTATTGTGATTACGTTTGCAATTGAAATCGGTCAAAAAGTAACAAACACGGGAAATATGGAGTTTGCAGACATCGTGATGGGTGTATTTGGATTTGTGCTGATGTATACCGTGTTCGCGGTGGTCAGACAGATTTGTAAGGCAATTGCAAAATTTTGCAGACAAATATACCAGTCGCAGACGGCAGACAACGCGGAAAAAGAGGAAAGCAATGCCGTTTTGCAGGAAAAAATCACCGAGCCGAAGAAGGAGTTGACGCTTGAGGAACTTCTTGCGCGTGAGGCTCTTAAGGATAACGAAGATTAGGGAGTGCAGGAATACACATGAATAAATGGATGAAGCAGATATTTGATACACTTGTAGTGATACTCGGAAATTGTATCTACGCTTTTGGCGTGGCGATGTTTATCATGCCGGGCGGATTGATTACAGGCGGTTCCACAGGTATTGGGTTATTTATAAAAGATGTGACAGGATTGTCGGTTACGGTATTTGTATTTTTCTTTAATCTGTCAATGTTTATGATAGGTTTTTTGGCATTTGGCTGGAAGTTTGCGGCAAATACGATTGTGAGTACCTTCAGCTATCCGATTGCGCTTGGAATCATTACAGAGTGTCTGCAGGATTACTGCATTACACAGGACATGATTCTCTGTACGATTTTCGGAGGTATCTGTATCGGTGCGGCGATTGGAATTGTCATGCGGGCAGGCGCTTCCACCGGAGGAATGGATATTCCGCCGCTGGTATTGAATAAGTACTTTAAGATTCCGGTGTCCGGTTCTATCTATGTGTTTGATATGCTGATTCTTCTGCTGCAGGCATTCCACAGCACGGGCGAACAGATTTTGTATGGAATTCTGCTGGTGATTATTTATACGATTGTTTTAGATAAGTGTCTCATGGTCGGAACGGCGAAGATGCAGATTAAGGTTGTGAGCGAGAAAATTGAGAAAATTCGCGAGGCGGTCTTAACAGATATTGACCGCGGTGTTACAATGCTAAACAGTGAAACCGGTTATATGAAACGCGATACACAGATGCTTTTGACGGTTGTATCCATGCGTGAACTTGCAAGGACGGAAAAGCTGATTCATACCGTGGATGAGAATGCATTTGTGATTATCAATCGTGTCAGTGAGGTATCAGGTCGTGGATTTTCAAGCAAGAAGCGTTATCTAAGCAAGGAATCCCAACGGGAAATGTAGCAAAAAGCGAGATCCAGATATCAGATTATAGAGAATTAAGGAAAAGCAGAGGTGTATACATGACACTCCAACAATTGAAATACGCGCTGACAATTGCAGATTGCGGGTCTATGAATGAGGCGGCAAAACAGTTGTTTTTGTCACAGCCGAGCCTTTCAGAGACGATTAAGGAATTAGAGCAGGAGATAGGACTTCAGATATTTCTGCGTTCCAACCGTGGTATTGTCATTACGCCGGAGGGCGAGGAGTTTCTCGGTTATGCAAGACAGGTGACGGAGCAGTTTGGACTTTTGCGCTCGCGCTATGTGGAAAAGCAGACTCGTGAGACATTTAGCGTGTCCATGCAGCATTATACATTTGCAGTCAAAGCCTTTGTGGAGACTGTGAAAAAGGCAGGGATTGACAGCTATGAATTTGCTGCGAACGAGACAACGACGTATGATGTGATGGAAAATGTCCGGAACTTTAAAAGCGAGCTTGGTGTGCTTTATCTGAATGACTTTAACGAGAAGGTCATGACGAAGTATATCCATGAAAAAGGTTTGGAATTTATCGAATTGTTTACCTGTGACACCTATGTATATCTGTGGAGTGGGCATCCGCTTGCGGGAAAGTCGGTTATCTCCATGGAGGAGCTGGATGAGTATCCGTGCCTGTCCTTTGACCAGGGGAAGAATCATTCGCTGTATCTGGCGGAAGAGATGAAGAGCACCTATGAGTATAAGCGTCTTATCAAGGCAAATGACCGTGCGACACTCCTGAACTTTATGAAGGGACTGAATGCATACACGCTCTGTTCGGGTATTGTGTGCGAGGAGTTAAACGGCAGTGAATATCTGGCGGTGCCGCTTGCAGAGACAGAGAAAATGCGTATCGGGTATGTGAAGCGTAAGGGAGCGAATGTCAGCCATATCGGAGAGATATATATAGAAGAATTGAAAAAATATAAGGACAAGATTATGTAAACAAAAGGACGCCATGTATGGCGTCCTTTTTATGCAATAAGATATTGCATAAAAGCACTGCGTGTTCAGATGTATAGGAAAAACCTATAACAAGCTATCGGGTTCTCGTATTAACACATTTTTTTTTCGGTTGCTATAATAGCTATTGTAAATTTACAGGAAACGAAAGGAATAGCATATGCCAATCATCGAAGTACGTCATTTATATAAAACTTTTGAACAAAAGGGCAGCACGGTGGAAGCACTGAAAGATATTTCACTGCAAATCGAAGCCGGCGACATCTACGGTATCATCGGTATGTCCGGTGCAGGAAAGAGCACACTGGTGCGCTGCCTGAACTATTTAGAGCGCCCGACCAGCGGTGAGGTTATCGTTGAAGGAAGAGACTTAGCAACGCTAAAGGAAAAGGAACTCCGCGCACAGCGCAGTGACATTGCCATGATTTTCCAACATTTCAATCTGCTAATGCAGAAGAATGTCATTGATAACATCTGTTTTCCACTGATGATTCAGGGAAGCTCGAAGGAAGAGGCGAGAGCCCGTGCTTATGAATTGCTTAAGACAGTTGGATTGGAGGAAAAGGCAAAGGCATATCCGGCACAGTTGTCCGGTGGACAGAAGCAGCGTGTAGCGATTGCGAGAGCGCTTGCAAGCAATCCGAAGATTCTGCTTTGCGACGAGGCGACCAGTGCCTTAGACCCGCAGACGACAGCATCCATCTTAGCGCTGTTAAAAGAGATTAACCGCAGCATGAGTATTACAATCGTTATTATTACACATCAGATGTCGGTTATCCGGGAGATATGCAGTCATGTGGCGATTGTAGAGCAGGGCGTGCTTGCAGAACAGGGACGGGTGGAGGATATTTTCAATCATCCGAAATCTAAGGCGGCACGTGAGCTTATCTTAAGAGACAGACCGGAGGGAAGCTGGGAAAGTACATCCCCGACGGCAAAGGAGTGGAACGGCGATGCGCGTCAGGTAGAGCGCGTGGCAGGAGATAAGAAACTCCGTATTGTGTTTTCTGAAAATTCCGCATTTGAACCGGTGATTGCCAATATGGTGTTGAAATTCGGAACTCCGGTCAACATTCTTCGTGCAGACACCAAGAATGTAGGCGGTTATGCCAAGGGAGAGATGATTTTAGGACTCCCGGCAGACGGAAACCTGCAGTACGAGATGGAGCAGTACCTTTTAGAGAAAGGACTTGAGATTGAGGAGGTGACAGAAGATGTGGAGTAATGAAGTGATTATAATGATTGTTCAGGGAATCGGAGAGACACTTTATATGACAGTCGTCTCCACACTTTTAGGATATGTCCTCGGTCTTCCAATGGGAATTGTGCTTGCAGTGACAGACAAGGATGGCATTCGTCCGAACGCGGTGTGCTATAAGGTGTTGGATGTGATAGCAAACATTGTAAGGAGCATTCCGTTTTTAATACTTTTGATTCTGCTCATTCCATTTACCAGAGCGTTGATTGGAAAGAGCTATGGCTCGACAGCCACCATCGTACCGCTTGTCATTGCGGCAGCGCCGTTTATTGCGCGTATGGTGGAATCTTCCTTGAAAGAGGTGGATGCAGGCGTTATCGAAGCGGCACGTTCAATGGGAGCGAATGATTTCATAATTATCACAAAAGTGATGCTAGTGGAGGCGCGTACTTCATTGATAACAGGAAGTACGATTGCAATCGGAACGATTCTCGGTTACTCAGCGATGGCAGGAAGCGTCGGAGGCGGAGGACTTGGAGATATTGCAATCCGCTACGGATATTACCGATATGAGACAGCCATTATGGTTGTGACAGTAATTTTACTGATTATTCTGGTGCAGGTGTTTCAGACGATTGGAATGCGCGTGGCATCGAAGTTAGACAGACGCAGATAGAGGAGGAAATTATTATGAAGAAGAGAGTATTGACAACAATTTTAGCAGGAGTACTGGCATTTGGTACATTGACAGGCTGCGGAAGCAGTGACAGTAGCGAGAGTGGGGCAGCAGGCGCAGCGAACACAGATACAGAGACTGCGGCAGATGCAGAGGGTACACAGGAAGCAGCGACGGATGCGAAGGGAGCAATTACAGTGGCAGCATCTGCAACACCACACGCAGAGATTTTGGAGCAGGCAAAAGCAATCCTAGCAGAGCAGGGCTGGGATTTGCAGGTAACGGTATTTGATGATTATGTGCTTCCGAATGAAGTGGTCGAGAGTGGTGAATTTGATGCAAACTATTTTCAGCATATCCCGTACTTGGATGATTTTAATGCTACGAAAGGCACACATCTGGTAAATGCAGGAGGTATCCATTACGAGCCGTTTGGTATCTATCCGGGAACGAAGAGCGATTTGGCAGAGATTTCTGAGGGCGATGTCATTGCAGTGCCAAACGACACAACCAATGAGGCGAGAGCATTACTTTTATTACAGGACAATGGTATCATCACATTAAAAGAGGGCGTTGGTCTGGAAGCTACGGTAAATGACATTGTGGAAAATCCGCATAATGTTGAGATTCACGAGTTAGAGGCAGCACAGGTTGCGCGTGTGATACCGGAGGTTGCATTTGTGGTATTAAATGGTAACTATGCTTTGGAGGCAGGATATTCTGTTGCAGACGATTCGATTGCTTACGAGACATCTGATTCTGAAGCTGCAAAGACCTATGTGAACGTGATTGCAGTAAAAGAAGGAAATGAGGCAAACGAAGGAATTCAGGCATTGGTACAGGTGTTGAAATCGGATGAAATTAAACAGTACATCAATGACACCTACGATGGAGCAGTAATTCCGTTTACGGAGTAATTGAAAATAAATAAAAATTACGAGAGGAACTGGCGTTCTTAGAGCGTCAGTTCTTTTTCTTATGCTTTGTTCTCATTGCACACACGACCAAAATAGATTAAAATAAAAATAGTTAGTTGGAGAAAGAGGGAATTGCACACAAAGGGGTGAAAAGACTTGGAAGAAAAGCGCAGAAATGGCGATGTGAAGGCTATTCAAGAGCATTTTGTGCAGATGCTGCTGGAAAATGGTATGCGCGTATGGGAGTTTGACATGCGTGAGCATAAGCTGTACAGCTATACCTTTGAACAGGAGCAGACATCCAATGCTTATTTGGGGAATGAGAGAGTGATAGAGAATGTGCCGGATTCCATCATTGCCAGTGGAATGATTCACAGTGATGATGTGCATCGTTTTCGTGAATTGTATGAGAAGATGTATCTGGGAGAACAACAGGCATCAACGCAGCTGCGTGCGTGGGTGGATATGCGGAAAACATATGTGTGGGTGCAGGTTTCAGGAACAGTTATCGATGATGAGGATGGAGTTCCCAGCCGCGCATTATTTCTCAGCAGAGACATCAGTGAGATGAAACAGTTAGAGCGCCGATTTGCGGAGGAGGCACGTTACTGGGAGAAGATGTCGGGCTCGATTCTGGCAACCGGCAGGAGAAATCTGACGACAGGACTCTGGGAGGAGGTTGTGATTCATGGCATGGCAATCACTCTGCCGGAGGAAATCCGAAGAACGACAGATTATCGTGCCCGTGCCGGTTATTTCCTGCTTGAGGTGGATATTTCAGAGGAAGACAATGAAAAGCTTGCGCCTGAGTATCTGATTGCAGAATATGTCAGGGGCGTGCGTAGTCTTTCTTTTGAGTATAATGCCAAAACGATTGAGAGCAGTGAACCGGTGCGTATTCGGGTGGATTGTAGTCTACGTAAGCGTCCTGAGACGCAGGAGGTTGTCGCATTCTACTATGAGACAGATGTCACGCAGGAATTCTGTCTGCGAAGCATGATGGATTCCATGATGAAGCACGAGTATGACTTGGTAGGAATCCTTTTTGCTGCCTCGAATTCGATTTATGCAGAAGGGAAAAAGTCAGACAAATTGACGGCACTTCCGAGCCTTAAGAGCAATAATTATGATGAAACGGCGCAGGAATTTATGCAGAAATACGCTTGTGGTGACAGCGCGGAAGCATTGAAGGATGCAGTGCGCTTAGAACGTGTGATAGAGCATTTGAACAACGAGAATACCTACATTGTAGAATTTGATATCAGAGAACCGGATGGCGAGGTACGGCGCAAGGAATTGCGATATTCTTATATGGACAGAGAGTCAGCGCTGATTGCTGTTTCCAGACGGGATATTCAGGATATTGTGACTGCGGAAAAGGAAAAGCAGGAAAAGCTTGAAAGTGCATTAAACTTTGCAGAGCAGGCAAATGGTGCAAAGAGTGAATTCCTGTCCCGTATGAGTCATGAAATGAGAACTCCGATGAATGCAATCGTTGGATTAGTCACGTTAGCGAAGCAGGAGCTTGATGATAAGGATGCAATCAGGGACTATCTTGATAAGATTGGTGTGTCGGGCAGACTGTTGATGAATCTTATTAATGACGTTTTGGATATGGCAAAAATCGAAAGCGGCAAGATGGAACTGCATGAGGAAAGATGCTGTATAGGTGCTTTGATTGAGGATATAGAATCGATTATCTCTCCATTGTGTGAGCAGAAAGGAATCGATTTCATCAGTGAAGGCACAAAAAACAGCGATTATATCTTAGTGGATAAGCTTCGTTTCCGCCAGATATTTATCAATCTGCTTTCCAATGCCACGAAGTTCACACCACAGGAGGGAGTCATTTATTTTAAGTATTACAGCAGGTACGAGGGGACCAGACTTGCAGTGGAAATGGAGGTCGCAGATAGCGGCGTTGGTATGAGCGAGGAATTTCAGAAGCGTATGTTCCTGCCGTTTACACAGGAAGAGTGTGAGGGAAATGCATCTTCCCAGGGAACCGGATTGGGACTTGCAATCACCAAAGCTATTGTAGATCAGATGGGTGGCACGATACATGTGGACAGCCATCTGGGGCATGGCACACGATTTGTGATAAAAGCAAGCTTCCCACTTGTGCCGAGTCAGGAGGATGTGGATGCAAAGAATGTGGGTACTGAGGAGACAGCAAAGGAGAGTCTGAAAGGCAGGACGATTCTGCTGGTGGAGGATCATCCGATGAATCAGCTGATAGCACGTCGCATCCTGCAGAATAATGGAGCGAAGGTTATAACTCTTGATAACGGAAAAGCTGCAGTTGAATACATGGCTGATACAAAAGCTGCAGAGATTGATGCGATACTTATGGATATTCGTATGCCTGTTATGGACGGGCTTACAGCGGCGAAGCAGATACGGCGATTGCCGGATGCACGTATGAGCAGGATTCCAATCATCGCGATGACTGCGAATGCGTTCGAGGAAGATGTGGAGAAGGCAATGGAAGCAGGGATGAACTTTCATCTGGCAAAGCCGATTGAGCCGGTACGGCTGATTGAGATTCTGCAGGAATATATAGAGATATGTAATGGTTAGTGAGGTATGCTCATGTTACAGGATTTAAATGAGATTTCGGATGGAAAGATATATACAGGCAATGATATGGCACGTGTGGCATGCAAGGACTGTGAGGGCTGTCATGCCTGTTGTGAGCAGATGGGAGAGTCTGTTGTGCTGGATCCGCTTGATATATGGAATTTGTGCGCTGCTACGGGAAAAAGTTTTGAAGAACTGCTGCAAAAAGAATTGGAACTGCATGTGGTGGAGGGCGTGATTCTGCCGAATCTTGCAATGAACGGTGAGAAGGAGCAGTGCGCATTTTTAAATGAATCGGGAAGATGCAGTATTCATGACAAGCGTCCGGGGTTGTGCAGAGTATTCCCACTTGGGCGCATTTATGAAGAAGGAGAGATACGTTATTTCTTACAGCCGGATGCGTGTAAAAAGCCGGAGCGTACGAAAGTGAAGATTAGCAAGTGGCTGAATACACCGGAGATGAAGAAAAATGAGAAGTTCCTTCTGGCGTGGCATGGACTGAGGAGAGAGATGCAGAAGCGTATAGCCGGTGAAACAGGGGAAGATGCGGCGAAAACAATAAATATGTTCATGTTGAATCATTTTTTTGTCACACCATACGATACAAAAAAGGATTTCTATCAGCAGTTTGAAACGCGCATGGAGCAGGCACGCTGCGTATTGAGAATGCAATAATGATTCAAAGCTAAATAGTTAATTGGGGGCGGAGAGATGGAAGGATTGATAGACAAAAGACCGCAGACGGAAGAACTGCTGGGGACAAGCCGTGTTAATCTGAACAAGAGAATCGTTGAAGCAGTCAGGTATAAAGAGGAGGACAGTTATGCGGAGGCGCTGGCTGTTCAGGTAGATTATCGTGAGCGTATCGGGCTGATTTTTTCTGAGATTCATTTGCTGGAGGAAGATTATGCTGCGATAATGCCGGAAGGATTGATGCGGGCATATGCGAATGGGCAGGATACCATTTCAAAAACATTCTGGGCGCAGAGAAGACGCACAAACGATATCCTGTGGATTAGGGTCGATGTGCGTGTTGCCATGCGTGAGGAAACCGGCGAATTAATTGCATTTTACAGCAGCTGGGATGTGACAAGGGAGAAGAACATAGGACGAATGATGGAACTGATTATCGAGTTCGATTATGACTATGTTGAATACATTTCTGCAAGAACCGGACATTTTGAGATTATGGCAAAGGAGAGTGGAGCTACCTGTCCAAGCTGGAAGGGAACAGATTATGACAGCGATATTGAAGCATATCTGAATCATGTGGGAGTCAGCGAGCATTTGACCGAGGCAATTGGGCGGATGCAGATTCCGGCAATACAGGCATATCTTGAGAAAGAACCGCTCTATGTGCAGGAGATTGATGTTCGGGAGGGAGATGGTTCCGTGCGCAGAAAGATGCTGCGCTATGCCTATATGGACAGGGAGATGCAAACCATCATCAAGAGCTGTACGGATATCGAAGATATTTTGAGCGAGGAAAAGAAAAAGCAGGAACAACTCGAACAGGCGCTGGAAGCGGCAGAAAAAGCGAACGGAGCAAAAAGTGAATTCTTAGCGCATATGAGTCATGATATTCGTACCCCGATGAATGCGATTATTGGCATGACATCCATTGCGAAGGAAGAGTGCGAAGATGAGAAGATTTCTAAGTATCTAGAGCGGATTGAGGGAGCAAGCAAGTTCCTGCTAGGATTGCTGAATGATATTTTGGATATTTCTAAAATCGAGAGTGGCAGCCTGAATTTATCGCCACGGGTATATCGTATCAGAGAGTTTGATTTATCGATTGATACAACCATACGACCTCTGATGGAAAAGAAGAACATCAGATTTACATATGATATGCAATGCGGTGTAGATTGCATTTATGTGGATCCGGTACGCTTTAATCAGATATTTTTCAATGTGCTGTCAAATGCGGCGAAGTATACGCCGGAAAATGGAGAAGTTTTATTTACATCGCACAGCTTAAAGCACGAAGATAAATCTGCGTGGGTTCGTTTCTCCATTAAGGACAGCGGAATTGGCATGAAACCGGAGTTCTTAGAGCATGCGTTTGAACCATTTGTGCAGGAAGCAGGTTGTACCATGGAGCAGCAGTGGCAGGGAACCGGATTGGGACTTTCTATTGTGAAAAAGCTTGTGGAAGTGATGAGAGGGAACATCGAGATTCGAAGCGAATGGGGAAAAGGAACGGAAGTCATCGTAGATTTGCCGCTAATTATAGCGGATGAGACAGACGAGGACGAGAGCGTGACAGCAGAGGTAATGCCGCAGGAATTAAGCGGAGTTCGCGTGCTTTTAGTTGAGGATAATGAAATCAATACATTTGTTGCACGCAAAATTATGGAGTCACATGGAATTTTAGTAGAGCATGCAGGAAATGGTAGGGAAGCAGTAGAGGCAGTTGCTGACAGCGATGAAGGACATTTTGATGTGGTAATTATGGATATTCGTATGCCGGTGATGAATGGACTGGAAGCGGCATCAGCAATACGGCAGCTTCAGCGGGATGATGTGAATTCACTGCCAATTATTGCGATGACGGCAAATGCGTATGATGAGGATGTACGGGAATCTCTGGCGGCAGGCATGAATGCACATCTTGCGAAGCCGATTGATCCGCAGTTACTGCTGGATACGATACGAAAATATGTCAAATAGGGGCTAGCTGGCCCCTATTTTTATGCGCGTAATTTTTATTATGAGTAATTTTGATATAACACATTTCCGATAAAACAAAATTTCAAAATCAACTTCACAAAATACGGAATTTTCACGAATCCGAGGTTGAAAGATGTGGTTATCCATGTCTTTCAACCTCGGATTCTAAAATTCTCGCATTTTGCTCGAAAAGATTTTGAAATTTGTTTTCGGAAATGTGCTTAATTCAATGTCCCGATAATAAAAATTATGTACATGCAAAATAGGCGACAGCGATAGCGCCGGGACCGACATGGGTGCCGATGGTGCTTCCAATGGTACTGACAGGCAATTCGGCAACTACATTTTCCCAGATATCTGTATTGTCACGGATATATTTCTGTAACAGTGAATCCTCTAATCCTGTATAGCCAAGACAAAACGGCATAGTAAAGTTGATGCCGCCGGATTTGTTGATTTCTTCGCGCAACATGTTGTTGCCATTTTTGGAACCTCTGGCTTTGCCGAGTACGGCAACTTCACCATCGATTACCGCGACAACAGGCTTGACAGATAGGAGATTCCCTGCGAGCGCTGCAGCACCGGAAATACGACCCCCGCGTCTTAAATACTCAAGCGTGTCAAGAAGCGCAAGCACCCGCACCTCTTTTCTTTTCTGTTCTAATAAATCGGCAATAGCGGAGGCATCTGCACCGTCATTTCGCAGTCCACAGGCGTATAATGCCAGAATCTGTTCGCCGATGCAGACATTTTCACTGTCTACAATCCATATACAGTCTTCATAGCCTTCTCTTGCGATATTGGCACTTTGCCAGGTGCCGGACAATTTGGAAGAGAGCGTAAGTACGACAGCCGTGTCCCCGGCAGCTTTAACCTCTTTGAATACATCTTCAAATTCGTGCGGCGGAATCTGGCTTGTGGTAGGAAGCGTATCACTTTCTACTAATTTTTCATAAAATTCTGTATGGGAAATTGTAACACCGTCTAGGAATTCTTCCTCCCCAAAGATTGTTTTTAACGGAAGCAATTGGATATTTAACTGTTTTGCCTGTTCTGCTGTTAAATCACAGGCAGAGTCTACAATAATTCTTGTACTCATAATCTACTCCTTTAAAATGCTTTGATAGTCAAACTAATTGCATGATACAACTCTACCGTAGAACTGTCAAGATGCTTTGATTATCAAACTATTTTTTGAAATGGAGAATATTACACCCAAATACGAGTGCATATATACCATGTTGAGTGCACACATTAGATGAACCAAAGAAATGTTTACACATAAAATATATAGAAAAAAACAGGATGAAAAAAATATGTATTGTCAAAATAGAATTGTGTATACCGTACAGGAGGGAGATTCGCTGTATCGCTTAGCGAGGCAATATCGCACGACTGTTACTGAACTTATTCTTGGAAATCCGGGTGTAAACCCATATAATCTGCAGATTGGAATGCAGCTAAATATCTGCCCGGGAGAAGATTATGATGGACCGATGCCGGAGACACCAAGCAATCGTCCGAATATGCCGGGAATGTCAAGCAACCGCCCGAATATGCCGGAGACACCAAGCAACCGTCCGAATATGCCGGATATGCCGGGGGTACCAGACAACCGCCCGAATATGCCGGATATGAATGAGGGAACTGAAAATGAAAAGGAAAATGCGGTTGAAAATTTAGTACAGGAAATGCGTCTGGCATGGATGGATTTGATTTACTGGACACGTATGTATCTGATGAGTGTCCATGCGGGAACAGGCGACCAGCAGGAGATAGAGGAGCGCGTGCTTCAGGCTGCGGATGAGATTACGGATGTTTTTGCAGAATTTCTACCGATTGCAGCAACCAGACAGCTGCGCAATCTGCTGACGGAACATGTGGAACTAACAAATGAACTCATCCGTATGAGTAAGGAAAGTGACATGGAGGACTACGATGCACTCATCAAAGAATGGTATGGAAATATAAATCAGCTGGCAGAACTTTTTGGTCAGATAAATCCATATTTCAGCGGAAGAGAGACGAGAAATATTCTGCTTAATTATCTGGATTTGACGAGAGAGACGATTGAACAGCAGGTGAACGGAGAGTACGGGCAGAGCATAGAAACGTTCCGCGACTTGAAAAAACATGTGCTTGATATGGCGGATTTTTTTGCCAGAGGACTGCTCGCAAGATAACCTTTGCTAGGGGATAAATAATATATTATGCATTTTTCGTGTGATAATTTTTATTATCGGGACATGGAATTAAACACATTTCCGAAAACAAATTTCAAAATCTTTTCGAGCAAAATGCGAGAATTT
>CAZAGJ010000020.1:0-43056 GCA_964484605.1 uncultured Roseburia sp. | reverse complement strand
TGCGTATTACACGGAAGAAGAATTAGCGGGGATGGATGAAGACGCGAAGATGGATATGTCAGAGAACAGCCGGAAAGCCGTTATATCGTTCTCAAGAAAAAGGCATCTTATGAAGAGATACAGCCGTTTGTGGAAATGCAGGAAGCGGTAGATGATAAGGGCAAGAAAGAGAATCCGAATATCAAGGGAGTCTGGTTTGAAAAAGAATATCAGAGGGAATATCCGTATGGTTCTCTTGCGAGTGCAGTGATTGGATTTACTGCAGCGGGAAATGTTGGTGTCAATGGACTTGAAAATTATTACAATAGCACTCTCAATGGCATTAACGGCAGAGAATATGGCTATCTGAATACGGATAATGATTTTGAAAAGACGATTAAACCGGCAGTGAACGGTTACAATATTGTATCTACGATAGACATTAATATTCAATCAATCGTGGAAGCGAAAATTGCAGAATTTAATGAGGCATATTCCAATAATTTCAGAGAAGGGGAAGCGGGAGCCACACATATCGGCGTAGTTGTGATGGATCCCAATAACGGAGATGTCCTTGCAATGGCTAATTACCCGAATTATGATTTGAGTAATCCGAGAGATTTGTCTGCGTATTACACGGAAGAAGAATTAGCGGGGATGGATGAAGACGCGAAGATGGATGTGCTTAATACCCTGTGGCAGAATTTCTGTGTGACTTACACGTATGAGCCGGGGTCCACGGCGAAACCTTTTACGGTAGCAGCAGGACTTGAGAAGGGAATTCTGAATGGTACGGAGACCTATTACTGTGATGGCTATGAGACGGTGGGTGGTCACAATATTCATTGCGTTAATCGGCAGGGACATGGCATGGAGACTTTGGAACAGACATTGATGAATTCCTGCAATGATGCATTGATGCAGATGTCTTACAGTATTGGCGCATCAAATTTCACGGAATATCAGCAGATATTCGGTTTTGGACAGAAGACCAATATCGACTTGCCGGGAGAGACGCGTACAGATTCTTTGATTTATACAGTGGATAACATGACACCGGTAGATTTGGCAACGAACTCTTTTGGACAGAACTTTAATACATCCATGATTCAGCTGGCATCGGCATATTGCTCATTGGTAAATGGAGGAGAATTATATCAGCCACGTGTGGTTAAGAAGATTACGGATGAAAGTGGCAATACGATTCAGGAAATGTCCTCCACATTGTTGCGGCAGACGGTTTCTGAGTCGACCAGCAAGACCTTAAAACAGTATATGTATTCTACTGTGACAGCAGGAACCGCGGCAACGGCAAAAGTGGATGGATACTCTATGGGAGGCAAGACGGGAACGGCACAGAAAGCAGGACGTGACGGAGTCAATTATCTGGTGTCTTTTATCGGTTTTGCACCGGTGGAGGAACCACAGCTTGTCATCTATTGTGTTGTAGATGAGCCGAATGTGCAGGAGCAGTGGCATAGTACATTTGCACAGAACATTACAAGAGAAATTTTGGAAGAAGTGCTTCCATATATGAATATTTACAGGGATGAAGAGACGACAGGTATTCATTCCGGCTGGGATATTAAAGGGGAAAATTCCGGCGCGATTGCGATGACTGATATTGCAAATGAAGAAGTGACGGCAGAAGAACCTGTCGAAGAAGGGCTTACGGATGTGCCGGATACAACAGATGAATTGCCGGGAAATGATGAGGGAGCAGAGCCGGTCACGGATGAGAGCGATATTCCGCCGGTAGTGACAGATGTTCCCATAGACGAAGGCGAATAATTATGAATGATGTATAACCTCACGAAAGTGCGAATAGAATTCTAAGGATAACTTTCGTGAGGTTTTTGCATATGCAGATGAATCAGAATGCAAACAGAGAATTGCCGTTTATAAGGACGAAGACATATAATCGAAAAAAAACGCTGATAATATTTCTGGCTGTTTTTTTTATCGCAATGTTTCTTGTTGGGAGGCTTGTTTACCTCATGGTTTTCTGCTCGGTATATTATGGAGAAAAAGCAGAAAACCTGCATGAAAGAGAACGTGACATCAAGGCAGCTCGTGGGAAAATTATAGATGCAACAGGAACAGTGCTTGCTACGAATAAATCCGTATGTACGATATCAGTCATTCACAGTCAGATAAAGGAGCCTGAAAAAGTGATTGCCATGCTGGTAAAAGAACTTGGCATATCGGAGGAAACAGCGCGTAAGCGCGTGGAAAAGAACAGCTCGATTGAGCGTGTAAAAACGAATGTAGATAAAGAAGTAGGTGACCGCATTCTCGCATATGGACTTTCCGGCGTTAAGGTAGATGAGGACTACAAGAGATATTACCCTTATGATTCTCTTGCATCAAAAGTGCTGGGATTTACCGGGGCAGACAATCAGGGAATATTGGGACTTGAAGTAAAGTATGATTCTTATATGCAGGGAATAAATGGGAAGATACTGACGCTTACAGACGCGAGAGGAATTGAGATAGAAAATGCGGGAGAGACACGCATGGAGCCGGTAAACGGCAATGATTTGTATATTTCTATGGATGTCAATATCCAGAAATACTGCGAGCAGGCGGCACAGAAAGCTTATGAGCAAAAGAATGCGGACGGAGTATCTGTTATTGTGATGAATCCGCAAAATGGTGAGATTATGGCGATGGTTAATTATCCTGAGTTTAACCTGAATGACCCGTTTACTTTGACGGATGAACTCTTAGAATCTGTGGAAATGGCAGATGGGGAGAATGAAACATCTGCGGAAGAAATGACGGCAGAACAAAAACAGAATTTGCTCAATCAGATGTGGCGTAACAGGTGTATCAGTGATACCTATGAACCGGGTTCCATATTTAAGATTATCACAGCAGCGGCAGCCTTAGAAGAAGATGTGGTAAGTGTGAGCGACCAGTTTTATTGTCCTGGATATATTATGGTGGAGGATAGAAAAATCCGCTGTGCAAAAGTAGGCGGACATGGTGCAGAGACATTTGAAACGGGCATTATGAACTCCTGTAATCCGGTATTCATAGAAATCGGTGCGCGCCTTGGAACGGAGAATTTTTATAAATATTTCAGGCAGTTTGGTTTGTTGAAAAAGACTGCTATTGACTTGCCGGGCGAAGCAGCGACAATTATGCACAAACAGGAAAATGTCGGGCCGGTAGAACTTGCCACAGTTTCTTTTGGACAGTCATTTCAGATTACACCGATACAGCTTGTGACGACAGTTTCTTCTATTATAAATGGAGGAACGAGGATAACACCGCATTTTGGCGTGGAGGTTCGGGATGAAGCCGGAAATCTGGTAGAGACGCTGAAATATGAGACGACAGAGGGCATATGCAGCGCGGAAACATCAGAGACTATGCAATATCTGTTGGAGAAAGTTGTGTCGGAAGGCGGTGGAAAGAATGCTAAGATTGAGGGATATTCTATCGGTGGCAAGACGGCGACCTCGCAGACATTGCCGCGAAGCGAGAACAAGTATATATCATCTTTTCTGGGATTTTATCCGGCAGATGAGCCGAAAGTTCTTGTACAGGCGATTATTTATAATCCGGAGGGCACATATTATGGAGGTATGATAGCGGCTCCGGTTGTCAAAGAAATTATGGAAAACATTTTGCCTTACCTTGATAAATGAGCCAAAATAACGTATACTAGAAAAGTTAAAAGTACGAAGATAAAAGGATATGAGGTGTTTGATATGACGTATGAAATCGTTATTCCAGTTATTATAGCATTTGCAATCAGCGCATTGTTAGGACCGATTGTCATTCCTTTTTTGCGCAGACTTAAAATCGGACAGACAGAAAGAAAAGAATTAGAGTCTCATCTGAAGAAGAATGGTACTCCTACGATGGGAGGTATTATGATACTTGCAAGTATCATAATCACTTCTATATTTTATATCGGGGATTATCCGAAGATTATACCAATTCTGTTTATGACAGTTGGATTCGGAATTATTGGTTTCCTGGATGATTACTTAAAGGTTGTACTTCGTAGATCAGATGGATTACTTCCTTGGCAGAAGATGCTTTGTCAGATTATCGTGACAACGGTTTTTGCGGTATACATGGTAAAATATTCAGATGTTTCACTTACGATGCTGATTCCGTTTTCTGGCGGCAGATATCTGAATATTGGATGGCTTGCTATTCCGGTATTGTACTTTGCGGTTATAGGAACGGTCAATGGAACAAACTTTACAGATGGTCTGGATGGATTGGCATCCAGCGTAACCGTCATGGTCGCAACCTTCTTCTCAGTGGTTGCAATTGGAACGGATGCCGGAATCGCACCGATTACCTGTGCGGTGGTAGGCGCACTGCTTGGATTTTTACTGTTTAATGTATATCCGGCGAGTGTATTCATGGGAGATACAGGTTCTCTGGCATTGGGCGGTTTCGTGGTTTCTACTGCATATATGTTGCAGATGCCGCTTTTCATTCTGATTGTAGGACTTATCTATCTGGTAGAAGTTTTGTCGGTTATGATTCAGGTTACTTATTTTAAAATGTCAGGCGGCAAGCGGATTTTCCGTATGGCACCGATACATCATCATTTTGAACTTGGGGGCTGGTCTGAAACAAGAGTAGTGGCGGTATTTTCAATTACTACGGCAATTCTTTGCCTGATTGCTTTGCTGGGCATATAAATCGGGGCCGGCTGCTTCGAGAAGTTTTGTGGAGGTATATGGTATGGATTTGACAGGAAAGACGGTTCTGGTTGTAGGCTCCGGTATCAGCGGAGTTGCAGCAACAGAACTTTTGCATAAAAAGGGAATAAAGATGATTCTTTTTGACGGAAATAAGGATTTGGATGTTGCGGCACTCAGAGAAAAATCCCCGGTATTTCGTGAAGTGGAGATTCTGCTTGGAGAGCTGCAGGAAGCGGATATGGAACGCGTGGATTTGGTTGTGTTAAGCCCGGGAGTGCCGACAGACCTTCCGATGGTAAATGCACTTCGCGATAAAGGCATTCCTATCTGGGGAGAGATTGAACTGGCATATCATTTCGCAAAGGGGCGTATCGTAGCAATTACAGGAACCAATGGAAAGACGACTACAACGGCACTGACCGGCGAGATTATGGCAAATTATTATAATGATGTAAAGGTCGTCGGAAATATCGGCATTCCGTATACTTCCGTGGCGACAGAGACGACGGATGAGACTGTGACAGTGGCAGAGATTAGCAGTTTTCAGCTGGAGACAACGCATGAATTCTGCCCGGAGGTATCTGCAATCTTAAATATCACACCGGATCATCTAAACCGCCATCATACGATGGAGTGTTACATTGAGACAAAGGAGAGCATCACGAAGAATCAGGGGACAGGGCAAACCTGTGTGCTGAATTATGAGGATGAGGTACTTCGTGCATTTGGTGAAAATGTTTCAACCAATGTGCTGTTTTTCTCCAGCAAGAGAGTGTTAGAACGTGGACTGTACTTAAAGGGCGAGGAGATATTCTTTGCGGATGGTAAAGAGACAAAGCTTGTAATAAATGTAAATGAACTGAATATTCTAGGAACACACAATTACGAGAATGTCATGGCGGCTGCCGGTATGGCGCTGTCTATGGATGTTCCGCTTGATAAAATTGTGGAAGTATTGAAACGCTTTCAGGCAGTAGAACACCGCATCGAATATGTGACAGAAAAGCGTGGAGTGCGTTTCTACAATGATTCAAAGGGTACGAATCCGGATGCGGCAATCAAGGGAATCTGCGCAATGAATCGTCCGACACTTTTGATTGGCGGCGGCTATGATAAGGAATCTGAATATGATGAATGGATTGAGAACTTTGGCGGTAAAGTAAAAAAACTTGTGCTTATCGGACAGACGAGAGAGAAGATTGCTGATTGTGCGAGAGCACATGGGTTTACAGAGATTGTCCTCTGCGACAGTCTCGAGGAAGCAATTGATGTATGCTATGCGAACGCAGCAGAGGGGGATGCAGTGCTTCTCTCTCCGGCATGTGCAAGCTGGGGTATGTTTAAGAATTATGAGGAGCGTGGACGCATCTTCAAGGAGTATGTGCGTGCATTGCCATAGAACTTTTGATGGCTGTCAGTTTTTTAGATGGATGTGGTTGGTATAGATTAGTTTTGAGAAAAGTGGGGAATGCAGATGGCGACGAGTCAGAAAAAAGTTAAGAAAGAAAAACCAATACGCTATTTTGATTACAGTCTGTTGTTTTTGATTATATTCTTGCTTTGCTTTGGTCTGGTTATGCTGTACAGTACCAGTTCCTATTATGGCTCTACCCGATTTGGAGATACAGCTTTTTACTTAAAAAAGCAGCTGTTTGCGACAAGTCTTGGCGTTGTTGCAATGCTGACTATTTCTAAAATCCCATATAGGTTCTGGATGAATTTGAGCGGATTGGCATATCTGTTGGCACTGGGACTTTGTACCGCGGTTATCTTTGTGGGGACGGAGGCAAAAGGACAGGCGCGCTGGCTTTATATCGGCCCGATTTCATTTCAGCCATCTGAGTTTGCAAAGCTTGCGGTTATTCTTTTCCTTGCCATGATTATCTATAAGACATCCAAGCAGGTGGGTGAGTTTAAGGCACTGGTAAAGATTATGTGCATTATTCTTCCGATTGTCGGAGTTGTTGCATACAATAACTTAAGTACCGCGATTATTATTCTGGGTATTGCGGTGTGTATGCTGTTTGTTGCAAGTCCGAAGTATTCACACTTTATCTGGATGGCGGCGGCAGTACTTGTGGTCGGCGTGGTGTTCATATTTGCTGCAGCATATCGAATGGATCGTATTAAAATATGGCTGAATCCGGAGGAGTATGACAAGGGATATCAGACATTGCAGGGGCTTTACGCGATTGGTTCCGGCGGGCTTTTTGGCAAGGGCTTGGGAGAGAGTATGCAGAAGCTTGGCTTTATTCCGGAGGCGCAGAATGATATGATTTTTTCCGTTATTTGTGAGGAATTGGGACTGTTTGGAGCGGTGTGCCTGATTCTGTTATATTTATTGCTGATATGGCGGTTTATGGTAATTGCAAGCAATGCGGCAGATTTGTATGGAGCACTGATTGTGGTGGGGATTATGGCACATATTTCGATTCAGGTAATCTTAAATATCGCGGTTGTTACCAATACAATCCCGAATACCGGAATTTCCCTTCCGTTTATCAGTTATGGCGGAACATCTATTCTATTTTTGCTTGCGGAAATGGGATTGGCACTGTCAGTATCGAGGGGAATCAAATTCGAGGTTAGCTGATTATGATTAGAGAACAGAGAAAAAGGCAGAAACGCAGAAAAATCGGCATGATTGTGTTTTTGATAGTGGTATTGCTGCTGGTGATAGCGTTTCTGATTGTTTGGAATGTATTTACGGTAAAAGAAGTCCGTGTGGAAGGCAATGAGTTGTATTCCTCGGAGCAGATAGAAAAGATGATACTGAGTGATGAGTATTCGTGGAATTCTTTATATGTTGTTGTGAAGTATAATCTTTTGGATGTTGGGGATGTTCCTTTTTTGGATACCATAGAAGTATCGCTTGACAATCCGCATACACTCCGTATTTCCGTTTATGAAAAAGGTATTTTGGGATGTTTCTATATTGATACCATCGGGCAGTATGCATATTTTGATAAAGATGGATTTGTGGTGGAAGCATCGACAGAAGGAATATCGGGAATACCTGTAATTACAGGAGTGGATTGTGAGGAGGTTGTACTCTATGAACAGCTTCCGTTGGAAGAGGAGGAGATACTGGATAATCTTCTCAATTTGACGCAGATGTTAGAAAAATACGATTTGCTGCCGCAGGAAATACATTATGATGATGCTCTTGAACCAACGCTTACCTATTATGATACGAAGGTAGTTGTAGGTTCGGATGAATACCTGACACAGAAGGTGGCGAGACTTTCTGCAATTATGCCGCAGCTGGCGGGGTTAAGAGGTACTTTATATCTCGATAGCTGGACACCGGAGACAACGGATATTATATATAAGAGAGCGGAATAAAATCACGGATTTGTTCAAAAATTGTTCAAAAATTTAAAAAAATTAGTTGATTAATTGCGAGAAAGATTATATTATATTGTATATGAGTTTATAAGCGTATAGTGCGCGCATTGAATTCGATAGATTTGAAATATTGGTGGGATGAAGAGCACAGAGCAGCTTTTCATTTGCAGGTAGATTCGTTGGGACAAGCGTAGAGATATGGTCGTTTTCAACAGGATATAAATTTGGGAGAGATGAAGGAGGAACTACCTTGTTAGAGATTATGACAACAGAAGCAGATACCAGTGCAAAGATTATAGTAATCGGAGTGGGAGGAGCTGGTAATAACGCTGTTAATAGAATGATTGATGAGAATATCGGTGGAGTGGAATTTATCGGTATCAATACAGATAAGCAGGCACTTACGCTTTGCAAAGCACCTACATTGATTCAGATTGGTGAGAAGCTTACCAAGGGACTGGGTGCAGGAGCACAGCCGGAGATTGGTGAGAAAGCAGCTGAGGAGAGCATGGAAGAACTTTCTGCAGCTATCAAAGGTGCAGATATGGTATTCGTTACCTGCGGTATGGGTGGCGGAACCGGTACAGGAGCAGCGCCTGTTGTTGCTAAGATTGCAAAGGAACAGGGAATTCTTACTGTTGGTGTTGTAACAAAACCTTTCAAATTTGAAGCAAAGCAGCGCATGGTAAATGCGCTTTCAGGTATTGACCGCTTAAAGGACAGCGTTGATACCTTAATTGTGATTCCGAATGATAAGCTTCTTGAGATTGTAGACAGACGTACAACTATGCCGGATGCTCTTAAAAAAGCGGATGAAGTATTACAGCAGGCAGTACAGGGTATTACAGACCTGATTAATCTGCCGGCGCTGATTAACCTTGACTTCGCGGATGTATCAACGGTCATGAAGGACAAAGGTATGGCACATATTGGTATTGGTAGTGCCAAGGGAGACGACAAAGCGATTGAGGCAGTGAAGCTTGCGGTTGCCAGCCCATTGCTTGAGACGACAATTAACGGCGCAACGCACGTTATTATCAATATTTCAGGAGATATTTCTCTTATGGATGCCAATGATGCAGCTAGCTATGTGCAGGATTTGGCAGGAGAGAATGCCAATATCATTTTTGGTGCGAAGTATGATGAGTCTATGACAGATGAAGCAACTATCACGGTTATCGCAACAGGTCTTGAGAGCAGTAATGGTAGCAAGATTATGCCGAAGCTGAATTATGCTAATTCAGCATCTACGATGACCAGACCGGTTTCTTCTGCACCGATGGGACGTACGACAACCACAGCTGCACCGACAGCTTACGGTGCCCAGACAGGAGCTTCTCAGCAACCTGTAAATCCTGCATTCACAGGCATTCAGAAGCCGCGTCAACCGGAGAGTACCGTACAGCAGATGGATATTAAGATTCCGGATTTTCTTAAGAATTCCAGAAAGTAATTTTATTTAAGATTTTTAGCCCCTTCGCTATGCGAGGGGGCTTTTTTTTGCGGTATTGTGTCAGAAAAAGCGGACGACTCCATAATTTCAAATACTTATTTTTGACAAAAACCAGATGACCGCCACGCTATAATGTGCTTAGAACAAAGGGAAAATGAGGTGAGGAAAATATATGTGTTCTATGCGGATGTGTTTTTGACACAGAATTTTATCATGGACTTTGTCGCGCTGTATGGTGTGAACCTCTTTTTGCGGCGCCACAGAAAAATGAGGTATTTAATGCTGGCTGCCATACTGGGAACAGTGACAGGGTTAGGATTGCTTCTGACAATTAAAAGTACGGTATGGTATACGCTGCTGTCACATATGCTGCTGAATACACTGATGGTGCGCATTGCTTTTGGAAGGAGCAGCGGTAGAGAATTTGCAGAGAATTGGGCAGTGACATATCTTGTGTGTGTACTTCTGGGCGGTATGTCAGAGTGGTTTAAAGAGGGCAGAGGGCTATCCTATGTATCGCTTCCGGTGCTGATTTTTGCTATATTTGGAGTTTATGGGATTCTTCGATATCTTATGCGAAGAAAAGACTTCAAAAATTATATCATAGAGGCACAGATTAAGAAACGCGGTGAGTTTCTTGTGGTGCGGGCATACCGGGACAGCGGAAATCAACTGCATGACCCATATACAGGACAGGGAATCTGTATATTGAGTGAAGAAAAGGCAAGAGATTTTTTTGACGAAAAAGAAGACCACTTTCGTCTGGTACCATACTATTCACTGGGAGAGAACGAGGGTATGCTGTGGGTTACGGATGTGGATGAATTGTTACTTTTTGATGGGAAAAAGAAGCTTCGTCTGTCCCATGTGGCAGTTGGGATTGCAAACGCAGGACTGCTGGAAAGGAGAGCGTATGATTTTATCTTACACGCATCCTTTTTGTGAAAGGCAAAATAAGAGAGAAAGTGAGGGCTTTATATGTATGTAAAACTGATGCTTCCGGAATATCGCATGAAAGGCATACTGGCGGGATTTGGAAGATTTTTTTGGAGTCAGCGAAATGAAGTACATTATATTGGAGGGGCAGAAGTGCTGCCGCCGCCATTGGAAGGAGAGGAGGAAAATGCCTGCATACGCATGCTTGGGAGTGAGACACCGGAAGCGGCGCGCAAGCAGCTAATCGAACATAATCTGCGTCTGGTGGTGTACATAGCAAAGAAATTCGACAATACGGGTGTGGGTGTGGAGGACTTGATATCCATAGGAACCATTGGTTTGATTAAGGCAATTAATACGTTTAATCCTCAGAAAAATATCAAGTTGGCGACTTATGCATCGCGCTGCATTGAGAATGAGATATTGATGTATCTGAGAAGGACGAACAAAACAAAGCTGGAAGTGTCTATTGATGAACCGCTCAATGTGGATTGGGATGGAAACGAACTCCTTTTATCGGACATTCTCGGTACAGATGAAGATGTTATCTATCGCGATATTGAGATGGATGTGGAGCGTAGGCTGTTAAATACTGCGATTGAGAAGCTTTCAGGCCGGGAACGCATGATTATCGAGTTGCGGTTTGGACTCAATTCAGCAGGAGGAGAGGAGAAAACACAGAAGGAAGTGGCAGATATGCTTGGGATTTCCCAGTCATATATTTCGCGTTTGGAGAAAAAAATCATGGGGCGGTTGAAAAAAGAAATCATCCGTCTGGAGTAGGACAAAAGAACTGTTTTGTGGAGCGAAAAGAGGGAAAAATAATTGTACAAAAAGTCGGATGGGAGTATAATTATAGTATAAAATCTGACAGGGTTTGGGGGGACGAATATGATACTTGAATTTTTGGGTGCAGCACATGAAGTGACAGGCAGCTGCCATTACTTGGAATTTGGGGATAAGCATATTTTGGTAGACTGTGGTATGGAGCAGGGACCGGATTTGTATGTAAATCAGGAGATACCGGTAAATGCAGCGGTGATTGACTATGTGTTTATCACACATGCACATATCGACCATTCGGGACTGCTTCCGCTTTTATACAATCATGGATTCCGCGGACAGATATTTTCTACAGTAGCGACCAATCAGCTTTGCAATATCATGTTAAAGGATAGTGCACATATTCAGATGTTTGAGGCGGAGTGGCGCAATCGTAAGGCGAGAAGAGCCGGAAAGCCGGAAGTTGTTCCGCTTTATGATATGAATGATGCGATGGGAGTACTCACACATTTCGTTCCCTGCGAATATCAGCATATGGTAGAAGTATGTGACGGGCTTAAGGTTCGCTTTGTGGATGCAGGTCATCTGCTCGGTTCTTCCTCCATTGAGATGTGGGTAGAGGAGGAGACGGAGGACGGCAGAGAATCCCGCAAGATTGTATTCTCTGGAGATATCGGGCCGGGAAACCGTCCATTAATCAAAGACCCGGATTATATCAAGGACGCAGACTATGTGGTTATGGAGTCTACATATGGTGACCGCACACATGCTGCACCGCCGGATTATGCCACAGAACTTGCAAGAGTTTTGAAGGATACCTTTACGCGAGGCGGTAATCTGGTAATTCCGGCATTCTCAGTCGGACGCACACAGGAGATGCTGTATTTTATGCGCCGGATTAAGACGGAACATTTGCTGCCGGAGTATGAGAATTTTGAAGTGTATGTAGATAGCCCGTTGGCGGTGGAGGCTACATCCATTTTTAATAAAAATGTAGAAGACTGTTTTGATTCGGAAGCATTGGAATTAGTGCATCAGGGGATTAACCCGATTGGTTTTCCGGGACTTCGTATGGCAATTACCAGTGATGAGTCTAAGATGATTAATTTTGACGAGAAGCCGAAGGTAATTTTGTCTGCATCCGGTATGTGTGAGGCAGGTCGTATCCGTCATCACCTGAAGCATAATTTATGGCGCAAGGATTCTACAATCTTGTTTGTAGGTTATCAGGTTCCGGGAACACTGGGCAATTCGCTGCTCGGCGGAGCGAAGGAGGTTCGACTGTTCGGAGAGACGATTGAGGTGCATGCCAAGATTGAAAATCTGCCGGGCATCAGTGGTCATGCAGACATCAATCAGCTGACGCACTGGGTGGATGCATTTGAGCAGAAGCCGCAGAAGATTTTTGTGGTTCATGGAGAGGATAAAGTGACGGAGCAGTTTGCAGCACATCTGCACGACACATTAGGAGTAGATGCGTATGCACCATACAGTGGAGACGCGTTTGACCTATTGACAGGTGCGAAGATTCATGAAGGCACGAGAGAGGTTGTCAACAGGAAGGAGAAGAACGCGAAAGCTTCCAACAATGTATTTGCAAGATTGTTAGCTGCGGGCGGCAGATTGATGACAGTCATCCAGAAGTGTGAAGGCATGCCAAATCGTGAACTTGGCAAATTTGCAGATCAGATTAATAATCTCTGCAATAAATGGGAGCGCTAAATATTGCATGATTTCAGAGTGACAGATAGTTCCGTATGGATTTTATAGCGGACTTTTCAAGTCGGCTGACCTGTGCCTGCGAGATATGAATCTCATCGGCGACTTCCATCTGCGTCTTTCCTTCAAAAAAGCGCAGTCGAAGGATATAGTTTTCGCGTTCATTTAAGTGACTCATTGCATCATTTAGCGAAAGCTGCTCAATCCAGTTTTCTTCGCGATTTTTCTTGTCACTGATTTGGTCCATGACATAGAGTGTGTCACCGCCATCGGTGTAAACCGGGTCATAGAGGCTGACAGGGCTTTGAATTGCATCTAATGCGAAGACGATTTCTTCCTTGCTAAGACCGGATGCTTCTGCAATTTCATCGATGGTTGGCTCCTTTAAAGCGGTCTTTGCAAGCAGTTCACGTGTGTGTATCGCTTTATAGGCGGTATCGCGGAGCGAACGGCTGACACGGATGGCATTATTGTCCCGCAGGTAGCGGCGGATTTCGCCGATAATCATCGGTACGGCGTAGGTTGAGAATTTTACACCCATGGTAGGGTCGAAGTTATCGATGGATTTGATGAGACCGATACAGCCGATTTGAAACAGGTCATCTACATTTTCATGGTTTCCGGAAAAGCGTTTAATGACGCTTAGGACGAGACGGAGATTTCCATTAATATAGGTTTCGCGTGCATCGGTGTCACCCTGCTTGATACGTGTGATGAGTGCATCTTTCTCATCCTCCTTTAGAATAGGGAGCTTTGCGGTGTTTACGCCACAGATTTCAACTTTATATGAAGCCATGGAATTATCGTCCTCCTTTTGTTCTTGCTAAAAGGATGCTTCATTTATCCGTTTTTTATGCAGGTGAAATAGATTTTCCGTGTTGATTTGAGTGAAAAGATTATATAGATAAGAATAAGAGGGAATGAGTATGAGAGATATTATTGACGAGAGAAATGAAAAAGAGCGTATTAGCCGGAGCATTGTCAAGTTCTGGAATGTAAATTATGTTCCGGTTATTGAAAAACCTACAGATGAGCCACAAGTGCAGGAAGCGTGTGAGAATGTTGTGGGCAGTGAAGAACTGACGGATGAATTATACAATGAGACGACAAAATCTTATTCGGGGGTATATGGTCTGGAAGTGGTTGAGGATGAAGTAACAAAGGGGCAGATTGATAAGATATTGCAGGAAAAGGATGAGGCACTGCGCCAATTACTCGACCAAAAATCTAAGGATGTTTCCGGTGAGGAATCATAAGCAGAGACAAGACATATGGCATAGAATAGAATAAGAACATAATACGGAGGCGTTTATGTCAGAAATAATTCTGCGTAAATACCATGGACTGGGCAATGACTATCTGATTTATGACCCAAACCGCAATAAAAACTGTCTGCAACTGCGTCAGATTGAGACTCTTTGCAGGAGGAATGTCGGAGTAGGGGCAGATGGTATTTTGTACGGTCCTTTTTTTGATGGAGAAGAAATCAGTGTGCGGATATTTAATCCGGATAGCAGTGAGGCAGAGAGGAGTGGAAATGGGATTCGGATTTTCTCAAAGTATCTGCGGGATGCAGGATATATCAAGGAAGATACTTATGTCCTCACAACAAAAGCAGGAAAAACGAAGGTGACATTTTTAGATGAAACCGGAGGCCTTATGCGTGTAGACATGGGAAAAGCCAGGTTTTTGGCAAGTGAGATACCTGCAGTGGGATTTGGGGAAGAGATTATCAATGAGTCGGTTTTCTTTTGTGATAACTTCTATAACGCCACCTGTGTATCGATGGGTAATCCAAACTGTGTGCTGATGATTGAGGAAGCAAATGCCAAGAAAGCAAAGCAGCTAGGACCCTATGTAGAAAATTCCAAATATTTTCCGAATCGAACAAATATGCAGTTGTGCCAGGTGCTTGACAGAGAAAATATTCAGATTGAAATCTATGAGCGCGGCGCCGGATATACATATGCATCCGGTACCGGAGCATGCGCAGCAGCTGCAGCGTCCCATCGTTTGAAACTGGTAGGCGACAGGGTAACTGTGCATATGCATGGCGGAGATTTGCTGGTAGAATTTGACGAGGAGGAGAATATTTATATGACAGGGCCGGTGGTGTATATCGGAAGTATCACATTAGCGGAGCATTTCTTTGTATAGGTAATAGAATGCATAAGAGATAGGGTATGTAATCAAAATGAGTTTACATACCCTTATAGGATTTTCCTTGCAATCTTTTAAGGGCTGTGCTAAAGTAGTACACGTTGCATAGAAGCAATAAGAGAAATGCGTCAGTTCGTGACCTTCCTGACGTAAAACAAAACTAAAGGAGAAATTCATATGAGGGACAAAAAAGTACGATTCATCGTTCAAGCTGCAATGATTGCAGCTATCTATGTTGTGTTGACAATGTTTGTCAATGCTTTTTCACTTGCTTCAGGGACTGTTCAGATCCGCGTGTCGGAGGCACTTACCATTTTACCTTATTTTACATCAGCAGCAATTCCGGGTCTTGGCATCGGATGTCTGCTTGCAAATTTTCTGACAGGAGCGCCAATCTATGATGTGGTGTTTGGAAGCCTTGCAACTCTTTTGGGGGCATGTGGCACCTATTTGTTGCGGAAGCATAAGTTTCTGTGTACACTTTCGCCTGTGCTGGCGAATGTGCTGATTATTCCGTTTGTGCTGCGTTATGCTTATGGTCTGGTAATGGAATTTGGCGGATATGATTTGTCAATTCCTTTTTATATGCTTACGATTGGAACGGGGGAGATTATCTGCTGCTGCGTGATAGGCACAATTCTTATGAATGCACTCGCGAAAGTCCGAAATGTGATTTTTCCGACACTGAAATAGAAAGCTGCCGGATACATTGACGGGCAGATGGATTTGGAGTATAGTTAACATGTCAGTACTTTGGTACCAAAACGGAAAATACATATGAAGGAGTGTAAGGTTATGGGCGGGAACAGACAAGATGGACAGAATAAGAGGGGATTTGTGCAATTTTTAAAAGAGATGAATGTCGGAAAAAGACTTAATTTTTCTTTTAGAAGTCTTGTGGTGGCATTTATTTTTGCAACGGTTGTCGCAATGATTGCACTTACAGTTATTAATTCACAGGTAAAAAGTTTTTATAACAGGTCATTTCAGAACAACATATATCAGGTAACCATTACCGGAATGTTAGAAAGCGTGGATAAGGAACTGCTTTCTGCAATCACGATAACAGAGTCGGCACAACAGGATGAGTTCCTACAAAATGCAAAGAATGAGATAAATGAAATATCTGATATGTTAGTGGATTTGAAAAAAGGAATCACTAATATGGATAATTTAAACCGGCTGAATGAGACTATGGCGAATCTGGAAGTTGTGCGTGATGAGATGATTTCGGCGATTGAACAGGGAAATGACAGCGAAGCATTCAGCATTTATACGGGAGAGTACTCTGCAGCGTCTGAAGCGGTAATAAAAGTTTTGGAAGATATGAGTGCTTATTCCAAGCTGAAGGCAGAAGAACAGTATAATAAAATAAGGTTCATGGGAATGCTGAGCAGTTTTGTAATGGTAGTTGTAGCAGTAATTTGTGCAGTATATGCGGGTATGCTGGGTATCATCATTACGAAAATGCTGACAGAGCCGATTGAAGAGATAGAAACAGCGGTAGCAAAATTAAAAGATGGTGATTTAGATGTAAGTATTGCTTATGAATCGACGGATGAATTGGGAATACTGGCTGCCAATTTTAAGGCTGCCTGTGCTACGTTAAAGGAGATTATTGGTGATGTGGGGGAACTGCTGGGGAAAATGGCAGGAGGAAACTTCAATGTAGAAACGCAGATTCCTGAGAAATATGTCGGTGAATTCATACGATTAAAAGAGTCTATGAATGGGCTGAATATCCAATTGAGCGAAACTCTGGGTCAAATCAATGAAGCTTCTGAACAGGTAGCGATGGGATCCATACAGTTGGCAGAAGGTGCACAGGTATTGGCAGAGGGCGCAACGGATCAGGCAGGAGCGGTAGAAGAACTTACCGCAACGGTTGAAAATGTAAGTGAAATTGCAATAGAGAGCGCACAGGATACAGAGAATACCTATGAGATGATTGTGTTGGCAGGAAAGAATGCAGAAAAGAGTAAGAGTGAGTTAAAAGAACTTACAAATGCGATGGAGCGTATCAGCGATACATCAAAAGAGATTCAAAATATTATCGGAGCGATTGAAGATATTGCATCCCAGACGAATCTACTTTCCTTAAATGCATCTATAGAGGCGGCAAGAGCCGGAGAGGCTGGAAAAGGATTTGCAGTGGTTGCAGACCAGATTGGCAAGCTTGCAGCAGACAGTGCACAATCCGCAGTTAATACAAAACAGTTGATAGAAAAGTCCTTAGAAGAGATTGAAAATGGCAATGCCATCACAGAAAAGACGGTAGGTGCGCTGGAAGAGATTTTAACATCTATGAATGCCTTTGCAGAATCAGCCCAGAAAATCAGTGAATCATCCAGGAGCCAGGCTGATATGCTCAAGCAGATTGAGGCAGGCATAGAACAGGTATCGGAAGTGGTGCAGACGAATTCTGCATCAGCAGAGGAAACATCAGCTACGAGCGAAGAACTTTCTGCGCAGTCAGAAAGCTTAAGAGGTTTAGTAGCGCAGTTTGAATTGAAAAATTAGATAATCTAACAAAGGTCAGACACAAGTTTTATTTTTCTTGAGAAAAATAAAACTTGTGTTATACTATATCCTATGGAGAAATGCCGTTTGTACGTCTGCGTGCAATCTGGCTGTGAAATATAGCGAGAGAGGAATTTAGAATGAAGAAGATTTTAGACTTGATTTCGGCGGAAGTGACAGCTGCATTCGCTGCCTGCGGTTATGATGAGAAGTACGGAAAAGTTACGTTGTCTAACCGCCCGGATCTTTGTGAGTATCAGTGTAATGGCGCAATGGCAGCGGCAAAAGAATATAAAAAAGCACCATTTATGATTGCAGATGAGGTTGCAGAAAAGCTTTCCGGAAATAAGATGTTTTCGATGGTAGAGTCTGTAAAACCCGGATTTTTGAATTTAAAGCTGGATAATGTATATCTTGCAGAGTATCTGGTACAGATACAGGCAGATGATGGCAGATTTGGCTGTGAGAAACCGGAAGCACCAAAGATGATTATCGTGGATTACGGCGGACCTAACGTTGCGAAGCCACTTCATGTCGGACATCTGCGTTCCGCGATTATCGGTGAGAGTATTAAGCGCATCGGTAAATTCATGGGACATCATATGATTGGTGATGTGCATCTCGGAGACTGGGGACTTCAGATGGGACTTATCATTACGGAGCTCAAGCTGCGTAAGCCTGAATTGGTTTATTTTGATGAGAACTATGCAGGTGAGTACCCGACAGAAGCACCGTTTACGATTTCTGAACTGGAGGAGATTTATCCGACAGCCAGCGGCAAGTCTAAGGAGGATGAGGCATATAAGGCGGCAGCTCTGCAGGCAACAAACGAGCTGCAGCAGGGCAGAAGAGGATATCGTGCATTGCTTGCACATATTTTGAATGTGTCTGTGACGGATTTAAAGAGAAATTATGAGAACCTGAATGTATCGTTTGAACTGTGGAAGGGTGAGTCTGATGCACAGCCGTATATTCCGGATATGGTGCAGAAGATGAAGGATGGTGGATTTGCGTATACAAGTGACGGCGCACTGGTTGTGGATGTCAAGGAAGAGACAGATGCGAAGGAGATTCCTCCGTGTATCATCTTAAAGTCTGACGGTGCAGCTTTGTACAGTACCACAGATTTGGCTACCATTGTATGGCGTATGCAGGATTATAATCCGGATGGAATCATCTATCTGACAGATAAGAGACAGGAAATGCACTTTGTTCAGGTGTTCCGTTGCGCGCGAAAGACCGGACTGGTAAGTGAATCCACAGAGCTTAAGCACATCGGATTTGGTACGATGAACGGAAAAGACGGCAAGCCATTTAAGACACGTGAGGGTGGTGTGATGCGTCTTGAGTATCTTTTGGATGAGATTAACGAGGAGATGCTTAAGAAGATTACAGAGAACCAGAAATCCAAGGAAAACTTGGACATTAGTGAGGAAGAGGCCGCTAAAACGGCACAGATGGTTGCTCTTGCGGCGATTAAGTATGGAGATCTTTCCAATCAGGCAAGCAAGGATTATATCTTTGATATTGACCGTTTCACTTCCTTTGAAGGAAATACGGGCCCATACATCCTCTACACCATCGTTCGTATCAAGTCTATTCTGAATAAGTACCATGGACTTGGTAAAGATGAGACTGGTGCAGTTATCGGGGCAGCACACTCTGAGAGTGAGAAGAACCTGATGTTAGAACTTTCAAAGTTCAATGCCATGATGGAGAATGCATTTGAAGAGAGTGCACCGCACAAAGTATGCTCCTATATCTATGATTTGGCAAATGCTTTTAACAGCTTCTACCACGGAACCAAGATTATGGCGGAAGAAGATGAGCAGGTTCAGAAGTCATATATTCGTCTGCTCGAACTGACAAAGTCTGTTTTAGAGACTTGTATTGATGTACTGGGATTTGAAGCACCTGAGCGTATGTAATGAATATAGTTATTTGATAAATTGGGTCTATACATTGTATAGCCCCAATTTTTTTGTCATAAAATATTGGACGTCTCATAGAATAAAACAGGACAGCAGAGAGGAGGCGGCGATGTGGAAGATAAGAGGTTTTGCCTGAAATCTATTTTCCCGGTGCATATCAGGGAGAAAATAAATATGGAGCAATATCTGAATGGTTTAGAAGAAATACGGGTGCGGGTGGGACAACCTATTGAGTTTATACATAGTGCAGGGACGAGTTACTTAAAACTGATGGAGAATAGCAGTGTGTACATATCGGCTATGGATGCCGGAAATGAAATGATTTATGCGGCAACCCGACAGGATGTGGCGGAAATGGTGAATTATATCAGCAGCTATTCTCTTTATGCTTATAAGGATGAGCTGCGTCGGGGCTATATTACGATAGAAGGAGGGCACCGAGTCGGCATGGCGGGAGGAGCAATCATGGAACATGGTGAAGTGGTGGGAATACAGCCGGTTACATTTTTAAATATCCGCATTGCACATGAGAAAAAGGGGTGTGCGGATGAGGTGTTACCACATATTTATCGGGGAAACGGAATCTATAATACCTTATTTTTCTCTGAGCCGGGGGCAGGGAAAACAACCGTATTAAGAGATTGCATTCGCTTGCTCTCAGATGGAACATATGAGAAGCCGGGAATGAAAGTCTGCGTGGTGGACGAGCGTGCGGAGATAGCAGCGAGTCACATTGGAGTGCCACAAAATGATTTGGGGATTCGCACGGATGTACTCAGCGGATGTGCGAAAACTGCAGGGATGCAGATGCTGATTCGCTCCATGTCACCGCAGGTGTTGGCGGTGGACGAGTTGGGATGCGAGGAGGATTTTGGTGCAGTAGAGCAGGCGGCATATTCGGGCTGCTATGTAGTTGGGACGATTCATGCGAGGAATGTGAGAGAACTTAAGGAAAAAACATATTTAAAAAAGTGGTTGGACAGAGAGGTGTTCCAACGCTACATCGGGATTGAGAGAGAGGAGAATGGCGTGCGTGGTTATCAAATTTATGATGCGCACATGGAGCGCATATGTTGAAAGTGACAGGGAGCATGCTGATAATTATTGCCAGTGTGGGGATGGCGTGGACAATACGATGTGAATTGACAGAACATTTAAGACTTCTATATGAGGTGCGAAAACTGTTTGTGGATATATCTTATGCAGCATCTGAGTCGAGACAGCCGGTGGAAATTCTGCTGGGATGTTTTGTCAGAACAAGGGATGAGAGATTGAACAATGTCTGCAAGGAAATTGCAGAGTGTCTGATTGAAAAAAATGAAGGGGTGGGGGAGGAGGTGTGGAGACATGTATTTGTAAAACACCGGAATGTGTTGGGGCTGACGAATGCGGAAATAGAGGTAATTGAAGGTGCAGGGAGTGCTTTTTTTGGAAAGAGCATGGAAGAAAATCGAAAACATCTGGAACTTTTGCTGGAGCGGCTGGATTTTTTGATAGAGACGGCAAGAGGAGAACAGCGAGAAAAACAGAAAGTATATGGAACAATCAGCGTGGTAGGTGGACTTATGATGGTGATTCTGCTGGTATAGAAAGAGGGTGTTGGTGCGATGAGTGTAAATCTGATATTTAAGATAGCAGCGGTTGGAATTCTGGTGACAGTTATCGGTCAGGTGCTAAAGCACAGCGGGAGAGAGGAACATGCCTTTCTGGTAAGCCTGGCAGGACTGCTCATCGTGTTGTCATGGATTGTTCCGTACATATATGAACTTTTTGAGACGATGCAATCCTTATTTGCCCTATAAGCAGTTGGAAGAGAGGAATTCCGTGGATATCGTAAAAATTGCAGTTTTAGGAATTGCGGGTGTGTTAATCGCACTTCCGTTAAAAAAAGAAAAGAGTGAATACAGCACGTTTATTGTCATTACCGTGTGTATCTGCATTTTTGTCTATTTGCTCACAAAAGTGGAAGTGATTCTGGATTTTGTAAGACAACTGGATAGTATGCTCCCTGTGGACGGCAGATATATCGGTATGCTGATAAAGATGATAGGCATCACTTATGTGGCGGAGTTTGCTTCAAATATCTGTAAAGATGCAGGGTATGGAGCGATTGCAGGTCAGATAGAGGTGTTTGCAAAGATTTCTATTTTAGTGGTAAGTGTACCGGTGATGATGGCTTTTTTGAAAATGGTGGGGAATTATTTATGAACAAGGTAAAAAGTAGTATCGTGCGCTGTGTGACACTTGTTTTGCTGTTTTTAACGATTTCTCCAACGCCGATTTGCGCGGGTGAAGAGGAGAATGCCGGGGAGGGCTATCTGCAGGAATTTCGGGAAGAACTGGATTTCTCGGAACTGGACGAGCTGATGACAGAAGAAATATTTGCCGGGCAGCAGGAACCGATTAGATTTTCAGATGTGTTAGATACATTTCTTCTGGAGAGAGATGATGAAGCGGATGCTTCCATACTGGTGGCATGGGTAAAGGATGCCGTGTTTTATGAGATGGATACGAACCGCAAAATACTGCTAGAAGTGGTGGTGCTGGCTGTATTGTATTCGGCTCTTAAAAATTTCTCTACTGCATTTAAACAGGCGTATATCGCAGAGGTCAGTTTCTTCCTTGTATATGGAGTGTTTGTGGTGCTGTTGCTGCAATCCTTTTCGGTGTATTCGGGGGTGGTGGAAGAGACGTTGAGCAATTGCGTGGACTTTATGAAGGCGTTAGTGCCGACATTTTGTATCAGTATGGTTTTTTCAACCGGAGCAGGAAGCTCGGCAGGATTTTATCAGATTGCATTTCTTGTCATCTATCTGATTCAATGGCTGTTTTTAAAGATTCTTATGCCGATGATTCATGGTTATGTTCTCTTGGAACTGTTTCATCATTTTTTTGAGGATGAGAAGTTTGAAAACCTGACGGAACTGTTAAAAGACTGTATCAACTGGGGACTTAAAAGTGCGGGACTTTTGGTGGTCGGCTTAAATGTCGTACAGGGGCTTATTGCACCGGCACGAGACAGATTGATGAGCGGAAGCCTGCAAAAAGCAGCGGCAATGATACCGGGGGTGGGAAATGTTGTGAACGGAGTGGGAGAATTGATGCTTGGCGCAGGTATTTTAATCAAAAATTGTGTAGGAGCTGCCGCGCTGGTATTTTTGCTTGTTATTGGGATAATACCGATGATAAAAATACTTTGCATTTCATTCCTGTATAAATTGGCGGCGGTGAGTGTGGAGCCAGTGTCAGACAAGCGTATGGCGGGATGCTTAAAAGGCATGGCAGAGGGAGGAATTTTGTATCTGAAATTGATGATATATTGTCTGGCGTTATTTATGGTAACGATTGCGCTCACAACGGCGGCGTCAGGTATTGCAGCATAAAGATTCAGGAGGCGTGTGTTACATGGTGGCATTTGTGAGAGATTTTATAGTTCTCTTTGTTGTGCTGATGATTTTACTGCAGCTGCCGACGCAGGAAAACTATCGGAAATATATTCGTTTTTTTGCAGAACTGATTTTGACGATGGCGCTGCTGTCACCGGTATTAACAATTTTTGGTGACAGTGATGAATTTTTAAAAATGATTGAGTATGAAGCTTTTTCAAAGGAACTGGCAATGGTGTCAGCGGATATGGAGCATATAGAGTACTTATATGAAGATTATCACAGAGAGAAGTATGAGGAAGTGATTGGAGAAGAGGTGAAGCGAATTGCGGAGGAATATGATTTTTGTGTGCAGGAGGCGGCGGTGGAACTTTCGGAGGATTACAAAGTGGAGCATATGACACTGCGAATATCTGAAAGGGATGCAAAGCAGGTTGTGATTGAACCGGTGGAGGCGGTGGGAGCAGTGGAAAATGTTGTGGATGAAGAGGTGATTGCTGACAGGGGGCTTAAGGCAAAATTGGTGGAATATTACGGGGTGGAGGAAAAAGAGATAGAGATACGGTATGGAAAGGGATAGGAGGGCATAGAATGGATAAGCAGAGAATATTGGATTTGCTAAAAATGGAGAAGTGGAAAAAAATTAAGAAGAGCGACTGGGCGGTGCTTGGTCTGGCAGGAATTCTGTTTTTGGTAATTGCTATGCCGGTGGAGACGAAAGAGGAGCGGGAGCTTGCTAATAATCAGAGACAGGAGAACAGTATAGAAACATCAGAAACAGGAGGTGGCAGACAGGAGAGTGATAAGAGTGGCGCAGAGAATGCTTATGTGTCTCAGATGGAAGAACGGTTAGAAGAAGTACTAGAACAGATGGAGGGTGTTGGGAAAGTTAAGGTTATGATTACGGTGTCGGATGCGGGGGAGTGCGTGGTAGAAAAAGACCGGATTTCTGAAAACACAATTACGGCGGAGACGGATAGCACAGGAGGAAATCGTAGTATTTCGGAAACGGGAGATGAGGAGAAAACGATTTATGTGAAGACAGGAGAAGAGACATATCCCTATATACAAAAACAGAAGATGCCGACGGTGGAAGGTGTGGTAGTGGTGGCAGAGGGGGGAGATAAATCTCGTGTGGCTGCCAATATTTCAGAATCTGTAAAGGCATTATTGCCGGTAGAGGCGCATAGAATTAAGGTAGTTAAGATGTGTTCCAAGGAGGAATAGACGTGAACAAAATATTTAGGAAAAACCAATTGGTAATTACAGCATTGGCACTTATGATTGCAGTAGCTGGATATTTCAGTTACATGAATAACGATATTGAGGATGAGAATATTACGGCACAGGTAGGAAGCAACATGGAAGTGATTGAGGACGATTATGAAATATCTGACGAGGAAGCACTTTTAGAGGAAGAGATTTTTACAGATGAAGGTGTCGGAGATGAACTGGCACTTGTAGATGGTACGGAATTGGCAAATGAAAATCCGGGAGAGGCAGTACTTACCAGTACAACTGTTGCGAATCTGGATTACGCAGCGGAGATGAAGCTGAATCGGGAGCAGATTCGCTCAAAGAACAAGGAGTCTCTACTGGAAATCGTGAATAACGAGACGATGGAGGAGAGCTTAAAACAGGATGCTGTCAATAAAATGATTGCCATGACAGATATTGCAGAACGTGAGGCGGCGGCGGAGATGCTGTTGGAAGCAAAAGGCTTCACGGATGTAGTGGTAAGTATTATGGATGACAACTGTGATGTTGTTCTGAACATGGGAGAGGTAACAGATGCCAAGCGGGCACAGGTCGAGGATATTGTAAAGCGTAAGACCAATATAGCAGCAGATAAGATTGTGATTACACCGATTGTAGTAGGAGAGGCAGAAAGTGAACAGTAAGCGGAGAAGAGAGTCCTAAAAGCGGACTCTTTTTATATTGTATATTTCGCTGAATTTGTGATAAGATAAGGCTTGCGTGTAAAAATAGTACTTAAGGAGGAAACGCGAACATGATTTTATTGCAGCAGATGCTGGCTTTATTTATATTAATGATTATCGGATTTTTTTGCGGGAAAAAGGGGATTTTAGACCCGGTTACAACCAAGAAAATATCATGGCTTGTAGTAAATGTCGCTAATGTGGCTATGATATTGCAGGCGGGACTGGACAATCAGAGTGATACCCCGGCAGAAACACTGCTTCTGATGGGTGGGCTTTCGATTGGCATGTATGTCATGCTGATAATGCTTGCTGCGGTATTACCGGCATTTCTTGGCGTTAAGCGGGAAGTGCGTGGAATTTATCGGTCAATGCTTGTGTTTTCCAATATTGGATTTATGGGTCTGCCGCTTCTTATGGCACTTTCCGGTGCAAAAGCAGTTTTATATGCAGCAACGTTTCAGTTTGTTTTTAACTTTCTATTGTATTCTTACGGAATTTCCAATATCTGTGACGGTAAAAAGAACGCGGGCGGATTTCAGTGGAAACGCATGATAAATCCGGGTTTGATTGCCTGTGTGTTTGCGTTGATTTTCTTCTTTACGAAAGTAGATTTGCCTGACTTTGCAGACACGGTGCTTAAAAATCTTGCAAACTTAACGGCTCCGCTTTCCATGCTGGTAATTGGTCAGTCGTTTACGGAGTTTAAGCTTAAGGAATTATTTACGGATGTGCGATTGTTTATTTTTACTCTAATTAAATTGCTGGTCATTCCGATTGTCGTGATGTTACTTTTAAAACAGTGGATTACAGATACAACGATTCTGACGGTGTGCCTGGTTATGATTTCAACACCGGTTGCGAGCATGACAGCTATGTTTGCACAGCAGTATGAAGGGGACTACGAACTGGCATCTAAGGGAGTGGCACTTACCACACTTCTTGCAGTGGGAACCATGCCTCTTGTGTCCATGATTGTCGGGGTGTAGGAAATCTTTGCTTTTTTGGAAAAAGTATGCTATATTGCCTAAGGCACTATACGCAGGTACAGTGAGTAACATATATTTTGTGATAGCAAAAGATTGGAAATAGAAGGAGCGGATTATTTTGGCTGATTTGAGAAAAGAGATAGAAAAAAGACGTACATTTGCGATTATTTCCCACCCGGATGCAGGTAAGACGACTTTGACAGAGAAGTTCCTGCTTTACGGAGGAGCGATTAATCTTGCCGGTTCCGTAAAAGGAAAAGCAACCGCGCGCCATGCGGTATCTGACTGGATGGAGATTGAGAAGGAGAGAGGTATCTCCGTTACATCTTCTGTACTGCAGTTCAACTATGGCGGATATTGTATTAACATTCTGGACACACCGGGACATCAGGACTTCTCGGAGGATACTTACCGTACTCTGATGGCGGCGGATTCTGCTGTCATGGTAATTGACGGTGCAAAGGGTGTTGAGCCACAGACAAGAAAATTGTTTAAGGTATGTGTGATGCGTCATATTCCTATTTTTACTTTTATCAATAAGATGGACCGCGATGCGAACGATACCTTTGATTTGCTGGATGAGATTGAGAAAGAACTTGGTATCGCAACCTGTCCGGTCAACTGGCCAATCGGTTCAGGAAAAGGATTTAAAGGTGTCTATGACCGCAATACGAAAGAGGTCATGACGTTTGCAGATACCTTGAAGGGAACCAAAGAGGGTACAGAGAAGCATATTGCAGTGGATGACCCTGCATTGGTGGAAGAGATAGGACAGGAAGCTTATGATAAGCTGATGGAGGAGATTGAACTTCTTGACGGAGCAAGTGCAGAATTTGATCAGGAACTGGTTTCAAAAGGTGAATTATCTCCGGTATTTTTCGGTTCTGCACTCACCAATTTTGGTGTTGAGACATTTTTGCAGCACTTTTTACAGATGACCTCATCGCCGTTGCCGAGAAAGGCAAACATTGGCGTAGTAGACCCATTTGGCGAGAATTTCTCTGCGTTTGTATTCAAGATTCAGGCGAACATGAACAAGGCACATAGAGACCGCATTGCGTTTATGCGTATCTGTTCCGGTAAATTTACTGCCGGTATGGAAGTTACGCATGTGCAGGGCGGTAATAAAAAGATTAAGCTTTCCCAGCCGCAACAGATGATGGCGCAGGAGCGTCACATTGTCGAGGAGGCATATGCGGGCGATATTATCGGTGTGTTTGATCCGGGTATTTTCTCCATCGGTGATACCATCACTACGGCAAAACCGTTTGAATTTGAGGGAATACCGACATTTGCACCGGAGCATTTCGCACGTGTGCGTCAGGTAGATACCATGAAGCGTAAGCAGTTTATGAAGGGAATGCAGCAGATTGCGCAGGAAGGTGCCATTCAGATATTCCAGGAGTACAACATGGGTATGGAGGAAGTTATCGTCGGCGTAGTCGGTGTGCTTCAGTTCGAGGTGCTCAAATACCGTCTTGAGAATGAGTACAATGTTGAGATTCGCATGGACAATCTGCCGTATGAGCATATCCGCTGGATTGAGAATGAGGACATCGATATGGATAAGATTACTGGAACTTCCGACATGAAGAAGATTCAGGACTTGAAGGGAAGACCATTGCTGTTGTTCGTCAATGCATGGAGCGTTGGAATGGTACTTGACAGAAATGAAGGCTTAGTTCTTTCTGAGTTTGGACGAGAGTAAGTGAGGAAATCACACACAATCATGCATGCATTCTCGTGACTCTCGTCAAAGTAGAAAAGCGCGAACGTGAGGACATGAGCAGGTATATAGAAGAGGAGAAAAAATGTCAGTAGTTACTATCACAAATGATAATTTTGAGCAGGAAGTACTCTCGGCAAAGATTCCGGTTGTCTTAGATTTCTGGGCCAAATGGTGTGAACCATGCCAGGCGCAGGGAACATTCATCGATGAGCTTGCCGAAGAACTGGATGGAAAAGTAAAGTTTGGTAAAATCGATGTGGATGAGCAGGCAGCGTTGGCATTAAAATATCAAGTTTTAAGTATTCCGACACTGGTTGTCATGCACTATGGTATTTTTAAGACAAGGGCAGCGGGCCTGCAGGATAAGGCGGAGATTCTTGAACTGCTTAAGAGTTGCGAAGAATAATAAACGAGAAGGATTTAGGGTTGCATATTTGCGTATGCAGCTCTTTCTTTTTGCATTTCAAACAGCAACTGGAGTACCGTCCACTTCTGGTTGGTAGGAGTCTGGACAGCTTTATAATCAATGACAGTACCTGCTCTGCGAATCTCAAATAACAGCTTGTCCATACGCTTGTCAGATAAACCGCACATGAAAAGAAGACTTTCGGCAGGCACTTTTCCGGTAAGGTTCGCAGTAAGAGGGCTGGTTTTACCAGAGATTAATGATTCTAATGTCTGATTGTAGGAAGAATCTGCAATGCGTTCACAGCGTATTTTTAGATTGCGCGCAATTTGTTCTATTTTTTTATATTCTGTATCATTTAAATGAAAAATCAATAATTTTTCCATAGAACCTCTCTCTAAGATAATTGGATTAGTATGTCCGGCAATGCATAAGATTACACAGATATAGATAATTATAACAAAAAAATTTAGAAATGGGATATTTTTCAAAAAGTAGTTGAAAAATCATTTGTAGTATGATAGACTTTTAATTGAAATAAATATCTTATAATTTTTTTCCTGTTGCAGATATGCTTGGTGGTATTTGATAGATAACAGTAATGCAGTCGCAGCAGAGTCTTTGCCATAGCATATGGCATTTCTGGCAGTTTCTGCCGATTTAATCAATGCGATGATTGGTTGATGAAAAGTTGATGAAAAGTTGATGAAAAGTTTATATATGTCCAAACTATTGGACGGCAACTATGTATAATTAAGTTGTGCCAATAATTTAGTTATTGACAACTGAAGCAAATTATAATACTATTAAAACAGAAAAACGAACATAAGTTCGCAATTTAAACTTGTTCGCATGGAGGATGAGAAATGGCAAGAGAAGATAAGCAGGATAAAGTTGACAAGCAGGATAAGTTAAAGGCGCTGGATGCAGCGATTTCACACATTGAGAAGCAGTATGGCAAGGGAGCAGTCATGAAGCTTGGGGATAGTACGGTGAATATGAATGTTGAAGCTGTTCCGACAGGTTCCTTAAGCCTTGATTTGGCACTTGGTATTGGAGGTCTTCCGAAGGGAAGAATCATTGAGATATATGGACCGGAGTCCAGTGGTAAGACGACAGTGGCATTACATGCGGTGGCAGAGGTACAGAAGCGTGGTGGAATTGCCGGATTTATTGATGCAGAGCATGCCTTAGACCCGGTATATGCGAAGAATATCGGCGTAGATATTGATAACTTATATATATCTCAGCCGGACTGCGGAGAACAGGCACTTGAGATAGCTGAGACGATGGTGCGTTCCGGTGCAATTGATATTGTAATCGTGGATTCTGTTGCAGCATTGGTTCCGAAGGCAGAGATTGACGGTGAGATGGGAGATTCGCATGTGGGATTGCAGGCACGTCTGATGAGTCAGGCTTTGCGTAAGCTTACATCTATTGTCAGCAAGTCAAACTGTATCGTTATTTTTATTAATCAGCTGCGTGAGAAGATTGGTGTTATGTTTGGTAACCCTGAGACGACGACAGGTGGTCGTGCCTTAAAATTTTATTCTTCTGTGCGTTTGGATGTCAGAAGAGTGGAGGCGTTAAAGCAAGGTGGAGAGGTTGTCGGTAACCATACCCGTGTGAAGATTGTGAAGAACAAGGTGGCTCCGCCATTCAAGGAAGCAGAGTTTGATATTATGTTTGGAAAGGGTATCTCTAAGGAAGGTGATATATTAGACCTTGCAGCAGACCTTGGTATTATCAATAAGTCCGGCGCATGGTATGCATACAATGGTGAGAAGATAGGACAGGGACGTGAGAATGCCAAGACATATTTGAAAGATAACCCCCTTATCTGTGATGAGGTTGAGGCAAAGGTACGTGCAAAGTACAGCATTGATGATGATGTCACAGAGTCGGAAGATGATTTGAAGAATTCAGACGAGGGACTTCTGACAGATAACTAAATCACGGAGGAACATTGCTGGTATGCAGGATTGGACAGAATGTCCAATCCTGTTATTGCATAACAGGAATTACAGTGTATCTAATGTGATTAGATGCCGGAAGATGATATGGTGATTGCTGCTGGAAGGAGAAATTTGCATGGAAGAGATACAGGTAGTGAATGTTTTACCGCGTGAGAAAGGCCGTGTGGGCATTCGTTTTGCGGATGGTGTGAAAGTAGAATTATATCGTGGAGAACTAAATAAGCTTTCCCGGCAGGAACAGTATCTTTTGAGAAACGAAGGAAGCTATATACCGATAGAACTTTATAATAAGATACTGAACGAAATTTTGGGCATTCGTGTGAAGAAACGTGCACTTTTTTTGCTGGAACGCATGGACCGCACAGAGCAGCAACTCTATGAGAAGCTTTGCCGTAGCGGATATCCGGAGGTATGTGTGCAGGCGGCAGTGGAGTATGTGAAGCAGTATCATTACATTGATGATTTAAAATATGCCAAGAACTATGTGCGCTGTTATCAGCAGAAGAAGAGCAGGCAGTGTCTGAAGATGGATTTGATGAAGAAGGGCGTTGCAGGAGAGTTTATAGAGCGTGCGTTAGAGGAAGAACTTGAATCGGACGAGCGTGAGAAGATAAAGGCATTGCTTGAGAAGCGCAGATATGATTATAATTGTACGGACCGTAAAGAACAGCAGCGCATGTATCAATTTCTGATGCGCAGAGGCTACAAGAGCAGCGATATTTTCGCTGTCATGCGTCGGTAAGGAGCGGACAGACAGTCGCGGATATGTCAGAAAGAACTTTGGGGGAATTTGTACAATATGTTGTATTGCCCACAGACAAAAATGCAATATTATGCATATTGTACAGTAATCTACTTGACATAATTATGAAAATAGAATAAAATTTATATGTTGTAAATTATGACAGACAACGATAAGTTTTTATGTTGTAGGTACAATAAAAATTTCATAAAGGAGGTGCTCCTGTGGAGACAGTGATTGCTGTTGTTGCAACTCTTGTCATTACTGCTGTTGTTGTGTACTTCGTTACAACTGCTTACCACAAGAAGGTTACAGAGACCAAAGTGGGAAATGCAGAGGAGAAGGCACGTGAGATTATCGACGAGGCAGTAAAGGCTGCGGAGACCAAGAAGCGCGAGGCAATGCTTGAGGCGAAGGAAGAGTCCATTCGTGTGAAGAATGACTTGGACAAGGAAGTAAAAGAACGCCGTGCTGAGATTCAGCGCAGTGAACGCCGCGTTGTGCAGAAGGAAGAAAATCTGGACAAGAAGCTTGAAGCCATCGAGAAGCGTGAAGCTGGTTTTGCTGCAAAAGAGGAAGAAATCAACAAACAGAAAGCGCAGATTGCAAAGCTCAATGAAGAGCGATTACAGGAACTGGAAAGAATCTCCGGCTTAACCTCCGAACAGGCAAAGGAATATCTCTTAAAAACCGTTGAAGAAGATGTTAAACTTGATACTGCAAAATTAATCAAAGAAATGGAACACAGAGCAAAGGAAGAGGCGGACAAGAAGGCGAAAGAGTACGTGGTAACGGCTATTCAGAAATGTGCTGCGGATCATGTCGCTGAAACCACAATTTCCGTTGTACAGCTTCCGAATGATGAGATGAAGGGTAGAATCATTGGTCGTGAGGGACGTAATATTCGTACCTTAGAGACGATGACAGGTGTGGATTTAATTATTGATGATACACCGGAAGCAGTTATTTTATCCGGATTCGACCCAATCAGACGAGAAGTTGCACGTATTGCTTTGGAGAAGTTGATTGTAGATGGACGTATTCATCCGGCTAGAATCGAAGAAATGGTTGAAAAAGCACAGAAAGAAGTCGAGACGATGATTCGCGAAGAAGGTGAGGCAGCAACATTAGAAGTTGGTGTACATGGCATTCATCCGGAACTTGTCCGACTGCTTGGTAGAATGAAGTTCCGTACCAGCTACGGACAGAATGCATTGAAGCATTCTATCGAGGTAGCTCAGTTATCCGGATTACTGGCGGCTGAGATTGGTGTTGATGTTAGAACTGCAAAGAGAGCAGGCTTGTTGCATGATATCGGTAAATCCGTTGATCATGATATGGAAGGCTCTCATATTCAGCTTGGTGTAGATTTATGTAGAAAATACAAGGAATCTGCAATTGTTATCAATGCAGTAGAGGCGCACCATGGTGATGTAGAACCGGAATCATTAATTGCTTGTATTGTACAGGCTGCTGACACGATCAGTGCAGCCAGACCTGGTGCAAGAAGAGAAACATTAGAGACATATTCAAACAGATTAAAACAGTTAGAGGACATTTCCAACGGATTTAAGGGCGTAGACAAATCATTTGCCATTCAGGCAGGTAGGGAGATTCGAGTTATGGTTGTTCCAGAGCAGGTTAGCGATGCCGATATGGTATTGATGGCCCGCGATATTTCTAAGAAGATTGAATCAGAGATGGAATATCCAGGACAGATTAAAGTTAATGTTATTCGTGAATCCAGAGTGACGGACTACGCAAAATAATAAGAGTAACAGAAGAAGTCTTAAGGCGAAAGCTTTAAGACTTCTTTTTGCTCTGGCAATCTAACTGTAAAAGTGATAAGATGGTCGAAGTAATATAACTTCTAAGAGTGATATAGGGGGACAGTGTTATGGATAATCAGGTAAAAAGAATAAAACGAGAATTGATTCGCAGCGGAGCAATTCTTGATATTTATACAGATACGATGGAACTTCCGGATGGTAAGGTGGAGGAGTGGGACTTTATTTCACATAGAAAAGGAGCTGCAGCTGTTGTGCCGGTGCGCGAGGACGGCAGGATTTTAATGGTGCGACAGTACCGCAATGCCATTGAACGGATGACATTAGAGATTCCGGCAGGTTCAAGAGATAGTGTGACGGAAGATACAAAAGTCTGTGCGGCGCGCGAACTTGAAGAAGAAACCGGTTATAAAAGTGATGATTTGACTTTGTTAATTTCTCTAAAGACGACGGTTGCATTTTGTGATGAGTTTATTGATGTCTATCTTGCGAAGAATTTAAAATCCGGCAGACAGCATTTAGATGAAGGCGAGTTCATTGATGTGGAAGCATATGCGCTTGATGAACTCTGCGAGATGATTTATGCAGGAAAAATTCAGGATGCAAAGACAGTTTCTGCGCTTTTGGCATATAAAAATCTTTTGAATCAGAATTAGAAAAAGAGCATAGATATAGATAGAAAACATATATTGGGGCGCTGTATGGAAAAAGAACAGTGGATAGTTCTGCTGGCATTTTTGACAGGATGCGTATTTACGGAGTTCATGGGAAAAGAGATGCTTGTAACGTATGGTATATTAAACGAGTATTTCTTAAGTCAATACTCATATCGTGCAATAGACGGTAATCAGCTGTTTTGTTATATTCTGATGGAGAGGAGCAAGATGGCAGTTGCCGTTTTTTTATTTGGACGTGTTTTGAATGGGAAATTGTTTTCGATGCTGGCAAAAAGCATAGCAGCGGCAGAAATAGGATTTTTGCTGACGGTAGCAGTTGTTAATCTGGGAGTGAGAGGAATCCCTGTCTGTCTGGCAGCAATGTTTCCGCAGTGGTTGTTTTATTTTGGAATTTTAACTTATTATGCAAATGTGAAAAAGAGTGAAGCGGCAGGTTGGGTGAAAAACGGATACATGAGCGCGGCAGGTAGTTATCTTACGAGAGGAATCATTTTACTGGGTGGCATGGCTATGGGAGTGATTACAGAATGCTATGTCAATCCATTGGTTCTGGCATATGTGTTAAAATTTTTTTGAAAAATTTTACAGATTTATTACAAGATATGGTACACCCAAAATGAAAAAAACGATATCTTGTACACAAGCACAAAACGGCTGTTTTCTAAGGAAAAATAGCAATTGCTTTTCTAAATGGTTGTGATTATAATAAATGAAGTACCTCGATTTTGAGGTATATTTTTTACGGAAATGTGTGCAATGTTACAACATCGTTTTGCATGCATCAGAGAAAGATAGTCAGGGCAGGTAGGAGTATGACACAGGATATACAGAATTTTATCCAATACTTACATAAGGAAAAGCAAACTTCTGCAAATACAGAGGTTTCTTATGCGCGTGATTTAAAGAAAATGAATGAATATCTTTCTGCGCAGGGAAATACAGAGGTATCCGAAGTCACACCAACTGTTCTGAATTCTTATATTTTGTACCTGGAGAAAGAGGGCAGAAAGCCTGCGACAATTTCAAGGAGTATTGCGTCTATGAAAGCGTTTTATCATTATCTGGTACAAGAGAAGAAGCTTGCAACAGATCCGTCTGAAAAGTTGAAAGCTCCTAAAATCGAGAAAAAGCTGCCGACGATTCTTACAACGGAGGAAGTGACAAGATTATTAGAACAGCCGAGTGGATCAACACCAAAGAATTTGCGGGATCGTGCGATGTTGGAACTTTTGTATGCGACGGGAATTCGTGTATCGGAGTTAATTTCTCTTAAGGTTACAGATGTGAATTTGAAGATGGAGTATCTGACATGTTCAGATGGACATAAGGAGCGGATTATTCCGTTTGGTCATATTGCGAAGGAAGCATTACAGAGATATTTGGAGGAAGGTCGTCAGAAGCTGACAACGGATGAGAGCGGTGATTGGCTGTTCACAAACTGTTCCGGTGGTGCGATGAGCCGTCAGGGCTTTTGGAAGCTGATGAAGTCGTATGGTAAGAAAGCAGGAATTGAGGCAGAGATTACACCGCATATGCTCAGACATTCGTTTGCGGCACATATGGTAAGCAATGGGGCGGATTTGAAGTCGCTGCAGGAGATGCTGGGACATTCAGATATATCCACGACACAGGTATACGCGCAGGTAGGACAGAAGCGTATTCGTGAGGTGTATGTAAGTGCGCATCCAAGAGGTGCAATGTAGAATGATGAGATAAAGAGGTTGTGACATTAAGAATTACACGTACAAAAATTCTTAATGTCACAACCTCTTTTTATGCAATAGGATAATTTTTTCAGTGAAAAGAAGTCACTAGCACATATCGGCGATGGTATAAATCAATTTTTCAGAGTCTTCCCATCCGAGACAAGGGTCTGTGATGGATTTTCCGTAGATGTGGTCACCGATTTTCTGGCTGCCTTCCACAATATAACTTTCAATCATCACACCTTTAACTAATTTGTGAATGTCTCCGGATACCTGACGGTTATGCATAACTTCTTTTGTGATGCGAATCTGCTCCTTAAACTGTTTGCCGGAGTTGGAGTGGTTGACATCCACCACCGCGGCAGGGTTTACTAAATCCATTTTATCGTACATTTCGCAGAGACGAATTAAATCTTCATAGTGGTAATTCTGCGTACTGTTTCCGTGCTTGCTGACGGCTCCGCGGAGTACCACGTGCGTAAGCGGATTTCCGGTTGTCTCCACTTCGTATCCGCGGTAAACAAAGTGATGTGGATGCTGTGCAGCATAGACGGAATTGAGCATAACTGCAAAGTCACCGCTGGTTGGATTCTTCATACCGGATGCGACATCAAAGCCACTGACGGTAAGACGGTGCTGCTGGTCTTCGACGGAGCGTGCGCCGATAGCCACGTAGGAGAGCAGGTCTTCGACATATCCCCAGTTCTCAGGATAAAGCATTTCATCCGCACAAGTGAGATTGCTTTCTGCGATAGCACGAAGGTGCATCTTTCGCATGGCAATCAGACCTTCAAGCATATCCGGTGCTTTTTCCGGATCAGGCTGGGAGGCGATACCTTTGTAGCCTTCTCCGGTGGTGCGAGGTTTATTTGTGTAAACACGAGGAATAATAATCAGCTTGTCGGATACTTTTTCCTGTATGGAAGTCAGGCGGCTGACATAGTCGCAGACAGAGTCTTCGTTGTCAGCGGAACAAGGGCCGATAATGACAAGAAAACGGTCATCTTTTCCGGTAATGACATCGCGGATTGCTGCGTCACGTTCTTTTTTTAGTTCCTGTAAGTTCGCAGGAAGCGGATATTGCTGTTTGATTTCTGCCGGGGATGGCAGTTCTTTTAAAAATGTAAAACTCATCTCGTCCTCCTTGAGTAAAATATACTATGTAATGTGTGCAGCGGCACATGTGTGCGCAATATAATGCACTTGAATTGTAGCAAAAAATATCATAAATGATTGTGGATGGGATGTCAAATATTTGCATATTTATTTGTGTTGGAGTAGAATGTGTGATATGAAATATTTGTAACGGAATAAAATTTGCTATACAAGTCAGAGGAGAGCAGGATTCTTGTTGGCAAAACAAAATGGAGATTTTTATGAATGAGTTAGTGATAAAGGAAAAGAAAATAGGCTCGGGACGCCCTCTTGTGTGTGTTCCGGTCATGGAGTCGGAGAGAGAGGCTATTATCAGGGAGATTACATACCTAAGTCAAAGCGGAGCGGACATGATAGAATGGCGTCTGGATACGTTTCCGTCATATCGCGACTGCAATGCTGTACGGGACATTTTAAACTCTGTGGAACCGGTGCTTGGCGATAAAATATTTTTGTACACATTCCGCAGTAAGGCACAGGGCGGTGAGGCAGAGCTTGATGCAGAGACGCTGGAAAACTTACAGGATTTGGCTGTGGAATCCGGCTGTGTGGATTTGATAGATTTAGAGTATTTTGAAGAAAAACACCCGGCGCACAGAATTCGTCATCTGCAGGAAGGCGGTGTGCACGTGGTTACATCACATCATGATTTTGATGAGACACCGGCACCGGAGGTGATGCAGATGCTTCTGGAAAAAATGTGTGCTGGTGGCGCAGATATTGTAAAACTCGCTGTCATGCCGCAAAATGTGAAAGATGTATTGAATCTGTTAGAAGTCACTGCAAGATTTCATGAGGAGAACCCGGATACGCCGATTATTACGATGTCCATGGGCAAGCTTGGGAATATCAGCAGACTCTGTGGAGAGACGTTTGGTTCATGTGTGACATTTGGCGCTCATGAGAAGCCAAGCGCGCCGGGGCAGTATGAGATGAAAGCCCTTTTGGATGTTTTGAACGTAATTCATGAGAGCTGTGTAAGGGGCAATTGACAAAAAATAGCATATAAAATCTTAAATAATTATAAACACAGGGAGATTACTTGACGAGGGTAATATTCCTGTGTTATTTTTAACAAAAGAAATAAATAACAATGTTAAATATTAACAAGGTGGTGAATCTGTGGACGAATTATATGGTGAGTTTTTTGCGGCAATAGATTCCATGCGAAAGATTCGGATTGGTGAGCTGTTTCCTGATATGACGCAGGGGGATGGCGCGATGATATTAGCGATAGAACATCTGAATGAGAAAAAGACAGAAGGCGTGACGGTTTCAGATTTGGCAGAGAGAACGCACACAAAGCCATCTGCGGTATCTAGGACATTAAAGACGCTGGAAGAGCGAGGACTTATTGAGCGTACAATTAACCGGTCAGACCGCAGGAATACATACGTGACGCTGACGGAAGCTGGTATTACTACCTGTAAGCAATTCCGGCAGACGATGTGTGAGTTTGGAAAAGCTGTCATAGACCGGATGGATGAAGCAGATATGAGACGTATGATTGCTTATATCAATAAACTGAATCAGGTCGCGCTGGAAGAATTGGAAATGAGAAAAGCCGCTAAGTGTAAAGATAAGGAATAATAAGTAAGACAGGAGTGAAAGTATGGGTAAGATTTTTAAAAATATGCTTCCGTATTGGAAGACATTGATACTGGTAGTGTTGCTGTTGTTTGTGCAGGCATGGTGCGATTTGTCTCTGCCGGCATATACTTCAGATATTATCGATGTAGGTATCATTAATAATGGTGTGAATCATGTTTTGCCGGATGCGGTAACAGCAGAAGAGTTTGAGGCAGCGAAGCTTTTTATGACGGAGGAGGAAATTGAACTTTGGGAAGGCAGTTATGAAGCACAGGATGATATTTACATCAGAATAGTGCATGACGAAGCTCTGTTAGATTCGTTGGATGAATCACTTACGATTCCGCTTTTGATGCATTATCAGATGCCGGATACAGGTATGATAAATGATGAACAGCTGCTTGTGATGCGCGAGGAGATGCAGACAACTGTCGATACAATGGGAGGTTCGCTGGTAGAATCAATGGGTGTTGCCTATGCAGTAAGCTGCAATGAAGCGGCAGGCGTGAACATGGATGAGGTACAGACTTCTTATCTGTGGAATGCAGGCTTAAAGATGGTTGGTATGGCATTGCTGATGGGTGTGGTTACCGTGCTGGTTGGCTTCTTTGGAGCAAGAATCGGCGCAGGAATCGGACGTGATTTGCGAGGAAAAGTATTTAAAAAGGTTGTAGGTTTTTCTAATGCAGAGATGGACAAATTCTCCACAGCGTCTTTGATTACACGAAGCACGAACGATATCCAGCAGATTCAGATGGTATCTGCCATGTTGATAAGAATGATTGCTTATGCACCGATTCTTGGTATCGGAGGCATTATCAAAGTGGTGGAAACCGGTGCAGGTATGGGATGGATTATTATACTTGCGGTTATTGTGATTATCGGATATGTCGGAGTGCTTATGGCAGTTGCAATGCCAAGGTTTAAACTGATGCAGAAGCTTGTTGACCGTATCAATCTGGTGGCGAGAGAAATCTTAACAGGTCTTTCTGTCATTCGCGCTTTCGGCAGGGAGGCAAAGGAAGAAGAACGTTTCGAGGAAGCAAACCGAGATTTGACAAAGACAATGCTTTTTACAAACCGCGTGATGACTTTTATGATGCCGGGAATGACGATGATTATGAATCTGCTTTCTGTCGGAATCGTGTGGTTTGGCGCACATAAGATTGATGCCGGAACGATGCAGGTGGGTGCCATGACAGCGTTTATTACTTATGCTATGCAGATTGTCATGTCATTTTTAATGCTGACAGCGATGTCTATCATGCTGCCTAGAGCTGCGGTTGCGGCAGAGCGCATTGACGAAGTGCTTTGCACAGAATCTTCTATTAAGGATAAGGAGCAGCCGCTTGCTGTGACAGCGCACAAGGGTGTTGTGAAATTCTCGCATGTGAACTTCCGCTATCCGGGCGGCGAGGAGGATGCGCTTACAGATATTGACTTTGTTGCAGAACCGGGTAAGACGACAGCGATTATCGGAAGTACCGGATGTGGAAAGTCCACACTGGTTAATCTGATACCGCGCCTTTATGATGTGACGATGGGAAGTATTACATTAGATGGACAGGATATTCGAGACATTTCCATGGCAGATTTGCGTGAGGAAATTGGTTTTGTACCGCAGAAAGGAATTCTGTTCTCGGGAACTATCGCTTCAAACCTACGCTTTGGCAATGCAGAAGCGACGGATGAAGATGTAAGAGAAGCTGCTGAGATTGCACAGGCAGCGGATTTTATTGAAGAGAAGAACGATAAGTATGACAGCTCGATTGCACAGGGCGGAACGAATGTATCCGGCGGTCAGAAACAGCGACTTGCAATTGCGCGTGCAATCGCAAAGAACCCACAGATTTATATTTTTGATGACAGCTTTTCCGCGCTTGATTTAAAGACGGATGCAGCACTTAGAAAAGCACTTGCAGAGAAGGTGCAGGATAAAACTGTGATTATTGTTGCACAGCGTATCAGCACGATATTGCATGCAGACCAGATATTGGTTCTTAACGAAGGACAGATTGTGGGAAAAGGTACTCATGAAGAACTGTTGAAGAATTGTGAAACATATCGTGAGATTGCAAAATCTCAGTTGTCTGCAAAAGAGTTGGGATTAGAAGAAAGAGAGGTGTCCTGCCATGAGTAATGAAAATGGAACGGTAAAACATCAGAGCAGACGCCGCGGACCGGGCGGTCCGGGAATGAGACCGGCGGAAAAAGCAAAGGATTTTAAAGGTTCTATCGGGAAACTGGTCGCATATGTCGGAAAATATAAGGCGGCCATCGTGATAGTTATGATTTTTGCAGCCTGTTCAACGATATTTAGCGTGGTTGGACCAAAGATTCTGGGAAAAGCGACGACTGCATTATCAGAAGGACTGATGGAAAAGATTCGCGGAACTGGCGGCATAGACTTTGACTATATTGGTAAAGTGTTGCTTTGGGTCCTTGCATTGTATGCATGCAGTGCGATTTTCTCTTTTGTGCAGGGATGGATTATGACGGGCGTTACGCAGGAAATTTGCTACCGCCTGAGAAAAGAAATCTCTGAAAAAATCAACCGTATGCCGATGAAGTATTTTGAGAGCCGTACTTATGGTGAGGTGCTTTCCAGAATCACAAATGATGTGGATACACTCGGACAGGGACTTAACCAAAGTATTACAACGATTATTTCGTCTGTCGCAACGTTGGTCGGTGTTATTGTCATGATGCTCAGCATTTCACCGCTTATGACATTGATAGCATTGATTATTCTCCCGGTATCAGCATTTTTAGTATCCTTTGTGGTAAAACATTCGCAGAGATACTTTAAGAATCAGCAGGAGTATCTGGGACATGTCAATGGACAGGTAGAAGAGGTGTATGGCGGCCATTTGGTTATTAAGGCATTCAACCGAGAGGCAGATACTCTGGAAGAGTTCGACAGGACGAACAATATTTTGTATGAATCGGCATGGAAGTCGCAGTTCCTCTCTGGTATGATGCATCCAATTATGATGTTTGTCGGAAATCTGGGATATGCTGCAGTGGCACTTTCCGGTGGTTTGCTTGCAATTCGCGGAGTCATCACCATCGGTGATATTCAGGCATTTATTCAGTATGTGAAGAATTTTACTTCTCCGATTCAGCAGATTGCACAGGTTATCAGTCAGGTGCAGTCGATGGCAGCCGCATCAGAGCGAGTTTTTGAGTTCTTGAATGAGGAGGAAGAAGACCAGATTGCAGAACATGCTGCAGATGTGAGTGTAATTACCGGAGCGGTTACGTTTGAACATGTCAAGTTTGGATATAACCCAGAGCAGACGATTATTCATGATTTTAGTGCAAAGGTCGCACCGGGACAGAAGATTGCGATTGTGGGTCCTACCGGAGCGGGAAAGACCACAATGGTGAAGCTTTTGATGCGATTCTATGATGTAAATGACGGAGCTATCTGTTTGGATTCACACAATGTTAAGAACTTTAACCGTAGAGAATTGAGGGATGCCTTTGGTATGGTGCTTCAGGATACGTGGCTTTTTAAGGGAACGATTATGGAGAATATCCGCTATGGCAGACTGGATGCGACGGATGAGGAAGTTATCGCTGCGGCGAAAGCTGCGAGAGCACATCATTTTATCAAGACACTTCCGGGCGGCTACCAGATGGAGCTGAATGAGGATGCTAGTAATGTATCGCAGGGACAGAAGCAGCTGCTTACGATTGCGAGAGCTATTTTGGCGGATAATAAGATTTTGATTTTGGATGAGGCGACTTCCTCCGTAGATACGCGGACTGAGATTGAAATCCAGAAGGCGATGGATAACCTGATGATGGGACGTACCAGTTTTGTTATCGCACACAGACTTTCCACCATACGAAATGCAGATATCATTCTTGTGATGAAGGATGGAGATATCGTGGAGCAGGGCAATCATGAGGAACTGCTTGCAAAAAATGGATTTTATGCGAATCTGTATAATTCACAGTTTGAAGAGACTGTGGCATAAGAAAAAGGACGCTGATTCAGCGTCCTTTTCGTTTGGCTTTATTCATTCCGTCTGTCATATGAGAGATGTCTTTGTCGGAGGAGCCGCGCTCTACAAAACAGGCGCGTTTGATGGAGTCCTCGCCATAGCGGTCACGAATCTTATCCACTGCGGAATTTAGCTTTGCTAGTTTTTCGTTGCGCGCCATATCAAAGAGGTTGTACTGTTCGTAATTCTCAGAGCTGGCTTTACTGGTGTACACGCCAAGCAGACGAATGGGTGTGTGATCCCATGCGGCATCGAAAAGCTGACAGGCACATTCGTAAATCTTCTCAGTGACATTCGTGGAGGACGGAAGTGTTGTCTGGTGACAAGTGTTGTGAAATTCATTGTCGGTAATCTGTATCTGAACAACGCTGATATAGGCGCCGGCAGTGCGCAGACGGGCCCCGACTGTCTCGCAGAGAGACAGAAGGACATGCTTGGCGGTGTCGGAGTCGGTTACATCATAGTGTATCGTCAGGGAATTACCATAGCCCTTGTTGGAAACCTCATGGTGAGTTAATGGTGTAGATTCGATACCGTTCGCGTAATTCCAGAGGGTGTCTCCATGAGATTTTAAGATGGAAACTATCATATCGTGGTTAGAACATGCTAATTCTCCGATGGTTGTGATGCCGAGAGAGCGAAGTCTCTGGGCAGAGGACTTCCCGGCGAAGAATAAATCTTCAATCGGAAGAGACCAGAGCTTTGCGGCTATCTCGTCAGGGAAAAGCGTGTGCACACGGTTGGGTTTCTCAAAGTCGGATGCCATCTTCGCTAGAATGCGGTTTGTGGATATACCGATGTTGACAGTGAAATGCAGCTCATCGTAAATCATATCCTTAAGCTTATGCGCAAAATCTACCGGGTCACCATAGAGGCTTGTGGTTCCGGTCATATCGCAGAATGCTTCATCAATGCTGTATGTCTCCACAGAAGGCGCGTATTGGCGCAGTAATTCCATAAATTGATTAGAGCGTTCTACATAGAGGTCGAAATGCGGGGAATAAATCTGCAGATTCGGACACTTGCGCCGTGCCTGTGCGAGCGGTTCACCGGTGCAGATACCATAGTGCTTTGCAGAAGGAGATTTCGCAAGGACAATTCCGTGCCGCATCTCTTCGTTGCCGCCGATGACAGCAGGAAATGTACGGATGTCCGGTGCATCCGGGTTCTGCTCTAAACGATAGGAGGCTTCCCAACTTAAAAAGGCTGAATTGACATCGATATGGTAAATGACAGATTCCGGCATAACAGTCCTCCTTTCAGTTGTAATTATATGTATGTAATGTAGCAATCATAGTTCGCATTTGAATGTTTAATCTTATTGTAGCAGATAGAAATGGAAAAGTAAATGAGAAACCGAACAAACATTCGAGAATAAGGAAGATGATTTGCAGATGGTTTATGGTATAATGTCGAAAGACATTATACGCGCCGCAGTGCGCATCTGTACCACAT
>CAZAGJ010000019.1:0-43200 GCA_964484605.1 uncultured Roseburia sp. | reverse complement strand
AAAAATAAACTTGAAAAAAACGGAATAAATGTTACTATTAGAAGGGAAATGGGCAGGGATATCGATGGAGCCTGCGGACAGCTTCGCAAGCGGTATGCAGGCGGCGGTACAAATGCGAGTGAAATAGATGGAGGAATAGCATGAAGACGTTTTCCATGACAGATATCGGACGGAAGCGCGAGACAAATCAGGACTATATGTTTACGTCAGAGAACGCTGTTGGGAATCTGCCAAACCTTTTTCTGGTAGCAGATGGCATGGGCGGTCATGCGGCTGGTGATTATGCGTCAAGATTTACAGTGGATAAGATTGTAGAGCATATCACGCAGTCTGATGAGAGAGAACCCGTGGCGTTGCTTAAAAAGGCTGTTGCCTATGCAAACCATCTGTTGCTTGAAGAGGCAAACGCAGATGCTAAAAAAGCAGGAATGGGTACCACGATTGTTGGTGCGACCTGCATGAATGATAAGTTATATGTCGCAAATGTCGGCGATAGCCGCTTATATATAATTAATCAGGAAAAGATTGTTCAGATTACACGCGACCACTCTTTGGTAGAGGAGATGGTTCGGATGGGTGAGATGGATAAGGAGGATGCCAAGGAACATCCGGACAAGAATATCATTACAAGAGCAATCGGCGTGGGCGCCGAGGTGTCGGTTGATTTCTTTGAGACGCAGGTCGCAAAGGGGGATACGATTTTGCTGTGTTCAGATGGACTGACGAATATGATTGATGATAAAGATATCAAGCAAATCGTATTAGGACAGCGTGACATCGTAGAAAAAGCGGAACGATTGATACAGACCGCGAATGAAAATGGTGGCAGAGATAATATTACGGTTGTTTTGATTGAGCCGTTTTCTGATGACGCAAGAGAATAGTTAGATATTCTTGTTGCAGACAATTTGGAGGTAAATATGTTAATAGAAGGAATGTATGTAGCAGACCGCTATGAGATTATTGGTAAAATCGGTACTGGCGGTATGGCAGATGTATATAAAGCACTGGATATTACGCTTGGCCGCAATGTGGCAATTAAGGTTTTGAAACCGGAGTTTTCTGAGGATTTGAATTTTGTGACGAAGTTTCGCACAGAGGCACAGTCTGCTGCCGGATTAGAGCATCCGAATATTGTAAATATTTATGATGTCGGAAGCGAGAATGGCATGCACTATATTGTTATGGAGTGCGTAGAGGGAATCACATTAAAGACTTATATCGAGAAAAAGGGACAGTTGTCCTTCAAAGAAGCGGTGAGCATTGCCATTCAGGTGGGAAGAGGTATCGAGGCGGCTCATAACAAGGGAATTATCCACAGAGACATCAAGCCTCAGAATATTATCATTTCCACAGAAGGCAAGGTAAAAGTAACCGATTTTGGCATTGCAAGGGTTGCAAACTCTAATACAATCAGTTCTGATGTGATGGGGTCTGTACATTATTCCTCACCGGAACAGGCAAGAAATGGTTTTGTAGACGGTAAGAGTGATATTTATTCTCTCGGTATTGTGATGTATGAGATGGTAACCGGACGTGTTCCTTTTGACGGAGATACGACGGTGGCGGTTGCTATTCAGCATTTACAGGAGGAGATGGTGTCACCGAGTGCATATGCACCGAATCTTCCTATCAGTATGGAAAAAATTATTCTTAAGTGTACACAGAAGAATCCTGATCGCAGATATGAGTCCATGACAGCACTGCTTGCAGATTTGCGCAAGGCATTGGTGAGCCCGAATGAGGACTTTGTAGTGATGGTACCGCTGACGAATCAGGATAAGACCAGAGTGATGGCAGCGGCTGAATTAAAACAGATTAAAGAAGAGACAGGAAGTATTTATCTGAAAGCGGATGAGGCTGTTCGGACACAGAAGGAAGAGATAGAAGACGACACCGATGATTTTGATGAGGAAGAAGATGAGGGCGAACTGAATCCGAAGATGGAGAAAGCGATTACCATTATGGGAATTGCAGCGGCGGTCATTATCGTAATGATTATTATCGCAATTGTGGTAAATTTATTCGGAGGATTTGACTCGAAAAAGAAAGGCAATACAGAGACAGAAACGCAGACGACACAGACCACAGAGACGGAAAGTACACAGGCAGATACGCTTACAGCTCCAAACCTATTGGGAATGACGTATGATGAGGCGGAAGAAAAACTCACGGGTATGGGACTAAAGATTGAGAACAAGGGTGAGGTGTCTTCGGATGAATATGACGAAGATCAGATTGCAAATCAGGACCCGATAGCAGGTGAGAAGGTCAAAGAGGGCGATACCATCGGTGTAGTTATCAGCAATGGCAAGGGCAATATCGATGTTCCGAGTGTGGTTGGAAAGTCTGAGTCAGAGGCGGTTTCTACACTGGATGAAGCAGGATTTAAGCCGGATAAGACCTATTCTTACAGTGACAGCGTAGAAGCAGGGGATGTTATTTCACAGAATCCAATCAGCGGTTCTAAGGCAAAAGAAGGCGATGTGGTCACGCTTGTAATCAGTCAGGGAAAAGAAGCCGTGACTGTGCCGGATGTATATACAACTTACAAGAGCGAAGAACAGGCAAAACTGGAACTGGCGGCATTTAATGTGTCTGTTAAGACTTCTTACAGTGACACATACCCGGAGGGCATTGTCATGGCACAGAGCATTGAGCCGGGCAAGCAGGTGGAGAAGGGAACTTCTATCACGATTACTATCAGCAAGGGACCGGAGCCGTCAAAGGAAGTGGCAGCGGCAACATATAAGTGTAATGTTGTATTAAAGCTTCCGGCGGGTACGGAAGGAGTTTCCGGCGCAAGTGCGATTCTCTATGATGCATCCGGCAATGTGCTGGCACAATGGTCGAACGAAGCGATTACTACCGTAAATGATGCGGGTGAGCAGGGAGTAAAATTTACCAAGGGTGGATTGCTGGTAAGCAGTGGTAAGCTTGTGGTAACCTGGCTGGACGCAAATGGCGCTAAGATTAACGATCAAACCGTAGATAATCTTGAACTTTCAAAAGAATCATAATCAGGAAAATATATGCAGGGAAAGATTGTAAAAGGAATTTCCGGATTCTACTATGTTCACATAGCGGAATCCGGAATTTATGAATGTAAAGCAAAGGGCATTTTTCGTAACCAGAAGATAAAACCATTGGTTGGTGACAATGTCGAGATTGTTGTGTTGGATGAAAAAGAAAAGCTGGGAAATATTGAGCGGATACTTCCGAGAAGCAATGCGCTGATTCGTCCGGCGGTGGCGAATATTGACCAGGCACTTATCATTTTTGCGGCGGCAAAGCCACAACCGAATTTTAATCTGTTAGACAGATTTCTCATCATGATGGAATATCAGAAAGTGCCGGTAACAATCTGTTTTAATAAGACAGATTTGGTGACGGAGGAAGAACTGCATACGTTTGCTGACATCTACAAAGCTTGTGGATATCCGGTAGTCTATACTTCTGCGAAGGGGCAGGAGGGGATAGGCGTGCTCTTAGAAATGCTCAAGGACAAGACCACAGCGGTGGCGGGACCTTCCGGAGTCGGTAAGTCCTCTCTTATTAACTGCCTGCAGGAAGGCAGACAGATGGAGACAGGTGCTATCAGCAGAAAGATTGAGCGCGGCAGACATACGACACGCCATTCGGAGATTATTCCGATTCATGACAGCACATATATTATGGACACACCGGGATTTTCAACGTTGGATATACCTGGTTTTGAAAAAGAAGATTTGCAGCAGTATTACAGGGAATTTGCAGAATTTGAACCGTATTGCAGATTTCAGGGCTGCAGTCACATCGGAGAACCGGACTGCGGTATCAAGGATGCGTTGGCAGAGGGGAAAATTAGTTCTCTGCGTTACGAGAACTACAAGCTTTTATACGAAGAGTTGAAAAACGTAAAGAAATACTAGGAGGTATGCGGATGAATTGTTTAGCACCATCAATACTTGCGGCAGATTTTTCAAGATTGGGAGAACAGGTTCGCACATTGGATGAAGTAGGCGCGCAGTATGTACATATTGATGTTATGGATGGAATGTTTGTGCCGAGTATTTCTTTTGGTATGCCGATTATACAGTCGATTCGCCCATGCAGTGACAGAATTTTTGATGTTCATCTGATGATTGAAGAGCCGGGGCGCTATATAGAGGATTTTGCTGCTGCGGGCGCAGATTTAATCACAGTGCATGCTGAGGCGTGTAAGCATTTGGACCGCACCGTGGAGAGTATCAAGGAAAAGGGACTTCTTGCAGGCGTTGCCATCAATCCGGCGACACCGATTTCTGCCATTGAATGTATCCTGCCCAAAGTGGATATGGTTCTTGTCATGTCTGTAAATCCGGGATTTGGTGGACAGAAACTGATTCCATATACGGTAGAAAAGATTCGTGACCTCAAGCAGTTAATCGATAAGAAGGGGCATAAGATTGATATTGAAGTGGACGGTGGCATTAATCTGGAAAATGTGACCGAGGTTATGGATGCCGGAGCGAACATTATCGTTGCCGGCAGTGCAGTCTTTCGCGGAGATATGGCAGAGAATACGGAGCGTTTTCTGCATATACTTAATTCTTGATTGTAGAGAAATATATCTGTTGTTTGTTGGATTGAACAAACACAATACTTGAAAATGAGGTAGCAAATGAAGCATTTTTTTGTGGTTTCCGGTGGAAATATCGATGATGCGTTTGTGAATCGGATGCTTGAGCAGGAAACACCGGAAGCAGTGATTGCGGCGGACAAAGGAATGAGCTTTTTTTATCGGAATCAGAAAATGCCGGATGTGATTATCGGCGATTTCGATTCCGTGGATCATGAAAGTCTGCAGTACTTTAAAGCGCAGCGCGGTGTGCAGATGTTAAAGCTTAATCCTGTAAAGGATGACACGGATACCGAGGCGGCAATCCGCTATGCATTAGAGCATGGCGCAGAGCAGATTACACTTCTTGGAGCAACAGGAAGCAGGTTAGATCATGTGCTGGGGAATATAGAGCTGTTGGGAATTGGCTTACAGGCAGGTGTACCGATTGTGATGACAGATGCAAACAATCGGATTCGCATGATTGACCATGGAATTGTGCTGAAAAAGGAAGCACAGCATGGCACATATGTGTCGTTGATTCCATATACGGAGAAAGTGGAGCACTTGACGTTGCGTGGATTTAAATATCCGCTTGCGGATGCGGTACTCACCGGATTCTGCTCGCTTGGCGTGAGCAATGAGATTGTGGATGCAGAGGCGGAGATTATTTTTGACGGAGGAATTCTGCTCGTCATAGAATCGAGAGATTGATGGAAATAGAATACGGTTTTTCGCTAAGATTATAGCGGAAAGCCGTATTTTTTTAGAACCTTTTTTTCATCTCTTCGTTTGAAAAGAAAAATACAACTTGTGTGCACGTACATACAAGTCGTAGGATGAACATGATAATAAAATAAAACAGACAGGAGAAGGGTATGAAAGAAGGAAGTAGTAAAGTAAGACAGAGCGCGGTGCTTCTGGCAATGATGGGGACAGTTTTTGCTGCGGCATGCGGTGCGGCAGAACCGCAGGAAATTGCATTGGAAAAGACACAGTCAGCGAATCCGCTGGTAGGGGACAGTGAGACGGGGGACTATATTTACGGTGGAGACCCATCTGTTTTGGTGGATGGAGATACCGTTTACCTCTACACAGGATTGGATGCATCCACGGATGAACAGGTGGCGAATGCTGTCTATGTCATTCCTGAGTATCGCTGTTATTCCTCAACGGATCTGATTCATTGGGAGTCTGAGGGAACTGTGATGACCATGGATACTGTGGTGTGGGCAAAGGATGATGTGTCTGCATGGGCAAGTCAGGTGGCGAAATATGAGGATAACTATTATCTCTATTATTGCAGTTGGGATAAGAGTGGAAAACAGTCCATCGGTGTGGCGGTAGCGGACAGTCCGACAGGGACATTTGTGGATATCGGTGAACCGCTGGTGCGCGGCTCAGTCACGAAACCACAGCTATCCACATTCAATGACATTGATCCGACAGTGTGGGTGGAAACGGATGAAAACGGCGAAGAACACCGCTATCTGGCATGGGGCAATGGAATGTTTTTTGTATGTGAACTGAATGAAGATATGATTTCCGTGAAGGATATGAATGGCGATGGCGAGATTACGAGCGGAACTTCTTTTGAAAATGCGGACATTATGTATCAGCAGAAGGGTATCGAGAATTTTACCGAAGCACCATGGCTATATCGCAGAACGGATGAAAATGGAAACTATTATGGGGACTATTATCTGTTCTATGCCCATAGCTGGAGGGAGTGCATGGCGTATGCCACGACGGATGACCTTAGCAGTGGGGAATGGGAGTTTGGAAATGTGATTATGTACCCGACTTCCACCTCGAATACCAATCATATGGCAGTGTTTGATTTCAAAGGAAAGGCATATTTTGTATATCACAACGGTTCGCTGCCGGGCGGCAACGGTTATCGACGAAGTGCATGTATCACAGAACTGCATTTTAATGAAGACGGAAGTATTGACTATTTTGAGGAGACTTCGGCGGGACTTGCAGGCACGGCGGTGGAGTTAGCGCTGGCGGATGGCACACGCATAGAACATGAGGGATTTGTGAATTCTACCGCGGATGCAGATTATCCGATGAAGAAAGTGGAAGTGGGAAGCGGTATCGGAGATTTGCAGACGGATGGACAGTGGGTACTCATGAAAGGAAAAGCAGACCCGGCAAATGAGGCGTATGTATCTATCCAGTCAGAAAATAAGTCGGGCTTGTATCTGACTGCAAATGAGGATGGTTCGGTTGTTCTTGCGCAGGATACGGATGTGTCTAAGGAGTGCGCGATGAGACAGACCTTCCGCACGTTGACGGGATTGGCGGATGAGACAGGCGTATCTTTTGAGAGCGTAAGGGTTCCGGGACAGTATCTGACGTTAAAAGACGGAGTGCTCACGTTGTCGGATGGAGCAGATGCTGCCGCCTGTACGTTCTTTTTGTCGAAATAACACTGTATTTTGATTAAAAATAAAATATTTTATAAAAACATAAAATAAATATTGTATTACCTCTCATTATCTGATATATTGATAATTAATAGCAGTTACATTTTGCTGGGCGAATCAAAATTCAGAAAATGGGAGGTTTTTCTTTGCATGAAAATGAGTAAAAACGGGAAAAAGACGATTTCCTGTGCGCTGGCGGCTGCGATGACAGCAGGGCTTTTTGCCGGATGCGGCGGTGCGACAGATGGTGCTGCACAGCAGGGAAATGCAGATAGTACCCCGGATTATAATTTTACGGTGAGCTATGACGGAATTGCCACCGGTAATGTTTCGTCCGGTGTGTCGGTACATGACCCGTCCATCGTCAAGGATAACGGCAGTTACTATATTTTTGGCTCGCATATGTCAGCAGCAAAATGTGATGATTTGATGAATTGGGAGAGCATGGCGGATGGTTATACGACCAGCAATCCGGTTTACGGGCAGATTTATGATGTGAAAGAAGAGGCGTTTGCTTACTCCGGTGATAAGACGAGTCTGATAGTGACGGATGACAAGACGACGCATGTATGGGCGCCGGATGTTATTTACAACGAGACAACCGGACTTTACTATATGTACTATTGCACGACGTCTACATGGAATGCTTCAAATCTCTGCTATGGCACCTCAGAGACGATTGAGGGACCGTACGAGTGGCAGGGAGCATTGATTTATTCCGGTTTTGACAAGGAGACGATTCAGGCGACGGATGTACTTGACTATGTAGACGAAGAATACGCATTGAAGCATTATGTGCGCAACAACAGTTACAATTATGAGGAATATCCGAATGCGATAGACCCGACGGTCTTTTATGATGCAGATTGCAGAATGTGGATGGTATACGGCTCGTGGAGCGGTGGTATCTATCTGTTAGAACTTGACCCTGCGACTGGCGAGGTAATTCATCCGGAGGCAGACCCGGACAATAACGTGGATGCTTATTATGGAAAGCGCCTGTTGGGCGGTGGTCACAAGTCTATCGAAGGACCCTATATTCTGTATGATGAGACAAGCGGATATTATTATCTCTACGTGTCCTACGGCGTATTAACCAGCAACGGCGGTTATCAGGTGCGTGTGTTCCGCTCAAAGACGGTTGACGGAGAGTACGAGGATATGAATGGTGCATATCCGACAAGCGAGGTTGACCATCAGTTATATGGACTGAAATTAACCGGAAATTATAAGCTGCCGTCCATTGAAAAAGCATACATGGCGACCGGACATAATTCAGCTTTTATCGATGATGACGGAAAAATGTATCTGGTTTATCATACACGCTTCAATGACGGTGGTGAGGGACATTCGCCGCGCGTACATCAGATGTTGATAAATGAGGATGGATGGCCTTGTGAACTTCCTTATCAGACACAGGGAGAAACTGTCACTGAGAGTGGTTATGACAATTCCGAGGTTGTCGGAAGATACTTTGTGATAAATCAGGGTACGGATATCAGCAGTGATATCGCAAACCCAAGTATCCTGTATTTGAATGCGGACGGTAGTGTTGTCGGCAGGGAAGTGACGGGAACCTGGGAAGCCAAGGACGGTTCCTATTATATGAACATAACCATCGGCGAAGAAGAATACAAAGGTGTGTTCTGTCAGATGAAGGATGAGGCAGGCACGGAGGTAATGACATTCTCAGCAGTAGGTTCTAATAAGAGTGTGTGGGGAGTAAGCTATGGACAATAAATTAACATTTAATAAGCCTTGGATTTTACAGAGGGCTGATCCGTATGTTTACCGACACACGGATGGCAGCTATTACTTCACGGCATCTGTGCCGGAGTATGACCGTATTATCCTGCGCAGCAGTGATACGCTGGCAGGTTTGCAGAGCGCAGAGGAGCGCGAAATCTGGCATAAGCATGAGAGTGGTCCGCAGAGTCTGCATATCTGGGCACCGGAGATGCATTATCTGTTTGGAAAATGGTACATATATTATGCAGGCGGTGACAAGGATGATATCTGGGCGATTCGTCCTTATGTGCTGGAGTGTCAGGGGGATGACCCTATGAATGACCCATGGATAGAACTGGGTAAGATGAGAAGTGCGGACGAGGATGAGTTTTCCTTTGAGGCATTCTCTTTGGATGCAACCGTTTTCTCTGTAAATAATGTGTGGTATTATATATGGGCTGAAAAGGTTGGTGTCGGCAAACAGATTTCAAATCTTTACATTGCCCGCATGGAAAATGGCTACACTTTAGAGACGGTTCAGGTGCTGCTTACAACACCGGATTATGACTGGGAGCGTTATGGCTTCTGGGTAAACGAGGGACCGGCAGTCATTCAGAGAAACGGTAAGATATTTGTGACATATTCTGCCAGTGATACCGGAATTAACTATTGCATGGGAATGCTGACAGCGGATGCGGATGCAGATTTACTGGACCCGCGTGTCTGGAAAAAAGAGCGTTATCCGGTGCTCACCTCAAGCGAGGAGTTCGGTGTTTACGGACCGGGGCATAATTCCTTTACCACGGATGAGAATGGAGAGGATATTCTGGTTTATCATGCGAGGACAGAGAAAGAGATTGTCGGCAATCCGCTTTACAATCCGAACCGCCATGCGATGCTGATGCCAATCAGATGGCAGGACGGACGACCAATATTTCAGTATAGTTAGGAAAGAGTATGGAACAGCGCGTTTGTACGAGATGCCTGCTGCGGGAAATGTTTGCAGCAGATGAGTCATTAAAGACAGAAATGGAAATGATAGAAAAATACCGCGATGCGATAAAGGATGCAGACCGGGTTACGGAAGAGGAGTATGAGAGAAGGCTTGCAGTCTGCAGAGACTGCGAGAAGCTCCTCGCCGGAACCTGTGCAGCATGTGGCTGCTATGTAGAACTGCGCGCGGTGGCGAAGATTTCACACTGTCCGCATAAGAAGTGGTAAGAAAATGGAGTTGGTACACTAGAAACTTAGTGTGTCAACTCCATTTGTGCGTCTCAAATATGGTATGATATCGTCTATGGCGCAGGATCAATCGGTGCGTAGTTGATAGCTACCTGAATGTCCTGATCGTAGTTGCCGAATGTTTTACCAAAAAGTGTCAGACCGCCTACGTGTGCGGAACCGTCTTCCACTGCCATGCGGAAGCGGAGATTGCTGGTATAGGTAAGCTGCAGGGTATTCGTTGTGATGTCGGAAATCTTAAAACCGTCGATATAAGTCCCCTTTTTGTTGATGACAAGCAGCTTTAAGAGACCATACTGATTCCAGTTCGCCGGCCACCAGCTTGGTGTAAACATACCGCGGACATCACCGAAATCGCCCGGAGAAGTCCAGGTGCCGAGCAGTGTGTCATTGATATAAAAACTGATATCGGAAGGCCAGTTGTTATCAATGCCCGGTGCTTCGGAACTGATTTCCATGGAGATGGATATCTGGGAAATCTTCTGATTCATAGGAATCAGATTCGGAATGACATATTCCACATATCCTTTGGTGAACCACATGATATCTGCATTGAAGCGTTCCGGATGGTCAAAGTAGCGAATGTCGTCCAACTCACCGATAACGGAGGTGTTGGTGGCAAGACCACAGGTAGGGCAGACATTGTGCGTGGAAAATTGACCGACCTTGATGGATGTATTAAATACATTGGTATAATCGATAGGTTTCTCAATATCTACAATGATACGGTCCTGTATGATAGAGCACATCTTTTGATTGCCGTGTCCGGCAGATTCGTTGGAAGTGCTGATTAATCCACATTCTTCCAACTTTTTGATGTGTCCGGTAAGCGCGCCGTTGCTGATATTCAGTTCGTTTGCCAACTGGTTCATGCTCATCTGTTCATTTTCTAATAGAATATTTAGAATCTGCAGTCTGACTTCAGAACCTAAAGCCTTGAATGTCTCAAGCCCTTCATCCAGTGAAGAAATATGAATCATATGACATCTTCTCCTAATCGTGTACTATTTTAGATTAAAATGCTCTGAATATATAATAGCAAATATAGTATAATTATAGAAGTTTGCCTGAACTATGTCAATGATGAATAAAGTATTTTGGGTTTAGGTATTAAATATTTTAAGGTTAATAAAAACTAATGTGCAAAATATACAAAAACATCAAGTGAACTGCTAGGCTATTGTTCATGATTTTGTGCATTTCATGGAAAAGATAAAATACTTTAGAAAAAACTAAAATAAATATTGACGCGAAAATCAGTTTGTTATATAGTAGACTCATAAGGAAGATACAAGCGCGTCAGAGAACATTCGGTACGCTATTTAAGCCCAGCAGACGATGACATTCGGACGGTGCATGTGTTGCCTGACAATTTCATAATGTATGATGTATTGTTAAAGGAGGAAAATCATGAAGAAGAAAATCATTAGTGCATTGATGTGTGCTACACTGGCAACTTCTATGTTGGCAGGATGCGGAAGCGGTGAGACAAATCCACCGGCAGATGCAAGTGATGCGGCAGCAAGCGACGCAGTGGCAGGGGATTCCACTGAGGACGCAGTTGAGACAGCAGAGGCAGAGGTGGTTACGAATACCTATGGTGATGCAAACGGTACACATTTGGAGATGTGGACATTCGTAGAACTCCACGGTGCACATTATGGTGAGATGGCTGAGGTATGGAATGAGGCACATCCGGACCAGACAATCGAGATTACCTGTACAACTTATCCTTATGGAGATATGCACACAAAGTTATTAACAGCTTTACAGGCAGGCACAGGCGCACCTGATATCTGTGATGTAGAGGTTGGACAGTTCCCGAACGTTGTTGAGGGACTTGATACATGGCTTGTTCCATTAGATGACTATGCAGCAGATTACATGGACACTATGGTTCCGGCACGTATGGATACATATGCTGGTGAAGACGGACAGCACTATGGAGCTCCTTACCATGTAGGTGCAACTGTTATGTACTACAATGTAGCAGCTATGGCAGAGGCAATGGGACTTTCTGAGGAAGATGTAATTGCAAAGATTGATTCCGTTGTTACATGGGAAGATTATGAAGCACTTGGAAATGAATATGTAGCAGCAATCGGTGAGGAAGGCAAATACTTCACATCTGTTGATACAGCCGGTGTAGACTGGTTATGGATTGCAATGGCTGAGTATGGCGAGGACTGGACAGGTGGATTTGAAGGACCTGCAAATGTACAGCTTGACTCTGTTCAGAAGATGTTAGAGATGCAACAGTCATGGTTACAGAGCGGATTCGCAGAGGTATCTCCGGACGGACACGTTGACTTAGAGGCAGGTTTCCAGAATATCTTAGACCACAATATCGTATCCTTCCCGAAGGCTATGTGGTACATGAGCCGTTTCACAAACTATATGCCTGAGGAGAGCGGCAACTGGTATATCGCAAAATGCCCTGTATTTGAAGCAGGACAGAAGATGTCAGTAGGTGTCGGCGGAACAGGTACAGTTGTAACACAGCAGTCTGCAAACACAGAATTAGCAGCAGAGTTCCTTTGCTGGGCTAAGATGTCTGAAGAAGGTGAGCAGCATATCTGGGATACACTTGGATTTGACGTATGTAACACAGAGTGCTGGGCATTGGATTCATTTGCACATGACGACAACAACCAGTACAATGCTTACTTTATCAACTACCCATATGATGTATTGAATGAGATTGGTCTTGATAACATCGGTAAGATTTCCGTAGTATCTATCAGCCCAACAATCAATGAGTATGCATGCAATACGACACTGAACGAGGTTCTTGAGGATGGTATGGATGTTTCAGAAGCTCTTCAGGAGTTACAGGATGCGGTAGATTTAGAGCAGTAAGAGTATCATATAGTATCATGGATGGGGATGCGAGGGAACTTTTCCCTGACATCCCCGTTTTTGTCTAGGGAAGAGAGGGTGTTAGTTTGAAATTAAAGAAGTTTTTGTATTCACAAAAAGCGGCACCATATGTATTTGTATTACCGTTTTTACTAAGTTTTTGTATTTTTTGGATATATCCGCTGGTTTCTTCTATTACTATGAGTTTTCAGGATATCGGTGCAGTAAAGACCGATTGGGTGGGATTAGATAATTATGCGAAATTATTGAAAGATAGCGTGTTTCATACGGCAATCTGGAACAGCACCAAGTATATGTTCTTTACTTTGTTGCTGCTGATTCCGTTCCCGATGCTTTTTGCAGTTTTGATAGACAGTAATCTGGTAAAGGCAAAAGGTGTCTGGAAAGCGATTTTGTATATACCGGCGCTGACATCGGTTGTTATCTCTGGAACATTGTTCCGCTTGATGTTTACTGAGTATCCAACCGGACAGATGAACGTGATTACGACAGCGCTTGGACTTGGAACTTTTAAGTGGCTGAAGATGGGATGGTCCGGTATGGCAGCACTGCTCGTGGTAGCATGCTGGCGTTGGACTGGTGTAAATATGCTGTATTTCTTGTCAGGTCTTCGTGCGATTGACACATCTCTCTATGAGGCGGCGTCCATCGACGGTGCAAGCCCATGGCAAAAATTCCGCTACGTTACACTGCCGCTGTTAAAACCGACGACGGTTTATGTAGTAACGATTTCTGTTTATGCAGGACTTTCCATGTTCCTGGAGTCTTATATGTTGTGGGCAGGAAATAACTCGCCGAACAACATCGGTCTGACAATTGTTGGTTACCTGTATAAGCGTGGTATTGAGAAGAATGATATGGGTTATGCATGTGCAGTTGGTGTCGTACTTCTCGTGATTGCACTGACAATCAATATTATACAGTTGATTGCAAATGGTACGTTTAAGAAAGAGGAGGATTAGTGATGGCAGAATTAGATAACAAAGCCTCCAGACAGGGCAAAATGAAGAGAAGAGTCGGTACGATTCTGGGAACGGGATTTTTTGCAATCTTAAGTTTGATTATCATTTTTCCGGTATTTGCGGGATTACTTGCATCTTTCCGTCCGGGAACTGAGCTGATTCGTCGTGGATTGTCAATCAATCTTGATTTTTCCACAATGAACCTGAACAATTACAACTACCTGTTTTCAGGCAATGCGGACAGCCAGAAGTACTTTATGTGGTACAAAAACTCATTGATTATCACGATAGTTTCGGTAGTGCTGACATTGTTCATCTGCTACTTTGTGGCATATGGTCTGACAATGTACAATTTCAGATTAAAGAACCTTCTGTTTTTCCTTGTGATTGCGACAATGATGGTTCCTTTTGAAATCTTAATGCTTCCTCTTTACAAGGAGATTATTGCGTTAGGTTTGATTGATACTTATACAGGCGTGATTATCACGGGACTATGTAATGCGTCCACGATATTCTTTTTCCGTCAGTTTTTATCAGGACTGCCGAAAGAGCTTTTGGATGCGGCGCGTATCGATGGTGCAACCGAGTATGGTATTTCGACGAAGATTATTTTGCCGCTTGCAAAACCTGCGTTTGCTTCTATGGGTATTCTGCAGGCAATGGGAAGCTGGAACGCGATTCTGTGGCCGTTGCTTGTGTTAAAAGGCGCAGAGAAGTTTACACTTCCGATTGGTTTGAATACATTGTTGACACCATACGGAAATAACTATGATGTATTGATTGCAGGATCTATGTTTGGAATTCTGCCGGTCTTAGTGATTTTTCTGATTTTCCAGAAATATATTATCGAAGGTATGACTGCCGGGGCAGTAAAGGGCTAAAAAGGAGTACATATGGCAAAGTTAATTATCAATAATGAAAGTAAAAAGAGTACAATCGCACCTGAGATTTACGGACACTTTTCTGAACATCTCGGAAGATGTATTTATGAGGGGCTTTATGTCGGAGAAAATTCCGATATTCCAAATGTAAATGGTATGCGAAGCGACGTGGTAGAGGCGTTAAAGGAGATGAAAATTCCGGTACTGCGTTGGCCGGGCGGCTGCTTTGCAGATGAATATCACTGGATGGACGGCATTGGACCGAAGGAATCCAGAAAGAAAATGATTAATACGCATTGGGGCGGAGTTGTCGAGGACAACAGCTTTGGTACACATGAGTTCTTCGAGTTGTGCAGCCAGTTGGGATGTAAGACTTATATCAATGGTAATCTTGGAAGCGGCACTGTCCGTGAAATGAGTGAGTGGGTAGAGTATATGACCTTTAACGGTGTATCTCCGATGGCGGATTTGCGCAAGGCAAACGGACATGAGGAACCATGGACGGTTGACTATTTCGGTGTGGGCAATGAGAACTGGGGATGCGGTGGAAATATGCGTCCTTCCCATTACGCAGATGAGTACCGCAGATACCAGACTTATGTGAGAAATTATGCGGGCAATCAGCCTATCAGCAAAATCTGCTGTGGACCAAACGTAGATGATTACGCATGGACCAAAGGCGTGTTAGAGACATGCTTTGACCACTGTGAGCCGCGTTTCCACGGTATGATGGATGGTTTATCTCTGCATTATTACACACTTCCGGAGGTTGAGGACGACTGGAATAAGAAGGGAAGTGCAACAGACTTTACAGAGGAGATTTTCTACCAGACCTTGAAACGCAGTTACTTCATGGAGGAGCTGATTAATCGCCATGGAGCAATTATGGATGAGTATGACCCGAATAAGGAAATCGGACTCATTGTGGATGAGTGGGGTATCTGGACAGATGTGGAGCCGGGAACCAATCCGGGATTTTTGTATCAGCAGAATACAATGCGTGACGCGTTGGTAGCCGGTATGAATTTGAATATTTTCAATAAGCATTCTGACCGTGTGAAGATGGCTTGTATCGCGCAGTTGATTAACGTTCTGCAGTCTGTCATGCTGACGGATGGCGAGCGTATGATTAAGACACCAACCTATCATGTATTCCATATGTACCGTCATCATCAGGGAGCAACCTTGTTATCCAGTGAGCTGCTTGGCGGTGGTACCGTAGGTGTCGGTGAAAATGAACTTCCGAAAGTAATCGAGTCCGCTTCTGTGGATGCAGATGGTGTCATTACAGTGACATTGACCAACAATTCACTGGAGGCAGGCGAGAGCGTGGAGATTCAGTTGACCGCAGATGGAGCAGCTTACAGCGTAGCAGAAGCTTCTTATGTGTCCGGCAAGATGAATGCACACAATACATTTGAAGAGCCGGAGACAGTAACAGAGCAGTCATTTACTTCTTATGAGAAGACTGCAGACGGCATCCGTGTGGAGCTTCCGGCATGTAGTGTTGTAAGTATCCGTCTGAAAAAGTAGGGAAAAATATGAGCAAAGAAGTCGATTTAAAGCAGGTTCATATTAAGGATGGTTTCTGGTCGCCGATGCAGAACCTGGTAACGGATGTGGTAATTCCGTTTCAGGAACGTGTGTTAAATGATCAGGAGAAAGGCGTGGAGAAAAGCCATGCGATTGATAATTTCCGTATCGCGGCGGGACTTATGGAAGGCGAGTTCTATGGCATGGTTTTTCAGGACAGTGATGTGGCAAAGTGGCTGGAAGGCGTAGCGTATTCACTTGTGATAAAACCGGATGCTGACTTAGAAGCGCGTGCCGATACAATCATTGAGATTGTGGCACAGGCACAGCAGGAGGATGGTTACCTTAATACTTATTTTACCATCAAGGAGCCGGAACACCGCTGGCGGAATCTGTTGGAGTGCCATGAACTATACTGCGCAGGGCATATGATGGAGGCTGCAGTCGCCTATTATGAGGCAACCGGAAAAGACCGTCTGCTTGGTGTCATGGAGCGTATGGCAGACCACATTATTGAACGCTTTGGAGAAGGAAAGCTTACCGGTATTCCGGGACATCAGGAAGTGGAAATCGGTCTGATGCGGCTGTATCATGCCACAGGCAAGGAGAAGTACAAGAAGATGGCGCGCTATTTTTTGGAAGAGCGCGGCAAAAATCCGAACTTTTTTGTGGAAGAAGCGGCAAAGCGTGACTGGAAGCATTTTGACATGATGAAGCCGGAGGACACGAAGTACAACCAGAGTCACGCGACGATTTACGAGCAGGATGAGGCGGTCGGGCACAGTGTTCGGGCAGTTTATATGTATACTGCAATGGCGGATTTGGCAGCGGAGGAGAGTGATGAAAGGCTCTTTGCAGCTTGCAAACGTCTGTGGGAGAATGTGACAAAGAAAAAGATGTACATTACCGGAGGTATTGGTTCTACGGTATGCGGCGAATCTTTTTCGGTGGAATATGAGCTGCCGAATGATACAATCTATGCGGAGACTTGTGCATCCATCGGTCTGGTATTTTTTGCGAAGCAGATGCTAAAGAGCGAGAAAAGCGGAAAGTATGCGGATGTGATGGAACAGGCACTTTATAATGGCATTTTGAGTGGAATGCAGCGGGACGGCAAGCGGTTTTTCTATGTGAATCCTCTTGAGGTCAATCCGGGAGTTTCCGGTGTGGCAGCGGGTTATGAACATGTACTGCCAAATCGTCCGGGCTGGTATGCATGTGCCTGTTGTCCGCCGAATCTGGTGCGCATACTAACCTCTTTGGGTAAGTATGCATGGGATGAGACGGAGGATGCCATTTATTCACATCTGTTTATCGGCGGCGAGGCAGGTTTTGCGAAGGCAGATGTTGCGGTGGAGAGCAGTTATCCGTGGGAAGGCAGAGTAAGCTATCGGGTTGCTGCAAAGAGCAGTGAGACATTTGCGCTGGCAATTCATGTGCCGTCCTATGCGAAGGAACTTTCCGTGACAGTGAATGGAGAGGCGGTTGATGCAGGTGCATATATGAAAGATGGATATCTGTACTTGAACCGAAGCTGGGGCACCGCGGATGTGGTAGCGTTGGAGTTTGCGATGCCGGTAAGAAAAGTTTATGCCAACACAAAGGTACGCGAGAATATCGGCTGTGTGGCACTTGTACGCGGACCGATGGTATATTGTTTTGAAGGTGTGGATAATGGAGAGGAACTGCAGGCGTTACTGCTTGACCGAGAACTTTCCGCAGAGACGCTGGAATGCAATGAGGGCGTGCTGGCTGGTATGACACTTTTGGATGTTGCCGGAAAACGGCTCGTTTTCTCGGAGACGGAGGAGCTTTATTCTGAAAATGCACCGCAGGAGAAAAAGGTGACACTTCGTGCTGTCCCATATTTTGTATGGGGAAATCGCGGAGAAAACCAGATGCGTGTGTGGATGCATGAGGAGTAACATATAAATTTTATAGAAAAGTCTTGTTTTTTACGTTTTTAGTAGACGACAGGACTTTTTTTGTTCTATAAATGATAGTGCATGATTTTTATGTTTTTGGCATGAATATGATTTTTTGCAGCGTATTCTTTTGGTAGTATGGCTACAAGGAAAGAGGAAGAAAAGGAGAAATACTGGATGGTAGAAGAATACAAACTGGTTTGGGAAGAGCAGTTTGAGGGAGACAGCCTAAATCTGAATGACTGGAACTATGAGTATCATGAACCGGGTTGGGTAAATGCAGAACTGCAGGAATATGTGGATTCGGAGGAGAACATTTACTTAGAGGATGGTAATCTGGTAATTCAGGCAGTCAAGAGCATAGATGAGAATGGAAATGATTACTATACATCAGGAAGAATTAATACGCAGCATAAGCATGACTATATGTATGGAAGATTTGAAGTCAGAGCAAAAGTGCCTAGCGGCAAAGGATTTTTGCCGGCATTCTGGATGATGCCAACGGATGAGAACCTATATGGGCAGTGGCCAAAATGCGGTGAGATTGACATTATGGAAGTTTTGGGAGATGATATAAGTACAAGCTATGGAACACTACATTTTGGTGAGCCACATGCACAGAAACAGGGAACATTCCATTTGCAGGATGGCGATTTTCACAATGAATTCCATGTGTATGCCTGTGAGTGGGAGCCGGGAGAAATTCGTTTTTATGTAGATGATGAATTGTTTTATACCGTAAATGATTGGTTTACCCAAAAGGAAGGCTGTCAAAAAGCGGCATATCCGGCACCATATGACCAGCCATTTTACATGATACTGAATGTGGCAGTTGGTGGAACATGGGTAGGTTATCCGGAAGAGGATGCCGTTTTTGAGGATAATGCAAAAATGGTTGTAGATTATGTACGTGTATATCAGAAGAGAAAAAGGAGGAACGATCAAAATGGTAAAATTTGTTGATGAAAAAGGAACATTCACCGTAAAGAATCCGGAAAACTATAGTTATCTGTATTTTCCGATTGCAGGAGAGAAGGGAATAAAAAGCGCGGTGACACCTAATTTGGGAGGAGATTGCAAATTAGATCAAAACACATTTTTGCTGGAGCCTGTCAGTGCAGAGAATCTTCATAATAATCGTTCAGGAAGAAATTTCTGGTGCAATGTAGGGGGCAAAGGAGTCTGGTCAGCGGTAGGTGCGTCAGCGCAAGCGGAATATCGCAAGTATACAGAGAAACAGGATGAGAGCGAATTGACCGCAGGATTGATGTGGCATAGCATACGCAGGGAATCCAAAGAGTATCAGCTGCGTGCGGAGGTTCTTTCCTTTGTACCGCTTGCGCATAATGTAGAGGTAATGCACGTCAAACTGCAGAATATCGGCGTGGAACCATTGGAAATAACACCGACAGCGGCGGTGCCGATTTATGGACGAAGTGCCGATAATATCAGAGATCACAGACATGTGACATCCCTGCTGCATCGCATCCACACGACAGAGGATGGCGTATTTGTAAAACCGACCTTATCTTTTGATGAAAGAGGTCATAAGGTAAATGAATTGACCTATTTCGTGTGTGGAGTAGCCGGAGATGGCGCAAAGCCAACAGCATTTTATCCAACCGTGGAGACATTCCTTGGGGAAGGCGGAAGTTTTACAAGTCCGAGAGCTGTGTTTGAAAAGGCAGATGGATATGCGGCAGGAAGTTGCTTCGAGGGATGTGAGGCAGTAGGTGGAATCCGTTTTGCAGATATTTGTCTTGCGCCGGGAGAATGCATGGATTATACGCTGGTTATCGGCGTGACGGCAGCGGAGACAGAAGCAGGCAAAAGTATAGAAGCGTTGAATACCACAGCAAAAGTAGAAGCTGAGTGGAACGCGATGAAGGAGTACTGGCAGGAACAGGTTAATATTCACTATCATACAGGAAATGAAGCGTTTGACAATTATATGCGCTGGGTTAGCTTTCAGCCGTTTTTGCGGAGAATTTACGGATGTTCCTTTTTGCCGTATCATGATTATGGAAAAGGCGGCAGAGGCTGGAGAGATTTGTGGCAGGATTGTCTGGCGCTGTTAATGATGAACCCATCCGGTGTACGGCAGATGATTGTTGATAATTATGGCGGTGTCCGCATTGACGGAACCAATGCAACAATTATCGGCTCGAAACAGGGGGAGTTTATTGCAGACAGAAACAATATTACCCGTGTCTGGATGGATCACGGTGTCTGGCCATTTCTGACAACAAAACTGTATATGGATCAGACCGGAGATTTGGAAATTTTAAACCAGCAGGTACCATACTTTAAAGACAGACAGATAGGACGCGGCACAGAGATTGATACTTTATGGGATGCGGCTTATGGCAGCAAGCAGCGGGATGAGAAGGATGAGGTATATGCCGGAAGCATTTTAGAACATTTGTTGTTGCAGCATTTATGTGCATTCTATGAGGTGGGAGCGCATAATCATTTGAGACTTCGCGGTGCCGACTGGAATGATGCCTTAGACATGGCAGAAGAAAATGGAGAAAGTGTGGCATTCTCCTGCGCGTATGCGGGGAATTTAAAGCAGCTCGCACATTATGTCCGTATGCTGAAAAGAAAATGCGGACAGCAGAATATCGAGTTGTTACAGGAGATTGTTGAGCTGCTGGAGCATGATACCTGTGATTATGATGATATTGACAAGAAACGTGCAATTTTGAAGAAATATGAAAAGCAGTGTGCACACAGCGTCAGTGGCGTGAAGGCACTTGTGGATGCAGAAAAGCTGGCGCAGAGTCTTGAGGCAAAAGCAGACTGGATGATACAGCATATCCGCACAAAAGAGTGGGTGACGGATCATGACGGAAATGGCTGGTTTAACAGCTATTATGATAATCACGGAAACGCTGTGGAAGGTGAATTTCCGAGTGGAATTCGCATGATGCTGACCGGACAGGTATTTGCCATTATGAGCCAGACGGCAACGACAGAACAGATGAAGTCAATCTGTAAAAGTGCAGACTTATACCTCTATGATAAAGCAGCAGGAGGCTACCGAATCAACACAAATTTCCATGAAGAAAAGTATGATATGGGAAGAATGTTTGGTTTTGCATATGGCGAGAAAGAAAACGGAGCGGTATTCTCCCATATGACAGTTATGTATGCCAATGCGCTATACCAGAACGGATTTGTCGAGGAAGGTTACAAAGCACTGCAGACACTGGCAGACACCGCATTAAATTTTGAAGTCAGCAAGATATATCCGGGAATTCCGGAGTATTTTAACGCAAAGGGAAGAGGTATGTATCATTACCTCACAGGCGCGGCAAGTTGGTATATGCTTACGGTTGTGACAGAAATGTTTGGTATTCGTGGAGAGATGGGAAATTTGGCAATAGAACCTAAATTACTGGCAAAGCAATTTGATGAACAGGGCAAAACATCGATATGTCTGAATTTTGCAGGGAAAAATCTTGAAATCTGTTTCTGCAATCATGCAGGAAAGACTTATGGAGAATATAGAATCCAGATGGTTGAAATTGATGGAAATACAGCACTTCCCGTGAACGATGCCAAAACCGTGATAGCGCGGGATATACTTGAGCGCTTGGATGATGGTACACATAGAATAGATGTAGTGCTTGTATAAAGAAGAAAGAGTAGAGGAGTTAAAAAATGAAATACGGTTTTTTTGATGATGCAAAAAGGGAATATGTAATAACCAGACCGGATACACCGGCGCCATGGGCGAACTATCTCGGCTCCCCGGAGTACGGTGCAATTATTTCCAATAATGCGGGCGGTTACAGCTTTGCAAAGTCCGGTGCAAATGGAAGAATACTTCGATATGTTTTTAATAACTTCGACCAGCCGGGCAGGTATATCTATCTGCGTGATGATGCGTATAAGGATTACTGGTCAGCATCATGGCAGCCGGTGGGAAAAGATTTGGCAGAGTATAAGAGTGAGTGCCGTCATGGAACTGCTTATACGAAAATGCAGGCAGAATACAGAGGAATTGTATCAGAGGTTACTTACTATGTGCCGTTGAACCAGTCTTATGAGGTCTGGTGCATTAATGTAAAGAATACTTCTGAGGTAGAACGGCAATTAACAGTTACCGGATATGCAGAATTCACCAACAATAATAATTATGAGCAGGATCAGGTAAATCTGCAGTATTCGCAGTTTATCACCAGAACAGAGTTTGAGAAGAACAGAATCCGCCACATCATTCATGGAAATTTAGATGGCTTAGATGAGGGAGAAGACGTAGATAATAAGATGGTAATTGACCGTTTCTTCGGGCTTGCAGGAGCAGATGTTGCTTCTTACTGCGGAGATAAGAGCAAGTTCTTAGGCGCTTATCATGGATATGGCAATCCGGTGGGAGTCATCAACGGAGACCTTGGAAATGAGTTGAGTTACAATGAGAATGGTTGTGGAGCACTTGCTGCAAAAGTAGTGTTACAGCCGGGTGAGAGCAAAACCATGGCGTTTGTTCTTGGTATGAAGTACAGCGACGAGGCGGCAGAAATCTTAAACTGCTACCGGAATCCGGAAGTGGTCTGCAGGGAAGAAGTAGAGCATTTGATTTCATACTGGCATGAGAAGCTTGGACATTTTCAGGTAAAAACACCAAGTTCCGAGTTTGATACCATGATTAATACATGGAATGCATACAACTGTTTCATGACATTTATCTGGTCAAGAGCAGCGTCCTTTATCTACTGCGGTTTGCGTAACGGCTATGGTTATCGTGATACTGTACAGGACATTCAGGGTATTATTCACCTCGCACCGGAGATGGCTGTGGAAAAGATTCGTTTCATGCTCTCAGCACAGGTGGACAACGGCGGCGGCTTGCCGTTAGTAAAGTTCACACACAATGCCGGACATGAGGATACACCGGATGATGCGTCCTATGTAAAGGAAACCGGACATCCGGCATATCGCGCAGATGATGCATTATGGCTGTTCCCTACGGTATACAAATACATTACGGAAACAGGTGATATGGCATTTTTGGATGAGGTAATTCCGTTTGCTAATAAGGACGAAGGAAGTGTCTACGAGCATTTGAAACGTGCGATAGATTTTTCCATGAATCATCTGGGTATACATGGTATGCCTGCCGGATTGTACGCGGATTGGAACGATTGCTTACGCTTGGGAAAAGCAGGAGAATCCTCCTTTGTGGCATTCCAGTTCTACTATGCAATGACCATTTTAAGAAAGTTTGCAGAATATAAAAATGATACAGATTATATCAATTACCTGAATCAGAGTCAGGAAAAATTAGGACAGATTATCGAAAAATTCTGCTGGAGCGAAGACAGATTCATCCGTGGATTTACCGAGGCGGGTGAAGTGATTGGTAATCCGTCTGATAAAGAAGCAAATATGTGGCTGAATCCACAGAGCTGGAGTGTTATCAGTGGCTTTGCCAATGAAGAACAGGCAAAGCTTGCGATGGATAATGTATACAGCAGATTGAATACAGCGTATGGTGCCATTTTGATGGACCCACCATATCATGAGCATGCCTTTGACGGAGCACTTGCTGTTATTTATAACGCAGGAACCAAAGAAAATGCGGGTATTTTCTCGCAGTCACAAGGATGGCTGATTTTGGCAGAAGCATTGTGCGGACGAGGAGACCGAGCATTTACCTATTTCATGGAAAATGCACCGGCTGCACAGAATGATAGAGCGGAGATTAGAAAGCTAGAGCCGTATTGCTATGGACAGTTTACTGAAGGAAAAGCAAGCCCGTGCCACGGTCAGTCGCATGTACACTGGCTGACAGGTACAGCATCTACGATTATGGTAGGCTGTGTGGAAGGTATCCTTGGAATTCGTCCGGATTTTGACGGTTTAAAGCTTGCTCCGGCAATCCCTGGCGAGTGGGAGTCTTTTGAGATTGAGAAAGATTTCAGAGGAAAACACTTACATATTGTTGTGAAGAACGAAGGCCATGCAGAATGTGGCTGTAAGCAGTTGAAGGTCAATGGAAAAGTACTGGAAGGAAACTATATTCCGGAAGAATTGATGACAGAGCAGACAGAAATTGAATATGTGATGTCGTAGAGACAGAGCAGAGAAGGGCGCTGCACCAAAATTGGTGCAGCGCCCTTCCTTTTTATGATTTTACAGACATCTCTTCCCAATTGCTGCGGAAGTGCTGCATACGGTATTTGTGTGGTGTTAAGCCTGTTTTTTTCTTGAAAACCTGTATGAAATGACTCTGTGAAGCGAAGGAGAGGTAATTCGCAATATCTATAATATTGTAGTCGGAATATTGCAGGAGGTTCATCGCTTTTTCTAATTTCAAATCAAGAATATACTGGCTTAAGGAAAGCCCCATTTCTTTCTGAAAGAGCTTGGATAAGTAGCTTTCTGAAATATTGAGGTATTCTGCGAGCTCACGGATGGTAATGCGATAGTGAATATGACTGTATATATAATCAATGCAGAGAACAATCGGCTTAGAAAGTGTCTGCTGGTTTCGGATAATATTCATCTGTTTGCACATATCCAGACACATGGTATCGTGCAGTCTGCTGATTTCCTCGACGGTCTGGCAGTTATCCATCTTCAAAATGTAAAAGTCACTGAGACTGTATGCTTTTTCCTGCTCCATACCGGCATGTACGCAATATCTTGTAATCATCGCCATGGTAACGACAAAGTGATAGCGGATATTTCTAAGCTTATTTTCGGACAGCTTACCCATTCCCTCAGGATTGGTAAACGTATTATTGGTACAATTCTTTTTGACATATTCGACATTGCCGTTGGCAATTGCATCGTAAAATGTGAATTCTGTCTCGATAATGCGGTGTTTTTCAAGCATTTCATGGTTGACAAATTCGCTTCTATACCATTCTTTTGACAAATCCATACCTGTGGAAATCCTCCTTTTTTCATATAAAAAATACATATCATGATAATGATATTTTGTCAATGAATTTTATATAATGAACCACGAACTGCATCTATAATAAGCTTACAATAAATCAAGAAAATTAGGGAGGAAACATGATGAAAAGAAAATTTTTATCATTACTGTTAGCAACAACTATGTTGGCGACAGTAGCAGGATGCGGAAGTGACAATGCTTCCGGCAGCGAAACAAACCAGCAGGAGGTTCAGACAACAGAGAGTGGGGCAGCAAGTACAGGAGAAGAAGGACAGACATTAAATATTTATTGCTGGAACGAAGAATTTAAGAGCCGTCTGACAGACCATTATCCGGGATATGAGGAAGTAGACGCAACACACGGAAAAATTGGGGATGTTTCTGTTGTATGGAATATTACACCAAGTGATGACAATGCATATCAGAATAATCTGGATGCAACCTTGTTAAAGCAGGAAGAGGCAGCGGCAGATGACAGAGTGGATTTGTTCTTAATCGAAGCTGATTATGCATTAAAATATGTAGACAGTCCATATACAATGTCAATTGCTGATTTGGGAATCTCTGATGCAGACCTTGAAAATCAGTATCAGTATACAAAAGATGTTGTAACAGATTCTGAGGGCGTATTAAAAGGAATTTCATGGCAGGCAGCACCGGGTGTTCTTTTCTACAACAGAGAAGTTGCAAAAGAAGTTCTCGGTACAGATGATCCTGCAACTGTTCAGGAGTATGTGACAGACTGGGGCAAATTCGTAGAGACGGCAGCAACCATGAAGGATGCAGGATATTATATGACATCTTCCGTAATGGATACATATCGTGTATATTCCAACAACGTAACTACTAAATGGGTTACTGACGGCAGCATCAACATTGATGATAACATCATGAACTGGGTAGTGGACTCTAAGAAGATGTACGATGCAGGTCAGACCGGAGCACATGCAATGTGGAGCGATGACTGGAGCAAGGGATTCTATCCGGAAGGAAAAGTATTCTGCTACTTTGGACCGGCTTGGCTGATTAACTTCTGTATGGCTGCTGATGTAGAAGGCAGTGTAGGTAATCAGGGCGGCTGGGCTGCAACAGAGGGACCACAGGGATTCTTCTGGGGCGGTACATGGATCTGTGCAGCAACAGGAACTGACAACGCATCTCTTGTAAAAGATATTATGCTTCAGCTTACAACAAACGAGGAAATTATGAAAGAAATCGTTGTTGCGGATGATGACTTTGTAAACAATAAGAACGTAATGGATGCGATGGCAGAGGATGAGACATATAGCAGTGCGGTATTGGGTGGACAGAATCCGCTTAAGATGTACTGCGCAGGTGTGGAGTCTATCGACCTTAGCAACCTTTCAAACTATGATTCCGGATGTAACGCAGAGTTCCAGAGTGCAATTACGAATTACTTTGAAGGAAACGCAACGTTAGACGAGGCATTGGATTTATTCTATACAGCGGTTGTAGAGAAATATCCGGAGCTTACATACTAGAATTTACTGACTAAGAATTGACTCAATATGATGACTTGAAATATCCGTATCTTTCCAGATACGGATATTTCATGAATTGAATACAGAACTGACAGTAAGACGAAACACAGCATGAAGTGGTATATTGTGAATTCTGTATTTGAATACAGAGAGGTAATTAAGGAGGAATCAAGGATGAAAAAGAAACAAGGGGGAAAAGTTGTCAAATACAACAGGTGGGGCTATATTTTCTTAATACCGTTTGTAGTTACATATCTGGTATTTCAGTTAATTCCACTTTTGACAACCATTTATAACAGCTTTTTTGAGTGCTACCGCTCAGGCTTAACCCAGATTGGCCCAAACTTTGTAGGCTTAGCCAACTACAAAGAAATATTGATGAATGAGGAATTGTGGACTTATACCAAGAACACACTGATTATGTGGATCATGGGATTTATTCCGCAGATTCTGCTTTCACTATTATTGGGAGCATGGTTCTCTGACCCATCTCTGCGTTTGAAGGGACAGAGATTTTTTAAGACAGTTATTTATTTGCCGAACTTAATCATGGCATCTGCATTTGCAATGCTGTTCTTTACACTTTTTTCCGATGGGGGCCCGGTCAACGACCTTTTGATTCAGCTTGGAATTTTTTCAGAACCGTATAAGTTTTTGTCAAATGTGTGGAGCACAAGAGGCTTGGTTGCATTGATGAACCTGATTATGTGGTTTGGTAATACGACAATCCTGCTTATGGCAGGAATGATGGGAATTGATACAGCATTATTTGAGGCAGCACAGGTGGATGGTGCAACATCGACACAGATATTCTTTAAGATTACGTTGCCGCTGCTTCGTCCGATTTTAGTTTATACATTGATTACATCATTGATTGGTGGACTTCAGATGTTCGATGTGCCGCAGATTCTTACCAATGGTACAGGAAATCCGGTTCGTTCATCCATGACATTGATCATGTACCTGAATAAGCATTTGTACAGTAAGAACTATGGTCTTGGTGGTGCATTGTCCGTAATTTTATTTATCGTAACAGGTATCTTGAGCCTGATTGTTTATAAGATGACGGTGAAAGAAGATTAGGAGGAAGAAATTATGTCAAGAGCTAAAAGTGCAGATAGTAAGGGATTGGGAATTAAAAGCCGAAGAGTAATTGCATATGTGACACTTGCTGTAGTTTCCTTTCTCTGTTTGTTTTGGTTTTATGTGCTGTTTATTAATTCGACAAGATCGCATTCGGAGCTGACAAAAGGATTTACGGCACTTCCGAGTACACATTTTCTGGAGAATTTCAACAATATTTTACATGGCACATTACCGGTATGGAGCGGTATGCTTAATTCACTGCTGGTATCTACCTGTTCAGCAGCGTTGTGTGTATATTTTTCAGCAATGACAGCGTATGCCATCCATGCGTATGAGTTTAAATGTAAGAAATTCATGTTTACATTTATTTTGATGATTATGATGATTCCAACTCAGGTAAATGCACTGGGATTTTTACAGCTGATTGGAAATATGAAACTGGAGAATTCATTTATTCCATTGATTATTCCGTCGATTGCATCACCGGTGACATTCTTCTACATCAAGCAGTATATGGACAGCGCATTGCCGTTGTCGTTAGTGGAGGCAGCGAGAATTGACGGCGCAGGAGAGTTCTATACCTTTAATAGAATTGTACTTCCACTACTTCGTCCGGCGATTGCGGTACAGGCAATTTTCTCCTTCGTAGGAAGCTGGAATAACTACTTTACACCGGCACTTATCCTGCATGATAATGAGAAAAAAACACTGCCGATTTTGATTGCTCAGCTTAGAGGCGCAGATTTCCTGAAGTTTGATATGGGTCAGGTTTATGCAATGATAGCATTTTCCATTTTCCCTGTTATTGTGGTGTATTTGATTCTTTCAAAACACATCGTGCAGGGCGTTGCGATGGGTAGTGTAAAAGGATAGATGTATTACTGCAACAGACACTTCTTTTGGCTTATAAGAAGTGTCTGTTTTAAGTTCGGAAGCAAATGATTTTCCTAAAATTAATTTTGTGTGGTCTTAACGTTGAAAAAAAGTGCTGATTATGGTAGCATAATAAATTGTGTGAGGTTATTTCTCAGGGAATTAGAGAATGGCACATATATGCTACATAACGAAGTGCAAGACACGAAATCCCGCAGAGCGAAGGGATTTTTCAAGGAGGAAATATAGAATATGAAACTAGGAATCGTCGGTTTGCCGAACGTAGGAAAAAGTACACTTTTTAACTCATTGACAAAGGCGGGGGCAGAATCTGCCAATTATCCATTCTGTACGATTGACCCGAACGTGGGTATTGTAGCAGTGCCGGATGAGCGTATCAAGAAATTAGGAGAACTCTATCATACGAAGAAGGTTACACCGGCTGTGATTGAATTTGTGGACATTGCAGGTCTGGTAAAGGGTGCCAGCAAGGGAGAGGGACTTGGTAACCAGTTCCTTGCCAATATTCGTGAGGTAGATGCGATTGTGCATGTGGTGCGCTGCTTCGAGGATACGAATGTGGTTCACGTAGATGGCAATGTTAATCCGGCGCGTGATATCGAGACGATTAATTTTGAGTTGATTTTCTCTGATGTGGAGATTTTAGAGAGAAGAATTGCAAAAGTTGCAAAGCAGGCGCGCATGGACAAGACGCTTGCAAAGGAACTGGAACTGTTAGAGGCAGTAAAGGCCCATTTAGAGGCTGGTAATCTTGCGAAAACATATGAGGTTCCGGAGGATGAAGATGCACAGAACTGGTTTGCGTCTTATAATCTTTTGACTGCAAAGCCTGTGATTTATGCGGCAAATGTGGCAGAGGACGATTTGGCGGATGATGGTGCAAACAATCCGCACGTGGCTGCAGTCCGCGAGATGGCGAAGGCAGAGAACAGTGAAGTATTTGTTATCTGTGCGCAGATTGAGCAGGAGATTGCAGAACTTGATGATGATGAGAAGCAGATGTTCTTAGAGGATTTGGGATTAAAGGAATCCGGTCTTGATAAGTTAGTGGCAGCCAGCTATAGCTTGCTTGGCTTAATCAGTTATCTGACAGCGGGCGAGGATGAGTGTCGTGCGTGGACGATTAAGAAGGGAACAAAGGCACCACAGGCAGCAGGTAAGATTCATACGGACTTTGAACGTGGATTTATCAAGGCGGAGGTAGTAAACTATCAGGATTTGCTGGATAACGGCAGTCTTGCAGCAGCAAGAGAAAAGGGAATTGTCGGTATGGAAGGCAAGGACTACGTCGTAAAAGACGGTGATGTTATTTTGTTCCGATTTAATGTATAAGATTTCAGGACAGAATGAAGAAATTTCTTGATAAAAGAGATATGTTATAAGCATATACTGAGGGCAGGACGCATATATTTTCTTGATGACAAGTCGGGGGAATATATGCGTTTTTGCGAATTGCAGCAAAAGGAAGTCATTAATGTGACAGATTGTAAATGTCTTGGAAATGTCAGAGATTTGGAGTTTGATGAGTGTGACGGCTGCATCAAAAGCCTGATTGTGCCGGGTCCCGGAAAGTGGTTAGGCTGTGTGGGGCGGGAATTTGAACTTTTTATTGCATGGTGTGATATTGTGAAGATTGGACCGGATATTATACTGGTGGATATTGATGAAAAAGAGTGTCGACATGGAATTAAGAGATAAAAATTCTAATTTCGTGAAAATATATAAAAAATAGTAGACATAATATGATAAATTTTATTGACAATTCCGACATTGACAGGTTATACTACAACATATAGGCGCAAATGCCACATGGAGGTAGCATATGAAGTGTCCGTTTTGCAGTAGTGAGAACACCAGAGTAATCGATTCAAGACCGGCAGACGATAATAATTCTATTCGCCGCCGCAGATTGTGTGACGATTGTGGAAAGCGTTTTACCACATATGAGAAGGTGGAGACGATTCCACTTATTGTTATCAAGAAGGATAATACCAGAGAACAGTATGACCGCGCCAAGATTGAGGGTGGTGTGCTTAGAGCGTGCCATAAGCGTCCGATATCGGTCAATCAGATTAACCAGTTGATTGATGAAGTGGAGACGGAGATCTTTAACCGCGAGGAGAAGGAGATACCGAGTACACTGATTGGTGAGATTGTTATGGATAAGCTAAAGGACTTAGAAGCGGTAGCTTATGTCCGTTTTGCGTCTGTTTATCGAGAATTTAAGGATGTCAACACATTTATGAGTGAACTCAAGAAGATGTTGGATAAAGAGTAGTATTTGATTAGGAGATTGTATGAATATATCAGGAATTCGCACATATGCGGGATTTTATGATTACAATACAATAAAGAGTCAGGAAGCACGGAATCAGCAGATTGCGGAGTCTAAAGCAGAGGCGCTCGGTGCGATGTGCGAAGAAGATGCGCAGCGTGAGGAAACTGTCATAGAAGTGGAGCAGGAAGAGACACAGGCAAAGCCGGATTTGGGTGCTGCCTGGTATGCAAAACAGTATCAGCCGGATGCCACTTACGAGATGAAGGGGGCAGACAGTGAGATTGGCAGTCTGGATGTTGAGAAGGCACTTTCGGATTTACAGAAGGATCAGGTACTTATGCAGTATCAGGTTTTTGTGGGAGAGAGCAAAGGCAGAGAAGAATCCTTTGAGAACCGTACAGATGAGAATTTTTATTTGTGATTACATAGCAGAAAAGAAGAAACGAAATCGTTTCTTCTTTTTTTATGGTGTGACTGCCGTGTGACTGTTTCTTTTTATAATGCTAAAGGATATATGTGAGAATATGGCTAATTTGGGCAGAGGAGAATGATTGTGAAGAAAAAGTATTTGCTTATGGGCATTGCCGGAGTATTTGTACTTTCTACGATGATAGGTGGTACATTAGCCGCCTTGGATACAACAACGACAGAAGGAGCAACAGCAGAGATTTCTGTAAAAAGCATTGGAGTTGCAGTAAATGGCGGCTCCGGAACCGTGGATGGAGATGTAGAACTTGCATCTGCTGTGATGCCGGGCGGAAACTGTAGCTGCTCTTATAATGTGAGTAATGATGCATCGGATGGATACGATATTTATGTGAAGGTTGAAATCTATAAATATTGGACAGATGATACGGCAGAGATTTTAGAATCAAAATATGATGATATTTATTACACGCATGGTGATGAGGACATTACATATCCGCAGGAATTGAACGGAACTTATGTCACGGAAAACGGATGGCTGGTGCAGTATGCTGATGATGAGCAGATTGTTCTATACTATACCAAACCGTTAAAAGCCTCTGGAAGTGAAAATGAGAGAATATCGACAAACTTTATGGACGGAATCAGTTTTGATACTGCAATGGGAAATGAATATGCAGATAAACAACTGAAACTGGAGTATATAGTAACTGCGGTGCAGGGAAATAACAGCAGTGATGCGATGGCTGCTGAATGGGGAATGTTCCCGGTTTTTGATGAAAATGGTGTGCTGACCGGTATATATGAGACGGCGGCAGAAGCAGAAAGGTATGGTTATTAAGATGAAAAAACGAACATGGATGTTTGGTCTTGTGCTGCTTCTTGCCATGGAGGTTCCGGCGGCAGTAAAAGCTGAGGAAGCAAATAAGACAGTGAGCCTGACAGAAGAGAATACAATTGTCTATACAGATGGCGATGCAGATATTGATAATGCATTTAGCGGTATGGCGCCGGGAGATACGCGAACAGTCACAATACGCGTGCAGAATGACAGCGAACATGCAGCAAGCTTTTTTATTTCACAGGAGACGTTAAACAGCCTGGAAGAAAAAGGAAATGCGAGCGGTGGAGCATATGCCTATCAGCTTAAGGTAGGAAACGCAAATGATGAGAGAGCAACGACATTACTTTCTACTATTGCAGGTGGTTATGATACATCCTTAAATGCAGATACGCGTGGATTAAAGGGAATTACTGAATTAGAAAACTATCAGTATTTCGCAGAACTTGGCGAAGGAGAATATACGAATGTTTACCTGACACTTACAATAGACGGTGAAGGCTTTGACAGTACGGATATTGTAAATTATCAGAATGCGTCCGGTGAACTGGCACTTCAGTTCAGAGCATATTATGATGACAAAGGGCCGGTAGTTGTTAAGGAAACACAGACAATAGAAGGCAAGCCTACTGTCGTCACTCAAATTGTAAGGCATGTTGTCTCTCGCGTGGGAAGTGTAAAGACGGGAGATCCGAGTTCGATTATAGGATTGTCAGTGCTGCTGCTTATGGGTGTTGCATGTATAGTCTATGCATTTAAGCCGAAAAAGGAGGATGGCCGGTCATGAAAAAAATAACCAGATTTTTTGCAGGTGTTTTTGCAGCATTTATCGTTATTGCGGGAATGCTTCCTGCAGTACAGGTAAAAGCGGAAGAGACGGTAAAGCGGACATATACGGTTACCTTTCGTGCCGGAAATGTAGGAAGATTTCAGACAGAGACCAACAGTGTCAATTATGAAAATGTTGAGGTGACAGCCAATTATATTAAGTTCACAGTAGAGAAAGGTCAGAGTTTGGGAAGTACTTTTGATTTTATCAGTGATGATGCAAGCCTTGATGCATTTTTCCTAAATATAACGGATGATATTGACGAGGGATATCGATTGAAAGGAGCATCAGACTGGTGTTCCGGTGCCGCCTCAGCTGTGGTAAACAGAAATGCGGAATATGTACTGGATTATGCAAAGCTTGTGAATCCGGTAAAATATGTTATTAGTTTTGTGGATGTAGCTTCCGGAGAGCAGATTGCACCACCGACCATTGCGTATGGAAATGCCGGCGAAGAACTGGTATGTAATCCATTGGCAATTTCCTCCTATGATACGGAAGATGAGGCAGTAAAACTTGTATTAGATGCAGAAAATGAAGCGGCAAACAACGTTACTTTCCGATATACATATAGTGGAGAAACAGGTACTACGGTGCAGACTGTGACAGAATATGCACCGGGTGGTACGGTTGTTAATACGGTTGTGGATGAGGTAGAGGAGGAAACACCAGCGGCAGCGGCAGTTGTAACACCGGTTGCAGATGATGCGCAGGAAGACAATGTAACGATTGAAGATGAGGAAGTGCCTCTGGGCAACGAAGGGGAACAGGCAGATGCATCCGAAGATAATCTGGTAGATATCGAGGATGAGGAAGTACCTCTGGCAGTTGAGGAGGAGCAGTCCGCAGAGTTCTATTGGGAAGCAGTTGCAGGAGGAGCAGTCGCTGTAATTGCCGGGGGAGCAGCTGCAGCTGTTCTTGTCCGTAAGAAAAGAAAAAGTGTTGTAAACAGAAGTAATTCCGATAAATAATAGTAATTCTGACAAAAGAGTAAAGAACAGTAAGGAGTGAGAAAGCGTAAAAGAGTGTCTTTGTTGTACGCTTTCTCTTTTTGTGTGGATGAAAGTATAAAAAAAGAAACGGCTTGAGTAGAAAAGACGTTTGCAATATAATAGTAATGTACAGAAGTCTCAGAAACGTGAGGGGGATGTGAATGTTATCTGTAACTACATTGGGTAAATTTCAGATTGTGAATGAATACGGAGTGTTGAATGATGACAATATGCATTCTACAATGCTGACCAAATTATTAATTTTTCTGATTGCGTATCGTGAAAAAAGCTTGACAACAGATGAAATCGCCGTGGCGTTATGGCATGACGAGGAGGTTGAGAATCCTGCGGGTGCATTAAAAAATCTTATGTACCGTCTGCGCAAGCTGCTGAAAAAGAGCTTGGGAGATGAGGAATTTATTGTCACAAACAGAGGCTCATATTGCTGGAATCCGGATGTGCAGCTGATTGTGGATGTGGAACAGTTTGAGAAGGTTCTTGAAAAAGCCAAGCTTGACTCAACGGATATCAGTGCGCGAATTAATTATTATGAGCGCGGAATTCAGCTATATCAGGGCGATTTTATGTCAAAGCTTTCTGATATGCACTGGGTAGCGACAATGAGCACATATTACCATTCTCTGTACTTGTCGGCTATTAAGAGCCTTGCAGAAATTTATGTCGAGTCAGGAATGTTCGATGAATTAGAGAGTCTCTGTAATGAGGCGTTGAAGCATGATTCTGCGGATGAGCAGCTTCACTATTTCCTGATTCTTGCACGAATGAAGAACCACAAGCTTAAGCTTGCGATGGAATCTTATGAAAAGGCATGTGACATTCTGATTCGCGAACTCGGTGTCAGAAAACCTGCAAAGCTTCAGAAAATATATCAGGAACTTTTGAAGATGAATAAGGGAACAAAGGCAGAAAAGATGGAGCATGTGCAGGAAGATATGATGGAGGAGAATCCGGAAGGAGCATTCTTCTGTGGATATCCGGTGTTCCGAGAGATATATCGTCTTGAGGCGCGCAAAGGTATCAGAAACGGTGAGACGGAATATGTATTGCTGCTGACAATGAAACTGGCAGGTCTGCAGGACGATACATCCGATAAGGTAGAGCAGTTCCGCATGAAAAAGGCGATGAATGGTCTGGAGAATACATTAAAAACAGCACTTAGAATCGGGGATGTTGTTTCAAAGTATAGTGACTCGCAGTTTGTAATTCTGCTTCCGTACTGTAGCTATGAGTGCGGAATGCTGGTTGCGAACAGGATTATTTCAAGATTTTATGAGGACAATCCGCAGAATAAAGGGATGAGCATCACGATTAATCTGGAGGAAATTACGGTGGCAGGAACAATCGTGAAGTAGCGTAGAATAGAGGATAATAAGATACATAAGAGCCGGCAGTTTATACTGTGATTGCAGATATCACAGGAAACTGCCGGCTTCATTTGTGTGAACAAAATCTCGTGACAGGGTGTAGATTTTTAACGATATGTGACCGACGTGTGACTTTGGATTGCTATATTTGTATAGGCGAATATGCAGTATGGATAAAACCATGTCTTTTTATAAATGGGAAGTAAGAGTTGCTTGACTTAGAGGAGGATATGCATGAAATCGAACAGACCCTGGATGAGAATTCTGGCATTTAGCTTGTGTATTGCAATGCTGTCGGGTGATACAGTGGTTGCAGCGGCAGAGTTACCGGCTGCTAACGTATGCGGTACAGAAATGGTGTTGGAAACTTCAGAGAATACGGAAATAACTGAGAACGTGCAAGTACCGGAAAGCACAGGGACACAGAACAATTCAGAGACACCGGAAAGTATGGAGACACAGAAGAATTCGGAGACACCGGAAAGTACGGAGATACAGAAGAATTCGGAGACACCGGAAAGTACGGAGACACAGAAGACTTCGGAGACACCGGAAGGTACGGAGACACAGAAGACTTCGGAAACGACGGAAAGCAATACCTCTGCTTTGGAGCCGAGAACGCGTTTCGATTATAAGAGCGCGTTGGTGAATGTTATCGTAACTTTGAATGATGAGAAGGATTTGCCGGAAAATGCGGAACTTGTTGTGACACCGCTTGAAGTGACGGAAGAGATGCAGAACACAATCAGCAAAACAGCGGAAGAGACGGGCGTATGTGCAGACAGTGTGACGGCGTTTGATATTTCATTTATGGCAGACGGCATAGAAGTAGAGCCGGGGGCAACTGTAAAAGTTCAGATTACGCTTCCGGAAGTGGCAGCAGGCGACCAGGCAGCCGTGTATCATTATGATGAGGTTGCAGCGGTGGCAGAGGATATGCAGGCTGAAGTGGCTGAAGACGGAACGGTTGCATTTGATACAACACATTTTTCCACTTACGTCATCGTAAATGAAGGAAGAGAAAGTATTACGGTTACAATTCAGCATATTGACAGTGCAACCGGAAAAAAGATTTACGCAGATGATGTACGACAGCTGACAGCAGGTGCGAGAATCAATGACTATAAAAAAGCAAATAATTGGAGTGTAAAGAAGGTCACCTCAGTAGAGACAGAAGGGGAAAAGGTTCTTGCCAATACGGATTCCATTCAGGTCTATTCGGATACAACAATTAAGGTTTATTACGAAGGCACAACAAGCATATTGGAAGGTGAAACAACCTTTTTTGACTATCTGGTAAAACCTGCACAGTCAGGATGGTTTGACAGTGATGGAAATTACTCAAGTGAGTGGAAATGGGGTTATGATTGGAAAACAGTAGAAAAGCCGGAAAGCAGCTTTAACACTGCAGCCAATTATCCGAAAAATGATTCAGAAAATCCTGTCAATCGATTGACGTCAGGTACCATAGGACAGAACTATTCAGCAAATCAGTATGATGCACTTATTACTGTAAATGGAAAGCAAAAGAATGCCAATCATTATGTGGGAGGAAACGAAGGCCTTGTGACAGGCCTTGTATCCGGACTGACAGAGGATATGACAGATGTGGCGTTTACGATAGATGAGCCGGGATTCTTTTCGTTGGATGAAAAAATCGGAAAGACGATATTAGATGGATACACGCTTCAGTTTAAGCGCACGGGTGATAATTACATACTTTCTACGGTAAAAGATGAAAATCAGAAAACTGTTGCCAATGCCGGAAATGCATTTTTTCCATTGGATGCGGCTGCTTCAAATGTGACAGATAATGCGTATGGAAATGGTCACAATTACTATTTCGGTATGCGTTATGACATTATGTTTACACTTGGAGATTATGTTGGTCCGCTGAATTACAGCTTTACCGGAGATGATGACTTGTGGGTAATTCTGGATGGAAAACAGGTAGTGATTGATTTGGGTGGTATTCATGATGCACTGAGCGCAGAGGTGAATTTGTGGGATGCACTCGGATTAAAGGAAGGAATCGGTGCGACCACAGAAGCAGAAAGAAATCAGCAGCATCGCCTGACAATTCTGTATATGGAACGAGGCGGTAATGCTTCAAATTGTCAGATGAATTTTACTATCCCAAGTGCAGAAATTGTCAGCGTGACAAGTACAACGACCAATCTTACCCTATATAAAGTAAATTCTTCCGATGAACCTTTGGCAGGCGCCAGATTTAAACTTGTGAATGATGCCAATGGCAGCGAGACAACCGCAACATCACAGGCAGATGGAACCGTGACATTCCGCAACCTGAAGGTCGGAACTTACACATTAAGTGAGACGATGGCACCGGATGGTTATACGGCATCTCTGGAAACATGGAAGATAAAGGTTTGGGAAGAAGCAGGAGAAATCATTGCAAAAGCCTATTTGGCAGATGGAATTGAAGAGTTAAAAGATAACAAAATTGTAAACAAGACAACGCAGGAATATCTGACAGACGCGGTAGAATACGATAAGACAGCGGTCTTGGCGGACTGGGATGACAGAACCTATGACATTACATTGTCAGCAAGTTCCAAAGTAGCATATACAACAGGTGGAGACACGACTGCTACGGTCACAAAGCCTTCAGTGGATGTGGTATTGGTGCTTGATGTTTCCGGTTCCATGAATCGTGGAACATGTCTGAGTGATTTAAAGACGGCAGCTTCTAATTTTGTGGATGGGTTGTATAACAATGCAGATGCAAAGAGTCAGGTCGCTATTGTGACATTTGGTGTAAATGCGGCTACCGTGCAGAATTTGACAACTCTGACTGAGGATAATATTGAGGATGTAAAAACTAAAATCGATCAAATTACTGCATCTGGAGGTACAGACCAGTCAAAAGGTCTGGAAATGGCAAGTCAGATATTAGGAAAAAGTACCAACGACAATAAATATGTGATTTTGTTTACAGACGGCAAGCCGGATACCAACGGCGAAAACAAGACATCGGACGAAACGCCGATAGCGACAGCGGCATATTCTTACGCAACAAATATAAAGAAATCTGCAACAATCTATACAGTCAGACTGGGTGATATTGCAGGAGGAAGTGTCAGCTATTGTGTTACAGGAACACATTATGAAAATAAGAAAAAGGTGACAGATTATAAATATACGAACCGCACCTATGTAGAGTGGCTTGGTGATCTCGCAACAGATGCACAGCATGCACTCAGTGTTTCAAGTTCAAGTCAGTTAAAATCAATTTTCGGACAGATTAAAAACGAAGTGACAACACCGGCAGAGACGGTGTATGTACCGCTTTCCGGGGTGACTGTTGCAGATACCATTGACAGCAGATTTGAACTGACGGATGGTGAAAAAGAACGTCTGATGGCAGATGGCGCTAATGTAGTAAGTAATACAGATGGTACAACAACCATTTTATGGTCGAATCAGACCATAAATAAGAAAACGGATGATGGAACACCGGGATTTTGCAAAGTAATTCATGTAAAGGCAAAAGAGGATTATATTGGTGGCAATGCCGTGACAACGAATGTTAATCCAGGTTCTTACATTGAATCAGATGGTGAAAGAATGGAATTTACACAGCCAACCGTAAATGTAAAAGTGAAGTTTGATGTGGCAAACCATCTGGAAGAAATCTTCTTAGGGGAGAATGTTCCAACGGATGCAGACATCTTACAGAATCTGATAGATGTAGAAAGCTTAGCAGCGGCATACAATCTGGATACAGACAGTTTTGTATTATCATGGTATGAGGATAAGGAACTTACCTCAGAGATTAGTGTTTCAGACATGGCAAAGGTTAAGCCGGACATCGACGGTGCAGAGTATTACTTAAAAGTAACCTATGATGCAGGTGCTCCGACGGAGGAGAGTAACCGTAATACACAGGTGGATGGTCAGGCAAAATACAACGGTACACCGGAAGATGATTATATGGTGGAGGCTGTTAATACAGAGGATTCATCCCTGAATTATGGTATTTATACAATCAACGTGGTCGAAGGCAGAATTATAATTACAAAGACGATTCCGCAAGGAAGTTATAAGAAGCATCAGGGTGACCCAATATTTACCTTTAAGATTACGAATACAGATAACAATGAGGTATATTATCGTACCGTACGCTTTAAAGATGCAGAGACAACGACAATTACAACAAGTGTTTCAAATCTTAAAAAGGGACATTATCTGGTGGAAGAATTAGATACTATCCGCTATGATATGACCGGATTGCTTGTCAACACAGGCACTACAAGCTGTGCATATAAGGCGGGCAGCACGAGCGCATCCTTTGCAATCGGTTATACTGCCGCGGAAGATGCAGGAACCGGTTATGTAACATCAGGAGAGAAAGTAAATGGTCAGGTGGGAAGTATTACTTTCACAAATGCAAAGGAAGACGAATCCAGAGAACTCACAGACACGGATGTAGTAAAAAATACTTTTGCTGTGGGTGGAAATACATCTGCGACAAAAGATGCGGATAATAACAGATAGGAGAGGAGTGGCGTATGAAATTAATAGAGTCAATCAGACATATGAAGCATAAAAGGCTAATCCTCTCAGCAATACTGATTATCGGTATTGCCGGAGTCGGTTCAACAGTGGCGGTTCTGACCAGTGCAACAGGAAGCCTGATTAACAACTTTGGCACGCAGGCGTTACAGACAGAGATTGTCGAGGATTTTCCGGAAGCGGTCATTGAGGTAAATGAGGATATTGTAAAAGTAGTTGCGGTGGAGAATAAGAGTGAAAGTGCGAATTATGCATATATTCGTGCAAGACTTACCGTTTCACCGGATTCTGTTTTAAAAGGGAATGGCGGAAGTGTTGTGATTAAAGCAGGAAATACGGAGATTACAACGTTAGATATGAATGCTATTACCATTGATACAGAGAAGTTTGTGACAGAAGAGGAAGATAAGCAGACCGAAGGTAGCTGGATTTATTGCCGGGAAGATGGATTTTTCTACTTTACATCATCTGTTGCACCGGGGAATCAGACAGAAGCGCTGATTTCATCCGTGATAATCGAAGATGCATCGGAGGATGCATTTGATATTACCATTTATGAGGAATCAGTGGTGGGTGTTGAGCAAAAGACAGATTTGTCAATAGAGGAAATGCAGGAAGCATTTGCAAGTGCTGATAAAATCAGTACATCCTCGACAGGTGAGAACTAAGAAAATACAGTTTGACAAAATGTTTTATGGGAGCATAGGCGATGTTAAAAAAAATATGTGGATTCTTTTCTACTATACTGCTTGTGGCATTACTGGCATTGGCTGCAGTATTGATTGTTCCAAAATTAATGGGCTATCAGGAGATGGCGGTGTTATCCGGCAGTATGGAGCCGAATATTCATGTCGGTGCAATTGTATATGTAAAGGAAGCGCCGTTTGAGGATATTGCGGAAGATGATGTGGTTACCTATCGCCTTTCCGGCGGAACCTATGTAACTCACCGCGTTGTGGAGGTTTATGAGGCGGAGCAGACAGTTATCACGCAGGGTGATGCAAACGATAGTGTGGATAACAGTCCGGTAGCAGCAGAGCAGATTGTAGGAAAGGCACATTTTGATATACCACTTATCGGTTATATCAGTATATATGCTAAAACACCGATTGGAATAGGTGTCATATGTGGTGTATTAATCGTAATTATCCTGTTGAATTTTCTCCCGGATATTTTTGAAAAGGAAGATAAAGAAACCGTATAAAAAAGTTTATCAATATGACCGTTATGTGACCTTCCGGGAATAGAATGGTTATGTTATAAAAAATAAAGTTATTAAGTTGGAAAAAAGGAGAGTTATTAATTATGAAAAAGAAAAGTTTGGTAACAATGCTGGCGTCATTATCATTGGTAGCAGTTGTTGGAGTTGGAGCAACATTAGCATTTTTAAGCGATTCCACAGGTACATTGGTAAATACATTCTCTACAACAACCGGATATAGCGATGAAGAGACACAGGCAATTAAGATTCAGGAGACAAAGCTTGAGGATGACGGTACATACGGTGATAAGACAGCTTATGGTGAGGATGGATTTACAGGAAACGCATATGAAGACCTGCTTCCGGGTGATGCTGTGACAAAGGATCCAAACGTTTTACTTGGTGAAGAGACAATTGACAGCTATGTATTTATCAAGGTAGTAGGAGCAGATGCGCTGACTGCAGTTGATAGAGATGCTGATAAACAGGCAGACTTTACGATTGACACATTCAACAGCAAATGGGAGAAAGTGGATGATTCAGAAGGCTTAGACGGCTACTATGTATACAAAGCAACTACAGGTAGTGATGCATACAAAGTGGTTGCAGGAACAGCAACAGCAGATTTATTTACAACTGTTACATATAATGAGTACGTTACAGCAGATACAGATGCAACGCTTCCAAGTATCAGTCTGACAGCATATGCAGTACAGTACAAGAACGTATCTTTGAGCGAGGCAGTGGAAATCGTACTTGCAAAATAATGATTCAGGGATAAATCAGAGGGATAGATAATGAATAAGAAAAAAGTAATTACAATGATTACTACCATTGCCCTAGTTGCAGTTGTCGGTGTTGGAGCAACGCTGGCATATTTTACGGACAGCGAGGATGTGAGCAACGTAGTGACAATGGGGCACGTTGATATTACCTTGTATGAGACGGATAACAGCGGTGAGGAAGCCGTGATTACAGAAGATGGACTGACATTTGAAAATGTTATGCCGGGCGATGTATTGGCAAAAGACCCTTCCGTAAAAGTAAATATGGGTTCTTCTGATACATTTATTCGTGTGAAAATGGATGTTGTTCCTGCAGAGGATGCAACAATTACAGAGGATGACCTGAATGAATTGGCAGAGGCAGTTCGTGCAGATGTCGAGGAAAGCGGTAACTGGTATTATGATACACAGAGCAAATATTTTTATTATAAAGATATTATGACCGCAGACAGTGCGCCGGCAGTTTTGTTTGACACCGTTACGATTCCGACTACATGGGGAAATAATACTGCTGATCAGAGTTTTACCATCGAGGTAAAGGCAGAGGCAATTCAGTCAGATAATTTCGAGCCGGTTGTGGATGAGCAGACAAAACTTATCACAAGCTGGGGAACTGAGTTATAAAATGGCACGTATTCTTAACCGTGCAGGAACGATTATCATGATTTTGCTGATACTGCTCTGTGCTCCGTTTACATTGCCGAGATTGTTTGGCCTGCACATTTATGAAGTCAAGACAGAGAGCATGGAACCGGAATATCCGGTTGGAAGTGTGGTTTATGTAAGGGAGACAGATGCATCTGACATTGTGGTCGGTGATGTTATCACCTATACTTTGGGAACGGATACGAATCTTGTGATGACGCATCGTGTTATTGGTATTACAGACGGGGAACATAGCTTTATCACGAAGGGAGATGCAAATCCGGTGGAGGATGCAGAGCCGGTGAGGCAAGAACGCTTGATAGGTCAGCCGATATTGTGTATTCCCGGTATTGCAGTAATTGCAAATTTTATGAATACGAGCAAGGGGGAAGTAGCGATTGCATGTGTGTTCGTATTGGTATTTGTGATGTGGCTGATATCGGAACGGATGCAGAAGAGGAAGCAGAAGATAGAAAGTGATAATCAGAGGTAATGAGATAAAACAGGGATGCGCAAGTATCCCTGCTTTTTTACTCTATAGGAAATATCGCGTTGCATTAAAGCGTGAAATTGCGATTCCTATAGAGCAAAAAGCACTCCGTGCAGGATGCGCACTCGCACAAGTGGAATTATGTCGCAAGCGACTGTGCTCGGCGCGGCAAAGTGTGCCTCGCTTGATAGGTAACGTATGTTCGCGAGAGTGTGCGAAGCACACTTTGTTCTGA
>CAZAGJ010000018.1:0-44671 GCA_964484605.1 uncultured Roseburia sp. | reverse complement strand
GTTGTCGTAACCGGATCATGAATCTCAGAGACTACTTTTAATACCATGTTCTCCGGCAGGGCACTCATCGCCGGCCAATCCTTGATGTTTGGTCCAAACTGAATCTCAACACTTGGGTCTGCGACACCCTTGCTGTCAAATACGCGATTTTCATAAATTGTCTTATCAAAGAAATATTTAGGCTTTGTAAATTCTACATCCACATCTGTTGCCGCAGTCAGATAGCCCTTATTGGCTGCTGTTGCCGCAATGGAACGCGCATCCATAAGTGCCACGGATGCCACCTGTCCCTTCTGTACCTTAGAACCTTCACGGTTCGGGAAGTTTCTCGTGGAGTGACGGATAGAGAATGCATTATTGGCAGGTGTATCTCCCGCACCAAAGCACGGACCGCAGAATGCAGTCTTAACAATCGCACCTGTCTGCATCAGTGCTGCCACTGCGCCATTCTTTACTAACTCCATATAAATCGGTGTACTTGCCGGATATACGCTAAGTGTAAACTCATCCGGTCCAATAGATGTACCCTTTAAGATATCGGCTGCATCACAGATATTCTCAAAACCACCGCCTGCGCAGCCTGCGATGATACCCTGATCCACATAAAGCTTGCCATTTCTGACCTTGCTCTTTAAGTCTAACTTCACAGCACCATCAAAGCTTACCTCTGCACGCTTCTCGCAGTCATCTAAGATGTCCATAAGATTCGCATTCAGCTCCTCAATGGTATATGTGTTGCTTGGATGGAACGGCATTGCAATCATTGGTTTAATCTGGCTCAAATCAATCTCAATCATACCGTCATAGTAAGCCACAGCCCCCGGATTCAGCTCTTTGTACTCACCGACTCTTCCATGGATTGCATAGAAGTCCTTCACTGCCTCATCAGTTCTCCAGATGGAGGACAGACAGGTAGTCTCCGTCGTCATGACATCCACGCCGATTCGGAAATCAACGCTCAGATTAGAAACGCCCGGCCCTACAAACTCCATAACCTTGTTCTTTACATAACCACGATCAAATACCTCGCCGATAATTGCAAGAGCAACGTCCTGAGGGCCAACTCCCTTCTGCGGAGTTCCGGTCAGATACACACCGACTACACCCGGCATATCAATATCATAAGTCTTAGAAAGCAGCTGCTTTACAAGCTCCGGTCCGCCCTCTCCAACTGCCATCGTGCCAAGTGCACCATATCTGGTGTGGGAATCAGAGCCAAGTATCATCTGTCCGCCGCCAGCAAGCATCTCACGCGCGAACTGGTGAATCACTGCCTGATGAGGCGGCACATAGACACCGCCGTACTTCTTTGCACAGGTGAGGCCAAACATGTGGTCATCCTCGTTAATCGTACCGCCAACCGCGCAAAGACTGTTGTGGCAGTTGGTAAGCACATACGGAATCGGGAACTTCTCCAATCCTGACGCACGTGCTGTCTGAATAATTCCGACAAATGTAATGTCGTGAGATGTCAATTTGTCGAATTTTATCTGAAGCTTGTCCATATTTCCGGACACATTGTGCTCTTTTAAAATACCGTATGCAATGGTACTCTCTGCTGCCTGCTCTTTCGTAACGGCAAGTCCGGTCTGACTTTTTACCGCTGCAAGCGCATCGCTGCTATCAGCAATCAACTCGCTTCCATTTACGAGATATACTCCACTATCGTATAATTTCATGCCATATCCTCCATATTTAGAAATCCACTCCTGCGCATTTCTCCTGCACATACTCATTTGTTCAAAATTATATAGGTAGCCACAAAAAAAATCAAGTGCTTTTCCGCTTTAAATCGTTACCTTTTTAAACTCTTCAAAATCCTAAAGGATTCCCTCCTCAAACATCAGGATAATGTCATACAAAGAGTCTGCCTCCGCTGTAATAATCTCTGCCGTCTCGCCCTCCGGCTTCGTCAAATCCGGTACCATGATGGTGCGAAGCCCTGCGTCAACTGCTGCACGCACACCGTTCGGTGAGTCCTCCACCGCAATGCACTCCCCGGGCTTCTTCCCTATCTGTTCACATGCATACAGATATATATCCGGCTTTGGCTTGCCATTCTCTACCATTGTCGCACAAATAATCTTGTCAAATTTGTCATACAAACCAACCTTTGTCAGATACTCCTGCGCACGCACCGGGTCGGTTGCCGTAGCTACCGCAGTCTGAATGCCGTGCGTTCTGAGGTAATCCAGCACCTCGTCCGCTCCCGCCTTTTTCTCTATGCCGTGCTTTGCAATGTGCTCATTCATCAATTCCTTGCGTCGTTCCCGAATTGTCCAATAGGAAAAGCCTTCTCCAAAAATACTCTGTAAATACGGTGCCGCATACTTTCCCGCCAGACTTCGTATCGCAAGCGCATCCTCTGTCTTCATGTCAAAACCAGCCTCTGCTGCCGCCTGACGCCAATAGACATTCAGCCACTTTTCTGTATCAATAAGTACACCATCCATATCGAATATCACTGCTTTTGCCATTTATGATTCTCCTTTTCGCACTATTCCTCCACATACAGCGGAAGCGATAATGCCACCTTAAACAAATCGCCATCCACTGAGATATCAAATTCGCCGCCCATCAGAAGCGTTAGACTCTTTGCGATGGAAAGTCCCAGACCACTTCCCTCTGTCGTACGCGAACTGTCCCCGCGGATAAAACGCTCCGTCAAATCCTCCACGTTTTGATTCTCATGCGCCAGAGAGTTTGCGGATACATTTTTAATGGAAAAAAACGCCATATCATCGTTCTTCTGTACTTCCACATAGACGCGAGTCTTCTCTAACGCATATTTTGCCACGTTATTATAGAGATTCTCTATCACGCGGTAGAGATGCCTTCCATCTGACCAGATATAAACCGACTGATTCGGCAGCTTCGTCACAATGGTTAATTCCTTGCCCTCAAACTTTTCATCAAACTCACCGCTGGTCTGACATACAAGCTCCACAAGGTCAATCTGCTGCATATCCAGCTTCACATTTCCCGAACTAGCTCTTGATGCTTCCACTAAGTCCTCTGTCAGTTGTTTCAGACGCTGTGATTTCTCATCTAATATTTTTACATAATTTTTTACACGCTCATTCCCAACATCTTCCATCTTAATAAGGTTTACATAATTAATGATGGACGTCAATGGAGTTTTGATATCATGCGAAACATTGGTTATCAAATCTGCTTTCATGCGCTCATTTTTGATATTGTCATCCACCGCATGCAAAAGTCCCGCACCGATGTTATTGATTGCCTCTGCAAGCTTTTTATCCTCACCATGCAAATCCTCCACGGCAATCTTTGCTTCCAAATCGCCGTTGGCAATCTCCTCCACGCCCTGCAGAATGCGATAGTGCTCCACCGCATCCCGGAGCATAAAATAAGCTTCCATTCCACAGAATACCAGAAGAAGCAAAAATGCAACCAGATTCTTATAATGAAATGCTCCCAGCGCCAAGATAAAGCAGATAATCATGTGTATCGCAAAAGTGAGCAGCACCTGTACTGTAACGGAACGCTCCCTAAATGTCTTTTCCAATCCTCTGCCCAGCCAACAAATCAGACTATTCTCCCACATTACCTCTGCCTTCAGCCGGCGCACCATACTCAGATAGAAAATTAAAAATACGGTATCTATCAGAAAACTGACGCAGCCCGAAGCAACCAGAATGCCGGCCACATCCCAATCCTTATTACTCACATCTGCCACCAGCATTATCATCTCGCCGATAATCAGGAGAAATGCCGCAATCATGAGCTCTGTCTTAATCTTATCGATGGAACTTAAGCAGATGCCCTCATCTCCTTCATGGTGTCCAGTCGCCAGAGTAAGATATATCAATGTCAGAATCCACCCCATTAAACCGATAATCGTACCGATAATACTAACTTTTATCCACGGATGCAGACGCGTATATTCCATCTGTGCCTCGTACAAATCATCCTCTGCCGGGAGCTGCGTATCTACACCGATAACCAGCACCACATTCTCTAACGGCCAGTACATCTGATTGTTATATCCCGCAAAAAAGTAGTTCTCCAGACCACGAATATCGGTGCCGAACTCCTTATTCTCCATATCATAGAGCAGATAATTCCCCATGGTCTTTGCCTCCATGAGTATCGTCTGTGTATCGAAAACCTGTCCGGCTTTTGTATCCGGCTGATTCGTATACCATACACCGCCGCTCTTATACCAGTAGCAGAAGTTCGTATCCTCCTGCTTAAATTCATTCGTATACCTAAGGTATAGCTTGTCATCCTCAGAATCGCGAAGCTCCCCCTTCTGTGTCAGCAGCATATATTCACTTAAGTCACTGCATTTCTGCTCCATGCACTTTAAGTAATAGCCGGAGTTTAAAAAATCTTCGGTTCCAACATCCGTCAGTTCCAGAATGTTTTTGTTAATCAGTGCCCCCAGCAGGAACACGCAGACCGTAAATACTACGGTAAAAAAAGAGTGTAACACGACTCCCGTGATTTTCATTCCATAATTATAGGATTTATCTTCCATGAAAGCTTCCTCTAATTCTTATCAATCTTATATCCAACGCCCCAAACCACTTTCAGATAACGCGGCTCCTTCGGATTAATCTCTATCTTCTCACGTATGTGACGAATGTGAACCGCTACCGTATTATCCGCACCGATAGCATCCTCATTCCAGATATTCTCATAAATCTGATTAATAGAATACACCTTGCCCTGATTCTTTACCAGAAGCAGCAGAATGTTGTACTCAATCGGCGTAAGCTTTACAATCTCCCCATCCACGGTAACCTCTTTCAAATCATCATTGATGGACAATCCGCCAACCGTATACACTGCCTCGCTATTTTCTGCCGCATTGCCAAGCTGTGTGTAGCGGCGAAGCTGCGACTTCACACGCGCAACCAGTTCCAGCGGATTAAACGGCTTCTCCACGTAGTCATCCGCTCCGATATTCAGTCCTAATATCTTGTCGGAATCCTCTGTCTTCGCCGAGAGTATAATGATTGGAATACTGCTCTGCTCGCGAATCTTCAAAGTCGCACGGATGCCATCAAGACGCGGCATCATCACATCCATAATCAACAGATGCACTTCCTCCTGCTGCAAAACCTCCAGTGCCTCTTCGCCATCATATGCTTTTAAGACATGGTAGCCCTCCTGCTGTAAATAGATATCTATTGCTTCCACAATTTCTCTGTCATCATCACATACTAAAATTGTCTGCATATGTGTTCTCCTTTTCTCCATCTTACAAAACATTTCTGTGTACTACCGCTATTTTAACAAGAAAAACAAAATTGGAATAGAGGAGATTTCTTAATAACTTCTTAAATATTATTAAGGAAGACTTCATTGCATGTACTTTTTTTCTGTTTTATCATAAAAGCCGTTAAAAAATTACACGAACGTGCAGGAGGACAACATATGAAAAAACTGCCTCAAAAAACGAAAAAGAAGGTTTTTCTTCTCATTGGCGAAATTTTACTGCTGCTAATTCTAGCGGTTGCTTTTTTCGTTCTTACAAAATTATCAAAAATCGAAAAAAATGAGCTTAATCTTGATAATGTTTCCATCAACGATGGCTTGTCTGACGAAACCATAGAGCTTATGTCCGACTATCAGACCATCGCCCTGTTCGGTCTTGACAACCGAAATGGCGGCAGTCTCTCAAAAGGCCGGAGCGATGTCATCATGCTGGCAAATATCAACCGGCAGACACATGAAGTGAAGCTAGTATCCATCTACCGTGACACCTACCTTGATACCGGAAATGATATCTACGAAAAGTGCAATGCCGCATATGCAAGAGGCGGCCCGGAACAGGCAATTTCCATGCTCAACTCCAACTTAGACCTCGCCATTACCGACTATGTCACGGTTGATTTTAACGCAATCGTGGAATGCATTGATTTACTGGGCGGTGTGGAGATGACCATTACCAATGACGAAGCATCCCTGATGCTCGGTTACATCCGTGAATTAAACGAATTGACCGACAACAGTTCCAAGTGCCCGACTTCCGGCGGCACCTACACACTTGACGGGGTACAGGCAACTGCATTCGCCCGCATCCGCTATGGCGGCGGAGATGACTACAAGCGCACGGAACGCCAGCGAGCCGTCATTGCTGCCATGGTAGACAAGGCGCAGCAATCCAACCTAAAGACCCTCAACCGCCTTATCGATCAGATGTTCGGAGATATTCAGACCAGTTTCTCCAACGCGGAGCTTATCTCTCTTGCAGCGGATGTTTTCAAGTACGACCTGGGCGATACCACAGGTTTTCCATTTGAAAAGGTTACACACATCTATCAAAAAGAAGGAGATGTCGTCATCCCTTGTGACTTAGCCACCAACGTAACCAAGCTGCACGAGTTCCTGTTTGGCGCTTCCGACTATGTGCCTTCCGAGACCGTACAAAGCAATAGTAACGATATTATCAATAAAACAGGATACCATCAGGGCGATGGTTCATAATATGTGGCTGTCGCATTAAAAAATACGCTGCAGATATTTTTATCCGCAGCGTATTTTTATTTTATTTCTATTTTGCGCAGCTTATCAAGCTTTTGTAATGTATGTTCCAATGCTCTGCCGGAGGATTCTTCCTCCTCTTCCTGTCTGTGACATACACTTCTGGTGCACTCATGTCTCGTCATTACACAAAGAATCACACCGTCTATCGCAAGATATGTCAATGGTATATTTAATATATTTCCCTTTGCTGCATAAAAAAGCAATATCAGCATTCCGGGTGCCAGAATTAAGTTTGAATACAGGCACAGCTTAGCCAGCTCTGACATCTCCCATCTCCATACGCATCCCCTTTTCATGCAATTCTTAATCTTTGTTTTCACTATTTCTCGCCCTTTAAAATCTTGCCAAAAAGCGATGTCCGGTCTGCCTTTTTCGTCTCCGAATCCTGCTCTCCGGCATCCTCTTTCCATTTAAAATACTCCGCATCCAGATTTACCTTCACTTCCGCCGAAACCGTTTCTGCCTTCTCCTCCGGCATCTCTTCAGGCTCCTCTTCCGTCAGTGAAATACCTGCCTTCTCAAAGTACTCTGCATTAATCTTTATCTCCGGCTTGATTCCCGCATACGGGGACGGCTGTGCAGTCTCCTCCATGTCTTTTGCACGCTTTTTCTCAAGCTCCTTATTGCGCTCCTCAATCAGTTTTTCGTATTTATTCGTGTCATGCAGGTCTTCCAGGTGGCTCTTTAACTCCAGCTGATTATGACGAACTGCAGCTTTTTCTTTCATCAACTCGTCATTCAGCTTTTCATAAATCTGCTTCATGGAATCTGCTGTCTCCTGCATAATCTCCTGCACATGACACAATGCTTCATCTGTATACATCACAGATGCCGCATAGACATCCTCTGCCATACGGTTTGCATCCTGCACAATCCCATCCGTTTTACGCCGAAGCTCCCGCTCCGATGCAGCCCGGCTCTGTGCCGTCATTTCGTTCTCTTCCAGCAGCTCATACATGCAGACATTCAACTGCTGCAAGAGGTTTAATGCCGCCTTTTTATCTACAATAACGCGGTTTGTCGCTTTATCGTACACCTCACTCTGCGAAAATAAAATATGGAAATCCCGTAAAATTTGTTCTATTTTGTCCTGCGCACTCATAGCTCACTCCTGTATCCGCCTGTTCTAAGTCGTCAGCCGGAAATCACTTCTTATCTTGTCTATTCGCCTTTTTCCCGCGAATACGCTTTACCAATTTTACCACTAAGCGGACAATGAGAACAACCAGGAAAATTAAAATAATCACAACAGCCACTATCATAGCAGCGTATTTGTTTGGACTTTTTATCAAATCGACAATATTTTTGCTGTCATCCACCACTTTTCTGCCCTGATTCTCACTATACACTGTCGGAATGTTCGCAATGCCATCCCCATCCGTATCCGGAAGGGACTGCATATACTGTGCAATCGCATCCCATGCCTTTAATTCTCTGTCCCCATCCATGATAATAGCATCTTCCAGATTTTCAATCGGTGTGCCGTCTGCATACTTCGGCACAATCGAGAGAATTCCATACGAAACATCTGTCACTGCGCCTAGCATCTGTCCACTGTAAAGGTCTGCCACTACGCGGTACAGCTTATCATCTTCTAACTCTACACGCTCCCCATCTGCACCAACCAGATAAACATCTGTCACTTTATTCAGAATCAGGCGATTCGGATTGAAAGTAAAATTCAGACCACTATTATATAGTCTCGCTGCTGTCATAAAGTCAGAAACTGAAGCATCAATCTCTGCAACAGTCTCAAGTTCCTTGCCGGTCAGATAAACACTGAGCAGCGGATATCCCGGTACACCGTCCACTCCAATTCCAAGCGAATAAGAATTGAATACGCTCTCCGCCGTGATGTCGCCCATGCCAAATGTATCTCGCACACAGCCGCTTGGCACAACCGCCACATCCACCGGATGTCCGTCATACCCTTCCGCATTTTCTACCGCATAGACAAACGCATCTGACATAATGCTTCCCAGGTTCTGCTCTGTGTGTACCGTTCCCATATCTTCTAATGCGGTGAACTCTACACTGTCATTCTGTGCAAGCACCTGGTCTCTCGTATATCCGAAATCTGCCATATAGCCTGCATCCACCGCGTCCATAAACATATCCACCTGCGCCTGTGTCTCTTCATCCTGTGGGATATCCGTGGCAATCGGAATCAGTTCGTACTCTGTCATCGTCCAGCGTCCATCTGCCTTCTGCTCCATGGTAAGAGAACCCAGATTTTTCCCGTATTCTCCGGCAGATACAATGTATGTATCTCCGTGTGCAATCGGCTCATACAGCGCTGTATGGGTATGTCCGCTGACAATCAGGTCAAGCTCCGGCACTTCCTTCGCCAGAATCTCATCCTCAGACTTACTCTCATCCTCCCATGTGCCGCTGTGTGACACGCAGGCAATCATATCAACATCTTCCTTCGCCTGAATCTCTGCTACGGTTTCTTTTACTGCCTCCACCGGGTCCTTGAAAATCAATTCACAGGTCGGCGCACACTCCAAGGCATCCTTACCAAACACTCCGATAACTGCAATATCCACATCGCCCTTTTCGATTACCACATAATCTTTCGTGCCATATTCCTCAAAGGCATCGTACAAAAGCTGCTGTCCCTCATTAAGTCCGGCACTTTCCATGGCTTCCCAGTCAATATTGCAAACCAGCAGTTCCGGCACTTTCTCACCGCTTTCTGCTGCGGTCTTAATCATATTTGCCAGACCTTTGGAGCGATAGTCAAACTCATGATTACCAAGTGTCGTAACTTCAACCCCTAATTCACCAAGCATGCGAAGTTCCGCCGCCTCATCTTCATAGACTGTCTGTACCAGCGTACCCATGGAAAAGTCTCCGCCATCCAAAAGCAGGGTATCCGGATTCTTCGATTTCTGCTCGTCAATCAACGTCTTAATGCGGGAAAATCCACCCACTTCAGCTGTTCCATCTTCTGTAACAGTTGTAAACGTATTCAAATGCGAATGTGTATCATGCAAAAACATGATGTCCAGTTTCTTTGATTCCTCTGCCGCAAAAAGTGTCTCCACCGATACCGCCTGTGGCAGCAGCATCACTGCTGCAAGAAGCACAGCTACTGCTCTTCTCCGCTTTATCATAAATATACTCTCCCTATGTTTTTAAAATTTATTATCTTCTCTAAATCTCTATCAGTTCGTATACATCACTGCCGAGACCAATCTTCACCGCGTGCTCGATGCAGCTCTTCCAGTTCGTATCCGGATGCGTCATATGGAAATGATCGTGCTGCTCCGCCTCATGCTGATGTGCCATGCAATTCTCATGCAGCACACTGTGGTTTTCAAGAATTGGCTGACGGTTGCACAAGTCTGCACATGCCACATCCAATGCCACCGGGTCAAAGGATGCTAACATTCCCACATTCGGAATAATCGGCACATCATTCTCTGCGTGACAGTCACAATTCGGAGACACATCACAAATCAACGAGATGTGAAAGCATGGTCTTCCCTGACAGACTGCCTTGGTGTACTCTGCAATCTTGTAGTTGAGCACATCATTGGAATTCTCCTGTGTCGGATGCACCGCGTCCTTCGGACAGGCACCGATACAGCGTCCGCAGCCCACACATTTGTCCAAATCAATCGTCGCCTTACCATCTGTAATCACCGGTGCGTCATGTGCGCAGATTCTCTTACAGGCACCACAGCCCACACACAAACTCTGCGCCACTGCCGGCTTGCCCTGATTGTGCATCTCCATCTTTCCGGCTCTTGAACCACAGCCCATACCGATATTCTTAAGCGCACCGCCAAATCCGGTTGCCTCGTGCCCCTTAAAATGTGTCAGCGAAATAAAAATGTCTGCGTCCATGATTGCCTGGCCAATCTTAGCTTCTTTCACGTACTCGCCATCCACCGGAACCAGCGCCTCATCCGTTCCCTTCAAACCGTCTGCTATCATCACATGACATCCGGTAGAAAACGGAGAAAATCCGTTGGCATATGCTGTGTCCATGTGGTCAAGCGCATTCTTGCGGCTTCCCACATAAAGGGTGTTACAGTCTGTCAAAAACGCTTTTCCGCCCTGCTCCTTAACGATATCTGCAACTACCTTGGCATAGTTCGGACGTAAAAAAGCCAGATTGCCGTACTCTCCAAAATGAATCTTGATTGCCGCATACTTATCGGTAAAATCAATATCCTTCATGCCCGCTGTGATACACAGCCGACGCAGTTTCTGCAGCAAATTCTCATTCGCCGTGGTCTTAAAACTTGTGTAGTATACTTTTGATGCTTCCATTTGTAAACCTCTCATACATTATTTTAAACATATTCCGCGCAAAAACATTTTTCACCTGCAGATGCAGTGTCAATATTTTTGAAAAATAGTTTAGCTTTGAATAGTTATATTTTACACGAATTCTTCATGTCTGTAAACGCAATCGGGTACAATTTCACATGCCAAAAAAGAAGCTGTCGCATTAAGAATTTTTTGTGCGCATGATTATATTATGCACATAAAAAGCTTAATGCGACAGCCTCTTTTATTCCTGCTCTTTTATACTTCAATATATGGATTTTGTATAAAATACTCCATAATAAGCTCCACCATCTCCGTATTGATTTCACGAAGAACCTCGCATTCCGTATAGACCCCATAACCGCCTGTACCGGAGTGACGATAGTTGTTCAGACAAAGCGTAAAGCTGTCCGCATCCTCTACCTGCTTTCCCTGATAACAAAGATTCACGATACGGCTTCCCACCGGATTCTCCGGGGTAATGTCATAAGTAACGCCTTCGTAATAATCATAGTTATAATGTTCCAGTTTCGGTTCCAGAAAACTCTTAGATACCCGCACATTTCCGTCTTCGTCCACGGCAAAGTATTCTGCACTGCGCTCCATCACTTTTCTCAAGTCCGCACCACTAATGCGAATCACCACAAGCGTATTCGGGAATGGGTAGGTTGCTATGACATCACGCATACTCACATCCTTGCAAAATCCTGCAACTTCGTTCGCCAGACTGACCGCAGAAAGCTGCGCTTCTGAAAAGTAGCGCTGCACTTTATTCAGGAAATCGGCAATTGGTGAACCATTCAATGCCATATCAATCTTATCTCCCGGACGCAATTCACGGCTCAAATGTCCCAAAGGTTCATCTAACCATGCCTGCACATTCTGCTCAATATCATTGTATTTTGCACGCAAAGCCGCTCCCAAATCACCATCTGTCAACGCTGTCTCTCCCGTACCCGGAACACACCGCTCAGAACGTATGACCTTTTCACTGCCTTTTAGCGCAATCTCCACATAGTGATATTCCTTCGCAAACTCTTTTGGCTGCACCACAAAAGTACCATGCAGCATCTGTCCGCTGATAGACATATGCTGATGTCCGGTAAGCAGCACATCATAATCCAGTTCCTCGCAGATGCGGTATGCCACATTCTCTGTTGTCTCTGAAAGTACGCGTCCATCTGCCACATCACGTTCAAAACCACCATGATAGATACAGATGGTAAGGTCAACCTGTCCTTTTAATTCCTCCAGTGCTCTTTTCGCTGCCACAAACGGGTCAACTATCCGCACACCTGTGAGGTTATCCTTTTTCTCCCAGACATTGATATAGTCTGTGACAATTCCCACAATACCAAGCTTTAATCCACTCTCCATTATGCGCATGTCATATGGATATAAGACATTTCCATCCAAATCCGTTACATTCTCGCAGACGCATCTGCCGTGATGTGCGTTCCGATACTCCGCCTGATATTCCAGGCCATAATTAAAGTCATGATTGCCAAGCGTGTAGTAATCATAGCCGCAGTCATTCATAATATCTGCAATCACCTTTGACGACTTTAATGTCTGTCTGCAATAGCAGTCAAACGCAGACCCCTGAAGAATATCTCCGCCATCCATAATCAGCGTATCGGCATCCTTTTTAAATTCGGATGCACACTGAAACAACCCCATTTTTTTTGGTAATGTATCTCCATAGCTTGTCGGATAGAAGTATCCGTGAACATCTGAGGTAAAATATATTTTAAGCTTCTTTTCTTCCATTATGCACTATCTCCAAGTTCCAATTTTGTCGGCAGATATATCTTCATCGTATCCTTGCGCCCCTCCGTAATGCGCTCTAAGAGCAGTTTTATCGCAGTTGTCCATACGATGTCCGGAAGCATCCGCAGACTTGTATATATAGCACCATCAAACTTCATTGTCTCAATATCCTGATAGATAACAACCGCTATATCCTTCGGAATCCGATAATTCTGTTCCTTTATCGCTGCAAGCGCCCCTTCTGCCACCTCGTCATTTCCCAGAATAAGCACCTCCGGCATATCCCCGGTAAGAAGCAGCTGCTTTGTCAGTGTGTATCCACTGTCCCTGCTGATTTCACCCACATGAAAATACTTTGGCTCATAGCATCCCTTTTTCTCTAAGACACTTTTCAATCCTCCGATACGGTTGACACCAATGCGTACCATATTATCTTCATAGATACCGCCAATATAGCCGATACTGCGGTACTCTTTTTCATCCAGCAGATAATGTACCATGTCTTTTAGTCCCTGCGTATAATCCATGATTATCTGGTCAAACTCATAGTCACTCTGGTTGCCATTAACAAACAGCAATGCATAACTCTGTTTTCGCAAAAAATTCATCTCGTCTTCCGAAAACGAACCAAACGCAATGATACCATCTACCGGCGCGTTCACTCCGTATACGACGCGCTCAAACGCCAACTCCATGTTTGGAGAAATCATACCGGCATTATATGCCAGCATTTCCAGCCGTACATCCGGACGGTCTTTTCTTACAATATGCCAATCCGCAACTCCAATTGTAACCCGCGCGCCATTCTTTCTTGCATGACGCATCTTCGGCGGAACATATTTGAGTTCATGTGCAATTTTAAATATCAAATTACGAACTTCCGATGTAACAACCAGTGTTTCATCCTGATTCAGCACTCTTGACACGGTAGCCGGCGATACATTTGCCAGTTCCGCAATCTCTTTGATTGTCGCCATATAAACTCACGCCTTTCTTCTACGCAGATAAAACTGCATTTCGTACCCTTCCAATAGAAATATAGCCTGCAAGTACTGCCCCAATATCCGTTCCCTCTTCGGCATCAGTAATCGGTATTCCCTCTGCCGACAACAGAATACTGCCATCCGGCTGTTCTGTTCTCTCATAATGGTCGAGATAAAACTGTGTCTGTGCCGGCTTTCTATCCCTTAGGATACCTCTGAATTCCGACAATGGACAGCATGGGAAGTTCACGTTCCAAATCTCATTTGCCGGAAGCTTCTCTGCCACAAGTTCTTTGGCAATCGAATACAGATATGCGTCTGTCACCTCATATCCGCTCTCCTTCTCGCTTGAAAACGCAATTGCAGGCACTCCCTCAGAAAGAGCCTCCATCGCAGCTCCGACTGTTCCGGAATAAAGCAAATCCACTCCGGCATTATAACCGCCGTTGATACCGGAAAAGACCACATCCGGTCTTTCCGGCAGGATATGCTGTATCGCTACTTTTACACAATCCGCCGGAGTACCACTCACACTGTAAGCATGTACACCCTCTACCGGAATCTCTTCTTTTTTTACCAGCAAATCAGCGCGCACGGTAATACGCTGTGACATTGCACTGCATTGACTATCCGGTGCAACAACCCATACCTCACCAAGCTTACGTGCCATCTCTGCAAGTCGGTGGATTCCCGGTGCATTGATTCCATCATCATTCACAACTAATATTCTCATCTGTTCCTTCTCTTTCCTTGTCTGTCTATGATGTTACTGCAATAAAACACAATGTCTATTACAGAACAAATGTCTGTCCATATTCCGGCATAAAACGCCGTCCTGCTTTCTCTGACATCACCTGCTCCGGGCGGAAACTGTGAAGCGGAATGAGCGTCTTTGGCTCAATCGTATCTATCATATGACGCAGATAATATGGCTTCGCATGTCCGCCGGTTCCGTGATATTCATACGGAATCTTAAGTGCCTCCAAAAATGCGTGCAGCTTTGCATATGATGGGTCATAATCTCCAAGCGGCGAACCGTCCATATGTAAATAGCAGCTAACCACATCCTTCAAATCTATCAACTCATATATATTAACATAATCCTGCTGTAATACATACTTCTGTGGTGCAAAAAGTAAATCTGCCCTGCTCACAACATTCCAATTCTCAGGAAGTCTTCCCCCCGGAATCGCATTCTCATCAATTACCTCACGATATACACAAATCTCATCCTCCGGATAAAATTCTGCGACATAATCTGCCTGTACAGCATCTAAGACAAGTGTTCTTCCCGCTTCTTTTACGGTATGAATCATGCGGTGCATACGCTCCACATTACGATTATAAGGATTGACAACCAGAAGTCCTTCTGCCGACTGCGATATCTTTTTTACCTCTTCCTGCAAACGCTCTTCTGTACGCTCTTCCGCCTGCTCCTCCTCTGTTGGCGCTTCTAACGCAAGCATATCCACATCCGCTCCGCTGACCGTCACACCTTCCGTAATCATGACATCCACGCCTTTGACGCTCTGTGCAAATGCGTCTGTCACCTCCGGATGGAATCCGTGGAAACGATAATCTCCGGTATAACAGATGCTTCCGTCCGGTGTCGTAATCAAAAATCCGCTGGCACCAATTACATCATGGTCAATGGCAAGCACTTTTACCGTGATGTCTCCAACCGTAAAGCTGGCTCCATACGGAATACCGATGCAGTTCTCGTGCCCACGCTCCTGAATATCTCCATTTGCCTCTAAGCGGCGATAAAGCTTTAAGGAGTCTGCACTCATGTAGACCGGAATCTTCTGGTCTAACATACCAAGTCCTCCCATATGATCGATATGCATATGAGAGATAAGGAAGAAGCATTCCTGCCCGGTTTCACCATATGCCTTTACATTTAATCTGTCTGCTGTATTTTTATCATAAATGCCGTGCGCCGGTGTCAACACGCCAAGTGCCGCATAGTCCGCCGCAAAACAGTTCTTTCGTAATTTAACATTCTTATCCATGCGATCCGCTACTGCGAATCCAAAATCAAACATACATTTTGCTTTCTCTGTTTCAACCTCTACAAAAGTTCCGCCAATTTCCCGTAATCCATTATAAAAGTTTAATTTCGTCATAGTCTTTTGCTCCTATTTAGAAAAAAACTGCCACACGGACCCCATATAAGTGTTCGTGTGGCAAGTCCAAATATCATTAGTTCATTGCACCTTCAGATGCCTCTACCAACATGCCAAGTGCTGTCTCTGCATCAACATCATTGCTTGTATCGCTGTCTGTATTGTAAATAGCGATTTCTTCTACAGCTGTATTAACAGCTGTTCTTACATCATTACTTCCATCGAATGTAGGTGAGAAGAACATAGCGTCAGCCTGTGCATAAGCTGCTGCTGCTGCCGGATTCTCCTCCATGAATGCCTGATATTCCTCAGACTCGAATGCAGATGTTCTGACCGGAAGGTATCCTGTCGCCATTGCCCACTTTGTTGTAACCTCTGTGGATGTCAAATATTTCATGTACTCCCATACTGCCTTCTGCTCGTTTGTATCTTTCGCAAACATGATAAGGTTAGTACCTGCAGTGTATGCTGCACCTGTTTCGCCTGCTGCTACCGGAGCAATTCCTAACTCCCAGCCGTCCGGTGTAATGTAGGATACACCTGCACTGGAACCAATGTATGCTCCAACCAGGCTGTTGCTAAGCAGTGTAGAGAAGAATTCTCCATCGCCTGCAAGTCTTGCATAGCCTTCGGAATACATATCTGTTAAAAGCTGTGTTGCTGCTAATCCCTGCTCATTATTATACTGTACGCCGTCTGCTGTCACATAGTCAGCACCTGTCTGCTTTACAAATGCTTCCCAGCATCCCGCACGGTCATCCAGTCCTAAAGAAGCCAGTTCCTTCTCAGCCAACATTTTCTCACCGATTGTATAGTAATCATCCCATGTCTGTGGTGCTTCTAAACCAAGCTCATCAAACAATGTCTTGTTGTAGAAGTACAGGTAAGTACTCTTATTAAATGGCACACCGCTGATAAAACCATACTCGTTGTTCTCATCACGGTAACTCTGTGTAATGTCATCATAATTATCAAAATCATTTGCTACGAAATCATCAAGGTGTACAACCTCCGGTAAGTACTCAGGCAGCCAGTTGTTGTAAGCCTGTGCCATATCCGGCAAAGTCTGGGAAGCTGCGCTTGCAGTCAACTTAGACTGTAAATCACCTGCGTTACCCTGATTTACTAATTTTACAGTAATTCCATACTCGTTTGTGCTGTTGAACTCATCTGTAAGCTCTGTTAATGTCGTCTCAAGATTACCTGTCATGTAATGCCAGAACTCAACCTCACATGCCTCGATTGTTCCGTCAGTTACTGCAGCTGCCTCTGTGCCTGCCACTGCATCACTTGCTTCTGCATCATTTGTCTCTGCTTCCTGTCCGCCGCAGCCTGCTAATAAAGTTGCTGTCATAGACATAGCCAGAACTAATGCGCTCAGTCTTTTGAATTTCATCTTTTTCTTCCTCTCTTTCCTGTTCCGCCGGACTTTGCCGGCACATTTTAGGATATATATCAACCGGTTCCCCGGCTAATACCAAATAATTAACCTTTGATACCACTCTGAGTTACGCCCTCGATAATATACTTTCTCAAGAACAAATACGCAATAATAATCGGCATTACAAGAATGCTTGATGCCGCCATAATCAACTGATAGGACGAACCTGCTTCTGTCTGGAAGCGAATCAATCCATTGGACAATACTCGCATCTCATCAGAGTTTGTCACAAGTAGCGGCCACATAAAGGAATTCCATGAACCGATAATGTTCAAAATCGCAACCGTGGTAATCGGGCTTTTGTTCATCGGAACCATAATCTTCATCATATACTTAAAATCACTGCACTTGTCCACTTTTGCCGCAAGGTAAAGGCTCTCCGGCACCTGCATAAAAAACTGCGTCAGCAGATAAATATAAAATACGTTGGAGATCCACGGAACAATCATTGCCTGATAAGTATCAATCCATCCCAACTTTGTGATGGTAATGAAGTTCGTAACAATCAGCATCTCTCCCGGAATCATGAGTGTCGCCAGAAATAATGAAAACACCAAATCCTTACCCGGAAACTTTAATCTGGAAAATGCAAATGCTGACAATACCGTGGTAATCAACACGCCCACTGTCGAAAATGCCGTAATAATAATCGTGTTGAGTAAATATCTTCCAAACGGAGCTGCATTCCAAGCTTCCACATAGTTCGAGAACTGCGGTACCTCCGGAAACAACTGCGGCGGAATCTTAACAATCTCTGCCGGTGTTTTTAAGGAAGATGCTATCATCCAGATAAATGGAAGCAGTGTGAATAACGCTCCCGCAATCAAAATTGCATACTTTAAAATGTTTAATACTGTATTTTTTACTTTCTTAGCGTTCATCCTGCACCTCTTAATCTCCCTTTCTCGCAGATAATGCTCTCTGTAACATGGTCAATGCAAGAATGATTACAAAAAGCACAACTGACGCTGCTGCCGCAAGACCGTAGTCTGCCTTGTTGTAAAACTTATCATAGATATAGTAAACAACCGTAATTGCGCTGTTGATTGGGCCGGCATTTCCCTTAAACAAAGAGAATACCTCATTGTATACCTTAAAGGCATTGATGACTCCCATGATAAAAGAATATACAATCATCGGCATAATTCCCGGAACCGTAATCTTCCAGAATACTCTCCATCTCGGTGTGGCATCGACGCGCGCCGCATTGTAGAGATCCGGTGAAATGGTCTGAAGTCCTGCTAAAAAAATCAGGATATTAAACGCCAGACTCTTCCAAATACTAAAGATAATAAGGGAAGTCAGCGCATAATCCGGTGAATTCAGCCACGGAATCGCCTCAATCCCAAACCAGCTTAACATATAGTTTAAAAGACCAAAATCACTGTTAAAAATCCAGTTCCACACGATACCTATCGCGATGACACTTGTGACATACGGAAGGAAGTAAATCGTCTGGAATGCACCCTGAAACTTAATCTTGCTATTTAAAAGCACTGCAATAAACAGAGAAATAGCAATGGAACACGGTACTACAAACAACACGTAGATACTGGTATTCTTAAGTGCTTTGATAAATACATCATCCGCAAACAAGTCCTTGTAATTTCCCAGACCGATTGCATCATACGTTCCATAAACAATACTGTAATCCTCGCAAAAACTCATATATACCGCTTTGATAAGCGGATAAATCGTAAATACGAGCATGATTATCAATGCCGGCATCAGATAGAGATACCCTTTCATACTTTTCTTTTCCATCGTATCTCCCCCGTGCTAAAACTTTCCTATTGTCCTGTTGTCTGCACCAAAAATCATAATCTGATTCTTGCGTGGTTTGACACTAAATGAGGTTCCCTCTTCAATCTGCATATCAGAATGTACCAGTGCCCGAAGCGGAGTCTCACCAATCTTAAAATGAATCAGCAAATCTCGTCCTGTCATACGCACCTGCAATGCCTTGGTCTGAATGCCGTCTGCTGTAAGTTCAAAAGCTTCCGGACGCACACCCGCTGTGTATGTACCGTCTGCAATCTCACAGTTTTCTCGAAGAACAACATCTCCGCAGAAAATATTACCATTCTTAACTGTCACCTCGAATGTATTAATCTGCGGCATTCCAAGGAACTGTGCCACAAAAAGGTTGTCCGGATTCAAGTACATCGTCTGCGGCACTTCATACTGCTGCACGACACCTTTTTCCATAACGGCAATCTTGTCAGAAATACTCATCGCTTCTTCCTGGTCATGTGTTACGAAAATAGTGGTAATCTTCACTTCCTGCTGGATACGGCGAATTTCTTCTCTCGTCTCAATACGAAGCTTTGCATCCAGATTGGAAAGCGGCTCGTCCAAAAGAAGAACCGATGGCTGTTTTACCAGCGCTCTGGCAATCGCAACTCGCTGCTGCTGTCCACCGGAAAGAGCCTTTGGCTTACGATTCATCAATCCGTCTAACTGTACCAGCTTCGCCATTTCATAGGCACGCTCCTTCGCCTCTGCCTTCGGCATCTTGCGGTTTATCAGCGGGAACATGATATTCTCCTCCACTGTCATGTGCGGATATAACGCATAGTTCTGAAACACCAGACCTATCTCTCTGTCTTCAGGCGGAACCGCTGTGACATCCTTATCTCCAAAATATATCCTGCCTTCCGTCGGATCGGACAGTCCTGCCAACATAAATAATGTCGTGGACTTTCCGCAACCGGATGGTCCTAATAAGCCGACAAGATCACCATCTGCAATATTCAGATTCATACTATCGACTGCTTTAAAATCTCCATAAGCTTTTGTCAGATTTTCAATTCTGATTTCCATTCGTATACCTCTGTTCTCGTGCTTCGCCACACTTGTTTTCTTGCCAGATTTCTGGCTTCTTTTCGTAGTGTAGCACAGATTTTTTATGTTTGCATCAACAATCAGTAAATTTTAAGTAAATTTTCGGTGGATTTTTTACTAAAATTTTAGTGCATTTTTCACAAAAAAGACAGCCAAACGGGACATTTGGCTGTCTTTTATTACATATACTTATGTGATTTATTAGCAGGGTTGATAAATCTTAGAAATGTATCTTCAACTCTCCATCAAATATCCTTACCGGAATCTCCTCATCCAATCCATATATACACGGAATATAATCGTCTCCCTCAAAAAAACAGATAACTCTGCTCCCTGCCATGTCCACAATCCAATACTCCCGCACACCTGCCGCCGTATATTTGCGCATCTTAATCTCGCCATCGCGCTTACGGCTTGAAGGCGACAATATTTCCGCCACAAAATCCGGTGCACCATAAATGCACTTCTCTGTAATCTTCTCTCTGTCACAGGTAATCGAAAAATCCGGCTGTACCATTGTATACTCATCACAGTCTAACTGTACATCCACCGGCGCAGCAAGCGGTACACAATCGCCGCCCTTCTGCTGAATGTAAGTCATACTCTGAAACACCAGATTCGTCACTGCCATCTGGTGCTTCGTATTCGGTGCTTCCATATAAAATACCTTGCCATCTATCAGCTCTACCCGCACATCCTTTGGAAATGCATAGTAATCCGCCAGCGTGTAGTCCCTGTCATCCATACCATTCATATAAGAAGAAACTTCCTGCACAAACTCACCTTTTGTCTGCTCCTCCTTAAATGCTGCCTCCAGCGCGTTCATCGTATCATACCGTGGCGACTTCGTCTCGCCATTTAAAATCTTATTAATCGTGCCGGTAGGAACACCGCTGCGTGAGGCAAGCTCCTCCGTCGTCCAACCAAATCTCTTCTTCATATCCTTCAAATAATCTGCGTACAAAAAACCACCTCCCGAATAAGAATGACTTTTATAGTCATATCTTACCCGGGAGACGGTTAAAAGTCAAGGTGTAATCTAACCGTTTATGGTTAATTTGCTTTTCTATTTGTTGTTTTCCGGTTCCTGCTTGAATATTACTTTAAAGATGGGGAAGAATACCCAGAACGAAATGGCACAGTTAATAACCATTGTCACAATATCCGCCACGGTGACTCCCGCTCCTCCCATGAGGTTCTGGAAGAATCCATAAATTGGGTCTTTATAGAATCCCTGAAGTGCCGCTGCACCAATGGAAATGATAATGTAAGCAAGCACATACCAGAACGCTGCCTTTGCAACGGAACCGTTGGACTTAAATGTCACATTTCTCTGCAGGAAGAAATTTATGACCTGAGCGATTGCCATCGTAATCTCTACTGCCAAGAAATATGCCAGACCACCACCGCCGCCTTCTGCAATTGCACCTGCCGCATAATCAAATACATAATACGGACTTCCGCCCACAGTTCCACACTGTAAAATCTGGAAATTCGTATCTACCAAGGAAGTAAAGCCAAATCCCCATTTAAATAACGGCATTAAAACCATCTGCAGCACGGTCACACCGTTGCTGACGATAAAAAACACCAAGAACTGTGCGATTGTAGGATATTTCTTTGAAAAGTTCTTCCACACCCGAACAATCGGATTTGTTGCTGTATCGCTCATTTTTTATACCTCTTATTCTACCTTTTGACTCTCTTTTGTCTCTCTTTTGTCTCAATTACAGGCTCTGCTGCTACATCTTTATACATTGATATTTTTTCCACTTTCAAGTGGAAGCGCATGATTCTCATTTTTCAGAAGAACCATATCCTCTTCTGCAATATCTGTACAAAGTTCTTTTGACTCTGCAATACTCTCATCAGAAATAGAACCTGAACCTGTCGCCAGTGCCACCATCGTGTTCACCGGGCCACAGATAACCAAATTTACAATTACTACTACCGCCAGCAAAAATGCTATCCACGCCTCTTTGCGCACCAGCTTTTTGAGCGGCTTTTTCATTTTCATACATGCAATCGACACGATAATCGCCAATACCAAGCAGATAACCAACGCAATAATCTGTGATTTACATGATTCGATGACGGTTATAACGTCATTCATGTTAATACCTAACATAGCTTCTCCTCCCAATACATTAATTTGTTTCTCTTGAAACTTTGTAGCTTAATACTAACATAAGAATTTTTTTATATTATAATTTTGCACAATCTGCACGTTTTCTGCACAAATGGTTATGCAGACGATATTTATGATGGCAAACAACAAATGGAAGTGATATACTTGACGGGATTGCATTCATTAACAAAACAAAGGAGGAGTTTAGTTTGCCAGCAATTGTTTATGGAACACACGTTTTTACAAAATTCAAAGGTTATTATGGCCGAAGAGAGGAATGCCCTATCTGCCATAAGATTTATTCCAAAGGTTATGTTCATTATATGACATGGGCGCATCTAGAGTTTATACCGCTATTTCCAATTAAAAATCGTTATATTAAAATGTGTCCGATTTGTGGTAATGGCATAGAATTGAAGTCCAAACCGGCAAAAACCGAAATGAACAGTCTCGAAAGCGTCACTCAGAATTTTGACGTTTATGCAAAAAAATTCAATGTACCAAACCCTCAAACCGGAATGGGTACAATTACCATTTATGAAGTGTGGGTCAGAGATCTTTCCAATGGCGAGGAAACCTGCATTGCATCTGATCCCAACAAAAAAATTGTCAAAAACATCAAAAAAGCCCGCGGCTTAAAGAAAATTCAAATTTATAATGTCTAAAGTGAAAGCACCAAATGATTTGTAGCGTCATTTGGTGCTTGTTCTATAGATTTCGTCTCTGATAAAAAATATTTCATTCTTAAATTTTATTGCTATTCATTAAGCAGCCAGTCTATAAGGTTAATAGATTTTATGCCCTCATATGACACATCCATTCCCACATTCATGGAAAGAACTATCTTTTCATAATTATCATTGATTTTTTGCAATGGTGCCAGTTCTCTTTGTCGAACATCATCACTTGTCATTGACTCCGTTACCTGGATGTATATTTTATCATCCACTTTTGCTGCAATAAAGTCTACCTCAGAATTATCAACCTTGCCAATAGAAACATCATATCCCCTTCGGAGTAGTTCAAAATACACGACATTTTCCAGCGCATGTCCACTGTCGCGGTTTCTAAACCCAAGTAGATAATTTCTAAGACCGATGTCAACAATGTAGTATTTTCCAAGAGTTCTTAAATATTCTTTCCCTTTAATATCAAATCTCTTGATATCATAGAAGAAATACGATTCAAGCAATGCATTGACATATGCTTGAACAGTATGTGCACTCGGCGTACCTTTTCGCTTACCATCTTCAAGTAAACCTTCATTTACAAGTGTGTTACCAATAGAAGAAATTGAAATGCTGCTACCGATATTATCAGCAAGGAACATTACTATTTTTTTCAAAAGAACTGGGTCTGTGATTCTTTTCTGTCCCCTACGATTTTCGCGTTCTAGAATATCTCTCATAATTACGGTTGAATAGATACCCTCAAGCATAAGCAATGCCTTTTCCTGATCCAAACCAACATCAGCAATCCCCGGCATTCCTCCGAAGCGCATATATGCATCAAAAACATCTCTGATTTCATAATGTTCTCCGTTTTTATCAAATGCTTGTTTGCGTGTACCACCTAACGCACTCTTGCTTTCTTTGATTTCGAAGTCATGAAAATACAAGAACTCAGCAAATGACAATGGCAGCATCTTTATTTCTACACATCTGCCAGACAGATAGGTGGCATACTCGGATGAAAGCATATATGCATTAGAGCCCGTAACATAAATGTCGCAATTAAAGTCAACACGAAATGAATTGATTGCATCTTCCCAACTTGGAACACGCTGCACTTCATCAAAAAACAGATACATCCTCTTGTTTGGAATAACACACTCTTTTACATACTCATAGAATGTATCACTGTTCATATTTTTGAATGCATGAGATTCAAAATTCATCTCAACAATTTGTTCATCAGTAATACCTATTTCTTTCAAATGAGCAACCATCAATTTCAAAAGACTGGATTTGCCGCATCTACGAATTCCTGTAACAACCTTAACAGGCTCAGTGTCTTGAAAGGCTATAATCTTGTTCAAATACAAGTCTCTTTTTTTAAGTTCATGAGTATCGATCATCTGATATTCCTCCTTGCAATAAGATTATAGCATAAACTTTTACTAAATCAAAGTTTTTGCACTCAAATGCAAAAACTTCTAAAATTCGACAGTTTTTGCAGTGTTGTTCTCCTGCAACGGCATCGGTATTAATATTTTTAAATCAAACCAGTTACCCTTCGTGTCGATATCCACAGCGCCATCATATTTATTTGCCGTATAACGGATACTCTTTAGACCATATCCATGGAACTGCTTCTCCTTCTTCGTCGTGGCAAAGATTCCCTCTTTTGCTTTCAGCTCTCCTTCATAATAATTCTCCACACGTATCATGAGGAAATTTCTCTGCTGGCTGACAGTCACATGAATCAGTCGCTTTTCCTTTTCCGGAATTTTAAGTTCACACTCAATCGCATTGTCGAGAGCATTTCCGAAGATACTGCATATATCCATAATATCCATGAACTCCAAGAGACTTCCATCTGCCACTGAAGTCAGCGTGATTGGTAATGAAAATTATCACAACCTCCGTATCTACCTTGCGAATCTCCTCCGCCGCAGACATGCCATCCATAAACTTCATCTCAACATCCATCAGGATAATATCAAACTGTGCCCTATACTTGTGAACAATCTCATCTCCATCCGCATATATCGTGATATCGAATACCTCTCCGGCTTTCAATGGCACTCGCACAAAGCCTTTTAATTCCTTAACCGGACGGAATACCGTATCTGACTTACATCCCACATAAAGCTGTGCTATCTCCACGCCATCACAGTCACCTGCATTTTTAACCGTAAATGTTGCCTTATCCCGCTCCACCAAAAGATTGCTGTATGCAAATGTCGTGTAGGAGAGTCCATATCCAAACGGGAAACGCACTTCCTTTCCAACGGTTGTGTAGTAACGGTAGCTCACAAAAAGACTTTCGCGATATTCACTGCTGCGCTCCTTACTCGGATAGTAAGCATATGCTGGTGTATCTTCATAGCGGTACGGATATGTCTCATTCAGCTTACCAGATGGATTACACTCGCCAGTCAACACGCGAAGCATTGCGGATGCCCCTGCCTGTCCGCCAAGGTAGCCATGCACAATTCCTTTTACCTTATCAAACCATGGCATCTCCACCACAGAACCTGTGGATAGGACGACAATCACGTTGTCATTTACTGCGGAAACCGCTTCTATCAATTCGTTTTATGCCTGCGGCATACGCATATGCAAACGGTCTAAGCCCTCGGATTCACTGATTTCATCAAGACCTGCAAATATAAGCACAGTCTCCGCAGATTTTGCCGCTTCCACCGCCTGACCCAAAAGCTGCTCATTTGTCTTGCGGTTGCGCACATAGCCCTGCGCATATGTCTCCATCACCAGTCCGCCCTCTTCTATGACATCTAAAATCGCCTCCGGTGTCTTTGTCGGATTCACAAGAGAAGAACCCGCTCCCTGATAACGTGGTGTCTTTGCAAAATCTCCGACAACTACTACTTTAGAGTCTTTGGCAAGCGGAAGGATATTTTCCTGATTCTTCAGCAGAACTATGCTCTCTTCTGCCGCTCTTCGTGCCAGTTCGTGATGTTTTTCTACATCAAACGTGGTATTCTTACCATCTTCAGTCGCCTGATGTGTCGCAAAGATAACACGAAGCATCTCATCAATGCGCTGGTCTAAGACTTCCTCAGAAAGACTTCCATCCTTCACTGCACGCAAAATGTCTGTCATGCCGGATTTTCCTGTTCCCGGCATCTCCAGGTGACTTCCGTTTGCAACGCCTAACGCGTGGTCATTACTGCCGCCCCAGTCGGAAACTACATAACCTTCAAATCCCCACTCATCCACGAGGATTTCCCGCAGTAAATGGTAGTTTTCGTTCGCGTAAACACCATTGACTTCATTGTAAGCAGACATTATCGCCTTTGACTTACCCTCTTTGACCGCAATTTCAAATCCCGTTGTATAAATCTCACGGAAAGTACGCTCATCCACCACGGAATTCATCGCCATACGGCGCAGCTCCTGACTGTTTGCCGCAAAATGCTTCGGACACGCAGAAATGCCTTTACTCTGAATGCCCCTGACATATGCTGCAGCCATCTTTCCTGCGAGATATGGATCCTCCGAAAAGTATTCAAAGTTTCTTCCGCACAGCGGACTTCTCTTAATGTTAAGTCCCGGTCCTAAGATAACGTTGACATCCATCGTCACTGCCTCCTCGGCAAGTGCCGTTCCGATGGATTCCCCAAGTTCCTCATCCCAGCTGTTTGCAATGCCTGCCGCAGTCGGGAAGCAGGTTGCCGGAAGACTGCTGCCAAGCCCCAAATGGTCTCCCAAGCCGCCCTGTCTGCGAAGTCCGTGCGGCCCGTCAGACATCGCCATGGATGGAATCCCGTTCTGCGGATAGTCCACTGTCTCCCATGTATTTTTACCTTACATCACAAGTGCTTTTTCTTCTAAAGTCATTCTGCTGATGATTTCCCTGTATTTCAAACCCATACTTCCTTCTCCTGTCCTTAAATATAGGTAAATCATAACAAATTTTCAGAAGATAAAATCTTTAAGGCACAAAAAGTAGCTTTTTTTGCATAAACTGTACTTCCTTGTGGCAATTCGCAAAGTATGCTTCTTCCAGTGGTATCCATCTCTCCATAAATGCCACCGCTCCCTGCACTCCGTTTCTTTTGAGGATTCGTTCCTTCTGCTCCTCTGCATCAATATTCAGGAAAATATGCAAATCATAGTACTGCCACAGCACCGGATGACACGCATATGTCCCTTCCACAATCACTATCCTGCTTTTGGGCACTTCGATGGATTCTTTAAAAGACTGCGTATGGCAGTCATAGCGCCGATACGAAAACTCACGGTGCGCATGAAGCGGAAGTAATACCTCCTCTAAGAAACGCTCGTAATCCACATTTCCACCCGGCGTTTGTAATCGCTCGTTTGTCCGCTGTTCGGGACGCAGGAAAAAATCATCCATATGTATGACCACACAGGACAACTCCTCCTGCAGTTCAGATGCAAGTGTTGTTTTCCCCGCCGCGCATCTTCCGTCAATCGCAATCACCACATATGGTTTATCTTCCAAAAGCTTCTCTATTTGCTTTTTCACATCATTTTTTTGCATAAATTTCACTTCTTTACTTATTAATGTATGAAACGACACCTCAGTCGAACCTACAAATTATTGTATCTTCTCTCTACAAAAATATCCATATCAAATTTGTTATTAATCCCGTGACAAAAGCAAATCCCCATCGCAGACCCGGAGGCAAGTGTGACCTATTACTGTGTATATAAAGCTAACAACTCACATAATCTGGCTACTTTCTTTATTATCTCTGATAAACGACATTTCCGTCAATTATCGTATACAAAATCCGCGTCTCAACCGAGAACGGTGCACCTTTTACCAGCACAAAGTCCGCATCCTTACCCTCCTCGATACTTCCGACACGCTCTGCCACTCCGGCGTGCTTTGCCGCATTGATGGTAATTGCTCGCAACGCATCGAATTCCTTCATGCCATTGCGAATCGCCTGTCCAGCGCAGAGCGGCAGATACCGCTGCTCGATAACCGGAGAATCTGTAATGATGGATACCTGACATCCTGCATTTGCCAGAATGCCCGGTGTCTCAAATCCTTTGTTCTTAAGCTCGTACTTCGTCGCGTGACCGAATGACGGTCCTACTGCTACCGGAAATCCCTCTTTGGCAAGGTCATCAGCTATCAACGCTCCGTCTGTCGTATGGTCGATGCGCAAATCAAGGTCAAATTCCTTTGCAATGCGGATAGCTGTATAGATATCATCTGCCCGGTGTACATGTGCCTTCAACGGCATCTCCTTACGGATGACCGGAATGAGAGCTTCCAGCTTCTCATCATATGCCGGAAGAGCTTTCAGCGTTTCCGAATCAAGCTCCGAGAGATTCGCATGCGCGATTCCCTCCCTGCATCCCACTTCCTCACACTTTTTCGCGTATATTTTCGCCTTCGTCAGCATCTCTCGAAGCTTTGCGGCAACTGTCATACGCGAATATACCGCCTTATCCTTGTAACAGCGCTTCGGATTCTCTCCAAAAGCAATTTTCATCGCCGCTTTTTCCTTGACAATCATATCGTCTATTCGCTTACCGTAGGTCTTCATCACACAGAAAGTTCCTCCGATGATATTTGAACTGCCCGGACCGGCAGATACACAGGTTACACCACCCTCGCGTGCCATTCTAAGCGTCTCATCCTGCGGATTAATTCCGTCGATTGCTGAAAGCTGTGGTGTAAGCGGGTCATTTAACTCATTGTAATCCTGTCCCTCAAAGCCAATGGCGTAACCATCCAGACCAAGATGGCAATGCGCCTCCACAAATCCCGGATAAATGTCTATCCCCGTCGCATCAATCACTTCTGCCTCGTTGATGACCTTGCCCTCCAGCACCGGAGCAATCTTTTTTATCTTGCCGTCCTCAACCAGAATGTCTGCCACAAATGGTTCTTCTTCAATGGCATTGTGAATAATTCCCTGTTTTAATAATAGGTATCTGCTCATGTTGTTCCTCCTGCATGTTCCGCATTTAACTCTGTTGCTATTCTTCTCAAATTATAACATTCCTATTCTATAATGTCATTCACACGATAATTTAGTTCACGCCGTAATTTTAGTATAATCGGCTCCATATTTTGTTATTGACAACAACCGTATTATAGTGTATGTTATATAACACGGGTTATGAGAAAGGAGAAGCATTATGCCGCCAAAAGCAAAAATCTCAAAAGAAATGATAGTGGAGGCAGCATTTCATATTGCACAGCAAGAAGGCGCTGATAAAATTACTGCTCGAAGCATTTCCGAGAAGCTAAACTGCTCTACGCAGCCGGTACTATACCATTTCTCAACTGTGGAAGATATAAAGAAATTAGTTTACAAAAAAGCTGATGCATATCATACGGCTTATATTATGAACACAGATACTGATTATGGGAATCCTATGCTGACAATCGGTATGAATTATATTCGTTTTGCCATCAAAGAAACCCACCTGTTCCGGCTTTTATTTCAATCAGATGAGTTTTCCGGTGTAGGCATGTTAGATTTGTTGGAAACAGAAGAATTGCTGCCGCTTCTTACCGTGTTGCAAAATGAATTGGGCATGTCGCCGGAAGATGCGAAGCATGTTTTTAGCACATTATTCATCTTTGTTCATGGGTATGCCAGTTTATATGCGAATAATACGATGATTTATGATGAGCCGAATGTAATGGCAGCCCTGAAAAGCGTATTTTATGGAGCAGTTTATGCTACGAAGGAGGTTACAGATGAAGAAACTATATGATAAGAATGAATTGACTTTTGCATTGGTCTGGATTGGTATTTATGTTGTGCTGATGACTATCGGAGACAACCTCTCCGGCACAATAGGAACTGCAAAGATTGTGACTGCGCCACTATGCATTTTATTAACACTTATGATGTATCTGTGGATTCGCAATAACGGATTAACAGAAAAATATGGTCTATGCCCGTTTGAAGCAAATGTAAAACATTACTTGTACTTTATTCCGCTCGTGCTTTTAGCGTCTGCCAATCTGTGGTGGGGCTTTAAGATAAATCTGACTTTCACCGAATCTGTTTTACATATTATAAGCATGTTGTGTGTGGGATTTTTAGAAGAAGTAATTTTCAGAGGCTTCTTGTTTCAAGCAATATGCAAGACCCGCGTAACTCAGGCGATTATTATTTCCAGTATTACATTTGGATTCGGGCATATTGTGAATTTGCTTAACGGAAGGGATATTCCGGAAACATTGATGCAGATATGTTATGCTACTGCCATCGGCTTTCTGTTTACTATCATTTTCTATAAGGGAAAATGTCTGTGGCCTTGCATCATTACACACAGTGCTATTAACAGTTTAAGTGTATTTGCAAATACAGAAGGCGCACCGGCATGGCATGGTATCGCCGGCAGCATATTTTTATGCGTGATATCAATCGCATATGCTGTATACATCATTTGTAAAACAAAGAACGAGAACGCATGAAATAGACGAGGCTGTTGCCTCGTCTATTTCATTTCCTCTAATGCCTTGTTAAGAACATCATCCGCTTTTTTGTTCCTGTAAAGTGTAATGGCAATACTGATTCCATAGCATATCAAAAAACTTACCACGAACAGAATCCACGGAAACATCTCATTATCCGGGAACCAATGAAAGAAATAAATGGCAATTCCCAAACACACAATAACGGATATCGGCATTAAAATCAATCTGGCTGCTAATGATAGAACTCGTATCATATAGGTAGATGTAAATAAAAATACCAAAATTGCAGTAATGATAGAGAGAAGTAAAAACTGCAGCAAAACCGTCGCGGAAATTGCTTCATTGCCATAGCTAAAAAGATTACCGTTCTCAATCATTTCCGCATTTGCAGTTACCGTGAGCATTACTAAAAGGAGAACACATATGCCAAAGGTTTTCATTACGAAGCTCATAAAGTCTAAAATATTTCGTTTATTTTCCATTCTTTTTTACTCCTAACTGTTCTTTTATCTCTTCTGCATATTGTCTCGAAACAATAATGGCTTCCTTATTTTTTAGTGTTAAACGCAGACGGTGGTTCATTTCTGTTTTAATGGAGGAAATGAATTTGAGACTTACCATGCAGGATTTACTTACCCGGCAAAATCTCATACCGGAGAACAAGGCTTCCAGTTCATATAACTTATAGGAGGTTTCAAATACATTATCTTCCGTATAAACAAAACATTTGCGATTTATCGCTTCAACATATGCGATATCCTTTGCATCAAGGATAACATCTTCGCCTAATTGTGTGTCTGTAACTACCAGTTGCTTGAAGCTCATTCGGATTGCTGCAATAATATGTTCCACGTCTTCAGTTAACTCACCGCAGTTTATATTTACTTCAATACCCGAAAGCTGTTCATCCACATTGATGTTTATCTTCATTGGTATCATACCTTTCGCAAATTTCTATATGCCAGTGCAAATAGCAACAATGCTATTATAGCATTAACAAGAATAATTAACAAAGAAGTTATCATACTTTCACTGCCCGCGCTGCCATCGAGGGTGCCAATGAGATAATCAATCTGTCCGGAATACAAAACCTTGCTTACTTTCTTAACCTGTTCATTAAAGCCACCTATCATAGGAACAAAAGAAAATACCATCATAAGCGGTGTCATGATAGAAGTTGCTACCATTTGATTTTTGCTGAAAGCACCGATAGCCGCTCCTATTATGATTGATGTAAGAATCCCTGCTGCCATAATGATTAAGAACTTTAATACATCATCACCGGAGTATCCACCGGCCAGACACATCACTCCTGCTCCCGCCATACTGAGCAAAAATACATAACTTGCAATTGCCAGAAGGTATTCCATGGATTTCACATTACTCATGAACAGTACGCGAAGTGTTCCCTGTTCTTTTTCTTCAGCAAGAATAGAACTGGTTGCAACCAGAGGTGACATACCAACAAACATACCTGCGAACATTTTCACAAAATAGGTCGGTGCCATGCCGGGTACTTCTACAAATTTTGCCATAATAACCGCCATGACTGGAAAGACCATAAACTGTACCAGAACAGGCTTATTCTTTAAGGTATCTTTCAATTGTTTTTTGATGATTGCTAAAATATTGTGCATGATATCCGCCTCCTATTTGTCTAATTTTTCCCCGGTCAGCTTTAAGAATACATCTTCTAAAGTTGGTTCAGAGGAATGAATAGATTTTATTTTTTTGCCTTTTATCAGTTCACCAATTTTCTCACCGGATTCAGGTGTATTAGGCAGGACAATTACTTCCTCATTCTGCAGCACAATCGTAAATTTGTCTTCCTTATTGTACTTTCTGCATATTTCCTCAGGATTTCCGTATTCAATGATTTCACCCTGATTCAAAAGGGCGATGTTATCGCATAGCTTAGTCGCTTCATACATGTTGTGCGTAGTAAGGAAGATTGTCATTCCCTCTTTTTTCATTTCCAGTAACATCTCATGGATAAAATCTGTCGTCGATGGATCGAGTCCTGAAGTTGGCTCATCTAAGAAAAGCAGCGAGGAATCGCGCAAAATAGCTCTTGCCATATTTAAACGATTTCTCATTCCTTTTGAAAGATTCGATACAATGGTTTTTTTTGCAGTGTCGAGCCCAACTTTCTGCAATGTTTCTTCTATTTTCTTTTTGTCTACTTTATAGACTTCAGCAAAAAGCGCCATATTGTCATAAACGGTAAGTCTCTGATACAAGCCAAAGCTATCCATCATAATTCCTATTTGTTCCTTGGTTTTGTCAGTGATATGTCTTGTGTCATCACCCAAGACTTGTCCGATTCCTGCCGTTTGTGCCAACTGCCCGGTCAGGATATTGACTAATGTGGTTTTACCTGCGCCGCTTGGGCCAAGTAATCCGATGATTTCCCCTTCTTTTACAGTAAGAGATATTCCTTTTAAGACTTCCTTTTCATTGTAACTGTGATAAATATTTTTTAATTCAATAATATTATTCATGTTTTTCTGCCTCCCTAAAGCGTAGATTATAAGAAAAACCTGTCATTTACAATATCCTATGATGTAAGTTGCCAATATCGTGACATATCTTGCCAAATTGACAACCAAAAAAGCAGCAGGCGCATCACCGATGCCCTGCTGCTTTCACTTACCCATATACTTATTTATTCAAATCGATTTTTCTAATCGCATCTCTCACTTTTAAAATCATCGACGGCGATACCGACAATTCGTCGAATCCCATCCGAAGAAATTGCTCTGTCAATGCGAGGTCTGCGCCCAGTTCTCCGCAGATACCTACCCAGCAACCTTCCTTATGTCCATTATCCACAATCATCTGAAGCATGCGAAGTACCGCCGGATGATGCGCGTCGTAGATATTATCAAGCTTCGGATTCTGTCTGTCGATTGCCAGCGTATACTGTGTCAAATCATTAGTTCCCACGGAAAAAAAATCTACTTCTTTTGCCAGAAGGTCACTAATCATCACCGCCGCCGGTGTCTCTATCATAATTCCTATCTCACAGTCCTTGTAAGGAATGCCCTCTGCCGAAAGCTCTGCCTTGACCTCAGCAATGATTTCCTTAGTCTGCTTCACTTCATCCACAGAAATAATCATCGGGAACATGATGGAGATATTTCCATAATAACTCGCGCGGTATATGGCACGAAGCTGTGTGCGGAACACATCTTTTCTGTCCAGACATATGCGGATTGCACGATATCCCATCGCAGGATTTTCCTCTTTTTCCATATTGAAATAGCCAACCTGCTTATCTGCACCGATATCAAGTGTGCGGATAATGACCTTTTTGCCTGCCATATTTTCTGCCACTGTCTTGTATGCAGCAAACTGCGATTCCTCAGTCGGGTAATCCTCCGACTCCAGATACAGGAACTCACTTCGGAAAAGCCCGATTCCCCCTGCATCATTTGCCAATACATTTGCCACATCAGCAACACTGCCGATATTCGCATAAAGATTTATCTTCCTGCCATCCAGCGTCACATTCTCTTTGCCTTTCAGTTCTCCGAGCAGACGTTTCTTCTGCTCGTCTGCTTCTTTTTTCTCCTGATAGGCAGCGAGCGTCTCTGCATCCGGGTTTACATAAAGTTTTCCTGTGTAACCATCCACTATGCCAAATGCTTCCGCTGGCATATCCGCCGGAAAATCCACCCCTACCAGTGCCGGAATATTCATGGTCCGGGCAAGGATTGCCGTATGTGAATTGGTCGAACCGCCTCTTGTCACAAAGGAAAGTACCTTCGATTTGTCAAGCTGTACCGTCTCACTCGGTGCCAAATCATCCGCAAGCAAAATTGCCGGCTCATCGCCCACCATCTCACCATGTGCCGCACCCTGTAAAATGGCAATCACACGATTGGAAATATCCTTCACATCCGCTGCACGCTCACGCATATAATCGTCATCCATCGCAGCAAACATCTGTGAAAAATTATCACCTGTTGTTGCCACTGCAAATTCTGCATTGACTTCCTGTGTGTGAATCATGTTAATAATGGACTCGATATAATCAAGGTCATCTAACATCATCTGATGCACTTCGAAAATCATCGCATTTACCTCTCCGACTTCCGCCAGTGCTTTTTCATAAAGCGCCGCAAGCTGATTTTTCGCCTGTTCTTTCGCCTCTGTAAAGCGAAGCTCTTCCGCTTTTGCATCTGTCACTTTTATACGCTTAACCTGACTCTCTTTCTTGTTGTACACTGCCAACTTACCGATTGCAATTCCACCACATACACTCTTTCCTGTCAGTACCATACTACCTCATTTCTGAACGAACATTTCCGCACATCTACTCTTACAGAGTTTCTTCCATAAATTTTGCAAGTGCAAGGATTGCATCCTCTTCCTTATCACCATCCGCGCGAATCACGACTTCTTCACCGCACTTTACACCAAGTCCCATCACGCCGAGAATACGCTTTGCATCTACTTCCTTGTCACCCTTACCAATAGTTACCGCACACGGAAATTCTCCCGCCTTTTTTATAAGCAGCCCAGCCGGTCTTGCATGGATTCCCAGTGCATCCTTTACTACATACTTAAATTCTTTCATCTTTTTTCCTTTCATCTGCGGGCGGGGCATCCCCCGCCGCATATTTGTCACGATATATTTATTTTGCAACATCCTTCTTTAAAAGTCCCAGAAGCACACATGCCACTGCGGAGCCTGCCAGTAAAGCGACCAGATATAAGAGCGGATTTCCAACGGTCAGGAATACGAAGATTCCACCATGTGGTGCCATCAATGTACAATGGAATGCCATGGACAACGCTCCTGCTACCGCAGAACCTGCCACACAAGCCGGTATCACTCGAAGCGGGTCAGATGCAGCAAATGGAATTGCGCCTTCTGTAATAAATGAAAGTCCCATAATAAAATTCGTTGGTCCTGCTTTCTTCTCTTCTGCCGTAAACTTATTCTTAAAGAATAATGTTGCCAATGCGATTGCGATTGGAGGAACCATACCGCCTATCATAACAGCAGCCATAATGTTATAGTTACCTGCTGCAATGGATGCAGTACCGAATACATATGCCGCCTTGTTGACCGGACCTCCCATATCCACAGACATCATTCCTGCCAGCAATGCTCCAAGCAAAATGGCACTCGCATCGTTCATGCCGTTAAGTCCATTGTTAATCATCATATTGAGCGCTCCAATCGGCGGCTCTACCACATAAGTCATAATCACACCGACAATAAATATTCCAAGCAGCGGATACAAAAGTACCGGTTTGATTCCTTCTAAACTATCCGGCAGTTTGGAGAAAATCTTTTTCAGCAAAAGAATCGTATATCCTGCGAGGAATCCTGCGACCAAGGCACCGAGGAATCCGGATGTACCGTTTGCTGCGATTGCGCCGCCGACGAAACCAACCGCCAGTCCCGGTCTGTCCGCGATACTCATCGCAATAAATCCTGCAAGAATCGGAAGCATGAAACCAAATGCCGTACCACCGATAGATTTAAACATAGCTGCAAGTGGTGTAATCGTACCGAAGTTACCGCGCTCTGCTACTGAAAGAGAATTCAAATCCACCATAAATCCATCAATCAGAAATGCGATTGCGATTAAGATACCACCGCCGACAACAAACGGAAGCATATGAGATACACCGTTCATCAAATGTTTATAAATCTGGTGTCCAAGGCTATCGCCTGTCTCTTCATCATCTGCCACTTTGCCGTTCTTCGCGCGATATATTGATGCATTTCCACTCGTTGCTTTGCGGATAAGCTCTTCAGATTTGCTAATGCCGTCGGCTACTTTGCACTGGATGACCAGCTTACCATCGAATCTGTCCATAGGCACCTGTGTGTCTGCTGCTACAATAATGCAGTCAGCTTTCGCAATCTCTTCCTTGGTGAGCATATTCTTCGCTCCGCCGGAGCCTCTCGTCTCTACCTTCATAAAGCAGCCTAATTCTTTCGCTTTCTTCTCTAAGCTTTCTGCCGCCATATAAGTATGTGCGATTCCTGTCGGGCATCCGGTAACTGCCAGCAGATATGCGCCTTCTGTCTTCGGCTTATCAGCATTCCGCTCTTTTTCTGCTATATCTGCATCCTTATCTGCCTCTGCCATGTCGATAACATCCAGAAATTCTTCCACGTTTCTCGCATTTCTAAGCCCCTTTGTAAACTGTTCATTCATCAACAGCATCGACAGCTTGCTGAGCACATCTAAGTGCATATTGTCTTCGGAATTCGGTGCCGCTATCAGGAAAATCAAGTCCACCTTTTCCCCGTCAAGGGCATCAAAGTCAACTCCTCCCGGTATAACCATCGCAGCAAGTCCCGGTTTTGTCACCGCGTCAGATTTACAATGTGGAATAGCGATTCCCTCACCGATTCCGGTTGTTCCTTCCTGTTCTCTTGCATACACCCCTGCGCGGTATTTTTCCACATCATTAATCTTACCGCTCTTTGCCATCAACGCCACCATCTTATCAATGGCATCTTCCTTGCTTGTAGCAACTCCGCCAAGCTCAATGCTTGCAGTTGCCAGTAGCTCTCTGATTTTCATCTCGTTTCCTCCTCCTATCGGAATTTCTATTTTTAATTTGTGAGAGGTTCCCGGTCTTTCACCGGTTGCTCTCCACAAAATTAAAACAAGTTTTTATTTTCATCCAGCAATGCAAGTACTTCATCCTTTGTCGCCAATTCTTTTGAAAAAGCGGATGCGCTTCCTGTACATACCCCCATCTGAAATGCGCTCTCGTAAGTACTGTGCTCTAAGTAGCCTGCCAGAAAACCTGCAACCATCGAGTCTCCTGCACCTACGGAATTGACAACCGTGCCCTTTGGTGCTGCAGCCCGAAAGATACTTCCATCCTCTGCGACCAGAATTGCTCCATTACCTGCTCTGGAGACAAGCACATTTCTTGCACCTTTTTGCTGTAATTCCTTTGCATATTTTATAATATCTTCCTCTTTGTCAATTCTGACGCGGAAAATCTCTTCCATTTCATGCGTATTTGGCTTAATCAGGAATGGTTTGTACTCTAATACATTTACCAGCAAGTCTCTCGTCGCATCCACGACAATCCGCAAATCTTTCTCCTGTAAATGCTTCATAATATCCATGTACATCGTCTGCGGCATCACATCCGGTATACTGCCCGCCATCACCAGAACATCGCCGTCCTGCAATCGCTCTAATCTCTCATAAAGCTTTTCAATATCCTCTTTTCCGATTTCCGGCCCCTGTCCGTTAATCTCTGTCTCTAACTCTGCGCGAAGCTTTACATTGATACGTGTCATCCCCTCCGCAACAGAGATAAATTCCGCATGAATTCCTTTTTTCTCTATGAGGCGCTTTAACTCTTCCCCGGTAAAACCTGCAAGAAAACCAAGTGCTGTATTCTCTATGCCGAGATTATTTAAAACAATAGAAACATTGATTCCTTTTCCTCCCGGAAAAATCACTTCTTCGCTTGTACGATTTACCATTCCGCAGGTAAACTCCGAAACAGTCACTATATAGTCCAAAGACGGATTAAAAGTCAGTGTATATATCATGGAAGCCTCCTATATGTTCACTACATTCTTGCAATTTTTAAATGCTGTGTGCTGTAATCCTGTTGTAATTACAGTCGCGCTCTCAAACGGCGCAAATGTCACGCTGGATATCTGGTTAAACTTGCTGTCATCCGCTAAAACAAAGCACTCCTTACAGTTTTCCATCGACTTTCTTTTTACCAGTGCCTCTTTTAACTCCGGTGTGGAAAATCCTTTCTGAATGCTGACACCATTTGCTCCCCAAAAACCTTTGGTAAAATTATATTTCTCAAGTGTCACAACCGCCTCCTCTCCGACGATTGCCTCCGTTACCGCCTTGAACTCCCCGCCCAGGATGTAAACGGTGCATCCATGCTCTGCAAGCTTCTTCGCATGCGTAATCGCATTTGTCACGAAGACCGCCTGCTTGCTTACAATATAGTCAATCATGCGTTCCGTGGTTGTTCCTGCATCTATATATACGAAATCGCCCGGTGTAATCAGCTCCGCAGCGTATCGTGCAATCTTTTCCTTGGCATCCTTATTCTGCTCCTTGCGATGCATGACCTCATCATCTTTAGTACTATATACTGTATTTTTCAAAATTGCTCCGCCATGCACCTTCGTGAGTTGTCCGTTCGCATCCAGTGCTGTGAGGTCGCGTCGAATCGTCGACTCAGAAGCATCCAGCGCTGTCATGAGCTGCTGTACCGTCACACTCCCTGTACTCTCTAGTATGGATAAAATCTTTGCAAATCTTTCCTCTGTCAGCATTTTTCGCCCTCCACATTCGCTCATTTTCCGTCAAGACCGTTCATCCTTATATTTGAATTATAGAATCGCATTCAGTCAAAGTCAATCATTTTCCGTCAAAATCGTTCACAAAATCCAACTATCAAAATTGTAGAATTTGCATAAACAAAAAGAGACCATCGCACCAAAAATGCGACAGCCTCTTTTCCGGTAATATGTCTATTCCAGCTTAAATTTATTAACTTCTGCATTTAGCTGATTTGCAATATCCATATTGGAATTCGCCTCATGCTCAATATCTCCTACACTGGATGTAAGATCCACAGACATCTCCGTAACATTAGTAACGCCTTTCGCGCTCTCCTCTACTGCAATGCTGACCGCTGCAACTGCCTCTCTAATCTGATCAACACGCTGCTTCACCTCAGTACTCTCATCTGCAAACTCCTGCATCATTCGGCTCATATTATCGACATCCTTCTGATAGCTTTCACTGGTCAAAAGTAATTTCTCATATCCTGACATAGTCTTCTCATCTAAGAATGTCAGCATTTCTTCTGCCTTCTGTGCCAGTTCGTTTACTGCTGAGACAACCTCTGCGCTTACATGCTGAATCTGGGATGCCGTCTCAGCAGAATTTGATGCAAGTTTACCAATCTCATCTGCAACAACAGCAAATCCACGACCTGCTTCTCCCGCCCGTGCCGCTTCGATACTTGCATTCAGCGCAAGCAGATTCGTCTGCTCAGTAATGTTGATAATATTAGTCGTAAGTGCTTCTATCTCCTCTACGGCTTTGGATTTCTCAATCCTGTCATTTACGACTGCTGCCATGTCCTCTGCCATGACTTTAGTCTCCTGTTGCTCTTTTCTGGCATTTTCATAGATAGACGCTGCATTTTTCATAATATCTACGGAAGATGCCTTACCCGCATTCGCATTGTCCGAAATAGTTCCAAGTGTATCATAAATCTGTCCTACATTTTCATTGACATTCTGCAGGGAAGCACTCGTCTCTTCCATCGCAGCACTCATCTCTTCCATCGTTGCAGATACATCCGTGATATGAATCTCAGCTGTGGAAATGTTGTCTACTACCGTCTTTGAGGAATTGTTAAGATGCATGGAATTCCCCGCGATATTGAGCATGATTCCTCGAATGTACTCTAACAGCTTATTCACATTATTTGCAATCAATTCAAGCTCATCACCGGAATTCATCTCAAGCTTCTGCGTCAAATCTCCCTCGTTATAAACCAGGTCATAAATTTTGCGGTTGACAACCTGCAGTCCGGTTGTTATCCTCGTAACCAAAACTCCCATAATTACACAGCCAATTACTACCCACATAACCGCTGTCATAACAATCTGTTTCTGTGTTTCGCTCAATCGATGTACAATATTGGAAGCATCAAAATCCGCACCAATCGCTGCGATAACTTTACCCTGACTGTCGGTGATTGGCATAAAGACACATATCACATCACCGTATATCTGATGGTCGATATAATCCTGTACATAAACTTCTCCTGCAAAAACATTTGCAAGATCAGCATAAGACTCTTCAAATTCTTTACCAACCTGAGCTTGAAGTTCTGAAGTATCCGTATCAACACCATAGTACACCGTCTTTCCATCTGTATACAGTGTATATAAATACAGCATACCATACTCCTGCTGTACCTCCCGCAGTGATGTAAGCAGTGTCTGATATCCCTCCGTGCTCTCACATCCCGGCTCTAACGCCTGCACCAAATCTGTGTCGACCACGCTGACCGCTACTTTTCCTGCCATCTGCGCCTGCTGTCCGCCTAATGATGTCAGTTCCTCTTCCATACTGCTGTACCACGGAATACCAAGCGCAATACCAACCATTACAATCATAATCGCTGCCGGAAGTATAATTTTATTTCTGATACCCATCTTCCGTGTTTTTTCGTTACTACCCGCCTTCTCCTTCATAGTTGCATCTCCTTTGTATAAACTATAAATACAATCTTGCTACGCATACCCTTTTATCATTTTACCAAACTACTCCGGCATTGCCAAGCTTTTTGTCTGATTTTAGCACCTATTTATCCCTCTTTGTCTCATTTTTGTGCACAAAAAAAAGACAAAAGCACTTTTTAACGGTACTTTTGTCTCTTTTACTGACTCTTACTACTTGGCGAGGTCAATTCGCACCAAAGCCTTGCGAAGTGCAAACTCAGCACGCTTTACATCAATCGCCTCTGTCTTATTGGCAAGACGCTCCTCGGCACGCGCCTTGGCGGCTTCAGCTCTGCTCTTGTCAATCTCATCCGGCCATTCCGCAATCTCTGCAAGAAGTGTCACCTTATCCGGCAGAATCTCTGCAAAACCGGAATGAACCGCTGCTACGACATCCTCTTCTCCGTCCATTTTAATGCGGACAACACCCGGAGCGAGGACAGTGGTGGTTGGAATGTGCTTTTTATACACACCAATCTCACCGGCAGCCGTATTAAATTCAATCATCGTCGCCTCTCCTGTATGAAAAATACGATCCGGCGTGATGATTTCTACCTGAAAAATCCTGCTATCGTCTGCCATAATCATCCTCCTTACGCTCTACTTCTTATTTCTGATTGAATGCCTCTCGAACTTCATCGATAGAACCCTTATTTAAGAAGTAACTTTCTGGAATATCATCATGCTTTCCTTCGAGGATTTCCTTAAATCCGCGGATTGTCTCAGCGATTGGAACATATTTTCCGTCCAGACCTGTAAACTGTGTTGCAACAGAGAACGGCTGGGATAAGAATCTCTGCACCTTTCTCGCACGGTTGACAACCAGCTTATCATCCTCAGACAACTCATCCATACCAAGAATTGCGATAATATCCTGCAGCTCTTTGTATTTCTGCAAAATCTCCTGTACACCACGCGCCACCTTAAAGTGTTCTTCACCAACGATACGCGGGTCAAGGATACGGGAAGTAGAACCAAGCGGGTCTACTGCCGGATAAATACCAAGCTCTACGATGGAACGGTCAAGTACAGTCGTTGCATCCAAGTGAGCGAAGGTAGTTGCCGGAGCCGGGTCAGTCAAGTCATCGGCTGGCACATAAACTGCCTGTACAGATGTGATGGAACCACTCTTTGTGGAAGTGATACGCTCCTGAAGCGCACCCATCTCTGTCTGTAATGTCGGCTGGTAACCAACGGCTGATGGCATACGTCCAAGAAGTGCGGACACCTCGGAACCTGCCTGTGTAAAACGGAAAATATTATCGATGAAAAGAAGCACATCCTTTCCACCTTTGTCACGGAAGTACTCTGCCATGGTAAGACCAGTCAAAGCAACACGCATACGTGCTCCCGGCGGCTCGTTCATCTGACCGAACACCATGGTGGTCTTATCAATAACTCCTGATTCCTTCATCTCGTAGTAAAGGTCATTACCTTCACGGGTACGCTCACCTACTCCGGTAAATACGGAGTATCCGCCGTGCTCAGTTGCGATATTATGGATTAACTCCTGAATCAATACGGTCTTACCTACACCGGCACCACCGAATAATCCGATTTTACCACCCTTCTGATATGGGCAGAGAAGGTCAACGACCTTGATACCTGTTTCTAACATCTCCTGAGAAGTTGCCTGCTCTTCAAATGCAGGAGCAGGTCTATGGATTGGCCAATTCTCTACATCTGTTGGTGGGTCAATCTCGTCAATAGGATTTCCCAAGACATTGAACATACGGCCTAATGTATTCTCGCCAACAGGCACACTGATTGGTCCGCCCGTTGCGATTGCATCCATGCCACGAACAAGTCCGTCGGTAGAACCCATCGCGATACATCTTACTGTATCATCACCCAAATGCTGAGATACCTCAACTACCAGTTCCTTGCCTTCACCGGACGGAATTCTGATAGCATCGTTAATCTCTGGCAGATTGCCTTCTGCAAACTTAACATCCAGAACGGCACCGATAATCTGGGTAATCTTACCGATATTATTTGCCATCGCTTATTTCTCCTTACTATTATATTTTGTGTTAGTATCTCCCAGTACGCAGATTGCGTTCAACTCGCTGCTTACTGGTATTCTTCATGATAAACAGCTCGCATGTAACCCTCTATCAATCATGACTCATCCTTGATACGCAGATTGCGTTCAACTCGCACTCGAGAATCAAAGATTCTCTCGTTCTCGTTGCACTCTCATGAAAAAATGTCACGGCACATTTCCGTGCAAGCACAAATGTGCCTCCCCATTTTTTCACTCAATCTGCTTATCTAGGATATGGCAGAAGCACCGGCAATAATCTCCGTCAACTCCTGCGTGATGGAGCCCTGTCGTGCTCTGTTGTATTTCAGTGTCAAATCACTAATTAACTCGTCTGCATTGCTGGTTGCAGAATCCATCGCCTGCATTCTTGCGCCGTTTTCACTGGCAACTGCTTCCACAAGTGCTCCGTAAAACAAACTTGTCACATACTTCGGAATAATCATGTCAAGCGCTTCTTCCTCGCTCGGCTCATAATTCATAAGCAAAGTCGTATCGGACGCTTCTTTGATTTCATCCTCGTCGAATTCTACCGGAAGCAATTTTATCAAAGTCGGCTCATGGCTTACGGTATTCTTGAAGTGTGTATATGCAAGATATATCTCACCAATCTCACCTGCCGTGTAAGCATCCAAAACCTTCTGACAAAGCGCTGCCGCATCTGCATAGGAAGGGGACTCGATAATATCAGCAGCGTCCTCTTTTATGCGATAGCCTTTGCGCTCCAATGCTTCCTTGCCTTTATTACCGATTGCGTAGATATCTAAATCTTCTTTAACAAAATCCTTGCACTCGGTCACAAGCTTTACAACATTAGAGTTGTAACCTCCGGCAAGACCACGGTTAGAAGTAATGACAACCACTGCCTTTTTCGTGGAATCATTTGCTTTTAAATACGGATGGTCAACACTGCCGGACTTCGCTAACATCGAGGTCACTGTCTGATACATATAATTGGTGTATGGATTGGTCTGCTCTGCTCTTGTTCTGGCTTTCTGCAATTTAACGGTAGAAACAAGCTTCATGGCTTTTGTGATTTGCTGCGTACTCTGTATGCTGCCTTTTCTTCTCTTTATGTCTCTCATTGAGGCCATAAATTAAGCACCGCCTTTCTCTACCATTTATTTTGCAAAGCTGGCTTTGCATTCCTCAATTGCTTTGATTAACTTAGCTTCCATCTCATCACTGATAGACTTTTCTGTGCGAATGCTTTCCGGAATCTCCGGATACTTTGTATCCACATATTCAAAAAGTTCTTTCTCGAATGCAAGCACATCTGCCACCGGAATATCCATCAAATACTTTCTGGTTGCAGCATAGATAATCATAACCTGTCTCTCAACCGGCATCGGCTGATACTGTGGCTGCTTTAAGATTTCTTTGATTCTCTCACCCTGTGTCAGCTTCTCTGTGGTATCTGCATCAAGTTCAGATCCAAACTGTGCAAATGCGGCAAGCTCACGGTACTGAGCCAGCTCGGTACGGATAGGAGCTGCAATCTTCTTCATAGCCTTAATCTGCGCAGAACCACCAACTCGGGATACAGAAAGACCCGCATTGATAGCCGGACGGAAACCAGCGTTGAACATCTCTGTCTCCAGATAAATCTGACCATCTGTGATGGAGATAACATTTGTCGGAATATATGCAGATACGTCTCCTGCCTGTGTCTCGATAATAGGAAGAGCTGTCAGAGAACCTCCGCCTAAAGCATCGGAAAGTCTCGCTGCACGCTCTAATAATCTGGAATGTAAGTAGAATACATCACCCGGATATGCCTCACGTCCTGGTGGTCTCTTAAGGAGCAAGGAAAGTGTACGGTACGCCGCTGCATGCTTACTTAAATCATCGTAAACAACGAGAACATCTTCTCCGTTCTCCATCCATTCCTCTCCAATTGCACATCCGGAATATGGTGCAATATACTGTAATGGTGCCAACTCACTTGCAGTAGCAGCAACTACTGTGGTATAAGCCATAGCACCAAACTCTTCTAATGTCTTTACGATAGAAGCAACCGTAGATGCCTTCTGTCCGATGGCAACATAGATACACTTCACGCCCTGACCTTTCTGGTTAATAATCGTATCAATTGCGATAGCTGTCTTACCGGTCTGTCTGTCACCAATAATCAACTCACGCTGTCCACGTCC
>CAZAGJ010000017.1:0-46026 GCA_964484605.1 uncultured Roseburia sp. | reverse complement strand
CGGAGAACATGGTATTAAAAGTAGTCTCTGAGATTCATGATCCGGTTACGACAACAGATGAGCTGATTCCATCAGGAGAGACATCTTCTTTCCGCTCTAATCCGCTTGGATTGGCAGAATTTGCACTTTCCAGAAAAGATCCGCTGTATGTGGGTCGTGCAAAAGAGATTCAGAAAGCACAGAAGGCGATAGAGACCGGAAGTTGTCCGGTGGAGACGTTTGAGGAGTTAAAGCCAGTGATGGAGGCAGTTCAGAAGGCATTCCCGGAGAAGAAGTTTGGCGAGGATATGCCGGAGGGAACACTTGGATTTGGCAGTACCATCTTTGCGGTAAAGCCGGGGGATGGCTCAGCAAGAGAGCAGGCAGCTTCCTGCCAGAAGGTATTAGGCGGATGGGCGAATATTGCGAATGAGTATGCGACAAAGCGCTACCGCTCCAACCTTATCAACTGGGGTATGCTTCCGTTTATCATAGAGGAAGGAGAACTGCCATTTAAGAATCTTGATTATATCTTCGTCCCGGACATCCGTACTGCGGTGGAAGAGAAGAAGAGTGAGATTGCAGCATATGTAGTAGAGGACGGTCAGCTTAAGGAGTTCACATTAGGGCTTGGTGCCATGACTGATGATGAGCGTGAAATCATTTTAAAAGGCTGCCTTATCAATTACTATCGTGGATAAGTGTGGCTTAATAATAATTTTTTGTGGATAAGCATATGAAAAAGAGCAGCTGCTCAGGGAACTTTAATTATGTACAGGAAAAGTTCTCTGAGTGACAGCTCTTTTTTGTGTGGAAATTCTGTAAATGGGGCATTCTAATTATATATCAACAGGCAATGTGCCAATCAAAAACAGATTGGACGGAAAGGGGTATAATTATGATGAATCCAAGAAAAGCTGCAGTTGTCGGATGCGGTTTTGTCGGCTCCTCCATAGCATTTAGTCTTATGCAAAAGAGCATTTTTTCGGAGCTGGTACTGATTGACGCGAATCATGCAAAGGCAGAAGGTGAGGCGATGGACTTAAGCCATGGTCTGCCATATGCTGCGGCGATGGATATTTATGCGGGCGATTATGATGATGTGGGGGATTGTGCACTTATCATTATTACAGCGGGAGCGAACCAGAAATCGGGTGAGACACGACGTGATTTGATAGAGAAAAATGTAGGGATATTGAAAAGCATTCTGCCACAGATTACAGCGACATCTTTTGCAGGTATTCTCATGATAGTGGCAAATCCGGTGGATGTGCTGACTTATGCCGCACAGCAGATTTCCGGTTATCCGGTGACGAGAGTATTTGGCTCAGGAACGGTATTGGATACTGCAAGACTGAAATATGTGCTGGGAAAACATTTAGATGTGGATAGCCGGAGTGTACATGCACTTATTATCGGGGAACATGGGGACAGTGAACTTCCGGTGTGGAGCAGTGCAAATGTCTCCGGGATTGACCTGAATTATTTTTGTGAACTACGAGGGCATTATCAGCACGAGGATTCGATGAGACGGCTTTATGAGGATGTGAGAGACAGTGCTTACCGGATTATAGAGCGGAAAGGTGCCACCTACTATGGCATTGCCATGGCGGTAGCACGAATTGCAGAATGCATTGTGAAGGATGAACGGGCGATACTTCCGGTATCAGTGGAACTGCAGGGAGAATACGGACTTACAGATCTTGCATTAAGTATTCCGTCTGTCATTGGAAAGAACGGAATCGAGAAGGTTCTGGAAATTCCGTTGAGTGAGGAAGAGAATGCCAGACTGCTGGATTCTGCAGATCAGTTAAAAGAGATTATTATGACATTAAATTTATAAAATTACAATTAAATCAGGTGGCTCCCTCGTTGAAAAAAGCAACAAATGCGCTATAATATGGATATGCAATGAGCAGTACCGGGACGGAATGCCCGTCAGTCGGGGAAAAGCATGCTTTTCTGGCGTATGCTGCGGAGAAAGTTAAATAAGTCAACATAAGAAAAGGGGAGCATATATTGAATAGCGAACGAGAAAATGACAAGCGTTCTGATAAGAAAAAAGAACAAAACTGGGATTTAAAACAGTATCTGGTGATAGCAGGACTGACAGTTGCCGTGGTATGCTGCTGTATACTGTTCTTTTTCATGATATATCGTTATAACGGATTCGCAGGCTTTTGGAAAAACCTAGTATTTATTCTCCAGCCAATCACAATTGGTCTGGTGTTGGCATATCTGCTTAATCCGGTTATGAAATTTATTGAGGGGTATCTTTTGAAGCTGTTTTTGCCGCGGATGAAGCGTGAAAAGCGGGCGAGAAAGACTGCGCGTGGGATTGCCATAGCGGGAGCACTGCTTTTTCTTGCGGGTATCGTAATATTGTTTATTGCGGTTGTAGTTCCATCGGTGGCTGGCAGCATTCGCAATATGGCACTGGCTTTTCCGGATGAGATAAATTCCCTTCTTGACTGGGTAGATGACCTGACAGCGGGCAATCCGGAGATTGCCGATATGATTAGCAGTGCGATTGCAACTGTGAGCAAGATGTTTGAGAACTTTATGGAGACAGAGATTCTGCCGCAGGCACAGACTTTCCTGACATCCATTACAACCGGAGTTATCTATGGTGTAAAGCTTTTGACCAATACGCTCGTGGGAATTATCGTCTCGGTCTATGTGCTGGCGAGTAAAGAGACGTTTGCCGGACAGTCAAAGAAGGTTATCTATGCAATATTCAAACCAAAGCGAGCGAATATCGTGATAGATACGATACGAAAAAGTAATCAGATATTTGGCGGGTTTATTTCCGGAAAATTGCTTGATTCGGCCATTATCGGGGTGCTTGCCTATGTCGTAATGGCAATTATGGGAATGCCGGATACAATGCTTTTGGCAGTGATTATCGGTGTGACGAATGTGATTCCGTTCTTCGGCCCATTTATCGGTGCCGTTCCATGCTTCGTTATCGTGGTGCTGCAAAATCCGCTTCAAGGTTTATATTTCCTGATTTTTGTGTTTGTTTTGCAACAGATTGACGGAAATATTATCGGCCCGAAGATTCTGGGTGAATCGACAGGTATTACACCGTTCTGGGTGGTGACATCTATCCTGGTGTTTGGCGGATTGTGGGGATTTCCGGGTATGCTGCTCGGCGTTCCGATAACAGCGGTTTTGCAGTATATTGTGGGTAATCTGCTAGTGTATGCCTTAAAGAGAAAAGGACTTGCACAGGATACGGAGAGCTATGTGGAACTTGTGCGTGTGGATAAAGACACAAAAGAACTCATCTATGCGAAGAATCCGCAGTCCGAAGAGGTTTCGCGGGAGCAGGAGGAGATGCCTGAAAAGTAGAGCGACAGGAAAGAAGGTAGAAAGCGAGAGATTTCTACCTTCTTTTTTGTGGCAAATGATTCTTTCTGCCATGTAAAAAGGGCGTTTTTCTTGGCTCTTGCGTCGCGATAAATTTTGACATCTATGGGTGCGTATGATAAACTAAAAGTTAAATAAAAGAGACAAAATTGCACATTTTGAGGTGGCACAAATTGGATAAATACGAATATAAATTAAAGCTGGATCAGATGAAGTCGCTTACAGCGGAGAACAACTACAAAGAGGCAGCTGAGATTGCGGATACAATTAACTGGCATAAGATTAAAAATGTCAACGCCCTGATCAAGGCGGGGGAGATTTATGAGAAAGTCGGACGCTATGAGGAGAGTAGAGATATTCTTCTGATGGCTTATGACCGTTCGCCGATTGGACGAATGATTATTTACCGTCTGGCGCAGATTGCGATCAAGATGGGCAATTATGCTGAGGCGAAGGATTATTATGATGAATTTGTTGAAATAGCACCGCATGATAGTTTGAAATATGTGCTGCGGTATGAGATAAACAAGGCACAGGGCGCGGATTATGGCACATTGATTGCGATATTAGAAGAACTCAAGGAGCAGGAATATTCTGAGGAGTGGGCATTTGAACTGGCTTGCCTATACCATAAGGCGGGCATGAGCGAGAAATGTATAGAGGCTTGTGATGAGCTGATATTGTGGTTCGGAGATGGCCCATATGTCGAGCGGGCGCTGGAACTTAAGATGCTTTATCAGCCATTGACGCATCAGCAGGAGGAGAAATACCGCCAGTTCCGACAAAGAAAAGACGGCGTGGTTGAAGTGACACCGGAGGAAGAGTTAGAGTCTGGTGAGATCGTAAATGAAACGTTACAGATACCTAAAGTAAAGCTCTCCCCGGAGCGGTTTAATACACAGAATCTTCAGGAAGAACTGCAGAAGAGCATGCAGCAGATTATGGAAGCCACAGAAAAAGAAGAAGTGGCAGACAGTATGGACAATATCAAGAAGCTGGTTGAGGAGATTCCATATCTGCAGATTCCCAAGGAAGAGACTCCGCTAGAACAGACAGCAGAACTGCCACATATTGAGACGGATGCGGAGATTGATGATTCTTTAAAGACGAATTTTAAGGAGCTTCTGGCAGAGGACGGAGACGGTCAGATGAGTCTGCTTGTCCCTGAGAGGAGCATGATAGAGTCACAGATAACCGGACAGATAAGTATTGACGAAGTGCTTGCAGAGTGGGAGAAGACGAAGCGTGCAGCGGAAGCGGCATTGCAGGAAGCTGAGCAGCGTAAGCTGGAATCTGCCAAGGCGAGAGCATTGCAGGAAGCCGGAGACATTATGGAGCGTCTGGCGGATGTCATTCCGAAGCTGGATTCGGGCTTGACACCGAAGGACTTATTAGATGAACAGTATCTTGGCGGGAGACCGATTGAAGACGACAGAGCGGCAGAGATGGTTGCCAATATGAATCAGATTTTGCAGCAGGAGATTGATCGGCTTTCCACAGAGAATGCTGCGATGGATGAGCAGCTTGCAGCAGCGGAAGCAGAGCGCATGGCGGGACTGGAAGCTACATTACAGGCTCAGGTTGCAGAGAATGTAACAGATTTTCTGGATGAGCCGCTTGCAGGGCCGGAGTTTGCGGCGGAAGCAGAATTATATGAGGAACCGGAGCCGGCGGCAGAAGCAGAATTGTATGCAGAGCCGGAGCTGGCGGCGGAAGCAGAATTATATGAGGAAGCGGAGCTGGCGGCGGAAGCAGAATTATATGAGGAAGCGGAGCCGGCGGCAGAGTCACAATTTATTGAAGAATCCGAGCTGAATGCCGCATCTGAGCAGATGGAGGAAGAGAAGAAGCCGGAAGTGGTGGAAGAGGATGCAGTAGAGTTACTTGCGGCAGGCGTGCAGGAACTTCTCGCGGAAGAGAGTGCGCACGAGGAAACGACAAGTACATGGGAAGCAGAGTTGGAGGCAGATATTGCCGTGGCAGAGGCACAGCTTGCTATGCATGCAGCCACAGCATCAAAGACACCGGAACCGGAAGAAACTTTGGCAGAGCCGAAGGACGCAGATGCCATGGAGATGGAAGCGGCACTTCTTGCAGAGATGACAAAGGGTATGCAGGCGGAAGTTTCCGAGGATGCACATTCTATCAAGAAGTTGTCTAAAGAGCAGAAAGAAATCTTTACATATTTTGTTCCGATTAAGGGTATGGAGCAGCAGTTGTGTCAGGCACTTACGGGAGCGGCAGGCAGACTGTCCGCCGGAAGAACAGCTTCCACGGGGAATATGATTATTCAGGGAGGAAAAGGCAGCGGCAAGACAGTGCTTGCAACCAGCGTGATTAAGGCGCTTCAGAAAGAGACGGGCAAGCCGAGTGGCCGTATTGGTAAGATTGAAGCAGCTGTTCTCAACCAGAAGGATGTGGCAGTGCTTTTGGAAAAGGTTGCCGGCGGATGCCTGATTATCGAGAAGGTAGGTGGAATTTCCAAGGAGACGGCACAGAAGCTTGCTGCATTGCTGGAGAGAGATACCAGTGGCGTATTCGTAATCATAGAGGATACGCGCAAGGGTGTGGAAAAGGCACTCAGTAAAGATATGAATTTCGCAGCAAGATTCTCAGAGAAGATTAATATTCCGATTTTTACCAGTGATGAGCTGGTGGAATTTGCAAAATCCTATGCAAAGGAACTGGGATATACGATAGACGAGATGGGGGTACTGGCGCTTTATAACAGCATCAGTAATATTCAGAAGCTGGATCAGGCAACGACTCTGACAGAGGTTAAGGAGATTGTTGATGAAGCAATCTCGCATGCAGAGCGAGGAGGCTTGAAGAAAGCGTTCAGCATCATAGCCTCACAGAGATATGATGAGGATGATTATGTAATCCTGAGAGAAAAGGATTTTGGATTTTAAAAAGGGGTAGAAGGGTATGGCTAATTTTTCGGAACTGGATCGTTATCTGTTTGGACAGGCAACGCATTATGATATTTATCGGAAACTGGGGGCGCATCCAACAGATGAATATGGCATTCGGGGGATCTGCTTTGATTTGTGGGCACCAAATGCAAGCAGAGTCTGGGTTATCGGTACATTTAACGGATGGGATGAGACTGCACACGAGATGGAGCGCTTAGAACCTGAGACAATGGGAATTTTTGAACTTTTCATACCGGGCGTGGAAGAGGGAGAACTTTATAAGTACCTGATAGAGACGAAGGATGGTCAGAGATTGTATAAAGCAGACCCGTATGCGAACTATGCGGAACTCCGTCCGGGGACAGCATCTGCAGTGGTGGATATTAATCATTTCAAGTGGACAGATACGAAATGGATGACAGAACGAGCAGGAAGAGAAGACCCTTTTGCACAGCCGATGGCTATTTATGAGGTGCATCCGGGTTCATGGATGCGTCATCCGGGAAGAGAAGATGATGGCTTTTATACATACCGTGAATTGGCAGACAGCCTGATTCCGTATGTAGTGAATATGGGATATACACATATTGAATTGATGGGAATTTCTGAGTATCCATATGATGGTTCGTGGGGCTATCAGGTAACCGGATATTATGCTCCGACGTCCCGCTACGGAAAGCCGCAGGATTTTGCATATTTTATTAATGAGTGTCATAAGCATAAAATTGGTGTTATTTTAGACTGGGTACCGGCGCATTTTCCGCGTGATGCCCATGGGCTGGCAGAGTTTGACGGCACCTGCTTATACGAATATGCAGACCCACGAATGGGAGAACATCCGGACTGGGGTACGAAGATTTTTGATTACAGTAAGAACGAGGTTAAGAACTTTCTGATAGGAAGTGCTCTGATGTGGATTGAGCATTACCATATTGATGGACTTCGCGTAGATGCGGTGGCATCCATGCTGTATCTGGATTATGGTAAGAAGGATGGACAGTGGGTGTGCAATAAGTATGGCGAGAATAAGAATCTGGAAGCAATCGAATTCTTCCGCCATATCAATACACTGATTATTGGAAGGAATCCGGGAGCGGTGGTGATAGCCGAGGAGTCGACAGCCTGGCCACAGGTGACAGGTTCAGCGGAGACCGGTGGACTGAATTTCAGTTACAAATGGAACATGGGCTGGATGCATGACTTTTTGGATTATATGAAGCTTGACCCATATTTCAGAAAGAATAATCACCATAAGATGACATTTGCAATGAGCTATAATGAGAGCGAGAAGTATATTCTGGTACTTTCTCATGATGAAGTTGTACATCTAAAATGCTCCATGATTAACAAAATGCCGGGGCTTGGCATAGACAAATTCCGTAATCTTATGGCAGGATATGCATTTATGATGGGACATCCGGGTAAGAAGCTTTTGTTTATGGGACAGGAGTTTGGACAGATGCAGGAGTGGAGCGAGGAGCGTGAACTGGATTGGTATCTTCTGGAGAATCCGGATCATCAGCATATGCAGAACTGGGTAAAAGAACTTCTGCATATGTATCAGAAAAATCCGGCACTGTATGAACTTGACAGCAGTTGGAGTGGATTTGAATGGATAAATGCGGATGATGCAGACCGCAGCATATACAGTTTTGTTCGTAAAAGCAAAGATGGTAAGAACAATTTGTTGTTTGTATGCAATTTCACACCGATGGAGCGGGCTGATTATCGGGTGGGTGTTCCGAAAAAGAAGACTTATAAGTTGATATTGAGCAGTGATGATGCGGAGTTTGGCGGAGATGGCAGAGAGCGTCCTCTCAGCTACAAGGCTGAGCAGTCCGAGTGTGATGGCAGACCTTATTCGATTGCCTATCCATTGTCTCCATATGGAGTTGCAGTATTCCGCTTTTAGGAGAAGTGTTAATAATTAAGCTGATTTTACCGATATATATATCAGCTATGGATGACGCATAGCGCCACAGGAATTTTTGTGGCGGAGATGCGTCATTTTCTTCTCTAAGAAAGAAAATAACACCTTTGCGCAAGGAGAATTCAAGGATGAGAGTAGAACAAAACGCTAATATTGTGGATATAGTAAAACAGAGTGTTGGTCCGGAAAAAAAGGAAACTGCCAAATACGCAGATTATATACTGGGAAATGACAGTGATATTTATTCTGTGGATAAGACGGAGAACAAGGGTAATAATAAATCTTTCAATGTCAAGGATGCGACATATATAAAGCCGGAGTCTGAGGAAAAAAAGACAGCAATGGATGCTGTGGAGGATGATGCTTCGCTGGATGCTGCAGAGCGGAAGGAACAGATGGTAGTACTGTCAAATACGACTTCGGAGGAAGATTATGCCAAGATGCAGGAGGAGGGATTTTCTCTGGATGAGACTGCCTCCGGTACGATAGTGACGGTGATAGATAAAATTAAGGCGCAGCTTGCAAAAGCAGGCGTAGATGTTTCTGCTTTTGGAGACGACCTTACGTTGGAACAGCTAGAAACACTTGCGGGTAATCCTGAACTTGCTATGCAGCTGGCACAAGCACTCAAACAGGCAGACCTTCCGTGCACTGAGGACAACATGAAGGATGCGTTAGAAGCAGTGAAGCAGGCAGGTGTGTTGGAACGACCAAGTGAAAGTGCGATTAAGTACTTGCTTGATAATGATATGAAACCGACTATCGAGAATTTGTATAAAGCAGAGCATAGCGGTAATTATCGTATGGATGTGGTATGCCATATTGATATATCACCTTTTATTGATCAAGTAGAGAAAATAATTCGCCAGGCGGGATTGGAAGTGAACAATCAGACAATAGAAGAAAGCCAGTGGATGTTAGAGAATGTGATACCGTTAAATGAAGAAAATCTGAAATATGTGCATGAATTGTGCAATATGACGCTGCCGATGGACGAGCAGGCATTGATAGAAAGTATAACAGTGGCGGTCTCCGAGGGTAACAGACCGCAGGATGCGCTGCTGATATCGGGATATAGTCTGAGTGTACAGGCAGAAGATATGCTTCTTGTGGTGCAAAAGGCTTCCGATGCAGATGTGGCATATGTTATTGATAATGAAATGGACTTGACGGTGAGAAATCTTGCCTATGCGATAGCAGCGCGGGAAGCAGGCGGGACATCACAGACAGAGGATACGGGTGCACGGCTGACAGAAGGTGTGGAAGATGATGCAGGTGTGACGAATTTGGCATCTGCAGAGAAAGATGTGCAGCCGGAATATTCTAAACGGGAACTTGCACTTATTACTGCCAGAAGGCAGCTGGAGGAAATTCGTCTTGCAATGACATCTGAGGCAAACTATGCACTCTTAAGAAGAGGAATTCAGATTGATACGCAGCCACTGGCACAGTTGGTGGAAGAACTCAAATCGACAGAGAATGCATACTATGAGAATCTTCTGCGCAGTCAGGGCGTGGAAGTGACGGAAGAAAATGTTTCTCTTTTCCGCGAGACGACAGAGAAAGTTGCAGATTTGAAGAGCGCACCGGCGTATGTGCTGGGTATGAACGCCATAGAGAATGCAAGTGTGGATGAATTTTACAGAGAAGCGAAAAAGCTTCAAGATACCTTAGTCCGTGCAAATGAGCGGTATGAGACGCTGATGACGGCACCGCGTGCAGATTTGGGTGATTCCATCCAGAAGGCATTCCGTAATGTGGATGATATTTTGACAGACCTTGGACTGGAGGCATCTGAAGCAAACCGCAGAGCAGTGAGGATACTGGGCTATAACCAGCTTGCAATTACCGAAGAATCTGTGGCACAGATGAAAGCGGTAGACGAGGAAGTGCAGCGTGCATTCCGCAATATGACGCCGGCTACAGTGCTGGAGATGATTCGACAGGGAATGAATCCGTTGGATATGGATTTTGCGACCTTGAATGCTTCGGCTGAGCAGATTGAGGCAGAAAATGGTGCTGTTCAGACGAGTCGGTTTAGTGAGTTCCTATGGAAATTAGAGCAGAATAATGCCATCACAGAGGAAGAACGTGCTTCCTATATAGGGGTATACCGATTGATTCATCAGGTTGAGCAGTCAGACGGAGCGGCTATGGGTGCATTAGTGAATCAGGGTGCGGAGATTACGATGCGCAACCTTATGATGGCGGTGCGTACTGCACGACATGCGGGAAAGATGGATTACACCGTGGATAAAGACTTTTCTCCGCAGGAAAACAGTGGATATATGGGTACGTCTATTACGGAGCAGATAGAGACTGCTTACCAGAATAACTGCATCAAAGATGTGGCAGATACGTTGACACCGGATAAAATGCGGACGGTAATGATGCAGAATGCTGCATGGGAAAATATGACGCCGGAGCAGTTGAAAGAGGCGTTGCAGCAGGCAGAGACAGATGAGGCAGCGATTGATTATGCATATGCCAAGGAACAGCTTGCTTTGCTTTCACAGAGTTCTGACGTTGCAGCAGATATTTATGCGGTATTAGAGAAATATGATATTCCTAACACGATGTCTAATATTATGGCGATGGAAACCATGATGAAGAATCGAAATGGTTTATTCCGACAGATATTTGGAAGTGGAGTCAAAACGGCGGATGAAGAAGTCGGGGAAGAGGATATCGAGACAATGAAGCAGGAAGTGTTAGAAGCGTTTGGAGAAGCGATTTCTTCTCCGGAGGAACTGGCAGAAGTACAGGAGCGTCTGGGCATGCTTGCAGAGAATGTTATGCGGGGGATGCTCGAAAGTGATGATGTGACCTATCTTGATGTGAGAGAAATGCGTTTAATGTCTGCACAGTTGTCAATTCATCAGGCACTTGCAAAGGAAGAGCAGTATGCTGTTCCGGTGATGGTTGGTGATGGTATAGTCAATGTATCTTTGAAAATTGTCAGAAGCGCAGACAAAAAGGGCGTTGTGGATATTACGCTGGAGAGCGCATTGCGCGGTAAGCTTGCTGCAACATTTCAGGCGAAGGAGCAGGGGGTGACAGCCCTTATTGCAACGGACAATGAAGCTACAAGAGCCTTGTTAGAAGCCAATGAGGAGGCGTTTAAGAGTGGCTTTTCCGGTGAGGAAAATATAGATATTCATTACGCATATATCTCGGATTTAGACATTGGCTCATATTCTGTCGGGGGCACGACAACAGAGTCCGGTCAACGGGCAGAGGGAACGGAAGCGGAGACTTATCAAGTGCAGACTACCCGCTTATACCACATAGCAGAGACCTTTATCCGTCAGATACGGGAAGTGTTATAAAAGGGAACTGGCTTCTAAGTATTCCAGAATTCCCATGTATATCGCGCGGACAAGCGTGTTCTGGTAGTCGTTGTCTATCAGTAAATCGGCTTCGACAGGATTGCTTAAAAACCCACATTCTACGATTACCGTAGGTGTGGGTGTTTTTTTGAGCAGATAGTAGCTGTCATTTGCCTTGGCGACACGTTTATTCTCCGAATCAACGCGTGATACCAGACTGGATTGCAGAACATTCGCTAAGGCTTCACCTTCGGTAGATTGCGCATAGTAAAAGACCTGCGCGCCTTTGACTTCCTCGGCAGGATAGCTATTTTGATGCAGACTTATAGTAAATACAGGATTGGCTTCTGTGATGATTTCACAGCGTTTCTGCATATCAGAAGCTTTTTTGTTGGTGGCATCTGTCGGATACAGACCTGCGTCTGAATCCCTTGTAAGAACTACGGTGATATCCTTTTGCTCCAGTAGGTCTCTCAGCTTGAGAGCAAGAGCCAGATTGATGTCTTTTTCCTGTGCGTTGTTGATGCCGACCTTGCCGGGATCGCTACCTCCATGTCCGGCATCGATGACAATACATAGAGGTTTTACTTCGGTGTTTTCACTTTGTACGAAAACAGCACTTTGTCTGGCAAGTAAGAACGCAGATACCAGAATGCACACAGCCATCCCAAGCTCCAATTTTTTCTTCATAAAAAACTCCCGAACGTTCGCTTATAGAATTCTATTCGCGAATTTCGGGAGATATGAAAAATACTAATTAATATATTTGATGATGGTATCCCATACATTGCTTGTCTCTAAACCAAGCTTCCAGAAAGCCCCGCCGGCTAGACCGTTCGTCTGCATAACTTTAAGCTTTTCTTCCAGGGAAGTTGTATCTTCTATCCAAATCTTATAGGTGACACCGCCATTAATGTATTCGACATAATACTGGCCTGCTTCTTCAGACCATACAGGGACGGCACCATTGATGTTAATTAGATTCTGAGCCTCACGCATGCTTGTGGAGTAACAACTCAGTGTTATCTGGGAAGCTTCTTCAGAAGCATTGTCTGAACTCTGCGTGCCATCTGTAACCGGTGTCTCGCTCCACACGCGTGTGTAGAATGGCATACCCAGAATCAACTGATTAGCAGGCACCTCGAGCAGAGTGTTGGACACTCCTTCATTTACAAATCCGATGGAAGCGACAGAACCTGCTTCGTTAGAGCCGGAGTAGTGCTCGTCATACGCCATCAAAATTACATAGTCGGCAAAAACTGCTTGCTCAGAACGATTATAAAATGCGGTATACTCCGTTGGAGAATAATTATCTACAGAGAGTACAATACCGTTGTTTGCACATTTTAATGATAATTCACGAATGAATTGAATGTAGGCATCTCCGACAACTGGGTCGACAGATTCAAAATCGACATTGATACCATCCAGATTATACTGGATAGCAGCGGAGATTAAGTTGTTGATTAAATTCTCGCGACGGGAGGTATAGGTTAGGACTTCTGTGAGACTTGGATTCTCAAGTCCCTGATCTTTGGCGCCAAAGTTGCTTACCAATGCCCATACTTCAATACCGTTCTGGTGACAATAGTTTACATAATCTGAACTTGCCAGTGAACCGATGTTTCCGTTGGTATCTTTCAGATAGAACCACGTCGGAGAAACCACATTGATTCCTTTTGTGTTCTGCAAAATATTGCTGATATTATTGTTGGCAGATGAATTTGTCACCTGATGCCAACCGAGATTAATCTTAAAATCTTTTGTGATATGTGTAAATTCTTCCGCGACATAGTCACTGGTAAGTGTCTGGGTTGAGGTATTACTTAGCTTTTTGGACTTAATATAACCGATAATGCCGTCAGCGGTGGACACCTTCGTCCATGTTTCGTCCGGTTCTAGTACGGTCAACTCAGTTCCTTTTTGTATATCAGCCAGAATAGGACTCTTGATACCGCCAAGAACACGGAGTTCGGTGTTCTTTTTGGCAGAGGCTGCGGTGTAATCACCCCACTGTGTAGTAATAACAACACGGTTCGGAGCTTCGTATACTTCGTATGCAAAGTCAGAATACTGTTTTACAAAATCAATGGCGACATATGCTGTCTCGGCAGTCGCTTTTACGACAATGTGGTCAAGGGAATGTGTATCCTTGGTTACATAGTAATCAGTGCTTTCTGCGTTAGCTGTGATGAGGTCTGTTGCTGTTGTATATAAGAGCTTGTTCTCATTAGCATCCCAGAAAAAGCGGCTGTTAATCTTGTCGTGAATCGTATTGAAATCAATATAGACATGTCCGTCAAGCATCTTGCCGTGAATGTCTAACACTTCATTATTAAATATAATGGCGACATCTTCTTCGGATGTCATCTGATAATACTCAGATAATTCCTGATGCTCTTTGGAAGGTGTATATTTTTCGATTAACTTTCCAAGCAGCATAAAAAGAATTACGACAACAATGAGTGCCAATGCGGCAATAACCGGAACATGATTTTTCTTTTTGCGTTTCTTCATGTAAAAGACCCTTTCTTTCTGTAACATTTACCAAGCTATTGTAGCATATTGGTGCATAAATTCAAAGCCTTTTCGACAGTTTACGCTTGCCGGAAGTAGCTGCGGCTATCTCTCCGAAATTATCTGGAGAAATGTATTATCAGGGGCACCGGATGCGATGCCCCACATCTTTTTATCAAATACAAATCTGTTCAGACTGTATTACAGGAGACTGGGCATTGAGAATCTCAGTCATTCTGTATGATTGTCTATGGTAACTCTTTTTTTATCTTGTCAAAATGAATTTCTTTTAACACCCCCTCGTCAAAAATATAATCTCTCATATATGCACTCTCTTCGTGAGCACATACCTGACTGGCAACACTCTCAGAAGTTCCGGGATAACCTTCCAGCCAAATGGTAATCCCTCTGTCTTCCAGAGACATTAATTCCATATAAAGTAGTTGCTTGTGTTCATGCTCCAATGTATATATCCCCCATTTGTTAATTAGCTGCCAAAAGGAATTCGCGGGTTCCAGATTCGTGATATATTGTGCCTGTTCCCCATCAGGCGGTCAGAACAAAAGAGTAGTTCTGAGGATAATGTTCCCAAAAAAGGAAAGAGTTCCTTCTCTATGGAGAAGGGATTATTGATAAAGGGGACAAGCTGCATCTTGATGTGGTGTGTTTTGGAAAAACGAAGGACTTCCTGCTTTGTTCCCGTCTGAACAAGATAATCAAAACCTTCCCCTAGATTGATATGGTTTCCATTCTTTTGGAAAAAAGCTTCGTATTTCCATGCCTTCCACGGAGTAAGGCTGCCTAGAATCAATTTGCAATCACATCTTAGGAATTCGGAAAATGCACCTTCATCCTGTGTGCCGACATCAAGAACCAGATAATCATATCCGAGATTTAGCAAAGCCGGTACATCATTTTCGCTGACAGCAGGATAGTAATCCACACCGTGAAGACGGAAATGACGGAAACTGCTCTCGGCAGAAGCCAGAGTATGCTCACAAACCAGCTGCGAAATTTCATTCCGCGTATGAAGTTCTAAGTAGGCACATGATTTCTTCTGTTTAGAAGCACAATAGTTACATAATGTGATTGCCAGATGTGTCACGCCGACACCGGAATCACAACCGAGAATTCCAATGGTTGTGCGTGTGCTGTGTCCCTCTCTATCAAAAGATATAATTTTTATGACCTCCTTTTTTTAAAATTGTTGAAAAGAGCTGTTCTTTTTCAGAGGAAACGTGGTATGGATCAGCATCATTCGGAAAACAATATACCGGACTGTTTAAAAGTCTGGCATAGCGTCGGGCACCTTTCTTGTTTCCGTGATTACAGAGAAAGACTGTCTGAGGCAGCAATTTCAGCTGCGTGCCAAGATGTAATGCTGCCGGAACATCCCAATCACTGCCGGTCAGAACGAATAAGATTTGGTCGGCTGCCTGTAAATCTGACAGACTGATAGGCGCTGTACCATAATCTCTGACGATACAGTCGTCGAAAGGCAGTGTAAACTGGATGCTGTCACCATAATTTGGAATACCTTTAAGGTATCCGTAGTAAATAATTCCCTCCTGCTCGCGGATGCGCGGATTCGCGCGTGCAATATTGCCGAGAACATCGTTCTCATCTGTGGACTGATATAGAGCGGGTATTTGCCGCTTTTGCAGCGCGCAGACCAGAGAAATGGCAATATGTGTTGCACCTGCACCGGAACGGCTTCCGAGAACAGCAATATTTCTCATGAGATGCGAAGAATGCGTATGCGGTTGATTTTGTGCACTGAGTAGTGCAGACTTTAAGCGGTTGACTGAAGGATAACGCCGGCTGGGTAATAAATCCGTTGCACATTGTATGATGTGCAGAAGTTGTGTGGGACATTTGGAACCTAAAGCAGCAGTTAAAAATTCCAGAATCTTCCCAACGCCATAAATATCAGCGGCGGTTGTGACAGCCTGTCCGGATAGGACTTCCGGAGCCACAAAACCTTCTGTGCCGTAAAGTTGGAAATGCTTGTCAGAACCGGTAATAAAAGATGAAATGCCAAAGTCGATTAATTTCAGTTGATTTCCACATAATATAATATGCTCCGGTTTTAAATCCTGATACAGGATAGGGTATGGAGATAAATGATGCAGATAATCTAATATATCGCACAATTGGATTCCTATGTTAAATATCAGTTCTGATGAAATGTTACTATGATGGAGCACGTAAGTGTCCAATGATTCACCCTGAATGAATTCTTCTATCATATAAATATAATCATCATCTTCGTCGATATCATATATGAGGGGGATTCCAGGATGGCTAAGATTCTTCAGAAGCTCAGCTTCCGTGAGGAAGTCGGTTTCTGGAGAGAATGAAGAATTCCCTGCCGGGTACTTGGGGATACGCTTAATGGCACGCGGAATCTTCAGCTTTAGATGTTCGGCAAGGTAGACGGTGCTGGTAGCGCCGGAACCAAGAACGGATAGAATCCGGTATTTGCCAAACAGATTAAATTCTTCTATGCAGGATCCGCTCCTTTCATGGCGTAGCAGATTCGCATCTCATGCATATGATATAACACGAAACATGTAGTTAATGCAAACTATTTTTGAAAGTTTGTGCATCTTTCACAAATTTTGCTGTGAATCATGGCGCTACGATTTAGTTTACAAAGATTTAATAAAAAGGTATACTTTACATCAATATGGCATTTGTTTATAATAAATGTACAGTTTACAAGGTTTTCCGGATGAAGGAAGTGATTGAATGAAAATTGAAAAAGTAAGTGATAACCAGATTCGTTGTACGCTGACGCGGGAGGATTTGGCGGAGCGCCAGATTAAGCTTAGTGAACTGGCATATGGCACAGAGAAAGCGAAGCTTTTATTCCGTGATATGATGCAGCAGGCAGCGTATGAGTTTGGATTTGAAGCAGATGATATACCGCTTATGATAGAGGCGATACCGTTGTCTGCAGATACGATAATATTAGTGGTTACCAAGGTAGAATATCCGGAGGAGCTTGATACGAGATTCTCGAAGTTTTCAGAAGCGGATCCGGAGGATATTTATGAAGATGCACTTGAGGGAAGCGGTTCTGTCGCGGGTACGGAAGGTGCAGATGATATACTCGGCTTGTTTAAGAGAATGCAAGAAGAGCGTAAAAAGGCAGCAGAGGCAGAGAGCAGAGACGACAGTTTCGTTTCCACAGATGGTGAGAAAAAGAAAAAGCATACACCGGTAAACGTACTTGTAGACATTACGAAGCTGTTTGTGTTTACAGACCTCGCGGAAGTTACGAGATTAGCGCACATCCTGAATGGTTTTTATAACGGAATGAATGACCTGTATAAAAATGAGGAGGAGCACAAGTATTACCTCCTTGTGAGCAAGAGCAAGCAGACACCGGAAGAGTTCAATAAGGTCTGCAATATCCTTTCAGAATATGCGATGCAGCAGACATACACACCTGCAGCAGGAGCTTTTTTTGAGGAGCATTATCAGCCGATTTTAAAGGGAGATGCGCTTCAGACATTAGCGCAGTTATAGAAATCAGTTATAGTGTACAAATTTATAAAAAGTCGTCCGAACCGTGAGGTCTGGACGACTTTTTTGGATAAAATCAAAACCGGAAAGTATTATTTTTTAATGAAAAAATATGCACAATAGTGTGAAAGTGATATAATAAAAGCAGTTAGTAAACAGAATTCTTCAGAAGGAAGAAGTACGAGGAGGAATGTTATATGAACAGCGTGAAAAAAACCTTAATAACCTTGTGCATATCTATGGTGTTGGTGGTCTGTCTGGCAATTGGCGGTACTGCTATTGTCAGCATTCAAAGCACGACACAACTGGCATTGACCGACTACGATATGGCGATGAATGATGGCTATAAGACCGAGATAAAGTCGCAGGTACAATCGGTTATTACGGTATTGCAGACGGAATATGACAAGTATACGCAGGGAATCCTGACTGAGGATGAGGCGAAGCAGGAGGCCTGTGATATTATCCGCAATATGCGATATAGAGATGATGCAAGCGGATATTTCTGGATTGATGATACCGATTACAATTTGATTATGCATCCGATTCTGCCGGATCAGGAGGGGGATAACCGTAAGAACCTGGAAGATCAGAATGGTGTTATGATTATTCAGGAGATTATGAATGTGTCGCTGAGTGCTGAGGGCGGCGGATATAATGAGTTTTATTTTACAAAATCAGATGGTGTTACGGTAGCGCCAAAGATTGCGTACTCTGAAATTTTTGAGCCTTGGGGCTGGGTGGTTTCCACAGGAAACTATGTGGATGATATGCAGGAAGAGATGCTGAATGTAACGGATACCATTCAGAGTAAAAATAAAACACTGTGTATTATTATTGTAATGGTTACCATTATTATGGCGCTGGCGGCTTCTCTGATAGCGCGTATATATGGAAGAAAAATATGTGCTTCGCTGGATAAGATTCAGAGTATGGCAACGAGACTTTCGGATGGAGATTTGACAACACCGATTGATGTGCAGGATAAGAGCGAACTTGGCAAAACAGCAGAAGCATTAAATGTAGCACAGAAGCATATGGTAGGTCTGATTACGGAGATTAGTGAGACATCGAAGGAACTGGAGCATGCAATCGAAAGCTTCTCAACAAATTTTGCAACAATGGAGGAATCCATTGGAAATGTTTCAGCGGCTGTGAACGAAATAGCTGAAAATACAACGTCACAGGCAAGTTCTACGAGTGATGCGTCAGGAAGTGTTGGAGAGATTGCGGAGGAAATAGGAGATACATCTAAAGAAGTGCAGTCGTTAGATGAAAATTCCAAGGTTATGCTGGAGTATTCCGATAAGTCCATGGAGGCTTTAAGCAAACTGATAGAAGTAAACACTAAGACAAAAGCGGATATTGATTCTATGTATGCGCAGACGGAGAGCACCAATGAATCTGTTCAGAAAATCAGTCAGGCAGCAATCTATATTAGTGAAATAGCATCCCAGACAAATCTGCTTTCATTGAATGCTTCCATCGAGGCTGCAAGAGCGGGTGAGGCAGGACGTGGATTTGCGGTAGTAGCAGAAGAGATTGGAGCACTTGCTACGCAGTCTGCCGAAACAGCAACGGGTATTAATAACCTCATAAAGGAATTGACGGATAATTCTGAGAAATCTGTTCAAATCATGCAGCAGATGAACGAAGCGGCTCAGCTTCAGGTAGATACATTGCAGGGTACGCAGGAGATGTTCGCCGGATTAAAAGACGCATTAAATTCGTGTGTTGTATCTGTAGATATGATTACAGAGAAGATAGAAAATATTAATAGACAAAGAGAGCGTATGACAGATAATATTGAAGTCCTTAATCAGCTCGCAACAGATAATGCGGCGTCTACGGAAGAGACATCTGCGATGACAACAGAATTAGATGGTGCGGTAAAGAACTCAGCTGCTATTGTGCAGGAGGTTATGTCACACGCAAATGCATTGGTTGCAAATGCAGAGAATTTCAAATTGTAGATTACGGTGTGGAATGAAAGCCGATGCGGCAGAAAATTTTAGGGGAGTTTAAAAACTCCCCTTTTGTGTTCTATGCAAGATCTTTTGCAAGGAAATCGTTGATTTCGTTTACAAGTGCATCCGGATCGATGCCATGTACCATAGCTGCCTCCTCAATGCTCTCCATCTGGGAAGATGGGCATCCGAGACAATGCATACCGATATTTAAAAGAAGCGGCGCAATGTTCTGGTCAATCTGTAATAACTCGCCGATCATGGTAGACTTGGTAACCTGTGTCATATTTTCGTCCTCCTTAATATTTCATTTATGGGCAGAAACGACACTGCTCGTTATAAGTGTGCCCGACAATGTGCTAATTATAATACGAAACACTAAAGAATGCAAATAAAATTAACGCTGGGGCTTTAGCAAAACGGAAAGCGCGCCGATATATAAGTCAGATTGGATAAAAGGAGAATCGCAGTATGAGAATTAATTATAATGTATCAGCAGCTATTGCAAATAAGCGTTTACTTGGAATTGAAAATAACATGAGTAAATCCATGGAGCGTTTATCTTCCGGACTTAAGATTAATCATGCGAAGGACAATCCGGCAGGAATGGCGATTTCCAATAAAATGCAGGCACAGATTAATGGTTTAAACCGTGCATCGCAGAATGCATCAGATGGTATTTCTGTTATCCAGATTTCAGACGGTGCTTTAAATGAGGTTACCAGTATTTTACAGCGTATGAGAGAACTTTCAGTACAGGCAGCCAGCGACGCAACCATGTCACTGGAGGATAAGCAGGCTATTCAGGCAGAAATAGATTCCTTAAAAGAGGAGATTGACCGCATTTCCACAGATACGGAATACAACACCAAGACGCTGTTGGATGGTTCTCTGGACACGAGAGTTTACACAGAGCATGCATCACGTATTCAGATTTCGGATCAGCTTGAGGCAGGCAATTATGGAATTACAATTGATAAGGCTTCACAGAGAGCACAGATTGACGTTACAGGAGTAAACTTTAATGATAACGCAATGCAGATTGGTGTGGATGGAACGATTTCTTTTAATGGTTCACAGGTAGAGATTGCTGCAACGGATACTTATGCAGAGGCTTACGAGAAGATTCGTGAAGCCGCAGAGACAGGTGAGGTTATCGCAACCAGACAGGCAGATGGAAGTATTACATATGAATCTCTTTTGTATGGGGAAAAAGGAAGTATTGAGATGACCTTTGATAACCAGAATTTAGCACTTGCATTGGGCTTTGACGCTGCAGATGTTCCACAGCATCCGCAGACCGGAGAATATGTGTATGGACAGCTGAATGGACAGAACATAACGGTTCCAATCGGTAAAGAAATGGAATATTCTTCGCTGACGGGCTTTACAAGCTCTACAACGGTTGCAGTTGACGGAAATAGAGTGACAATCACAGATATCGGCGGTGTATCATTATCCTTCCTGGTGGAAGCAGGATATGAGGATGGTGCGCCTCAGCTGGGTGCAAACGGCAATGTTATTGGTACATATGATGGTTCTATAGATTTTGAAGTGACAGAGATTGGAATGATGACGCTCCACGTAGGTGCGAATACCGATCAGAATATGGAGGTGCGCATTCCGGAGGTTTCCTGTGAAAGCCTGTTTATTGATGATGTAGATATTACCACAGTAACAGGAGCAAGCCGTGCGATTACGACATTTGATGAGGCGATAGCCCAGGTGAGCAGTGTGCGTGCGAGACTTGGTGCATATGAGAATCGTTTAGAATATTCCACAGAAAGTCTGGATGCATTTGAGGAGAATATGACCGGAGCCCTTTCCAGATTGACGGATGTGGATATGGCAGATGAGATGACAGAGTATACGCATCAGAGTGTGTTGAATCAGGCAGCGATTTCCGTGCTGACACAGGCAAACGACATTCCACAGCAGATCTTACAGATTTTAGGATAGGAGGTCTGTTTTGAAGAAAGAACAGGTTGTAGATTTTACAAGAAGAATCAGCCAGTGCAACAAAGGTGAGATGATTGTAATTATGTATGACATCTTTTTTGCTTATGTGGAGGATGCGGAATGCGCGTATGAAGCTGCGGATTGGGAGGCGTACAAAGAGGCGCTTCGCAGAGGACAGCGAGCGCTTGATGAACTGATATCTGCATTGGATTTCAAGTATGATTTGGCAAAAAATCTTTACAGCATCTATGTGTTCTGCAAAGATGCGCTTGCAAAATGTATGTACAAGCGAAAGATTGATGATATGAAAGAGGCGGAGCGTTTGATGCGCAAGCTTTACGATGGGTTCGTTCAGGCGGCAAAAGCAGACACATCCGCACCGCTCATGCAGAATACCCAGCAGGTGTATGCAGGGTATACTTATGGGCGGGATGACCTGATAGAAACTTGTCAGGATTCTGATATTTCCAGAGGATTCTTAGTATAAGAATCCTCTTTTTGTGTATTATAATCGCGTACGCGTGCGTCGTAATTTTTAATACTTGTCAAAAGAAATTTATAGCGCATCTGTACGGAGTTTAGCTCATAAATGTAACAGTCAATTAAATCCGGGTCAATGACATTTTCCAGATTGCGGTAAGCATCCCGCAAATCCTGAGCTGTCTGATGGAGATCATTCATAAGTAATGTATAATGATTATCATTCGTTTTTTCATCTTGAAAAAAACGTAACATACAACCTCCCAGTTCTGGTATCTGTTTCTACTACTATATTCCAAGTATAAACAAATAAATCCATTCTATACAAAAATAGGCAAAAATAAACTGCAAAATTTCGTTAAAAACTTACAAATGTAAAAATATTTCGCGGAAATGCTGGACAAAGAAAAACAATGTTGCTATAATCCGATTTACAAACAGACGAGAGAGGTGATGAATTGGGAATGCCCGTGAGTTCGATATTGCTGGTGATACTTGTTCTGGCAGTGAGGACGGATTTTAGGAGGCAGAAAATCAGTAACCGGCTGATTGTTTTGGGGCTATTTAGTGGCTTGATACTTCGCATCTTGGGGGAAGGAAGTTTAGGCATCGTTCATTTTCTGGTGAACATTTCTATTCCGGTTATCTTATTATTTCTTTTATTCTGGCTGCGCGCATTGGGCGCAGGAGATATCAAATTATTTTCCGTGGTTGGAGGCTTTTTGGAGACACGGCAGCTGCTTTGGGTGATGATTACTGCGTTTTTTGCAGCAGCAGTTATTGGCGTAGGAAAAGTGCTGTATTTAAAACTGTCTACCGGATGCCATGGGAAACAAAAAACTCTGATACATTTTTCACTTGCAATTTTAATTGGGTATTTACTTGTGGTTTGGGGGTGTGTGATTGAATAAAATTTCAGTGGCAGTCTGCGATACAGACGATATTTATCGTGAGCGATTTGCGGCATATCTGTTGGAACGGAGAGCAGACAGGTTCGCAGTATACACGTTTTCCGGGACGGAACACTTCCTGCGGGCATTGCCGGAGCAGAGGTTTGATGTTGTGATATTAGGGCAGGGATTTGAGACAGTCGAAAATGCTCTGCGGGAGAGGAAAATACCGGTACTGTTACTGGTGGAAACCTTTCCGGAACTATTGGAAGAGGATTCTGCCTATATGACAGAGGATAAGGAAGGGCGGGCAGTCTTTTTCCGCTATCAGCCGATGGATGCAATCCTTCATGAGGTGCAGGTACTTGCAGGAGCCGGATTTTCGGAGGAACTGGTAACGAAGCATCTGAACAGACTGGAGGTGGTTGGTGTATATTCACCAATTTTGCATGAGATGCAGATGCCTTTCTCGATGGTGCTTGCTGAAAAGCTGGCGGAACGCCGAAAAGTGCTGTATATAAATCTAATGTGTCATTCTGCCTTTTTGGAGATATTTGGATTGCCGGGCAGATACGATATGGGAGATATGATACTGCGTCTTAGAAATAAAAGGATCTTTGCAGAGACATTTCTGAAGTGCCTGTACGAAAGTAATCGTGTAAATTACATACCGCCGTTTCACAACCCGGAGGATTTGAGAGGATATACACCGGAAGACCATATGGCGTTGTTGTCGTTCCTTGAGGAATCCACTGACTTTGAGACAGTAATTTTTGACTTTGGAGAGGGGACAGAGCGGTTTGCAGAGGTGTTGGGGAGCTGCCAGACTATTTATTGCCCGATGAAGACAGGATACTTCTATGAGTGCAGGCTGAATGAGTTTTTGATGTATCTGGAGAAAAGCTCCGCCGGCACTGTGCGTGAAAGTATCCACATACTGAATCTTCCCTTTTCTGCAAAGCAAATTCGGGGTGGAGGGGATGTGCGAAAACAGCTTCTTTGGAGTGAGTTTGGAGATTATGTGAGAAGTTATCTTGGGGGAGATTTGCAATGAGGATTTCAAATGAGGAATTTTCTGCTTTGCGCACACAAATCATGGATGAGGTGGATTTGAGCCGCCAGATGGAGGATGATGAGGTTTCACGCCTGATAGAAGCGAGAGTAGATGATTTTGCACACGTACATATGTGTACGCTTCAAGAGCGTCAGGAATTGGAACATTCGCTTTTTTGCTCCATGCGTAAGTTGGATGTGCTGCAGGAACTGCTGGAAGATGAGGGCATTACAGAAATCATGGTAAACGGTGCAAATAAGATTTTTTACGAAAAGGGGGGACACATATATGAATCAGAGAAGCGCTTTTCTTCAAAGGAGAAGTTAGGAGATGTGATTCAGCAGATAGCCGGTTACAGTAACCGTATGGTAAATGAGGCTTCACCGATTGTAGATGCGAGACTGGCGGATGGTTCGCGAGTAAACATTGTGTTAGAGCCGATTTCCATTGATGGAGCAGCGATATCTATCCGAAAATTTCCGAAAGAACCGATTCGCATGGAGGAGCTTGTATGCAGAGGTTCCATCTCGGAGGAGGGAGCAGAGTTTTTAAAACAGTTAGTAATAGCCGGATATAACATATTTATTTCCGGAGGAACAAGTTCCGGCAAGACGACATTTTTAAATGCGCTTTCACAATATATTCCGGGAGAAGAACGCATTATTACAATCGAGGACTCGGCAGAATTGCAGCTTCTGGATAAGCCGAATCTCGTGCGCTTAGAAACGAGAAATGCGAATACGGATGGGGTAAAGGCAATTACAATACGCGATTTGATTAAGACTGCACTGCGTATGCGTCCGGAACGAATTATTGTTGGTGAATGCCGTGGCGCAGAGACATTAGATATGCTGCAGGCGATGAATACAGGGCATGACGGAAGCCTGTCCACAGGGCATGCAAATTCCTGTATAGATATGTTGAGCAGGTTAGAGACGATGGTTCGTATGGGGATGGATTTGCCAATCCCTGCTATCAGAAGTCAGATTGCATCCGGTATAGATGTGCTGGTGCATCTGGGAAGACTGCGGGATGGCAGCAGACATGTGCTGATGATTGCGGAAGTCATTGGAATTAAGGATGGAGAAGTGCAGATAAAGGAACTGTTTTCTTATCAGGAAAAGCTTGGAGATACGAGCATGAGAGGACAACTGGTGCGGGTTGGAGATTTGCGGCATGAGGAGAAACTTTTACGGGCAGGGATGATGGCGGAAAGAGAGAAGCTGCAGGCCGCAATGATATAAGGGGGCACCTGGATGAGGAGAAGAAGGGGAGAACAGAACCCAATTAACTACAACTGCCATATATGCTCCGCTTGGGAATATGCAAAATGCCTATTCATATCCGTAGCTCTTTCCGGAGTACTGGCATGGCTGTTTTATCGTTCATGGCTGGGGATGATACTTCTACCGGCAGTGTACGTAGGATGTTTAAAATCATATAAGAAGGCGCAGATAAAGAAGAAAAAGGAAAGTCTTCTGTATGACTTTAAAGATATGATGCAGGCGTTATCAGCGGCGTTGCTTGCTGGTTATTCCATGGAGAACGCATGGCGCGATGTAGAGAGGGAACTGCGGCAGCTACATGGGGAGCAGTCTTTGATGTATGTGGAGGTGAGGCAAATGAATGCTGCAATCGCGGTAAATGAGCCGATAGAGCATGTGTTTTTAGAGTTTGCCAAGCGAAGTGGCTGTGAGGAGATAGAAAGTTTTGCTGAGGTGTTTGCTTTTGCCAAGCGAAGTGGAGGAGATTTCGTAAAAATAATTCGGGTCGCCGTGCAGAAGCTTACCGGAAAGATTGAAGTTGAGAAGGAGATTGCAACAGTTCTTGCAGGGAAAAAGCTGGAAGGAAGGATTATGAATGTAATGCCACTTTTTGTTCTTGCTTATATGAGGCTCTGTGCGGGAGATTTTCTGGATGTATTATATGGCAATCTTCTTGGAATGACAGTTATGAGCAGTGTGCTGGCAGGGTATGCTGCAACGCTGTATGTGTCTGCACATATCTTGGACATTCGTGTATGAGACGCGAACGTGCAAGAAGGAGGGATGACATGATTATATGTGGAATCTGCTTGGGGATGATGACACTTGTGTGGATAACTGCAAAAAAGCGGCTGTCTAAGGAACAGAAGCAAATATTAGGTGTACTGATGATTTCGGCAACAGTGGGAATTCTATATGGAATCGGAAATATGGGGGAGTCGATGTTGAAGGAGGGACATTACCTAGAACGCCGGGAAAATGGCGAGGGTGCATATGAACAGACACTGGAACTTGAAATCGAAGGATATGAAGAAAGCCTGGAATACGAGGTGGTAGTGCCGGAACAGCATCTGTCACAGCAGGAGCAGGAGGAGTATCTGGCGGCGGCAGTGAAGGAATTGCAGCGTGATTTTCCGGGTGAAAATGAATCTGTAAACTGTATCCGGGAAAGGGTATCCATTCGGGACACTTATCAAAATGGCAAGGTATCTGCTTCCTGGATGTTTGATGAGTATAAGATAGTAAATTATAATGGAGAAGTTATTGCGAAGGAACTGCCGGAGGATGGACAGCTGGTAAGGGCAGTGGTTGTACTAAGCTGTGAAGATACAGAGCGGACAGAGGAATTTTATTTTCGCGTGTTCCCCATAGCAAGGAATGAGAAGGAGGAGATTGTCTGGCAGATAGGGCAGAAACTGAAAGGACAGGAGCCGGAGGCGGCAAAGACTTATCTGGAACTTCCGGGGGTGATAGACGGACATCAGCTTAACTGGAAAGAGGAGACAGATAGAACACCGGAGAAGCTATTGTTTTTGGGAATTGTATTAGCAGCATTTCTGCCATTGTTAAAGCAGAGCAGGCAGCGGGAAGAAGAGAAAAAGCGTGTGAGGCTTTTGGAATTGGAATACCCGGATATGGTAAGTAAGATAGCGCTTTTGCTGGGCGCAGGCATGACGCTGCAGGGAGCTGTCCGCAAGCTTGCTTTAAATTACAATGAGAAAAAAGAACAACATCTCGTGGAGGAGCAGCCGGCATATGAAGAATTACTGGTGGTTTGCCGGGAGATAGAGAATGGAATGGGGGAAGGCGCGGCGTATGAGCGGTTAGGAAATCGTTGTGAGAGGGCGGAGTATCGGAAGTTAGGAAATCTGCTGGCACAGAATCTAAGAAAAGGAAGTAATGGAATCATGGCATTGCTGGAGGAGGAAGCAGAGCGGGCATTCGAGGAGCGCAAAGGCGCAGCGAGGCGCTATGGAGAGGAGGCGGGTACAAAGCTTTTATTTCCAATGTTGCTTATGCTGGGTTTAGTAATGGTGGTTTTACTGGTTCCGGCAGTGCTTGCGTTTCAATTATAGAAGGGAGGATTTATATGCGAGGTATTCGTGAATTTTTTGTAGAAGAAGATGGAGTAGGTGTTGTAGAACTGATTCTGATATTGGTGGTTTTGATTGGATTGGTTCTTATATTTAAGGAACAATTGACAGGGCTGGTAAATGATATTTTCGATACCATTACAAGAAGTGCCGGAAGGGTATGATATGAAGATAAAGATAAAGGGCAGCATGACGGTATTTGCAGCATTGACTTTTATGCTGGTGGCATCGTTTCTATTTGCATTGCTGGAGGCAGGACGGGTTCAGATACTACGTCAATATGTGGATATGACATCGGAACTGGCAGTGGAGTCTGTATTTGCAGAATACCAACCGGCATTGTGGGAGAACTACCATTTGTTGGGACTTGACGGAGCTTATGGAGGAACCACATTCTCAGAGGCGTATTGCACCGGTGTGCTTGGTGCGAGGGTGCGGGATAATCTTGAACAGCAGGGAGATGGAAGACGGATGATGGAGGCGATGCTTGTATCAGCGATGCCGGAAGCATACCAGCTTATGACGGACGGAGAAGGGCGTGTATTTCTACATAGTGTGGCAGATTATATGGAGCATAATCTGCCGATGGAGATTATGCAGGAACTGTATGAGCATTACTCAAGGGAACAAACCGTGCAGGAAGACTATCGGATTGGCGATAGTATTGAAAATGCCACGCAGGCAATTACAGAAGCATATGCACAGCAGACCGAGAATACGAAAAGCAGAACTGCTTCAACGGAACCTACACAGGAGAATCCACTGCAGGATGTGTTGACATGGAAGGACAGCTTTGTGCTTGGCTCTGTCATAGAAGATGCAGATGCTCTTTCAACAAAAGGAATTGAAGGAAATTCTTGTATCGGGAATCGCAATTTACAAAAAGGTACAGGAGAATACATTCCGGATATAGGGTGGTATGAGAAAATTCTGGTAACTGAGTATGTAGAAGACCACCTTTCGAACTACGTCGCACCGATGGAAGAGAGGGCTCTTACATATGAATTTGAATATGTGGTTGCAGGGAAAGAGACTGACCGGGAGAATTTGGAGTCGGTTGTAGAACGTCTGTTGCTTATGCGCGAGGCGGCAAATGTGCTGCATATCCTGTCAGATGAAGAAAAAAGACTTATGACAGAGGAAATGGCAGTGACACTTGTTGGATTCACTGCCAATCCGGCAATTATTAAGGTTGTCAAATATGGGTTGATTGGAGCGTGGGCATATGTAGAAAGCATTTTGGATGTGCGGGCTCTATTTGCAGGAAAGGCGATAGCATTTGTGAAAAATGGGGAGCAATGGACGAGCCGTCTTTCTAATATGTCACAATTTCTCGCAGGAAGTGTGCAGGCAGATAACTGTGAGAATGGGTGGAGTTATCAGCAATATCTGAAAGGTTTTTTGTATGTGCTGACAGAGAAAAATCTGGCTTATCGAATGATGGATGTGATGGAACAGAACATTCGAAGCATTTATGCATACAGGAATTTTCGGATGGATTATACGTTAAGTGCTGCCACATTTGGGCTGATATACGAGGCAGAGCCGCTGTTTTGGGATTTTTCAGTACTGGATGCCGGAGAACTAAGAATTTTAGAATATCAGAATCAGCAGAGCTTTTCTTATTATTAAAACGGGGGTGTCGCGGTGTCTCTTTATTCGTTAAAAATATCAAGACATGATAAATTTATTAGAAAGGATTGTTCTCTCCCCGGAAACACACGATTTTTAAAGCTCTTAAATTTACGATTCCATTTTTCTCATAAGGAGACACCGCGACGTTCCTGTTTTCCGGCAGGATTTACGCTTGAAGCAGCAGTGATTCTGCCGCTTGCGGCAAGCTTTTTTGTAAGCATACTGTTTTTTTTCCGAATGATGCAGATACAGTTGGTTGTACAGAAGGCATTAGATGATACAGGGAGACAACTGGCAGTTTATTCGGCAGAGGAAAATGCTATCCCGGATTTGGCTGTGGCAGAAATGTTGTTTTTAAAGGAACTTGGGGAACAAGAGCTTGCGGATGAGTATATTCTGGGTGGAAAGATGGGTATCAGTCTTTTGCAATCAGAATTTGATGGGCGGGATGTGTGTGTAAAAGCAGATTATCTGATTCGTTTGCCAATACAAATCTTTTGGACGAGAAATTTTGTGATGGAGCAGCATGCAGACTGTCGGAAGTGGAATGGCTGGAAGCCCGGAGATAGTGCGGATGGAGAGGAACAGTGGGTATATATCACAGAGACGGGAAGTGTGTATCACAGTACAAGCACATGTTCACATTTAGAACTCAGCATTCGGTCAGTGCAGCGGGAACAGATTACGGAGCTACGCAGTGAAAACGGTGGGAAATACTACAAATGCAAAGAATGTGGAGGTCGGGAAAATGCATGGGGCACAGTCTATATCACAAATCAGGGGAATCGGTATCATAACGATTTGAATTGCAGCGGTATTAAACGCACGATTTATATGGTGCGGCTGTCGGAAGTGGAAGAGAGAAGAAGCTGTAGCAGATGTTGTACGAATGAAGCATATTAAACAGGTGCAGCGAGAAATATCAGGGTGAAAGAAATGCAGATAAAGGAAAATATAGTAAGCGCAGTGCTTCTTATTTTTATGGCAGTTGCGGCATATCAGGATTGGAAAGAAAAGCAGATAAATGTACTCTTGCTTTTGGTTGCAGCTTTTGCAGGTATCGCTTTACAGGCGGGTGTACAAAAGGAGAGCATATGGAATGTACTCCCGGGAGTTTGTGTCGGAATCGTGGTATTACTGCTGGCATGGCTAACAGGAGGAAGCGTTGGTGTGGGAGATGGGCTGATGCTCATAGTTACCGGGATTTATCTGAAATTCTGGGGAAATATAAATCTGCTTATGGTGGCACTTGCTATGGCAGGGAGTGTGGCACTTTTTATGATTGCAGTAAAGAAGAAAGGGAGAAATTACAGATTGCCATTTGTGCCGTTTATGTTGGTGGCATATCTGTTTCAATTATTATGAAAAAGGTCAGAGGAAGTCTTACAGTGGAGGCTGCACTTATCATACCGCTATGGCTGGCATTGTGCATATTGGCAGTTGACAGTGGTGTACAGATGTATATGGAATGTCTGGATGCGGTGGAAGCAGCTGCGACTGAAGAAAAGCTGGACGCAGTACGGTTATTTTATATATGTAACGGGATAGGGGATATGATAGAGAATGGAAATTCGTTATATTAGAAAGTTGATGACGAGTCATATGGTAATAGAACAGAATGTATGTCTGAGCGAATGGGAGGAGAAGATGATTACATATGCATCGCTTCCGGGAATACTGTTTGCGGACAGGATCTGTGAGGATGGAACATGCAGCTTATGGTATGACATTACTGGGAAGCAGTCTCTGGATGTTGTCCTTGAGGAACGAAGCCTCGACTACAATTTGCTGTGCAGGATTTTGATGGGAATTTATGAGGCGGCTGAAGGGTTGGACGGCATTTTGCTGAAAGCAGAAAATATGCTGTTGATGACGGAAAGTATCTATCTGGATTATGAAATGAAAAAAATATTTTTTTGCTATTATCCTCAGAATACCATGTTAATAGAGGAGATGTTTTTACAACTTATGGAATATTTGCTGACAAAACTTGCGCATGAGGACGAGAAGGCAGTGGAGTTGGCGTATGGTATTTATGAACAGGCATGCAAAAAGGGATGGAGCCTGTATCAGTTGAAGGAGCGTATTTCACTGGCTTATCAGGCGGAGGAAGTGCCAAAAGAAGCGGTGTCGGAGATGCAGGACTTTGAGAAAACGCTGTCGACGACATTCGGGCAGGAGAATGATATACCGGGTGAACTCATGGAAGAGAAAGAAGAGATGGTATGTCAGAATACATTTCTGGGAAAGTGCGTGCATCGGATACAGAAAATTCTGCGTGATTATTTGCCACAGGAACTATACAGAAGACGTCCGAAGCGGGCAGGGACGAAAACATTGGGCGGTAAAGACGAGAAGTTTGTTTTTGAGCCGGATGAGGAAGAGGAGGAACATGCAGTTTCAAGACCGACAGTGCTGCTGGCACAGCTTAATAAACCAATAGAGGGGGTTCTGCGTTATGAAGGAACAGGAAATTGCGAGAATCTTGTGATTGAAGGGGACGAGTATCTGATTGGAAGCGAACGGACATGTGCAGGATATATTCCGAGTGACACTGTGAGTCGGAAGCATGCTAAGATTAGCAGAATTGGGGATGTATATATGATAGAAGATTTAAATTCTTCCAACGGAACCTATGTTGGAGGTGAACTTTTAAATTATAAGACGAAGATTAGCCTGCAGAAGAATGAGATTATTATTTTTGCAGATGAAAAGTTTAGATTTATTTAAGGAAATATAGGCTGGAAGCGTTTGCATTCTGGTAATGCAATCTCTATAATAACGATATCAGCAAAATTAAAGGAAGTATGAGAAATGATGCAAAGAGAGACAGATGCAGCATTAAGGAGTATGGGATATCGTTTTCTTAGGGGAAGAACGGAAGAGATTGGTATATACTACCGCTATTATCAGGAAGGGTTTCATATTGTGCTCGCGGTGAACCAGACACAAGGATATGAAATGCGGCTGGAACGGCAGCAGTATATGACAGAGTGGGTAATGGGAAGCTTCTATCATCCACAGAGTATTTTGTCCGATTTTCCGGATGGATTTCCGGTATATCATGTGGAGGTTCTGACGCTGCTCATTGGAGGCAGTGAGGAGCAGGTGCGAAAGATGTGTTCTGTTTGCCGGAATACGTGGGGCTATCGTCCGATAGAGCATAAAGTATTGATTTATGAGAATCAACCGGGAGAGTTCTATGGACTCCGGCAGACACTTGAGCAAATGGCAGCTCATCCACAAAAAAGTAAAAAGAAACTGCCATATGTAACAATCAGCCTGCTTGCTGTAAATGTATTTGTTTATGTGATAATGGAAATAATCGGAAGTACTAATGATTCTTCATTTATACTGAAATATGGCGGACTGTATCCCACATTAATCAGTGAAAAGCACCAGTGGTGGAGACTTCTTACGGCAGGATTTATTCATTTTGGCGCAGAACACCTTATCAATAACATGGTGATATTGTATGGTATTGGGGAACGCTTAGAGCGTGCCGTAGGACATATGCGTATGCTGGTGATCTATATGGCAGCACTGCTCGGCGGAACATGCTGCTCCTGTCTGATGATGCTGTTGACAGGAGATTATGCTCTTTCAGCGGGAGCATCCGGAGCAGTATATGGTATTATTGGCGGATTCTTATGGATATTGATGATTCACAAGGGACGATGGGAGGATATTACAGCAAAGAGATTGGTCTTTTCTGTTTTCCTGATGATATATTATGGATTTTCTTCCAGTGGAATTGATAATTGGGCACATATAGGTGGATTAATAAGCGGATTTGCGACAACGGCTATTTTATATCGCAGAAAACGTCAAAAATGTTGATTTTAATGTCGAAAATTTATATACTGAAACTGATGCTTCATCTTTGAAGTGTGAAGAAAGCTAATGGAGGCTGCAAATGAAGATTAATATTTATTATGGCGGTAGAGGGTTGTTAGACGATCCGACATTGTATGTTTTAAATAAAATGGAAGAGGTGCTGCGCGAGTTGCGTGTCACGGTAGAGCGAATCAACATTTTTGAACACAAGAACGAGATTGCAACACTTCCTCAGACGATGAAGGATGCGGATGGTATTATTTTGGCGACGACAGTTGAGTGGTTGGGTATCGGTGGTTATATGCAGCAGTTTTTGGATGCATGTTGGCTGTATGCAGATAAGGAGAAGATTCAGAAAACTTATATGCAGCCAATTGTTATGTCAACCACATACGGAGAACGCGAAGGGGAAGTGACGCTGGCAAATGCATGGGAAATTCTTGGTGGACTGCCTTGCCCGGGGCTTTGTGGTTATGTGGATGACCTTGTAAGCTTTGAGATGAACAAGGACTATAACTTGATTATTGAGAAAAAAGCGGAGAATCTGTATCGTACGATTTCGCAAAAGATGAAGAGTCTGCCGACCAGTAATCTGGCGGTGAAACAGACGGTACTTCGTACACCGCAGATGGAACTTACACCGCAGGAGAGCGAGCAACTGTCTAAATATGTATCGGACGATAGTTATGTGAAAAAGCAAAAAGAGGATATTCAGGAACTGGCATCCATGTTTAAGGACATGATGGGAAAAGCGAGTCAGGACGAAGATACTGCATATATTGCAGAATTTAGAGAGCGATTCGTACCGCAGCAGGATTTCCATGCCAGATATCTGTTCCTGCTGGATGATAATAAAAAACCGCTTTTTGTTGAGGTGAATCGAGACGATTTAGCAATTCATTATGGGCAGGAAGAGAACATTGATGTTTATGCGAAGCTGACCCAGGAGATTATGGAGTCAATTATTGCAGGCAGAATGACATTCCAGCGGGCATTCATGACAGGAGAGATGACTGCGAAGGGTAACTTTAAAACACTGCGTATGTTAGATACAGTATTTAATTTTGCGTAAGTGGCAGCGAAATTGTAAAGGTACATCCGTCTCCCGGACGGGAATCACATGCTAAGGTGCCATGGTGAGATTCAATAATCTGACGGGTTATGACAAGACCTAAGCCGCTTCCGCCGGTTTTTGAAGTGATAAAAGGCTGAAAGATGGCATCTGCAATAGCAGGATCCAAGCCGCCGCCGGTATCTGAGATTGCGATATGCATAAGGTCGTTTTTATAGAATATATGAAGTGTGGCAGTGCCGGTGCAATGCATAGCTTCGTAAGCGTTTTTGATGATATTAATAACAGCCTGTTTCATGAGCTGTGGATCGAGTTCAATCAGAGGAAGGTTTCCGTCAAGAATAATATTACAGGTAAATCCATTCAGACAGATACTCTGAATAGTTTTTGATATCTGATGAATAAAAGAATAGATATTAACCTGCATGATATTGAGATGATCGCAAAGGCGTGCAGAAGAGAGTTGTGTGACCATATTTTTTAGAAAACTGATTTCAGACATGGCCTCGTTCCAGTATTCAAAGTCACATACTTCGGGATGTTTTCTGGCTACGAGCTGTAGTGAACTGTTTACCAGAGTAATAGAGTTTTTAATTTCGTGGAAAATGTTAAGATAGTCTTCATTATTTAACACGGTACGCCTGCCTTATCTGTGAAGAATGAACGTGGTTCGACTATGTGATAGTTTAACATTATTGGAAGCGAAGTTCAATAACAACAATTCAACAAAATTCGACAAATGTAATAAAGGAGGCAAAGATGAGAGATTCAAATTGTATTTTTTGTAAGATTGCTGCAGGAGAGATACCATCGAATACTATTTATGAAGATGATGAGTTTAAGGTAATTCTGGATTTAGCACCGGCGGCAAAGGGACATGCGTTGATTCTGCCAAAAGAGCATTATGTAGATATTTACGAGATTGACGAGGAAGTGGCTGGCAGGGCAATGAAGCTCGCAAAGAAGCTTGCGGTACACATGACAGATGTGCTTGGCTGTGATGGATTTAATATTCTTCAGAACAATCATGAAGTGGCAGGTCAGACGGTGTTTCACTTTCATATGCACCTGATTCCACGTTATAAGAATGCGAAGAACAATGATATCCTGCTGTGGAATCATGAGACATTTTCTGAAGAGGAGATGGCAGAGATTAGAGATTCGTTGAAATGCAGTTAGAGAGACATGACGAATTCGTACAGAAAAAGCGGGATTCCAATGATTATTTGGAATCCCGCTCTATGATTAGTTGTTTGCAGCATCATTAATCAGAGAGACAATTGTCTCAATGGAATTGCTCGTGCTACTTTGCTCCATGGCTTTTACATAAGAATCTTTTTTGCGGAACACATGCTCGATAGCTTCTAACAGAGTTGTGTTTGCCAGAGATTCTTCGTCTAATACATAGCTAAAGCCCTGAGAACGGAAGGAATTAGCATTTAATATCTGGTCACCGCGGCTTGCCGCTGCGGATAACGGAATCAAAATATTTGGTTTGTGTAATGCGAGCAGCTCGCAGATGGCATTAGCACCGGCACGTGAAATTACGAGGTCAGCTAAGGCAAACATATCGGCCAGTTCCTGATTGGCGTATTCAAACTGCGCATATCCACCGGTGGAATTCAGGGAGGAATCTAAATTATCCTTTCCGCATAGATGAATGATGTTGTAGCTTTTGATAAGCTCAGGAAGTAAATCCCGAATTGCAGTGTTGATGGCACGGGAACCGCTACTTCCACCGATAATCAGGATAACAGGCTTGGAATGATCTTCAAATCCACACAGCGAGAAAGCTGCCTTGGCGTTACCGGATAACAGCTCTTTACGAATCGGAGATCCGGTAAGAACAGCTTTTTCCTTCGGAAGATAGGATAAAGTTTCCGGAAAGTTGCAGCATACCTTGGTTGCACGCGGTATTGCAATTCGATTTGCAAGTCCGGGAGTCAGGTCAGACTCGTGTATAATAGCCGGAATCTTACAATGTCTTGCCGCTAACACAACCGGTACGGATACAAAACCGCCTTTGGAAAACACAACGTCCGGTTTTATCTTCTTTAATATTTTTATGGACTGACCATAACCTTTTAGCACTTTAAACGGATCAGAAAAGTTCTTAGGGTCAAAGTAGCGTCTAAGTTTTCCGGATGCAATTCCATAATAAGGAACATTCTGCTCTTCAATTAAGCGCTTTTCGATACCTTCATAGGAACCAATATAAGAAATCTCATAACCCTCTTGGCGTAAGGTGGGCATCAATGCGATATTTGGTGTTACATGACCTGCTGTACCGCCTCCGGTCATCACAATTTTTTTCATAGAAAATATCCCTTTCCTCTTATCTACTTCCCTATTTATAATACCCTTATGCGTAAAAGTCAAGAAAAGACTTGTAAATTTCAGAAAGGACAATGAATGAAAAATAGCACGGCAGAAGCGATATTATGCACGAAAAATGTCGGAAAATGCTTTAAAAGTGAGAACGAAAATTCTTTTAAAATAGAACGACAGTTTTTATAATAGGAAGAAACAGCTTGCCGTGAATAATTCGGCAATAGAAAAGAGGTAATGTGTATGATGCAGAGCGTACATTTTTTGATGCAGCATGCAAAGGAATTGTCTGTGCTTATGGACGGTATAATCATTGTTCTTTTGCTCGTCATATTACATAGGATAAAAGAACTTCTGAAATGCATACGGAGAGAGAATGAATGTACGAGAAAATCTGTCCGGGAGCAGATGCTAAGCGAAAAAGAAGAGGAACCGCCTAAAGAGGCAGTGGGACAAGCAGAAACATCAGCCATGGAAAATGCGCAGACACAGACTGAACTGCTTACTGCAGTGCTTGACGAAGTCTTTTTATAGTGTAAAAAGTACTTTTTGCCTAGGCAAAGACAGAAAACTTGACAAAACAGAGGGGCGTTGATATAATGCGTCTGTAATAAATCCGTAATAAATGTAACAAAATACGAATAAAATAGCACAAAGGTGTAATACTATTTCAATAATCTGGTAAACACCGATGGAGGATTCTATGAGTTTAAGAAAGAGAGCGATTGAGAGTGTCGCAACTGCCGGTTTGTTGGTATTGATGATCACAATCGCAACGGCTACAGATATGGTTGCAGCAGAGAGTGCAACTGTGGCTGTAGAGGAAAAGACGGACTTAGCTACAACGGGAACAGCGGGAGTTGTTGCTCATCTGGATCAGGTGGAGACGGATGCCTTGACGAACATCGACGCAGTGACAGCGAATGTCGAATATACGCAGACGAGACTGGTTGCGGCGGCAGAAGGCGAGGAAGCAGTGGCTCTTGAAGAGACGGCTGTTACCGAGAATACATTATCAGAAGAAGAACTTGCATGGCAGAATCGTTTGATGGCGGATGTACAGGAATTTTTGTATGTCAGAGCAGCAGGCGATGAAAATGCAGAGATTGTAGGGAAATTATATAAGGGTGATGTGGCAGAGATTGTTGAATATGGGGACACATGGACTCATATAGCATCCGGCAATGTAGACGGTTATGTTTTAAATTCTTACTGCGTATTCGGAATAGATGCGATGAATTATGCGACATCCAACTTTAACACGGAAGCAGAGATTCAGACGAATGGACTTAGGATTAGAAGAGAAGCAACCACAGAAGGCTCTGTGATAGCAGCCGTATCAACGGGAATGTCACTGACTGTCAATACAGAGGCGGAACCGGTAGAAGGATGGGTTGCGGTGAGTTATGCCGGAGAAACAGGATATGTCAGTGCTGAATATGTAACAACAGAACTCGCGCTTGGTGAGGCAATTACGATTCAGGAAGAACGAGAAGAACTTGCACGTATTGAGGAAGAAAAGGCGGCAGCGGCAGCTGCACAGGTGGCAAGTTCCGGTACCGTGCAGAATGCAGCAGTGGCAGCATCGGTAGATGATGTGACTTTGTTGGCAGCATTGATTCAATGTGAAGCTGGTAATGAGTCATATGAAGGACAGCTTGCGGTTGGAGCGGTAGTTATGAACCGCGTGAAGTCAGGCAGATATCCGAACACGATTGCAGAAGTTATCTATCAGCCGAGCCAGTTCCCACCGGCGGGCAGAGGTTATGTCGCCAATAAAATTGCAAATGGTGTGAAAGCAAGCTGCTTACAGGCGGCACAGGAAGCCATCAATGGTATGGATAACACAGGTGGAGCAATGAGTTTCCGTAGAGCGTCTTCCGGTCATGCGGGCGTTGTTATCGGTAATCATGTATTCTATTAATAGTTGAATTTGGCCGGCATTGCCGGAAATGGAGAACAGCCGTGGAAAATGTAACTATAGATTTTCCGCGGCTGTTCTTGTAATTTGAAATCAAATATAGTAATATGTTTACAAATGGGCGGTAAATAGAGGAATTCTGCCCTTGAATAAGAAAATGGAGGAAGCAGACATGGGATTTTTGATTGCATCATTTTTTATTTTGGTAATTTTGGCATTGGCGCTGGCAGCATCATGCATCAAAATAGTTCCGCAGGCACAGGCATATATTGTTGAGCGCTTGGGAGGATATCTGGCAACATGGCCAACAGGTATTCATTTCAGAGTTCCGTTTATTGACCGTGTAGCAAAGAAAGTGACATTAAAAGAGCAGGTGGTTGATTTTCCGCCACAGCCGGTAATTACAAAGGATAACGTAACAATGCAGATTGACACGGTTGTTTTCTATCAGATTACGGATCCGAAGCTCTACACATATGGTGTTGAGAATCCGATTATCGCAATTGAAAATCTGACAGCTACCACACTTCGTAACATTATTGGTGATATGGAGTTAGATGAGACGCTTACATCCAGAGAGACGATTAATACAGAGATGCGTGCAACACTTGATCTTGCAACAGACCCATGGGGTATCAAGGTAAAGCGTGTTGAGTTGAAGAACATCATTCCTCCGGCAGCCATTCAGGATGCGATGGAGAAGCAGATGAAGGCAGAGCGTGAGCGAAGAGAAGCAATCCTCCGTGCAGAAGGTGAGAAGAAGTCCACAGTCCTTGTGGCAGAAGGTAAAAAGGAATCTGCAATTCTTGACGCAGAGGCTGAGAAACAGGCAGCAATCCTTCGTGCAGAAGCGAAGAAAGAAGCAACAATTCGCGAGGCAGAAGGTCAGGCAGAGGCTATTCTCAAGATTCAGCAGGCAAACGCAGATGGTTTGCGTATGCTCAAGGAAGCTGCGCCGGATCAGGGCGTTATCCAGTTGAAGAGCTTAGAAGCATTTGCAAAAGCAGCGGACGGCAAGGCGACAAAGATTATTATCCCGTCTGAGATTCAGGGACTTGCAGGGCTGGCAAAATCCGTGACAGAGGTTGCCCTGGAGAATAAATAGAACACTATAACATGAACTTATCGGGCTGTCACGGAAGTGGCAGCCCGCTTGCACTTAACAGTATGGAGGCAGTCATATGAATTTAAAAGGACGTAATTTTTTGAAACTGATGGACTTTACACCGGAGGAGATTACATATTTAATTGACCTTGCGGAGGACTTAAAGGATCAGAAAAAGCAGGGGATTCTTCATAACAGTCTGGTGGGAAAAAATATTGCGCTGATATTTGAAAAAACAAGTACACGTACCCGCTGTGCGTTTGAAGTGGCGGCACATGACTTAGGTATGCATGTGACATACTTAGATCCGTCAGGCTCCCAGATTGGCAAAAAGGAAAGTATTGCAGATACGGCACGAGTATTAGGCAGAATGTTTGACGGTATCGAGTATCGCGGATACGGACAGGACATTGTGGAGGAGCTTGCAGAGTATGCGGGTGTTCCGGTCTGGAATGGACTTACCAATGAATTTCATCCGACACAGATGCTTGCAGATATGCTGACAATCAAGGAGCATTTCGGTCATTTGAAAGGTATTAAGCTGACCTATATGGGTGATGCGCGATATAATATGGGCAATTCGCTGATGGTGACATGCGCGAAGCTTGGCATGGATTTTGTGGCATGTACATCTCCGAAATATTTCCCGGATGAGAAGCTGGTGGCATACTGTCAGGATGTGGCAAAAGATACCGGAGCGACTATCACATTGACATCCGATGTGGCAGAAGGTACGAAGGATGCAGATGTAATTTACACAGATGTGTGGGTATCCATGGGAGAACCGGATGAAGTCTGGGAAGAGAGACTGCATGATTTGATGCCGTATCAGGTAAATAAAGAGGCGATGGCAAATGCAAAGCCGGAGGCTGTTTTCATGCACTGTCTGCCTGCATTCCATGATTTGAATACAAAGATTGGCAGAGAGGTATACGAGAAGTTTGGATATAGTGAACTGGAAGTGACAAACGAGGTCTTTGAAAGTGCACAGTCCGTTGTTTTTGATGAGGCAGAGAATCGTATGCACACGATTAAAGCAGTGATGTTTGCAACGCTGGGAGAATAGATGAAAGAGCAATTACTTAGCATCCGTAAAACGAAATGGGTTGGAAATGAGATATTTTATACACCCGTAATTGACTCGACGAATACGAAAGCAAAGCAGCTTGCGGAGGAAGGCTATCCGAACGGAACCGTAGTGATTGCAGAGCGGCAGGAGGCAGGAAGAGGCAGAAGAGGCAGGACATGGGACTCTCCGGCTGGAGATGGCATTTTTATGACACTTATGCTCAGGCCGGCGATTGAACCGAACAATGCATCCATGCTGACGCTCGTTGCGGCATTGGCTGTGGCGGCGGCTATTCGCAAATGTACGGGAAGAGCGGCGGGAATCAAGTGGCCGAATGATATTGTGATGAATGGCAAAAAGGTTTGCGGGATTCTCACAGAGATGAGTGCACAGGTGGATTATGTAAACCATGTGGTTGTTGGCATCGGAATAAACGTATATAATAAATCATTTCCGGAAGAGATTTCGCAGATGGCAACCTCCCTGTACCTTGAGACAAAGGAGCGTTTCGAGCGAGAGACTTTGATTGAGGAGGTTTGGGAACAGTTCGAGCATTACTATGAGGTTTTTCTGGAGACAGAGGATTTGAGTGGGCTTGTAAGAGAGTATGAGGCGCATTTGGTAAATATGTACCAAAGCGTGCGGGTATTAGACCCGCAGGAGCCATTTGAAGGGAAAGCAATGGGAATCACGGCTCGCGGAGAACTGATTGTGGACACATGGGAGAGCAGAAGACTCGTCTCGGCAGGCGAGGTGTCTGTGCGAGGTGTTTATGGTTATGTGTAGGCTTTTCTACGGATATGACGGCAGTGCCGGGCGAGGATAAGGAAACAATAGTCAAAAGGTAGGAATTGATATGGAAGAAGTAGTACTGTGCGGCGCGAGCGCTTACAACAGAAAGTTTTATCTGAATGAAGATTTCAAGGAACTTCCGAGTCAGATTAAAGATGAACTGAAAATCATGTGTGTGTTGTTTACGGAGGATATCGGAGGGACATTTCAACTGATATTTGATGAAGAAGGAAGCTTGGAGTTCCGCACCGCATGTGATGAGGGTGATTTGCTTTATGATGAGATTGGATGTGGTTTGAAGATAAAGCAGTTGCAGCAACAGAAGCAGGAATTGCTGGAATCTCTGCAAATGTATTACAAGTTACTTTATGTGGGATGGGATGAAGAGGACTGATAGAAAGGATGGTGCCATCTATGATAATGACAATTGATGTTGGAAATACAAATATTACAGTCGGAGTATTTCGTGGAGATGATGTAGTGGCAAGCTTTCGCATTACGACAAAGATGCCGCGTACTTCTGATGAGTATGGAATGATGCTCGTAAATTTACTGGAGAAAAATGAGATTAATCCGGAGAATATCGAGGATACCATTATTGCATCTGTTGTGCCGAATGTGATGCATTCCTTAGAAGGTGCAATTGTAAAATATTTCAATATTCGTCCGATTATTGTGGAGCCGGGGACCAAGACTGGTATTCGTGTCGTGACAGAGAATCCGCGTCAGATTGGTGCAGACCGTATCGTAGATGCGGCAGCGGCGTATGAACTGTATGGTGGGCCTGTGCTTGTGCTTGATTTTGGAACGGCGACGACATATGATTTGGTAGATAAGGACGGAGCATTTGTGTCCGGTGTTACCGCGCCGGGAATCCGCATTTCAGCAAAGGCGCTTTGGGAGGATGCGGCAAAGCTGCCGGAGATTGAGATTCGCAAGCCGGAGAGCATTCTTGCCAAAGAGACGATTAGTTCTATGCAGGCAGGACTTGTCTATGGACAGATTGGACAGACAGAGTATATTGTCCGCAATATGATTGCCGAGGCTGATATGGGAGACATCAAGGTTGTAGCAACCGGAGGATTAGGAAGAATTATTGCCAGTGAGACAAGCATGATTGACGTATATGATCCTAATCTGACACTGAAAGGTATGAATATTATCTACAAAAAGCAGAATCGTAAAACAGGCAAGATTAAGTACTAAAAGTTGTATATTATGGCAGTTTAGAATATAGAACAGTAGGAGAATATGGATACAGTTAAAAAATTGCAGATAGGGAATGTGACCCTTCCGAACAATTTGATATTAGCACCGATGGCAGGCGTGACCGACCTGCCATTTCGCTTGCTTTGCAAAGAGCAGGGGGCGGGTCTGTTGTGCATGGAGATGGTAAGCGCGAAGGCAATCCTTTATAAGAACAAAAATACAGAGGAACTGCTGACCATCGATGAAAGGGAAAACCCGGTGTCCTTACAGCTTTTTGGGTCAGACCCGGATATCATCAGTGAGATAGCAAAGCAGATAGAGGAACGTCCTTTTGATATTTTGGATATCAATATGGGATGTCCGGTGCCGAAGGTTGTGAATAATGGTGATGGTTCTGCGCTGATGAAAAATCCGGTTCTTGCCGGAAAAATTATTGAGAAAACAGCACGGGCAATCAAGAAGCCGGTGACAGTGAAAATCCGAAAAGGGTTTGATGATGAGCATATCAATGCAGTTGAAATGGCTCGTATCGCACAGGAGTCCGGGGCGGCAGCAGTTGCAGTTCACGGCAGAACCAGAGAGCAGTTTTACTCCGGCAAGGCGGACTGGGATATCATTCGTGAGGTCAAGGAGGCAGTTTCTATTCCGGTTATCGGAAATGGAGATATAAAGAGTGCGGAGGATGTGATTGCGATGGGAGAACAGACCGGGTGTGACGGTTTTATGATAGCCCGTGGCGCCGAGGGAAATCCATGGATATTCCGGCAGATACTGCACTATTTTGAAACAGGTGAGACGTTGGCGAAGCCGTCTTTTGAAGAGGTGACAGAAATGCTTCTCCGACATGCCAGCATGCAGTTGGAATTCAAGGGAGAGTATACAGGAATTCGTGAAATCCGCAAACATGCAGCATGGTACACCGCAGGTTACCGAAATTCATCCAAGCTTCGTGGCAGAATTAACGAGGTAGAAAGCTACGCGGATTTGCAGGCATTATTCGAGGAAGTACTATCATATAATGAAGGAAAGTAGCGATGGGAGCTGATGGACATGTCCTACTCCAATGTATTTTTGCGCGATTTTCGACCTGTTTTTCTGGGGATTTTAAATGAGAAAAAGCTGCCGCCGGCGCAGGTGGCACTGGAAATTATCGATGAGGAACCGGAGGGGGAGGGAATTTTCGAGCCGGTGGGAGTGCGGGAGGTTTTGGAACAGCTGGCGGAGGATTTGAACTTTCTTACCATCTACACGGAGCGCCCTGCATATTTTTTTCGGTTTGCTGAGATAATGTATGAGGAAAATGGACTAATCGTCAATATTATTCCCAAAACGGGACTAAAACAGTATTCCAAAAGTACGGTTTATGGTATATTCAAAAATCGGAATGACAGGAGCAGGAAGGTGCAAACGCTGATTTTGGATTTCGAGTGGGAGGGAGATTGCCATATGCAGCAGATGCACTATGGAAAATTTTATGTTCCCATCCATAAAAAAGCTTGGGAAAAGGGCGAAAATCTTGACATCATAGTGCCTATCGGTTATAATACTGTGATTGTCAAGGGCATACAGAATAAAAGAAAAAAGCCAAGGCGTGACAGATTTGAAGAGGCTTTTTATATGCGCGAATGATGCGCATCGGAAAAATACAGATATTAAAGAAGGGTAGAGAGCAATGGATAAGAAAAACATTCTGACTTACGAAGGACTTAAGAAACTGGAAGATGAATTACAGGAACTCAAGGTAGTGCGCAGAAAAGAAGTTGCACAGAAGATTAAAGAAGCCAGAGAGCAGGGAGATTTATCTGAGAATGCTGAGTACGATGCAGCCAAAGATGAGCAGCGTGATATCGAGGCTCGTATTGAGGAACTTGAGAAGATTTTGAAAAACGCAGAAGTTGTTGTTGAGGAAGAGGTTGACCTTGACAAAATCAGCATTGGATGCAGCGTAAAGATTTTAGACTGTGAGTTTGATGAGGAGCTGGAGTATAAGATTGTAGGTTCTACAGAGGCAAACAGCCTGAAAGGCAAAATCTCAAACGAATCACCGGTTGGAAAAGCATTGCTTGGTAAAAAAGTCGGTGACATTGTGAAGGTTGAGACACAGGCAGGCGAACTGGAGTACAAGGTACTCTCTATTCATAGAGCGAATTAATACAAAGAAACTTTGCTGATGACATGAGATGTCGTTGGCACAGCCGGATGAGATGGAGGATGAAGATGGCACAGAATAATCAGGAGAATAATGGCGGTACACAGCAGGATGTTAACCAGCTGCTGAAGGTGCGTTATGATAAGCTGCATGAACTGCAGGCAAATGGCAAGGATCCATTTATGATTACTAAGTATGACGTAACACATCATACCACAGATGTCAAAGAGAACTATGACGAGCTGGAGGGCAAAGAAGTTGCACTTGCAGGTCGTATGATGTTTAAACGTGTCATGGGTAAGGCGTCCTTCTGCAACATTCAGGATGTAAAGGGCCGCATTCAGATTTATGTGGCAAGAGATGATATTGGTGAAGATTCTTATAAGGATTTCAAGAAGTATGATGTAGGTGATATTCTTGGAATCAAGGGAATTGTCTTTACCACAAAGACAGGTGAGATTTCTGTACATGCGAAGGAAGTAGTGCTTCTTTCTAAGAGTTTACAGATTCTTCCTGAGAAGTTCCACGGACTTACAGATACAGATACCAGATATCGTCAGAGATATGTGGATTTGATTATGAACGAAGAGGTCATGGATACGATGACGAAACGTTCTAAGGTTATCAGCAGTATCAGACGTTTCTTGGACGAGCAGAATTTTATCGAGGTGGAGACACCGATGCTTGTGTCCAATGCAGGAGGTGCAGCAGCAAGACCTTTTGAGACGCACTACAATGCATTGAATGAAGATGTAAAACTGCGTATTTCCTTAGAGTTATACTTAAAGAGACTGATTGTCGGAGGAATGGAGAGAGTATACGAAATTGGTCGTGTATTCCGTAATGAAGGTGTTGACACCAGACACAATCCGGAGTTCACACTGATGGAGTTATATCAGGCATATACAGATTATCACGGTATGATGGATTTGACAGAAAAATTGTTCCGCTATGTAGCTGAGCAGGTAAATGGTTCTCTTACATTGACATATGGCGAGAATACGATGGATTTATCTAAGCCATTCGAGCGCATCACTATGGTGGACGCTGTCAAGAAGTACGCAAATGTTGATTTCAATGAGATTAAGGATACAGAGGAAGCGAAGAAAGTTGCCAAAGAGCATCACATTGAGTTTGAAGAACATCACAAGAAGGGCGATATTCTTAACTTGTTCTTTGAGGAATATGTAGAGGAGCACTTAATTCAGCCTACATTTGTTATGGATCATCCAATCGAGATTTCTCCGCTTACGAAGAAGAAACCAGAGAATCCGGAATATGTAGAGCGTTTTGAGATGTTTATGAATGGTTGGGAGATGTGTAATGCTTATTCAGAGCTTAACGATTCTGAGGACCAGAGAAGACGTTTTGAGGCACAGGAAGAGCTTTTTGCTGCCGGAGACGATGAAGCAAACCACACAGACGAGGATTTCTTAAATGCACTTGCAGTAGGTATGCCTCCGACAGGCGGTATCGGATATGGTATTGACCGTATGGTTATGCTGATGACAAATAGCCCGGCGATTAGGGATGTATTGCTGTTCCCGACGATGAAAAGTTTGGATAAATAAATCCAGTGTTTATGCGGGTTTGTGGGCTTGATAAAATTGATTTGACAACAAATTGAC